>CAIVKC010000041.1 GCA_903906365.1 uncultured Bacteroidota bacterium | reverse complement strand
TACCTCAGGACCAACAACCATGTCTGGGATATTTATGCCCTGGAATACGGCAAGGCCGGAATCCTTTTTGGTATGCTGGGGCTGATTACAGGATCCATCTGGGCGCGTTATACCTGGGGGAGTTTCTGGAGCAATGATCCCAAGCAGATCGGGGCAGCCATTGCCATGCTCATCTATTTTGCCTACCTGGTGCTGCGTAATTCAATGACAGATATTGATAAGCGTTCCCGGATCAGCGCGGTGTACAATATTTTTGCCTTTGCCATGCTTTTCCCTACCATCTGGATCATCCCCAGGCTGGTGGAAAGCCTGCATCCGGGCGGAATGGGCAACCCCGCATCCTTCAGTTCCAAGGACATAGACAGCCGCATGCGGGTAATATTCTGGCTGGGCGCCATTCCGGGCTGGACCCTGCTGGGCGTTTGGATCACCACCCTGCGCATCCGCCTTCAATTATTAGCTGAAAAGAAATATAGCAATGTATAAAAGAATTCTGCGTTTACTATGTACAGTTCTCTGTTTGCTGACCGGATTGGTCTCCCGGGCACAGGACAGCATCCCGGTTGAAAAACCGGTCATGGCCGAAGCCATGCGGTCCAACGGAAAGATCTATGTGGTGATTGCCGTTCTGGTGACCATCCTGCTGGGCCTCATCCTCTATGTGGTCCGTTTGGACAGAAAGATCAGCCGGCTGGAAAAAGAAAGTATATAAGCCAGGGGGCTGTACCTGTATTGAAAGGGGGAACTATGAATGGACTTTCGCTTTCCCACCCTATGAAAAAGTCAATGGTATATTCACTCAAAAAATAACGATATGGCTGCTCCAAATGAATACAAATTTTTCGAGGCCGTCGAAAAAAGTTTCGACATAGCCGCTAAATTCACCAACCTGGATCCAGGTGTTCTTGAACAGATCAAACAGTGTAATTCCGTTTACCGGATGTATTTCCCGGTTAAAATCGGGGACAAGATTGAAGTAATCAAAGCCTACCGCGTACAGCATTCCCATCACAAATCCCCCTGCAAAGGCGGTATCCGTTTCTCTCTTTCGGTAAATCTTGATGAGGTCATGGCCCTGGCGGCACTGATGACCTACAAGTGTGCCATTGTAAACGTGCCCTTCGGGGGTGCCAAGGGGGGCATTACCATTGACCCCAAAAAATACACACCCTACGAGCTGGAAAAAATCACCCGTAGGTATACCTCAGAGCTCATTAAGAAGAATTTCATCGGACCGGGCATAGACGTCCCCGCCCCGGATTACGGTACCGGCGAAAGGGAAATGGCCTGGATTCTGGACACCTACATGAGTATGCGTCCCGGTGAAATCGATGCCATGGGCTGCGTTACCGGAAAGCCCATTACACAGGGTGGTGTGCGCGGTCGCAGGGAGGCAACAGGACTGGGCGTTTTCTACGGAATCCGCGAGGTCTGCAATATGCCCGATGTCATGGAAAAACTGGGTATGGGAACAGGGGTGGAAGGTAAGACCGTCGTGGTGCAGGGTCTGGGCAATGTCGGTTTTCACGCAGCCAAATTTTTCAGGGAAGGCGGAGCCAGGGTCATCGGCCTGGCCGAATACGAAGGAGCCATTATGAATTTGGACGGACTCCATGAAGAAGAAGTGTTTGCCCACCGCAAAAAAACCGGCTCCATCCTTAATTTTCCCGGAGCCACCAACCTGGCCCAATCCACCGACGCCCTGGAAATGGAATGCGATATTCTGATTCCAGCGGCCCTGGAGAACGTGATCAACGGGGCCAATGCCCCCAGGGTCCGGGCCAAAATGATTGGAGAAGCCGCCAATGGGCCGCTGACACCGGAAGCGGATGAGGTTTTTGTCAAAAAGGGCGTGCTGGTAGTGCCCGACATGTACCTGAATGCGGGCGGTGTGACCGTATCCTATTTTGAATGGCTCAAAAACCTGTCACATGTCCGTTATGGCCGCATGGAAAAGCGCTTTACTGAAAATATGAATTCCCATATATTAAGCCAGATAGAAGAACTCACGGGAAAGACTGTCAGTGACAAGGAAAAGGAATTCATCCTTCACGGCGCAGATGAGGTTGACCTGGTATACAGCGGGCTGGAGGAAACCATGATTGGCGCTACCCGGGAAATCATGGACTGCTGGAAAAAAAATCCCTCCATCCCCGACATGCGCACGGCTGCTTATGTGGTTGCCATTAATAAAGTCGGTACGGCCTATGCAGAGCTGGGTATATTCCCCTGAGGCCAGCCGCCTGCTTTTGACCAAATATTATTTTTTTTCAACAGGGAAACCACATGGTTTCCCTGTTGTATGTTGACTGTTCGGGTTGGAAGGGCGGGCGCTCTGCCGGATGGGAAATACCCCATTTCCTTTCACGGGATAACAAAAAGCAGCCTTACCATGGATCGGGACCTTGGAGGGGCCTTGCCTATTCCCCATAAGCTGGCAGCAGGTTCATGCTGTCAAAGTCCACCTCCCCCCTTACGTAGCCGTAGCATGCCGTACCGTTGGTGATCACCAGGTATTTAACGGGGATGGCCATATTATAATGCAGGACCTGCCAAAGTACCGATTTGTCCAGGGATACTTCCATGGCCTTGCATTCGATCATCATCCAGGGCTTGGCGGCTTTGTCAAACACCAGCAGGTCAAACCTTTTATTCACTTCCCCCAGTTTCATCTTTCGTTCCACGGCAATATAGGCCGCCGGATAGTTTTTTACCTGCAGCAGGTATTGAATAAAATTTTGCCTGACCCATTCTTCGGGGGTCAGCCGAACCCACTGTTTGCGAAGGCCATCAAAAATGTATTCCTTACCGCCTTCCTCCTCCTTAATTTTATACTGGTAGGGCGGGTAGTACAATTTGATCATAGACAAATTCAATTTTCCTAAATTTACAAAGGAAGTTAATCAAGAAACCCCGCTTAGGCCACTTCATGATCAGGGAATGTAGGGCCCTGGTTTGCTAAAATAGGATTATTAAAACATAAAGCAGAAGATATGAAGACTAAAGCTGAAATCGTACAAAACTGGCTGCCAAGGTATACGGGTGAAAAAATCGAGCATTTTGGAAAATATATTCTCCTGACCAATTTCGGCAATTATGTCAACCTGTTTGCCGAATGGCATAATGTCCCTGTTGTCGGTGAGGACAATCCCATGCAATGCGCCACCGCCGGAGACATCAGTATCATCAATTTCGGGATGGGAAGCCCTACGGCGGCCACCATCATGGATCTGCTCACGGCCATCGAACCACAGGCTGTTCTTTTCCTGGGTAAATGCGGCGGACTGAAGAAACGCAATAAACTGGGGGACCTCATCCTGCCCATTGCAGCCATCCGCGGGGAGGGGACTTCCAATGATTATTTCCCGCCGGAAGTGCCCGCCCTGCCCGCTTTCGCCCTGCAGAAAGCCATTTCAACCACCATACGGGATTATGCCGTGGATTACTGGACCGGCACGGTATACACAACCAACCGGAGGGTTTGGGAACATGATGAGGTTTTCAAGGAATACCTGCAGAAAATCCGGGCCTATGCCATAGACATGGAGACAGCCACCATTTTTTCAGTGGGTTTCTACAATAAGATTCCAACCGGGGCCCTGCTGCTGGTGAGCGATCAGCCAATGACGCCGGAGGGGGTGAAAACAGAAGAAAGCGACCGTAAGATAACCGGACAGTTTGTCGAAAACCATATCAGGATCGGAATTGATTCCTTAAAGCAGCTTATTAACAATGGCCTCACGGTAAGGCACCTTCGTTTTTAATTGTCCACGGTCAATCCATAGCATGCTGCCACCACTGCTTCAAATTTCTCATCTCTCCATACACTTTTCAGGTCAGCAGGGCGAAACCCCTGCGGTCACTGACCTGTCCTTGCAGATAAAGCGGGGCGAAATTGTAGCGCTGGTGGGCGAGTCAGGGTCGGGTAAATCGGTGACGGCCCTTTCCCTGTTACAGCTGCTCCCCTCCCCGCCTGCCATCTATACGTCAGGAGAATTGCTGTTTTCCCCTACCGGGGGGCCTGCAGTGGACCTGCTGAAAATAAATGCGGACCGGATGCAGCAGGTCCGGGGAAACCAAATCGCCATGATTTTCCAGGAGCCGATGAGTTCACTCAATCCTGTATTTAGCTGTGGAAGCCAGGTGATGGAAGCCATCCGGCTTCATAAGGAAATCACGCGCAGCCTGGCAAAACAGGAGGCCATGGAGTTGTTTGAACGCATGCAGCTTCCCGATCCGGCCGCGGTATTCCATCGCTATCCCCACCAGTTAAGCGGCGGACAAAAGCAACGGGTGATGATCGCCATGGCCATGTCTTGTCAACCCTCCCTGCTGATCTGCGATGAACCGACCACGGCCCTGGATGTAACGGTGCAAAAGACCATACTCCGCTTAATCAAGGATCTGCAGCAAAAGCAGGGCATGGGGGTTCTTTTCATCACCCACGACCTGGGAGTGGTGGCCGAAATAGCTGACAGGGCGCTGGTGATGTACAAGGGCCGGATGGTGGAGGAAGGCCCGGTAAAAGAAATTTTCTCTGCGCCCAGACACCCCTATACACGTGGCCTGCTTCTGTGCAGGCCGGCCCTGTATCGCAAAGGCCAGCGCCTGCCCCTGGCAGGGGACATGCGGTCCGCCCCTCACCCCGCCGAGACCGCACCCCCCTATTTATTGGAGCCCCCTGCATCCACAGCCGGGCTGCCACCGGAAAAACCCTTATTAAACAGCCCGCGCAACCCGGTTTTCAGTGTCAGGGGGCTGAGTGTCAGTTTCCCGTCCCGGAAGGGTTTGCTGGGCAGGCCCGCGCGCTATACCAGGGCGGTGGATGATATCAGCTTTGACATCTATGAGGGAGAAACCCTGGGACTGGTGGGGGAATCGGGCTGTGGCAAAACCACCCTGGGCCGGGCCCTGCTGCAACTGGTCCGGCCAGGGGCCGGCAAGATCCTGTATCGGGGCAAAGACATGGCCTCCTGCAGCCCGGGAGCATTGAAACACCTGCGGCGGGACATTCAGCTCATTTTCCAGGACCCCTTTTCCTCACTCAACCCACGCATGACCGTCGGGGCAGCCATCGAGGAACCCATGAAAGTGCACCGGATCATCACCTCCGCCGGGGAACGCCGTAAAAAAGTAAGGGAGCTGTTGGAAAAAGTGGGTCTTACCCCCGAACAGGCAAACCGTTACCCCCATGAATTTTCAGGGGGTCAGCGCCAGCGTATCGTAATCGCCCGCGCGCTGGCTGTCAACCCTTCCTTCCTGGTTTGCGATGAGTCCGTCTCGGCCCTCGATGTCAGTGTTCAGGCCCAGGTACTCAATCTGCTCAATGACCTCAAAACGGCCTACGGTTTCACCATCTTATTCATATCCCATGACCTCTCGGTGGTCAGGTATTTCTGCGACCGTATCTGTGTCATGAACAGAGGAAGGATGGAGGAAATGGGTGAGGCGGAGGATATCTGTCTGCGTCCCGCCTCCGCATATACCCGGGTTCTGCTGGATGCCATTCTCAGGGGCCTCTGAGCGCAAAGAGGTGCTGGCTGGGCTTATGCTCCCTAATCATGGGCTATTCATCGCCGCGCCCAACGTAATAATCACTGTCCAGGTAAAAGGAGGCCGCGCTTTTATGGCGGGAAAAAATAAGCCTCAGCAACTGCTTATCGAACTGTTCTGAGAGCGGTTCATGGTCCCCGATGTTTTTGTTGGTGAATTTTACCAGTTCATCACCGGTTCCAATGGCAGCGTGATTGAGGGGTTGCAGGCCACTGATTCCGATCTGCCACTTTTCATCCTTGCTGAGCTTATATTTAAAAAAATACACAAACCCCGTTTCCTGTTTCAGCCGCACCTGCTTTTTATCCACATATTCGATGGCAAAAACATCCTTACCGGCCCTTGTGCTGACCAGCTGGGATCTTGCCATATCCACCTGGTCCAAGTAGCGCTGTGGGAACAGGATTTCCTGGTGAATGGAAAGGAGCCTTTTATAAAGCGGGAATCGGTATTTGTCACTGGAGGCCAGTCCGTTTAGGACCGAATCGGGCACTTTTTTATGGTTGCGGATCAACAGCACCGCAGCCGACATCTTCAGGGATTCATCGCTGGACTTCAGCAGTTTGTCAAAAAAGCGGGGGACCGTGGCATTGCGGTCGTAAAATGGCATCAGCAGGACCGCATCGTCTTCCAGGTCATTGGATGGATCCCCGTCCGTCTTTTCGGTTTCCTCCAATTTTTCGCTTTCACCGCCCTCCTCTGCCTTCTGCTGGAATTGCTGTTCATCTCTTCCCAGCTGCTTTTTCAACTGGATCTTGGCATCGAAATAGAGTTTGCTGAAATAGGGTTCATAATCTGAGGCCTTCATATACCCGCTGTCCACCAGGGTGGTCAGCAGGGAATGAACATTGTCCTTGTAATCGTCCACGGTGGATAGCTGGAGCAGTTCGGGAAACAGGGTCCTGGCCAGCCGAAGGGAGTCTCCCAGTTGCTGAAACAGGTAGTTATAATCAGAATTATTATCAAATACAGGGGGGTCCTGAATGAGAAGAACCTTCAGGAGCTCATAGGCCGGAGCCGTCTTGTGCCTGGCCAGGGCCTTTAGTACGGCATTCTGGAAGGTGCTGGTATCACCCGCTTTTTCGTATAATCCCTTTAAGGTTTCCACCACCTGGCCCACCACAGATGAATCATTGATATAACCCAGTTCATTGATCAGTTTGGTCTTGGTGCTGAAATAGTCCCGGCTGTTATAACCCAAGCTTCCAATGGCCCCCACCAGGCGGCTCAGTCCAGCCTTCCCAAAATAAATATTGGGTATGGCTTCCCTGGCCCTTTTTGAGGTGGCCGAATCCGCACTGTAAAAGTCCCGAAAGAAGACATCCAGCTTATTGCGAAAGAGCGGTTCCCCCATCTTTTTTTGGGTGGGGCGGAAGCTGTAAAAGAACCGGTCGATGAATTCACTGTCATCATCCAGGGAATCCCTCATGCTCATGATGCGGTAGAGCCTGTTATCTTTTAGGAAAATCCAGTTCTGCAGGATCCTGGTGGTACTTGTATCCGAATACACATACTTGAACCCGTAGACCGAATCGTTGAACCTGAATGGCTCCCGGCTTTTGATGATCAGGTCTTCGCGGATCCTTTTCTCATTTACTTCCTCCTTCCAGAATGTGGCGGAATCCTTGGGGTAGTAATACTTAAGATAGGATTGTACAGAAACATAGACCGATTCACCGGTGGAGTCGTCCTGGAAAAGAGCGGTTTTGGGCCGGGGCCAGTAATAACTGTACTCCGGCATGGAATTCAGGAACTCTTCACTGCTGGTCCTTTCCATGATGGTTCTGACCTGGAAATCAATATCGGGCACCACGGGGGTGGAAACGGTAAAGTTCACGAAGGTGTCCGCGTAATTACGGAAACCCGAATAGATAAAGGGTCTAAAGGAAAAAGAATCAAAAAAGGAGGCCGCATGTGCCCATTTATCCTGAGCCCGGGCAGCCATCATAATGTATTGCGACCCTTTGATCAGGAACCTGGCCTGCATAAGAGCACCGTCCTTTAATCTGTAAGTGGCATTTAGACAGGGCCTGCCCCGGAACATTCCGGGCTGCCTGCCCAGGGTTTTATCAATAAACTCAGAAAGGTGAAAACTCTCTTCCATCAAGTCCAGGTCAAAGGCGTTTTCCTCCAGGAAATGAAGGTTCTGGATATTTCTTCTCCATATCAGAAAGGCCTCCCCGCTGGCGGAATCATAGGCTTCGTATTCCCAGCGGGGAACCCCGTCAAAATTTCCGCTGTACCTGTTTTCAAAGGGCGGGTGGGGAAAGCGGGCAGTGAACCCGCCCCGGCGGGGAGAAAAATCCACCCAGGTTTTTGAATCCGGGAGATGCTTAACCTGTATGGACCCGAAGAACTGTTCAGCCTCAGGTCCTTCCACATAGGAGGCATTTCCGCTCATTTTGAAAACCAGCACTTCAAAAGGGGTAACCAGGATGGTATACCGCTGGATATCCCCCCTGCGGGTGCGGTTTGTAATATCAAATCCACGGTATCCGTTAATCACCACCGGTTTTTTCCGGATGATTTTCCCTGGAATATTCTCATAGAGCAGACTATCCACTTTCCTCAGCACGGTCTCAGGGGAATTCCCCAGCACCACACCGTGGGTCTTGACCCGGCTTACCATATAATAGGCCCCATTGCTCATGTCCGCATACTGCCAGGAGTCATTGGCACGGCCGTCTGATCTCTTATATAAATTACCCGGAGACTGCACGCTGAACAACCCGTCATCGGAGGTAAAGTTGGAGAAAACCACGGGTACTTTTACCTTTTCCACATCGTCGCGCAGAGACCCGTCCCGGTCCTGCATACTTACCGGGCGAAGATGGTATCCTTTGTGTCGAAGCAGTTCGATCACACCCCGCTGGTTGGGAAGGTGGGCTGCTCCCACGCCTACAAAAAGGGAATGTTTGCCCAGGATGCTGTCTATGGAATTGGCCTGTATTTCGTTGCGCCTGTAGAGGAACTTCTCCATATACGCAGCGGAGGTCTGCATGAGTCTTTCCAGGGAATCCAGCAGGTCCAGGTCCCCCTTCCGGTAGGCTTCCTGGGTTTTGCGTTCTATTTCATACATGGATTCGCCGTTGTTGTCGAAAGTCTTTTTCTTCCTGTCCTTCATCATGTCCTGGCTTGCTTCCAGGATAAGCTTTTCGGTTTCCACATAGTTTTCCACCCCGGTGGTCATTTTACCGAAGCGTTTACCGGTCTGGTAAATATATAAATCCAGGTAGGTATCTTCCTCAAAATCCGCTTTGGGCTGAACCGTTCGGTACAACAGGCCGTTGATCAGGGTGGGTTCATCGCTCAGGGCAGTTTTGATCCGGTCTTCATATTTTTCCAGCTGGAACGATTTTTCATTGAGATAATCGTTGGGGGAGCCCTGCGAATAGGACCGGAGATTGCCCTGCATGTTTTGGTAGCGGTATAACTGATCCTGCCAGAGCTGGGGGTCGAGTTCCAGGGCTACCACCTCTGCGTTTTTTATGGCTGTATAAAAGGAATCACTGAGATGAAATACAAGCTTACTGCTGACATGCATGGTGCCAAAGAGGTAGGAGGGCTTGGTTAAACCGTTTCCGGTAATTTCCCACAGCAGGGCAGGATACTTTTTTTCCGGTTTTTTTTGGGCGGTTAAAAATAGGGGGGTCAAAAGCAACAGGATTATTCCCTTCGATCGCCCGAAAGCGGAAATCATTCTCATTATATTGTAAATCAGTTATTATGAAGTTGCATAAAAGAAGGGAATTCCTAAAAATTATTTTGCCGGGCGCTAGCATAAAGCGCACATTTTAACATATCTGTGTAATGGCTTTTGCCCTACCCCCCGGGGCCCTGGTAAACCCCTCCGGAGGAAGGGCATCGCCGCCGGTCCGCCTTTCCGGTGAAGCGGGAATTTCTTATTTTTCAATATCAAACAAATCGATTACCTTTGCCCGCTTAAAAATCATGCCGTAACATGATACCAAATCGGGTGCCTCTAAGACCTGGTTTGACCCGGAAACTGAGTAGTTAGCTCCTTTAATCACCATCCTGGTGTCATGTTGCGATCGTCTAAAAATTATATTGCACATGAAGTTATCCCAGTTTAAGTTTGACCTTCCCCTGAACCTGATCGCCCAGCACCCAGCCAAAAAAAGAGAAGACAGCCGAATGATGGTCATCCATCGTCATACGGGCCAGATCGAGAACAAACACTTCCGGGATATTCTGGATTATTTTGATGATAAAGACGCATTTGTTGTTAACAATACCAAAGTGTTCCCGGCCCGTATGTACGGAAGAAAGGAAAAGACCGGCGCCAAAATAGAAGTTTTCCTGTTGCGCGAACTCAACCGGCCCAACCGCCTCTGGGACGTGATCGTTGACCCAGCCAGAAAGATTCGGGTGGGTAATAAACTGTATTTCGGTGATAACGATGAACTGGTGGCGGAAGTCATTGACAATACCACCAGCCGGGGGCGTACCATTCGTTTCCTCTGGGACGGCAATGATGAGGAATTCCGCCAGATGCTGGAATTCCTGGGTGAGACACCCCTGCCCAAATACATCAAGCGCAAGCCTGATGAAGAGGACAAGGAACGATACCAGACCGTCTACGCCAAGCATGAAGGCGCCGTTGCGGCTCCCACTGCAGGTTTGCATTTCAGCAAGGAACTGATCAAGCGGCTGGAAATTAAGGGGATCCGTTTTGCGGAGGTAACCCTTCATACTGGCCTGGGTACTTTTCGTCCCATTGAAGTGGAAGACCTGAGCAAGCATAAAATGGACGCCGAATACTACAATATTGATGAAGATGCCTGCAAGATTGTCAATAAGGCCAGGCTGGGAAATCACCGGATATGTTCGGTGGGTACCACCACCATGCGTGCCATTGAATCCTCCTTTACAGCGGAAAAACTCCTCAAACCCTCAGAAGGCTGGACGAACACCTTTATTCACCCGCCTTACCAATTCAATATCGCAGATGCCCTCATTACTAATTTCCACCTGCCCAAGACCAGCCTGCTGATCATGGTTTGCGCCTTCGCGGGCTATGACCTTGCCATGGATGCCTACAAGAAGGCCATCAAGGATAAATACCGTTTCTTCAGTTACGGCGATGCCATGCTGGTGATCTGATCCCGGCAGGAAAAATGCCAGGGCCATGCGTCCCAATCCCCAGGCGGGTATTAGTGGCTGACCATTTGGTCATAAACGGCCAGCAGCTGCCTGGCGGAATTTTCCCAGCTGAATTGGGAAGCCCGCTCAATTCCCTTTTTGCGCAATTGCTGGCGAAGGCCCTCGTCGGACAACAGGGAGCAGATAGCCTGCGTAATCTCCCGGCATTCCAGGGGGTCTACCAGCAGGGCACAGCCTCCGGCTACCTCGGGCATGGAAGAAATCCCGGAAGTGATCACGGGTGTCCCGCATCCCATGGCTTCCAGGATGGGCAGGCCAAAACCCTCCCGCAGGGAAGGATACAAAAAGACGGTGGATGCCTGATACATCAGTGGCAACTCCCCAGCCGGAAGGTACTTTGGAAAAATAAATTTTTCCATCCATTTGCCATTCCCTGCCTTCTCCAGCGCATGCTGCACCAGTGCCCGGTCATAGCCCAGCATGACCAGGGGAACCGGGTCCTTCGCCTGGCGGCAATAATCCACAAAAGCTCTGATCACGCCGGGGGTGTTTTTCTGGGGGGCTGTATTACCCATATAAAAAAGAAAACTTTCGGGCAGTCCATACTTTTTACGCAGGGCCTGGATTTGGGCATCGGGGTAACGGTCATTGAAATGTTCACCCACCGCATTATAGATCACTGTTACCTTTTCAGGGGGCAACCCGAATTTTTTGAGAATCACTTGTTTTTCACTTTCTGAGACCGTGATGATCTGCCGGGCCTTGTCAACAATTCTTGGAACGATGAAACGTCGGTAGAGGTTTCCAAAGTTCTGGTAGGCAGTGCCTTTAAAATCAGCATGTTCCAGGTATATGATATCATGGATGGTTACCAGTAAGGGAACCGGGCAAAACAGCGGGGCGGTATTGCAGGTACAATGCAGGAAATCCACCCTTTCCTTTCTAACGGCGCGGGGCAGTCCCAGCTGCTCCCAGGTAGCATAATTGGTGGAGTGCGGTGTTTTCACCATAAATCGATCACGCTCCTGCAGGCAGGACCGGTCTGCGTCATCCCTTGCAAAGACTATATATTCGTTGGTGGTATCCAACTTCCGGATCTGCCGGATTAATTCCAGGGCCACGACCTCCATTCCGTGCTTATGGGAGCGAAATATCCTTTGTGCTTCAATGCCAATTCTCATGTGCCGCCGGGTTAATTGTCCATGGCAAGTTTACTCAATATGTATAAACAATGCAAATAGCACGATAAAATAACTTTGATCCGTCTAAAATTCTACATTTGTCTTATAGCCATTACATGAAAAAAATCATTCTCTTCCTCATTACCTGCCATCTTACCCTGATGGGCCATACCCAAAACACAATGACTGAAATACCCCTGTATGCAGACAGCATACCCAATTCAAAGCCCGCTCCCAATACCGAAAAATCCGAAACTACTGCAGACAGCCACATACTGATCATCAGCAATGTCTCCAGACCAACCCTTACCCTGTTTTTGCCTGCCAGGGACAAAGCCAACGGCACCGCTGTGGTAATTTGCCCGGGGGGAGGCTACGGAATTGTGGCTGCCGGCCATGAAGGCTATGACATAGCCCGGAAATTCAATGATATGGGGGTTGCTGCTTTTGTATTGAAATACCGGATACCCAACGAAGACTGGATGCCCAACCGGGAAATCGGTCCTTTGCAGGACGCCCAGCGGGCCATACAACTGGTCAGGGAACATGCAGCGGCCTGGAATGTCAACCCAAACAGGGTAGGTATCATGGGCTTTTCTGCAGGCGGCCACCTGGCTTCCACGGCTGGCACTCATTTTTCAAAATCCCTGATAAACAATACAGGCAACACCAGCCTCCGGCCGGATTTTATGGTGCTCATCTACCCGGTAATCAGTTTTACCGACGAGGTGGGGCACATCGGTTCCAGGGATAATCTGCTTGGAAAAACCCCCTCACCCCAAAAGATTCTGGAATACTCCAACGAAATGCAGGTCACCGACCACACCCCTGCCTCCTTTCTGGTGCATGCGGGTGACGATGAGGTGGTAAAAGTGCAAAACAGCCTCCGGTTTTATGAGGCGCTTCAACAGCACCATATCCCGGCGGAAATCCATGTTTATCCCAAGGGGGGCCATGGATTTGGCCTGAACAACCCGACGACTCCTGACCAATGGATGGAGCGGCTCAAAAATTGGATGGACGCCGGTGGCTGGCTGAAAAAATAATGGATTCCCGTCTCCATAAAAAATGGCGGCACCAGGCTCCAGGAGCCCGCAAAGAAGGGCCGGTTATTTTATTCGAGTCCGAAGAGCCCTTTGTTAAGTAACTGAAGGGTCTGCGTTTTATAGGAAGAAGGCACCAGCAGGGAAACGTTGTGTTTGCTGCCGCCATAGCTTACCATTCTAACCGGAACGGGTGAGAGCGAATCAAAGAGTTTACTGAGAATATCCTTTGTCTCCGCGATTTCATTGCCCACAATGGACACGATGGTATGGTTGTCCTCCGTTTCAACAGCACCGAATGGTTCCAGCTCTTTTAATATATCCCTGAGATTGGCGGTGGTATCGATGGTCACCGAAACAGCCACTTCAGAAGTGGTGATCATGTCTATGGAAGTGCGGTACTTTTCAAAGACTTCGAATATTTTTCTCAAAAATCCGTAGGCCAGCAGCATCCGGCTGCTGCGTATGTGAATGGCTATAATGCCGTCTTTGGCGGCAATGGCCTTAACGCCCACCGAACCCGCCTCCTGGGTGATGAGTGTTCCCTTTGCCTCCGGTTCCATGGTGTTAAGCAGTTTGACCGGGACTTTATAGAACTGGGCCGGCCATATGCTGGCCGGGTGCAGGATCTTCGCTCCAAAATAAGCCAGCTCGGCCGCTTCTTCAAAACTCAGCTGCTCTATGGCAACCGTTTTTTTCACCACACGGGGGTCATTGTTGTGCATGCCGTCGATATCGGTCCATATTTCGCATACCGTGGCATTGATGGCCGCCGCAATCAGGGAGGCACTGTAATCACTGCCGCCCCTTTTGAGATTGTCCACCTCTCCCCTTGCATTGCGGCAGATGTATCCCTGGGTAATGAAGAGGGTCTTGTCTTTATAATGATCCAGCAACTGGCTGAGTTTTACCTTAATACTCCCGATCTGGGGTTCATCATGGGCATCGATGCTCATGAACTCCAGGGCAGGCAGCAGTACATGATCTATCCCCTTTTCTTCCAGGTAAACACAAAAGAGTTTGGTGGACAGTAATTCTCCCTGAGCCAGGATATCCTTGTTGAGGGCCTCACTGAAGGAAATCTTCAGGATGATGGTCAGGAATTCAAAATGTTCCGCCACAATGGCGCGGGCCTTGGCATAGGTCTTTTCCCCCTGGACCAGTTCCCGGATAAAATCCTGGTAATGACCCTGGAGTTTTTCGATCTGGCGCCGGGCCTGTTCGCGCTCGCCACTGGCAATGGAATGGCCGATTTCAACCAGGGCATTGGTGGTACCGCTCAGCGCACTCAGCACTACTATTTTTGGCTCTGCCTCCCTGGTGATCAGTGCAGTCACCTGCTGCATACGTTCCGGTTTGCCAACGGAGGTGCCTCCAAACTTCATTACTTTCATTACGCCTAATTTTTGGAGTGCAAAGATACAGGCTGGCTGATTATTTTGCGCCTCCTATTAAAAACTGTTCTCCGGTCTCTTTTGAATTTTCTGGCAGCTCTTAGCGCCGGACCCGCCGGATCAAATCCAGGGGACATCGAAACGGCCGCCCAATTCCTGCAACTCGGCTGCCACACTCTGCATCAGGGGAATACCCGACTGCCGCCTTTGTATTTCCATCTCCCTTTCCGGGTCGCCGGGTATCAGCACACGGTCCTGCCCCTCCACGGTTTTAGCCCCCCGGAAGCGCCGGATCCACTGGTCCATATGTTTTTTAAACTCTTCGGCCGGCCTGAAGGCATCGATGCGCATGGCTCCAAAAAAATGGCCAATGCCTTTGCCCGGCATGTTCTCAGGCATGGGGACATAGGCCGGAAAAGGCGGCACCCAGGGTCCGTAGTTGGCGCCGCTCAAAATGGCAGAAAAGATATCCACGATGGCGCCCAGGGCATACCCCTTGTGGGAGCCGTGTTCGCGGTCCCCTCCCAGGGGAAGCAAGGCACCCCCTGTCTTGAGCTCATGCGGATTGACGGATATCTGTCCCTGTTTATCCTGTATCCATCCCTGGGGAGCCTGCTGGTTTTTTCTTTGAAGGATTTCCAGTTTCCCATTGGCAGCCGTGGTGGTGGCCAGATCGGCCACAAAGGCGGGTTCCTCCCCTGCCGGTATGGCTACGCAGATGGGATTGGTGCCCAGCATCCTTTCCACCGAAAAAGTGGGTGCAACCAGGGCACTGGCATTGGTCATGGCTATGCCTATCATGTCTTCATCCAGGGCCTTCATGGCATGGTAGCCGGCGATCCCGAAATGGTTGGAATGCTGCACACTTACCCAGCCGGTTCCGACCGCCCGGGCCTTTTCGATGGCCACCTGCATGGCAAATGGGGCTACCACCAGACCGAGTCCCCCGTCCCCGTCCACCACGGCGGTGGAGGGCGTTTCATGTATAATACGGATGTCCGGCGTGGTATTGGCCCTTTTGGCCTCCCAAAGGCGCACATAACCGGTGAGTCTTGCCACCCCGTGAGAATCTATGCCGCGCAGATCGGCACTCAGCAGGGCCCGGGCTGCCGTGGCGGCCTCCGTGGGAGGGCATCCCATCCTGACAAAAACACGGCTGGTAAAATCAAGCAGGGATTCGTATTGATATAACTGATCCATGAATACTAATTAAAGTCGCAAATATCGGGATGAATTGATCGGGATTGTCATAATTTTAAAACAATACGACGACTGAACCCAAAACAACCCATGCATGCTTGAAAAGTCAACATTTGAAAAGCTTTACGGGGAAGGTCTTATCAGCCCGGAATCCATGGAGAAAATCCGGAGTCTACCCGCCAGGGAGCCTTTGAACCTTTACTGGGAGATCAGGACCATCCTATACGCAGGTGTCCTGCTGGTAACCGGGGGCCTGGGGTTATGGATCTATAAGAACCTGGAAAGTCTCGGTCACCTGGTCATCCTGACAGGGGTTGCCCTGCTCGGTTTGGGTTGTTTTGTGTATTGCTTCCTGCGAAGGGCGCCCTTCTCCTGGGGGAAGTCATGGAGCCCGGACGGACTTTTTGACTACCTGCTGCTGCTGGGATGTCTGTTGTTTTTGATTTTTATCGGATACTGGCAGTATGCTTACCATGTTTTCGGGGATCGCTATGGGCTGGAATCCTTCATCCCCATGGTGGTATTTTTCTTTTGCGCCTACTATTTCGATTCCATGGGGGTACTGGGTCTTGCCATCTCCAACCTGGCTGCCTGGGTTGGCATTACGGTAACCCCTAACCGCCTGCTGAAGGACAATGATTTCAACAGTTCAACCCTGATAGTTACTGCCTTGTTGCTGGGCATCCTGCTCCTGCTGGTGGGCAAACTGACCCAGCGGTGGAAAATAAAATCCCATTTTGAGCCGGCCTATACAAATTTCGGTTTGCATATGACTTTTATTGCCTCCCTGGCCGGCCTGTTCCATTTTGACAATCAATACGGCTGGTGGCTTCTGCTATTGAGTATTCCAACCCTATATTTTTATAGGGAATCCATCCGCAACCGCTCCTTTTACCAGGTGCTGGTCCTGACCCTGTATTTCTATTGCGGCATGAGTTATGCGTTCCTGCGGCTGATGCACCAACTGGGAATGAGCATATCTGCCCAGATATATGCAGGCTGCTTTTATTTTATCGGTTCAGCCATTGCGATGGTATATTTCCTGATGGACCGGAACCAAAAAATCAGGCAATTATGATCGCATACTCCCCTGCCTCCCTGGATTACGGTGCCCTGCGCGCTCAACTGGATGAGGCCGTTTGGCGGGGCTGCATCAGTGCGGGAGAAAGGGAGGTCTGCCTGAAAAAGTACAAGGCCGATTTTTACACCCCCAAGCTACCCATCGGGATCGGGCTCTTCGTAATGACCCTGGTCATCGCAGCGGCTTGTGTGGCCCTGATATTCCAATTCTTTGAATTCTCCTGGGTGGACAATTTCTATATATTTCTTTTTATGGGCATCGCCGCCTATGGTTTACTCGAATACCTGGTTGGAGTAAAAAAACATGTCCGTTCAGGGGTGGACGATGCCCTGGTTTGGATAACTGCCCTGTTGCTGATCGCAGCCATAAGATATACCCATTGGCAGGCAACGGGCCAAACCGGTCTGAGCCTGGTACTCCTTGCGTACCTGACCCTTCGCTTTGCCAATTCAGTCATGGCAGCGGCCTGCCTGGTAGTGTTTCTTTATCTTTTGCTGCTTGTCATCCTCCCTTCAGGCTACTGGTCCTTTGGCGGAACTCCTTTTATAATATCTGGGGTTGCCCTGTCGGGCTACCTGCTGGCTGCCCTTTTTACGGATTCTCCGCGGTTGAATCACTACAGAAACTGCCTGCTTGCCTTTGAACTGGCTTCTCTGTCGGCCGCTTATTATCTCATAAACTATTTTATCATCCAGGAGGTCCCCAACCCCCTGCGTTACCAGCCCGAACCGGCAAAGGCCTGGGCCTGGTTTTCCTGGATCCTGACTTTCTGCATGCCGCTGGCCTTTCTGGGGGCGGGTTTGAAAAAAAAGCGCCTGATGCTGATTCGCCTGGGGATATTGGGACTGGCTTTTGCCGTGCTCACCCTGCGGCATTTTCATCCCCTGCTGCCGGCAGAACAGGCCATGGTCCTCTGGGGCCTGGTGCTGTTAGGGCTTCCCTGGTGGCTGATGAAATACCTTTTCAGGGTCCGTCATGGTTTTATTTATCAGCCTAAGGATATGGACCCGGCCCGACAGGCCGGGGCCCTTGTGGCCACAGCCGCTTTCTCAATGGCAACCCCGGGCCCGGAAGGCCATACATCCTTTGGCGGGGGCAGCGGCGGCGGCGGGGGTGCCGGCAGCAGTTTTTAGAAAATATTTATTCTTCCTGTAGCCTGATTGCTATTTTTACAGAATATAAATATTCTTGTTATGCGGAATCGATTGTCTGCCGGCATGCTCCAGATATGCCTTACCCTGCTGATTACCTCCCCCCTGGTGGCCCAGGATCCCTGGAAAATAAGCGCGGAAAAAATAGACCCCAATGGATATTACGGTGTTACGGTGGCCAACGGCATGATCGGCATTGTATCCTCTGCTGAACCCTTCCGGGTGAAGGATGTGGTCCTGGCCGGCGCCTATGATCTCTACGGAAGAGGACGGGTCAGTAATTTTCTGCGCAGCTTTAACCTGCTCAATATGAACCTGGATATAGATGACCACCGGATCGGATCCAGGGACATCAGCCACATGAAACAGGAACTCGATATGCACCATGCTTCCTTTACCACCTCCTTTGACTACGGTGATAAGGCCCTCATCTCCTATACCTATTACTCCCTTCGTCACCTGCCCTTTACCGTACTCATGGATATTTCCATCGTAGCCAAAAAAGACATAAGCATTACCGGGTCCAGTGTCATGGAAGCCCCCGATGCCCTCAAGGACGTGCAGAACTATTACAACGAGATCGACCGGCCCCATGTGCTCATCAGTCTGCTGACTTCATCGGCCAAAAGCCCGACCGGGAAACTGCTGATGTGCGCTTCCACCACTTTTTTGTTCGGGGAACCCCATGGACAGGAGCCAAGGGTCGTCCACGAAATGTGGGACAACAACATGCACCTCATGAAATTCACCAGGAAGATAAAAGCAGGTGAAACCTACCGGTTTTCCATTGCAGGGTCCTCCATCACCTCCGCCCACCATGACGATCCCCTCAACGAAGCAGAAAGGCTGACCATTTTTGCCAAACTCCAGGGCAGGGACCGACTGCTCCAGTTCCATAACCAGGCCTGGGATGATCTTTGGAAAAGCGACATACAAATCCAAGGGGATGCCGCCTCCCAGCAGGACGTGCACAGTATGCTCTATCATTTATATTCCTTTGTCAGGGAAGGGACTTCCTTAAGCCCTTCGCCCATGGGACTCAGCGGGCTGGGTTACAACGGGCATGTCTTCTGGGATGCAGACCTGTGGATGTACCCCGGGCTGCTGGTACTGCACCCTGAACTGGGAAAAGCCTTCGTGGAATATCGATTTGAAAGACTGGAAGCCGCCAGGCGCAACGCTTTTTCCCATGGCTACAAGGGAGCCATGTACCCCTGGGAGAGTGCAGGAACCGGTGTGGAGGAAACACCGGTATGGGCCCTCAGCGGCCCGTTTGAACATCATATCACCGCCTGTGTGGCATTGGCAGCCTGGAATTACTACTGCGTGACCCAGGACAGGTCCTGGCTGAAAGAAAAAGGCTGGCCCATCCTGTCTGCCACGGCCGATTTCTGGGCATCCAGGGTGGAAAGAAACGGGCCCGGCCACTACGATATCAATAACGTCGTGGCAGCAGATGAGTGGGCTGAAAACGTCAATAACAATGCGTTCACCAATGCAGCAGCCAAAGCCACCCTGCAATATGCCACTGAAGCCGCCAGACTCCTGGGCCTTACCCCGGACGCGGACTGGATAAAGGTAGCCGCCAATATTCCCATCCTGACATTTCCCGATGGGGTCACCAGGGAGCATGCCGCCTACAACGGCGAGGGCATCAAACAGGCTGACGCCAACCTGCTTTCCTATCCTTTAAAGGAAGTAACCGACCCCAAACAGATCAGGAAGGACCTGGCCTATTATGAAACCAGGGTCCCGGATGCGGGCACCCCTGCCATGACCCAGGCCGTCTTTGCCCTCCTGTATGCCAGGCTGGGCGAGGGCAACAAAGCATTTCATTTCTTCCAGGATGCCTACCTGCCCAACCTTAACCCCCCTTTCCGGGTGATTGCCGAGACCAAGGGTGGTACCAATCCTTATTTTGCTACCGGGGCAGGCGGCATTATCCAGTCGCTGCTGATGGGTTTCGGGGGCCTGGAGATCACCCCGAAGGGCATTGTCCAAATACCCTCCAAACTTCCTTCAGGATGGAAAAGCCTGACCATCACAGGAGTGGGTCCTGAAAAGAAAATTTATACGGTTAAATAATTTTCTTTAATTTGGCGCTTCTTGAAAAGGACTGCCTCCATATTACTACTTGGGATATTGCTCTTTAACTGGGTGGGCTTTCGCTTTTTAAGTTCCTACCTGGAACAAAAAGCCAACCAGCAGCTGGAATCCAGTCTGGATGATAACAATTTTGATGAGTCCCAGCTGGTCTCTATCAAGGTTCCCTCGGGACATATCAGTTCCTATGCCAACTACAGCCGGTTTGAACGCGTAGACGGCCAAATAGAAATTCAGGGTGTCCCCTATAAATACGTCAAAATCCGGCATTTCAACGATTCCCTCGAATTACTGTGCATCCCCAACCGGCAGGTAACCCAGCTGCGCAATGCCAAGGATGATTTTTTCAAACTGGTTAACGACCTCCAGCACACCGGACAAAGTAAAAAGTCAGACAACCATTCCGGTTCCTCCAAGAATTTTTCTGTCGATTACTATACCCTCCATGACGGCTTCAGCCTCGGCCCCATCAGCATTGCCCTGGTGCCGGTTCATGGACGCTACTTAGAAAGCCATTCTGCCTCTTATTTCCCCACTGCAGAGCAACCTCCGGAAAATTGTTAACCCACGGCCTGTAACCGGGCGTATTATCTGGAACCGTCTTCCTGATGGAAGATGAGGTTGTTGCGTATATCAATTAAAATTTAATATGAAAAAAGTGTTCGCCTTTGCGTGCATGGCAATTGGATTTGCCGCATGCAATACAAAGCATGATTATGACAAGGTCTTCAAGGATCCGATCCTGTACTGTAAGACGGTCTACCAGCTCAATGGTGTGGTAATGGGTAATAATTTCAGCCCCATTGTGGCATCCCGTAACTACCTGTATGCCACTGTGGCCGCCTATGACATCATCGCTGCCGGTTACCCGGGACAGTACTACTCACTGGCAGGCCAGGTGAACGGGCTCAGCAAGGTGCCTTCACCCGCCCCCGGAAGTCAGATTGACTATGAATTCGCGTCCCTGCTGGCCTTTTGCAAACTGGGAGAAGCCGTGACCTTTCCGGCCGGCAGCATGCAGGAATATGTGGACAGTTTAAAAAAGCTGGCAACCGATCATGGCATGCCCCATGAAGTCTTTAATCAGTCTGTAGCCTTTGCCGATACGGTATCTGCCGCCATCATGCAATGGAGCAAAAAAGACAATTATGCCCAAACACGCAGCGCCCCCCAATACACGGTGCTGGATTCCCCCGGACGGTGGGTGCCGACACCCCCTGCTTATTCCCGTGCCGCTGAACCGCATTGGAACCTGATCCGGCCGGTTGTCCTTGATAGTGCCAACCAGTTCATACCCCCGGCACCCATGGCCTTTAACATCACCGATAAGAACAGCCCCTATTACAGGGAAGTGATGGCCATCAAACTGGCCGGAGACAGCCTTACCGAAGAACAGGCACAAATTGCGGATTTCTGGGATGACAACCCCTTTAAGCTGAATGTCTCCGGGCATCTCATGTTTGGCACCAAGAAATTCTCCCCGCCCGGGCACTGGATGAGCATCGTAGGAATAGCAGCCAAAAAATCAAATGCCGATTTTGCTACCACGGTCTGCGCATACGCAAAAACGACCATCGCCCTCTTTGATGCTTTCATACAGTGCTGGGACGAAAAGTACCGCCACAACACGGTTCGTCCCGAAACTGTCATCAACAAATACCTGGATCCCAACTGGAGGCCACATTTGCAGACCCCTCCCTTTCCGGAATATACCTGTGGGCATTCCACGGGCTCTGCCGCCGCCGCGGAGGCGCTTTCCAGCGTATTCGGCGATCATTTTGCCTATACGGACACCACAGAACTTGAATTTGGCATCAAAAGCCGGTCCTACGGATCCTTCCGTGACGCGGCCATGGAAAACAACTGGGCCAGGTTCTACGGAGGTATACATTACCACTCTTCCTGCATCGTCAGTACCGAATACGGAAAGAAGGTAGGTAGCCTGGTGGTAACAAAACTAAAGATGAAAAAAGCATAAATATATAAGTACAATAAAACCAGCCATAAAATTAACCTTATGAGGAAGCTAACAATTATACTGAGAAATATTCCCCTGCTGATGGCGCTTTGTCTGATATCGCCAGCCATTATCAGGGCCCAGACAGATATGGATGCCATCATGATGACCAAAAATAATTTATGCGTTGGACCGATGTTCGGTCACAGCAGCTGGAAAAATTACTGGGAGGGGACCTTTAAAAGAAATAACCAGAATCTGGGAACCGTATCCACCAATATGTATGGATTGATGGGTGTATATGGCGTTACGACCAAATTGAACGTATTGTTCAATTTACCCTATGTAACAACAAACGCTTCCCAGGGAACCCTCCATGGGCAAAAGGGACTTCAGGACTTTTCCCTTTGGATAAAATGGATGCCGCTGGAAAAGCAGCTGGGTAATGGCCTTTTTTCCATCTATACCCTTGGCGGATTTTCGGTGCCCATGACCAACTATATTGCCGATTACCTGCCGCTTTCCATCGGGCTGCAGAGTAAGACGCTGTCCGGCAGACTGATGGTGGACTACCAGCTGGGCAATCTGTTTGCCACGGCGTCGGGAACCTATACCTACCGCAGTAATATCACAGTGGATGAAACATCGTATTATACATCCGGAGAGCATATTACCAGTGACGTGAATATGCCGGACATGGCCATGCTCAATATCCGGGCAGGCTATAGAAGCGAGCGGCTGATAGCGGAAGCGGTATTTACAAAAATGAATACCCTCGGCGGAACAGACATCCGCAAAAACGGAATGCCCTTCCCCAGCAACAAGATGAATTCCTCCATGCTGGGCGTTAACGGCAAATACAATATCAAAGCGGTAGCCGGGCTTTCCCTCACCGGGGGCGCCTATTATACCCTGGCCGGAAGAAATGTGGGACAGGCAACCGGCTATGACCTGGCTGTCTTTTACATCCTTGATTTCACCAGGAAAGCAAAAAACCCAACCGGGCATTCTTCCAAACAATCCTCCAAAAAATAAAATCATGAATAGAAAAATAATATCATTTGCAGTTTCAGGCCTGGTGCTCATCGTCATCGGACTCTCCTGTAAAAAAAGTATCAGCGACCGCACAGCCAGCGCTCCCGCCCTGAATCCATCCAACCAGGACCTGGGCGCAGGCAACTGGAGAACGGTCCTGCTTAGCCGTCCGGATACCTTTGCCGTGGCAGCGCCGGCCGCAACCAATACGCCCGGTTATCTGGCGGATCTCAATGAAATCAAGGGCTACCAGAAAAACCTGTCATCCGGTGACCAGGAACGGATCCAGTACTGGAATGCAGGAGGCGTGCTGCGTTGGAATGAAATCATGCGCGGCCTGGTGGCAAAATACAACCTGCCTCCTTACCAGAATCCTGATGGCACCTATCCCATCCCGAGTTCTGCCAACCCGTTTGCCTATCCGCTTTTCCCTTTTGCCAATCCTCCCTACGCAGCCAGGGCCTACGCCTATGTCAGCGCAGCGCAATATGATGCCCTGGTAGCCTGCTGGCACTACAAACAACTCTATAACAGGCCCAGACCCTATGCCGTGGATTCAACCATCCAGGTAAAAGGCGTAAAAACAACGCTTCCCTCTTATCCCTCTGAGGCTGCCGTGCTGGCCGGCGTAACCGCTGAAATGATGAAACTGCTTTTCCCCGATGAGATTGCCAATATCCAGCAATTGGCCCAGCAGCAGGAACTGGCGGCCATTGAATCGGGAGCCGCTGCCCGCAGCGACATCAGCGCCGGCGAAGCGCTTGGCAGGCAGGTTGCCCAGCAGTTCATCGCCAGGGGTCGCACGGACCGTGCCGGCGCAGCAGTAGGCAATCCGGCGATCTGGGCTGGTTTTGTAACCCAGACCCAGGCGACAGGGCAGATACCCTGGAGCAGCCTGGAATTACCGGCCAGACCGCCCATGCTGCCCCTGTTTGGCAAGGTGCTGCCCTTTTTGTTCGATACCAACACGGTAGTAACCCTTCGACCCGGCCCCCCTCCTTCCACCAGCAGTGATGAAATGAAATCCCAGACCCAGCAGGTGTATAATTATGTCAAGAACCCAAGCCGCGATAATATGGGCGTGGTCCAGTATTGGGCAGACGGGGTAGGCACCTATACCCCTTCGGGACATTGGGATGACATTGCCGCAGAAGATTTTATTCCGCGAAACTTCAGTGAAGTCAGATGGGCACGCAATATGGCCCTGCTCAATATGGCGCTCATGGACGCCGGGATTGTGTGCTGGAATACCAAATACTTTTACTTTAACCCACGCCCGACCCAGATGAACCCGGCCATCAAAACACTGACAGGCATACCGAATTTCCCCTCCTATATCTCCGGACATTCCACCTTCAGCGGTGCGGCGGCTACCATATTGGGCCACCTC
This sequence comes from uncultured Bacteroidota bacterium, assembly GCA_903906365.1. Classification (GTDB taxonomy): domain Bacteria; phylum Bacteroidota; class Bacteroidia; order Chitinophagales; family Chitinophagaceae; genus Puia. Next base: position 214,059 of record CAIVKC010000041.1, on the reverse strand, counting down.
ATACCAGAAAGGGCCGGCGTTTATAATACCCTGGCGCAACAGGCCTCCATGTCCAGGGTAATCGGCGGTATTCATTATCCCATCGATTGCTCTACGGGGCTGGTCGTGGGTCAAAATGTAGGTAATTACGCCATTCAGCGGGCAACCTCGGATGGCGCTGAACAATAATAATGTCGGTTTAAGCAATAAGCATAAGACCCTACGATTCCTCGCCGGGTAGCTTTTTAAAAACCGAAAGCATCGTATGAAAAATATAAAATAGCAAAGGTTATTTCTGGTTTCGATTCTTGGTTCAAAGCAATAAGCAAATGACCCGGCGATTCCTCGCCGGGTTGCTTTTTAGAGCCATTCATTTTCAATAATGACAACCATTCAATAAACGAATAACAGTACCGGTTACCTGATTTTTGGTCTAGGCAATAAGTATCCCCCGCGATTCCTCGCGGGGTTTCTTTTAATATGCAGGTCTGAAACTGTTTCCCGGAACCGGGATATACGATGGGGGCCATTCTTCCTTTGTCTGGACACCGGGCAAAGGCAGGGGGAGTAAAGGGTCCGGCGGTCTGATCCGTTTTCTACCCGGAAGGTTTTCCATCCCGTAAGGTTAGCATTCACACTGAACCGGGTTATATTTATTTGATAAAACCAGCCCATATGTGCAAGTCCAAAACAATACCCGTCACTGCTTTGGTGGTCCTGCATCTGCTAGTACAAAATGACGCTTTCTCTCCCCTGCCAGGAACTTCCATCCGGTCATTATCCATTTGTTCGCCAAATGACAGGCAGCCTTACCACCTGCCCGGGCTTATCCATTAGACCTATAAAGGATCCTTTTTCTTCAGGAGTATATGATATTCCTGAATCAGCGGCGGATTCTCCGGAGTCAGCGTAAAACTTACCACTATGTCGGCATGCTCTCCTTCCAGGACGAAAGAACCCCTCAGGTTATTCTCAGCCACCATATCCCTGACACGGGTGATCCTGCCTGCGCGGTTAAACAATTCCGTAGCTTCCTTGCGACGGGAATCGGGAAAATAATCCAGGAAAAAGTTTTCGGCAAAAATCCCCGATGCTTCCGCCCCCTTCCACTGGGGCAGGATTTGCATGAGTTCATTTTTACGCTGTTGCAATATTGGTGAAACGGCTGCTGCCCGGGGCTTTAGCCTGGCCATTGAAATAAGGGTATCCAGCAGCTGCATATTAATTACGGAGGTGGAGGCGTAGGTGAGGTTACTGAAGGAGATGATCCCTATCCCATAGTCAGGCAGGATACGCCAGTTGCTTCCAAAACCGGGCAGACCGCCGCTGTGGCCAATATACACCCTTCCCTCGCAATCCCTGGTCCATCCCAGCCCATAGGCATAGGCCGATACCAGGGGACAGGGTCTTCCGCCGGGATAGCGGTACTGGGTATTAAATCCGCTGAAATTCCAGGGAAACTGCATCTCACGCACAGAGCTTCTTTTGAGAGGGCCCGTTTCCCGCTCCTCCCGCGCCGGCCAGGCAGCCAGGTGCAGTGCTACATATTTGCTAAAATCCTCCATGGTGGTGATCATACCCCCCATGGCACCATAGGTTCCGCTGTGAAGCATGGGCTGTTCTACCCAGCTGGCATTCAGCCAGCGGTACCCGTGGGCCAGATCCCGGGGGGGAACCAGGTCAAATTCCCAATAGGTATGTTTCATACCGAGTGGATCCAGGATATTATGACTGATATATTGCTCGTAGGATTCCCCGGATACCTTTCCAATGATATATCCCAGCATGGCAAAACCCAGGTTACTGTATTCGTATTGCATGCCGGGCGGGTTTGAAAAAGAAATCCCTTTTTTTATAAGCGCAATAAGGCTGATGTCTGTTTTACCCAGCTGACGGTCTCCCCAGGGATTGTCTTCGGGGAAACCGGCCCCGTGGGTAAGCAGGTTGCGCACGGTTATTTCTGCAGCATCTGATCCCGGGAAAGTCTGGCCCTTCAACTCGGGAATATACAGATAAGCCGGATCATCTAGCCTGAGCTTCCCTTCATCACGCAGTTTCAGGATGGCCATGGCCGTAAAACTCTTGGTCATGGACGCAATCCGGAAGGCAGTTGCGGAACCTGCCGGCGTGCCTGTGGACAGATTGGACTTACCGAATGTGCCGGTATGAACCAGTTTACCGTCAACCACCAGCCCGTATACAAAACCGGGAAAATGGTTCTGCCGGGCATAATTGGTGAACAGCTGATCGAGTACTGGCAGGGCAGCTTCAATCCGCTTCCTTCCTTCCTCGGACTCCTGGGCTTTGCAGGTCAGGGAAAGCGTACACAATACGAGCAGGTATACAGGAAGAACATACTGTTTGATCATGGCAGGGGTTTTATTTTATTTTATTCATCTGGAACCGCCCGGGCAGGGTGCATGGAGGTTCCCGTAATGTAGGCTGAAATGCATATTGCCCGTGCTCCTCTGATGTATCTTTTATGAAATTAGTCAATAAAGCGAACAAAACCAGCCCCCTCGCCGGCCTGGGTGCAAACTCTCCTTTTGGAGCCGGCCTTCCATAATATGAATAAATTGAAGGAATCAAACTACCTTTTACGGAACTTTGAGACCATGGTGCCAGTCGGGTAAAAAACCTTTCCGGTAGCCGGGTACCAGTACCATACAGCCAAACCGACATCATGGATAACCGCCAATTAATTCAGGATTTTTATTCGGCCTTTGCAGCCGGTGACGCAGCGGGGATGATCCGTTGCTATGCCGATGAGATCCGGTTCCAGGATCCCGCTTTTGGACAACTCAGCGGGGAGGACGCCAAAAACATGTGGCGCATGCTCCTTAAAAACAAGGGTATCCGCATCGAAGTCCGTGATATTTCCGCTACCGACCAAAAAGGCAGCGCTGCCTGGACAGCCACCTATGTATTCCGTGCCACCGGCAGAACCGTGGTCAATCATGTCCGGGCATCCTTTGAATTCAGTAACGGGAAAATCATCCGCCACAGGGACCGTTTCAATATCTGGTCCTGGGCAGGACAGGCCCTGGGTCCCATGGGGTACCTGCTTGGATGGACCCCCCTGCTGCGGCGAAGGATCCGAAAGCAGGCCCATGATCTGCTTGGGAAATTCAGCGTATGAGGGCCGGAGTCCAGCCATGGGCGATTTCCGGATTTTTTTTTAATAATTGCGGCCCGTACTATTTTGCTGGTTTCCCGCACCTACCTTTGCGAAAAAATTACCTAGGATGCTAAAAATGGCTTTTGCCTGTTGCCTGCTATCCCTGCTGGTGACCGGTTGCGCACTCAACAATGTATCTGAGGACAAAGGGCTGCAAAAATATTTCGATGCGGAGCATGTGGCGGGTTGCTTTGGCCTCTTTGACAACGGACAGGGCAGTTTTACCATTTACAATCTGCCCCGGTTCAGGGACAGTGCATTCAGCCCGGCCTCTACCTTTAAGATCGTACATTCCCTCATTGGAATACAGAGCGGCGTGATCAAAGACGAAAAAATGGTGATTCCCTGGGATGGGTTAAAACGAAGCGAAGCCGAATGGAACCGCGACCTGAATTTTGAGCAGGCATTTAGGGTTTCCGCCGTACCCTACTTCCAGGAAGTGGCCCGCCGGATTGGCAAGGATACCATGAAAAAATGGATTGACTCCCTGCATTACGGCAACAAAAACATCAATGGCCCGGTGGATTCCTTTTGGCTCAACAACCACCTTAAGATTACCCCTGACGAACAGCTGGGACTTGTAAAAAAATTATACTTTGACCAGCTGCCTTTTTACCAGCGGACCCAGGAAATGGTCCGGCAGGTAATGCTGCAGGAAGACAATGCCAACTATAAACTCAGTTATAAAACAGGCTGGGACCGCAAGGAAGATGGCAGGGAACTGGGTTGGGTAGTAGGCTGGATCGAGGAAAATAAACATCCTTATTTCTTTGTTCTCAACCTGGAGTCCCCTGACAGCCAGATCGATATGAAGCAGGTCAGGATGCGGATCTTAAAAAACATCCTCAAGGAACTGGGTTTTATGGAAGGTAAAAAATAACCCGCGGCCCCTAGGGGGCAGGGCGACCCGTTTTGCCGGTCAGCCAGGACCTGAAGCGCTGGCCTCCTTTTGGTCATACCGCAGCAGGCTTCCTGTAAATTGGCTTTCTTTTTGCATGGTTTAGTCGCTATATTGTGAAAAACAACGATTTGTATATCAAACCCGACAGGCATTGATTCGTTTTGAAAACACCCTTTTTCTCTGGGGACTGACGGCCATTCCCTTTATGGTGCTGCTGTTCATTTTCATCCTGCAATGGAAAAAAAGAACAGCCGCCCGAATTGGCGATCCCCGTCTGGTCAGCCAACTGATCAAAAATTACTCCCCGAGGCTTTTTGCCCTTAAATTCCTGCTGCTGGTACTGGCTTTTGTGGCCATTGTCACCGGGGCTGCCAATTTCCAGCAACCCGGTTCGGTCCAAAATACCAACCGCAAAGGCGTGGATGTCATGTTGGTACTCGATGTGAGCAAGAGCATGCTCGCCCAGGATATCAAGCCGAGCCGCCTGGAAAGATCCAAGCAACTCCTTACCAAACTGATGGATAAACTGCAAAATGACCGGATCGGCATGGTACTTTTTGCGGGCAGGGCCTACCTGCAGATGCCACTGACCACCGACCACAGTGCCGCCAGAATGTATGTGCAGGACGCCAGCCCCGATGCCGTACCCACCCAGGGCACCGTCATTGCCGAAGCACTGCGCATGGCCAATACCTCTTTCAACAGCAAGGAACGAAAATATAAATCCATTGTACTGATTTCCGACGGGGAGGACCATGACCCCGATGCCCTGAAGGTAGCCAAGGAACTGGCCGGCCAAGGAGTGATGATCAATACCGTGGGTATAGGGTCCCCGGATGGTTCACCCATTGTAGACCCGGTAACCCATGAATTGAAAAAGGATGAAAACGGACAGACGGTGATTTCAAAACTCAACGAAGCTGAACTGCAGCAGCTTTCCGATGCCACCAATGGCATCTACCTGCGCCTGGATAATATGGACGACGCCCTCATCACGCTGTCCCAGCAGCTGGACGGTATTGAAAAAAGATCCCTGACAGATGCCGAATACATCGATTACAAAAGTTATTTCCAGGTATTTCTGGCAGTGGCGCTGCTGATGCTGGTGGCGGAATTTTTTATTCCTGAACGAAAAATGAAACTGGCTTGAAAAAGAATGTTATCCTATCGGCGGCCTGGGTGCTTTTTTTCATGGCAAACGCTGTTGCCCAGCCGGACAATACCCTGATACGCAGCGGAAACAAATGGTACAAACAAAAACAATTTGACCAGTCCCTGCAACAATACCAGAAAGTCATACAAAAAACCCCCGACGATCCCACGGCCAATTACAACCTGGGCAATGCGCAGTTCCGCAAGAACGGATTCCAGGAGGCCGTTAAATCCTACCAAAACAGCATTGACCATGCTGACAATGACAAAACCAGGGAAAACAGCCTCTATAACCAGGGGGTAGCCAATATAAAACAGCAAAAACTGGAAGAAAGCATTGCCGCCTGGAAAGACGCACTCAAATTGGATCCCACCGACCAGGATGCCAGGGAAAATCTTCAGAAAGCGCTGCAGGAATTGAAAAATAAACAGCAGCAGGATAAAAAGGACGACAAAAAAGAGGACAAGAAAAACCAGGACAAAAAGGAAAACAAGGACCAGAAGGACCAACAGGACAAACAGCAGCCCCCACCCCAGAGCCGTCTGACCAAAAAACAGGTGGAACAGCTGCTCAAGGCCCTGCAGCAGAAGGAAAATGACGCCCAGCAGAAAATGAACCAGAATAAGGTAAAGTCCCTTTCCCAACCTGAAAAGGATTGGTAAGATGATGATTTGATAAAACAAGCTTCCGGTTTTGTTTGTTATTTTTGACAGATTACCACACCCCACCATTTATAAGCCGTTATGCAATCATACTGCAACTCGCTCACCCAATACAGCAGGTTAAAAACCATCGAAGTAAGAGTCGGTGATCTATTACTGGGCAACAACCATCCCATCCGGGTGCAGACCATGACTACTACCGATACCATGGACACCCTGGCAACGGTTGAACAGTCCATCCGCTGCATTGAGGCAGGGGCAGAGCTGGTCCGTATTACCGCTCCTTCCAAAAACGAGGCGGAGAACCTCTTAAACATTAAAAATGAGCTGCGCAGAAGGGGTTACCATACGCCGCTGGTGGCAGATATCCATTTTACGCCCAACGCAGCTGAAATCGCGGCAAGGATTGTTGAGAAAGTGAGGATTAATCCGGGAAACTATATTGATAAGAAAAAATTTGAATTCATTGAATATACGGATGCCCAGTACCTGGAGGAAACAGAGCGGATCCGCGAGCGATTTACGCCCTTGGTTAAAATATGCCGAGAATATGGCACGGCCATGCGCATCGGTACCAACCACGGATCCCTCTCCGACCGTATCATGAGCCGCTATGGGGATACGCCCATGGGTATGGTGGAGAGTGCGATGGAGTTTTTGCGGGTGGCCCGCGCAGAGCAGTATCATAATATAGTGCTCAGTATGAAATCCAGCAATCCGCTGGTGATGGTAGCGGCTTACCGCCTGCTGGTGTCAAAAATGGAGGAGGAATTTGGGGAATGCTACCCCCTTCACCTGGGTGTGACGGAAGCCGGGGACGGCGAAGACGGCCGAATTAAATCAGCCATCGGCATCGGAACCCTCCTGGAGGATGGCATTGGGGATACCATTCGCGTGTCCCTGACTGAGGACCCGGAATTTGAAGTGCCCGTGTGCCGGGATCTTGTGCGCCGCTACGGCGGCAGAAATAATAAGGAAGGCAGCATTCCCGCCATCGAAAAGATCCCCTATTCACCTTTTGAACACAAAAGGCGGGAGAGTTTTGCCATGGTGAATATCGGCGGAAAACAGGTACCGGTCGTAGTGGCCGATTTCAGGAAAACACAGGATCTGAACCGGCGGCAACTGCAGTCTGTGGGCTATACCTACGATGAACGCCTGGATAAGTGGCATATCGGGGATGGGGCAGCAGATTATATCTATACGGCCGATTCCATGCCCTCCTTTCCTTTACCGGGACCTCTGCGGATCATCTGCAATTATAAAACCTGGCTGGCCACCCCGGACAAGGAAAAACATTTTCCCCTGTTCCAGGGTAATGAATTCACCCTGGCCAATGAAAGATCAGTCAGTCTCAACTTTGTGGCCATTGACGCGGACAAGCCCGAAGCGCTGCAGGTACTGCAGGAAATCCGCAACAACAACAATGTTGTGCTTTGCGTATGGTCTTCCAACCCGCTTGCAATGGCTTCGGTAAGACGGTTTATCATGGAACTGATGAATCAGGATATACCCTGCCCGGTAATTATACAGGTGGAATGTAACGAAGCCACCATCGATGAGGAACTCATCCATTTTTCGGCCGAAGCCGGTGCCCTGCTGCTCGATGGGATGGGTGACGGGATATGGCTGCTCAATGACCCCTCTTCCATCCGAAATATAAAGGTCAGCGGAAGAACCTATCTGGAAAACAAGGACAACCACCAGTTCCTCAACAATACCTCCTTTTCCATCCTGCAGGCTACCCGGACAAGGATTTCCAAGACCGAATACATTTCCTGTCCTTCCTGTGGCAGGACCCTCTTTGACCTGCAGGAAACTACGGCCAGGATACGTTCGGTCACCCATCACCTCAAGGGGGTAAAGATTGCCATCATGGGATGCATTGTCAACGGCCCCGGAGAAATGGCGGATGCGGATTTTGGCTATGTGGGCAGCGGGCCTGGCAAAATCACCCTTTATCGAGGCAAGGAAGTGGTCAAAAGAGGCGTCAGCAGTGATATTGCCGTGGAAGCGCTCATAAGCCTGCTCAAAGAAAGCGATGCCTGGATAGAGCCCTGATGGCAGGCCGGGCCCGGACAGCCCAACGGGAAACCGTCCTAACAAGATCCTGACCGGGATGTTATATGACCGGGATTCACAAACATTTACCTTTTTAATTGGATATCAGGCTCTTTAAAACCCTTAAATTGCCAAATATAAAAGCATATCATTATGACATTCAGAAAGTTCCTGTTGCCGGCGGCCCTGCTTCTTTGCCTGAGCAGCTGTATTGAGATCAATGAAGACATTGAGGTGAAAAAGGACGGAAGCGGCCAGTGGACCACCCATATGGACATGAGCCAGATGCTGGATTTGATACAAAATTATGTTGGCAAGGAGGAAATGGAAAAGCAGCTTCCCAATAGGATGATGGACACCACGGTATATTTTAAAAACCTGGTGGATACTTCCTCTGCGATTTCCGAGGAAAAAAAAGCGCTGGTAAAGAATGGAAAGATTTCCATGAAGCTGAACATGGATAAAAAGCTCTTCAATACGGATATGAATTTCCCATTCAGGAACCTGGATAACCTCCAGACCCTCTACGCTTCCCTGGGGGATGGTTCCCTGGGCACAGGTCAACTCCTCAAAAGCATGAGTGGAGGCAAGGAAGAAGGCGCAGCCGGTAGCATGCCGGGGCCAGATATGTCCCAGTTCAACAACCTCTACGATTTCAGGAGCAGGGACGGCAACATATCCAGGAAAGTAAACCAGGAAAAGTTAAAGGCCCTGGTTGACAACCCGCAGTTCAGCCAGATGAAAGATGCAGGCAATATGGGCGTTGAAATCCCCTATACCATTACCCTGCATTTGCCACGTGCCGTAAAAAAGGTAGACAACCCCATTGCCAGGGTCTCCGATGACAAGAAAACCGTCGTCATCAAATACAACCTGGTGGAGATGCTTAATAACCCGCAGAAATTTGAGTACAGCATAGAGTATTAAATCAGCCCTCAGTCCCCCGATATGCGAGCTACGGTATGGCTATATCTTTTTGCGGCCGACACCCTGGCGGATCTGTGTTCCATCGGGTTTGGCTGGAACGGACTGCGCTATTTCACCAAACCATTGATCGTGGCCCTGCTCGCTGCCTATATGATGGCATCGGTCAGCCATACCCGCAAAGGCTTCTTTGTGTTGTTAGGCGCCCTGCTGGGTTCCCTGCTCGGGGATGTATTTTTGCTGGCGGACGAAAACGGGGGTGGATGGTTTATGGCGGGCCTTGGGAGTTTCCTGGCTGCCCATATCTGTTACATCTTTTTTTTCAGGGGGGTACCCCTCAGCCTCCCTGCACAACGGCCCCCCCAAAAAACAGGGATGAACCTGATGGTGATTATCTGGGTCGCGGGCCTGCTGTTGTTTTTGTTCCCGGTGCTGGGACCTTTACGCATTCCCGTACTGCTATACTCCACGGCCCTGTGCTGGATGGTCCTTGCTGCCCTTCGGGTCTATGGTCCCGGAAACCAGCCGGCCGGCAGGTTATGCGCCTGGGGAGCCTGGTTGTTCCTTATTTCCGATTCCCTGCTGGCCATCGGCAGGTTCTATCATCCCCTACCCCTGGGCGCAATCCTGGTCATGTCATCCTATGCCATGGCACAACTCCTGATGGTGCTGGGGTGCCTTAGGTATCTGGAGGTTCCTTGAATAATCCCTAACTTTAGCGGCAATTTATATTATGATTAAAACAGATTTCCTGGTCGTGGGCTCCGGTATTGCCGGGCTGAGTTATGCCCTGAAAGTTGCGCAGCATTTTCCCGATAAAAAAGTGCTGGTCATTACCAAGACCCGGGCCGACGAAACCAATACGAAATATGCACAGGGTGGCATCGCCGGGGTTACCGACCTGGAACACGACAGCTATGAAAAACATATTCAGGATACTTTAATCGCCGGAGATGGTCTCTGCAACCGGGAGGCCGTAGAAATTGTTGTTACCGAGGGTCCGGAACGCATCGCTGAAATCATAGAATGGGGAACCCGTTTTGACAAGGATCCCGATGGTGATTACAAACTGGGCCGCGAAGGCGGCCATTCCGAATTCCGAATCCTGCACCACAAGGACATCACCGGCAAGGAAATAGAGAGGGCCCTGCTGGAGACGGTGGGCCGCCAGCAAAACATAGAAATCATCAAACACTGTTTCGTCGTTGATATTATCACCCAGCACCACCTGGGATACCTGGTTACCAAGGCGACCCCGGATATCGAATGCTATGGGGTATATGCGCTCGACCTGCGCACCAACCGAATCATTAAGATCCTTTCCCGAATCACCCTGTTTGCTACCGGGGGTAACGGGCAGGTATACCGTACAACGACCAACCCCAAGATTGCCACCGGAGACGGCATTGCCATGGTGTACCGGGCAAAGGGCCGGATAGAAAACATGGAATTCATACAGTTTCATCCCACGGCCCTCTATGAACCAGGGGTCAGCCCCTCCTTCCTGATTACAGAAGCTGTCCGGGGGGACGGGGGTATCCTGCGCAATCTGGACGGGGACGCCTTTATGGAAAAATACGACCCTCGTAAGGACCTGGCTCCCCGTGATATAGTAGCAAGGGCCATCGATTCGGAAATGAAGAAAGCCGGGGTTGAACATGTATACCTGGACTGCAGACATATGGGTACCGAAAAATTCACCGAACATTTTCCCAATATTTACGAAAAATGCCGGTCCATCGGTATTGACGTATCCACCCATATGATACCGGTAGCCCCGGCAGCCCACTACAGCTGCGGCGGCATAAAGACCGATGTGTGGGGAAGGACTTCCCTGAAGAATCTGTACGCTTGCGGGGAATGCTCCTCCACGGGCTTGCATGGTGCCAACCGCCTGGCCAGTAATTCCCTGCTGGAGGCGCTGGTATTCAGCCACCGCTGCTTTTTACACGGTGTGGAAGCTGTTGCGGAAATAAAATTCAATGAAATGGTGCCGGACTGGAATGCGGAAGGCACCACCCAGCCCAGGGAAATGATTCTAATCACTCAAAGCATCAAGGAGCTCCAGCTGCTCATGAGCGATTACGTGGGCATTGTGCGGACCAATGTCCGTTTGCAGCGCGCCATGAAGAGACTCGACATCCTCCACGAAGAAATAGAATCCCTTTATGAATCCACTGAAGTGTCGCCTCAGCTGGCTGAAGCCAGGAACCTGATCACCGTAGGATATCTGATCGTTAAAGGGGCACAGTTCCGCAAGGAAAGCCGGGGACTTCACTTCAATACCGATTATCCTTTCAAAAGCGACCTGCTGCAAAATATTGTGCTTTAGTCACAGGCGGCTCATTTCACTTTTTGTCGAGTGCCAGAATGGTCTGCAGCAGTACACCTGCCCCATTGGCCATATCCCCGGGGGTGGAATATTCCCTGGGCGAATGGCTGATTCCTCCCTGGCTGGGAATGAATATCATGCCCGAGGGGACGACCTGGGCCATTTCCTGGGCATCGTGACCCGCCCCGCTTGGCATCACTTTATAGGACAGGCCCAGCCTGGTGGCTGAAGCCATGATGGCTTGCTGGATGTCCGGATTCATCAGTTCCGGGGTGGAACCGAGGTTAAGGTTACGGAAGCTGATCCTGGTACCCGAACTCCCGGCAATGGCGGCGGCCCTTGTTTCAATATTTTGGAACATGCTGTCGATTTTTGCTTTGGACAGGTCCCTCAGTTCCAGGCTCATGATTACCCTGCCCGGAACAACATTGGGCGCGCCTGGCAAAGCCGTTATACGACCAATATTACCCACCTGCCTGCCCTGGTAACTATTGACGGCTTCATGCACGGAAATAATCAGCCGGGCTGCGGCCAGCAGGGCATCCTGTCGCTGGTTCATCGGTGTGGTGCCGGCATGGTTGGCCATACCCTCCACGGTGCATTCCCATTCCTCAATACCTACAATGCCCTCCACTACCCCGATATCCCGCTTTTCCTTTTCCAGTATACCCCCCTGTTCGATATGCAATTCAAGGTAGGCCGCCAGTTCTCCGGCAGGATTATGAATACGCTCCAGGCTGTCCGGGTTGCCGCCTACCCTTCGTATGCCGTCTGCAATGAGCAGCCCGCTGTTACTTTTCTCCTTCAGGGAGGCCGCAGACAAATTCCGGTGGAAGCCGTGACTTCCTATTTCCCCTCCCTCTTCATTGGAAAAAATGATGACTTCCAGGGGATGATTGGTTAGGTAATGATGTTCCTGTAGTACTTCAATGACTTCCAGGGCCCCGATAGAACCCACGCAGCCGTCGTAATTTCCTCCATTGGGAACCATATCTATATGGGAGCCGAAGGTGATGTACTTGCCGGAAGGAAACTTACCGGCCCGTTTGCCAATGATATTACCTGCATAATCAATAGAAACTTCCAGTCCGGCCGCTTTCATCAGGCCCATGAAATAGGCGCGGCCTTCCAGGTCCCCCTGGCTGTAAGCAACACGGTAATTGCGGCCAATGCTATCGTGGCCAAATTTGGAGAGCGCTTCTATTCTATGGCTGATTCGGTCCTTACTGACCTGAAAGCTTCCCTCCGGGGAAGCAACCTGGGAAAGGACGGCGGAATGGGCCAACAGCCATATCAGGGCAAAGAGTGAGAACCTGCATGTATCCATGGATGAATTTTTTCCTGTTTGAATTGAGCGGGCAAAAAATGGGATCGCTGGCTGAAATTAATCAATTCTATGTCAAGGCAGCAAGACCCACAAAAGAATAGGCCAGTATAAACAGGATTGTTGCTGACCCCGGCCCAAATGTATGCGGTGGCCCTGGCCGATCGGCAGAGGCTGCGAAATACCTCATTACCCTGCTGTAACCCAACAGAAAACTGGAATTACCCCATTCTTGTCCGGGGAATGATCGGGCTTTTCCCCAGAGGGTCTGTCTGCCCCCTGATCTGTCCATCCCCGGCAAGGTGCCGCCACCCCGACCACATCCCGAACCGGGAGATTGTATTTACCCGGGGGCCTTCCCATCCTGCCCTGACAGGGATGCATGTCGCTGCAAAGTGGGCAGGGCTCATCGTATGATGATCAGCGTTCCTTTCAGGGAAAAAACCGCTCCGGTGTCGCATTCCAGGTCTGCGGTGTACACATAGGTGCCTGTTGGAACAGGGGCATCCTTGAAGCGGCCGTCCCATCCGGCAGCAGCATCACCGGCCTGTATATTCCTGCGCTCGAAAACCAGTTGCCCCCACCGGTTGAATACGCGCAGCGACCTGATGCTCTTTATTCCATTTCCTCGGATATAAAAACGGTCGTTATGCCCGTCGTTGTTGGGGCTGAAAACGGACGGGATATAAACATGGTCCTGGGCACAAACCAATCTAATGAGAACCGTATCGGAGGCCATGCAGCCAAACTGTGTTTTGCCGGTGACAATATAGGTAATTTCGCTGCGGGGCGTACAAACCGGGGCAGCACAGTCGGTGCAGCTCAGATAATCGGGCGGGGACCAGTTCCAGGTAATGATATCGCTGCTGCCGCTGGCCTGAAGGGTGAGCGTCGAACCTGTCATGAGTTCAATCCCCGGTTCATGATTGATGGTGGGCAGGTCGTGCACCACCACCCTAATATTGGCCGTATCGGTAAAGCAGCCCGGTGCGTCATAGCCCACCACCGTATAGGTATTGGTACCCGACAGCGGCGTGGCTACAGGGTCTGCTGAGCGGGTCGCGCTCAATCCGTCCGTATTGCCAATCCAGCTGTACGTGTTGGCGCCTGAGACCGGCAACCGGAGGCTGCTGCCCTTGCATACAAAAGTATCGGCAGGCACTTTCAACTGAAAGGGGCTTGCCACTGTAACGAGGGCTGAGTCGGCACCGGTGCAACCAAACGGGCTGGTCACTACCAGGTGATAGGTCGTTGACACCACCGGAGAGGCCAGGGGGCTGGGGGTTTGCGCATTGTCAAGCCCGGCGGCGGGCGACCACTGATAGGAATTTACTGGGGAACCTGATGAAAGCTGCACGGATTTACCCAGGCATACCAGGGCATCCGCAGGGCTGATCTTTGCATCCGGCCTGGGGTGCACCAGCAGGCTCTGGCGGGAAGTATCCGTGCAACCGTTGGCTGTAACGATGAGCCTTACCTGAAAAGTGCCTGAATCTGCAAAGATCACCGGCGGGGGGTTCTGTTGCTGGGAGGAAGCCCCGTTCTGAAAGGTCCAGTTCCACCCGGTATGTACGCCAGGGTCGGATGCAGTGGCGGTGAAGGTGGCCGGCGATCCCTGGCAGAGTTCCGCCGGCCCAAAAATGGCTCCCCTGGATTTGGCTACGATGACCACCGTGTCGGTTGCCTGTTTAACACATCCGTAGGGGGAGCGGACCGTAAGCCTGCTGATATACTTTCCAGGAAGGGTAAAATCAAAGGAGGGTGCGGGGGCATCGGAAGTATCGGAAGGCTGTCCGGTTCCAAATGTCCAGCTGAAAGAAAGCCTCCGGTGCAATGAATCTGCCGCCAGGCTGACAATTAGGGGGTCAAAATTAACCAGTGCTGAATCACAGTAATATTGCAGGTTATTCAAAAATCCGACCTGTAGTGTGTCTATTACAATGGTATCTCCCAGGGAAGCCGTCAGCGAACAGCCCAGGCTGTCGGTCAGGATCAGCGAAGGAGTATACAGACCCGGTGTGGCATACTGGTGAACGGCGAAACTGTCGCTTGTCTGCTGCAGCGTCCCATCGGCAAAATCCCAGATAAAGCTGCTGGCATTGCTTACCGCTGCCCGCAGGGTCACCTGTTGGGATAGACAACCGGCCAGGAGGTCTGCCTTCAGTTTGGCAGATGGCGCCCTTACTATCACGGAATCCACCGTGGTGTCTGTGGTGCCGTTGTATCCGTATCCATACATGATGACCTTATAAACGCCGGGTTTGTAGTAGGTATGGCTGGGGTTGGGCTGATTATCAGCGCCGCTGCCATCGCCAAAATCCCAGGAGACGCGGAGGGCATTTTGGGAAGTATTGGAAAAACGCACCAGCACGGGGGGGCAGCTGCTGCTGCTGAGAAAAGCAGGGGTAATGGTAAAGGAGGTATTAATTTGCTGCACCCGTATGATTTCTATGGAAGTGTCCATACATCCTGTGGCAGGGTTGGTGGCAATCAGCCGGATGGTATCTATTCCGGTGGCGGCATAGGTATGGGAGGGGGAGAATGCGGTGGAACTGCTTCCGTCCCCGAATAACCACCGGTACTGGGTGTTTGAACTGTTAAAGGTGTTGGTATTGTTGATAAACTGTATGGGCGTTCCCGGAGTGACCTGGGCCGGGGAATAGGCAAAGGAAGCCCGGGGACCGCTGAGGTTTATTTGATGGCGGTTATCGGCTGCCGTCTGGTCCCAGCATCCCCTGGAATCGGTCACTTTGAGTTGGATCTGGTAGAGGCCGGGTGCCGCATACGCATGCGACTGGGGGGATGGACCCGACTGGCTGCTGGTATTGCCATCCCCGAAACTCCACAGCCAGTTCAAAATAGGTGCACCGGGGGAAGCCTTTGAGCTGTCCTCCAGTAGGACCGGATAGTCAAAGCAGGGGCTGCCATCGATGATCTTAAATCCCGCGCTGGGGCCGGACACTTTAACGGTAATGTAATTGGAGGTATCGTTGCAGCCAAAATAAGCCGAGGTCGATATGACCCGGAAGGTAGTCTGGCTATGACTGAAATTGATCAGGCTTCCTAAAAAGGTGGAATACCAGGGGTGGAAAAAATCCTGGCTGTCCACCTGGCTGTAAGTGCCGGTGAACAGGCTGCCATCTGCGTACTGGATGGACTGAATGTAATAATAGTTGGCATCAAAGACGTCTATAAAATGGGGATCGGGGTTAAAATCATAGTTCCCGATCTGGATTGGCATGGCATTGCTGGCGCAGACCACGGAATCCGGCGAGCTCAGCACAGGGTTCTGTTTAACCAGCACAGGTACATACAGGGAGTCTTTCACTGTACAGGGCCCGTTTACAGCGGTCAGAACCACGTTATAATACCCCGTCTTGGTATAGGTATGGGTAATGGTATCCTGTTTACTGCCCAGGGTGAGGCTGGTTCCATCTCCAAAATCCCAGATCCAGCTTTTGGCATACAGGGAACTTTCGGTGAATTTGACCAGACCCCGCGTCCCATCGCAGGTATTGGTAAAGCTGTTGATTTTTGGAATGGGTGGCAGTACCTTCACCAGGTTTTTCCTGACCAGCGTATCATTACAGGTTCCGGTGGGGCTGTAGGCGATGAGTTGTATGGTATAGGTGCCTGAATCGGGAAACTGGATAAATTGATAATTGTTGTTTCCCCCAAAATGATAGGTCTTGCCACTGTCGGATGAATAATTCCAATAGGTGGCAATTACATCCCCGGTGGATGTGCTCACAAAAATGCTGCGTGAATTACCACAGACGGTGTCCAGTGTGGATGAAAAATCGGCCACCGCTTTGTTATAGACCTGAACGGACGAATAGGTTGTGCTGCCACTGCATCCGCGTCGGGTAACATATTTGAGGGTAATATTAAAGGTGCCCCGTTGGGTAAAAATATGCCGGGGTTGCGCGGAGGAGGAAGTATTGCCGTCCCCGAAATCCCAGCTATAGCTGATAATGGAGTCAATGGCATGGGCTCCAAAGACCAGGTCCACGCTGTCGCACCCGTAGGGATAACTGTCGTTGACGATGAAAATGGAAACATTGGCCGGCGGGATATAAAAGGACTGGCCTTCGGTGGCCGAGCAGCCTGCGGCGTTGGTCACCGTTGATGTCGCATAGTAATACCGCGAATCGGTATACACGTAGGCTGCCGCCTGGGTGGTCGCTCGCGGGGAACCGTAATTATCCGGGTTCCATTGCCATCCCACGGCTCCCTGGGTCGTATCCCGGAAATGTACGGTGGCAGGCAGGGCGCAGAAGGAATCAATGATGATGATAAAGGGCCGGATATCCGGAACATTGTGAACGGTCAGGTTCTTTGTTAAAGTCAGTATACAGGTGCCATAGGTTTCAGTGAGCTGTACCTGGTGGGTACCGGTTGTGACAAATGAATACAGCAGGTTATTGCCAACGATATAATTGGGTGCCACCCCATCCACCGTCCATTGTGCGGAAAGGGCCCCCGCTGTGCTGATGTCCGTAAAGGTATCCAGGCTGTTTTGGCACAGGATCTGCGGGTAGGTGAAATCAACCAAAAAACTGTCAGCATTAATCTGATGCTGCTGCACGCTGGAAGCCGTGCATCCGAATGAACTGCTCACTTTCAAACTGACCGAATAGATCCCTTTATTGGCATAGACATGAACCGGGTTAATGGCATTGGAGGAGTTGCCGTCCCCAAAATCCCAGAGGTAGCTCAAGGTCCCCGGACCCGTGCTCTGGTTGGTGAAGGTGACGGGATCTGATAGGTTGCACAGGAAGTCCCGGTCGGTTTTAAAGGAAGCCTGCAGGGCAGGCAGGATGGTTCCTGCCGGTTTTTGAACAGAAGTATAGCACCCGTAGCTGTTGAAAACCGTCAGTCCAGCCACGGCCGACTGGGGGAAATCATAGCTGTGATTAACCTGTTGCAGGCCGGGGCCCTGCTGGGTATTGCCATCTCCGAAGTCCCAAAAATAGCTGCTGATCGTGCCGTCCCCCGGTGAAGAGCTGTCTGTAAAGGTGATAGCCACCGGAAGGCATCCCGTCTGGGGGGTGGAAGAAAAATTGACTACAGGCTTTTTATAAACGGTTATCTGTTTGGTCTGCCTGGAAGTGGATGCACCATCGGTCAGGGTCAGGGTGACCGTATAGGTCTTCTCCGCCCCGTAGGTAGCGCCCGGATTTACCAGGGCCGATGTATTGCCATTGCCAAAATCCCAGGCATAGGTCGTGGAGGGGGATGTTCCGGTACTGGTGGAGGTGAAAGCCACCCGCAGCGGGGAACAGCCCCCCGGTTTATCGACCGTGAAATCCGCCTTCAGCTGTCCAAAGGCCCGGGATCCTGCCGCCAGGAGCAGGAAAACAAGGAGCGCTTGACATAGAACAGGTTTATTTCTTGGTGGATCGAACATGAAAGGGGCCTTGGGTATTGTTATCAGGCCCAAGATAAAATTTGCATTTCATACTACCAATAATCTCCGTACAGGCCGGAGCCCGGATTGGACAGCAGGGACCCTCTGACGGGGCCGGCCGGATAAGGACAGCTGCCCTTCCTGATAGCGGGCAGCCATGGATCCCATGAAATGATATATTGACTTTTCAAAAGGACCGAAGACTACAACAGGTAAATCAATCCCTAATGAACACCAGCCCGGCTGGCTTTACAGGCCCCCCTTGCCAAACAAGGAACAGCCGGCCAGGTTTGGAGCCAGGTCCAATAGCGCGTTGCAGGACCACATGGGACCTAATGTGTAAAAGGAATCCAGGTTCGCAGCACGGGAACGAATCCTATAGGAACGGGATAAGTTTTATATTTGCCTTTCTAGCAAATAAGCTGTCAGCCATGCATAAGTCCAAAATACAGATACTACCATGAGGGCCCTGATCTTTGCAGCCGGTTTGGGCACGAGGTTCAAACCCTGGACGGATGAACATCCTAAGGCACTCGCACTGGTTAACGGCAAGAGCCTGCTGCAGCGCAACATTGAATACCTGCAGCAATATGGCATCAGGGAGGTTATAGTCAACATCCATCATTTTGCAGAACAAATCATCCGGGCGGTGGAGGAAAACAAGGGCTGGGGTTCAGCCGTTGCCTTCAGCGATGAGCGGGAGGAGGTCCTGGAGACAGGAGGGGGTCTGAAAAAGGCCGGATGGTATTTTCAGGACGGGCCATTTGTGGTGATCAATGCAGATATCCTGACCGACCTGGACCTGGGTTCCATGATGGAGGCTCATCGAGCCGCACAGCCCCTGGCCACCCTGGCAGTCACCGGTCGGGTAACCGACCGTAATTTCCTGTTCAGTCCCGATATGGAACTCCGCGGATGGAGAAACCTCAAGACCGGAGAGGAAAAAGGGGCCGCGCTCACCATGTCAGCGCCGGAAAAGGCGCTCCTGCTTCCAAAGGCCTTTAGCGGTGTCCATATCATTGAACCGCTCATATTCCCCCTTATAAAGAGGGAAGGCAGGTTTTCCATTGTTGACCTGTATTTGGACCTGGCGAAGGGGCATCCCATCCGTGGATTCGACCACAGCCGGTCGCGGCTGGTAGATGTAGGCAAACCAGAATCGGTGGCCCTGGCCGAAAGTCTTTTCCCCTGAATTATTTTGCTATTAATTCTGCAGCTTCCAATTCTATCAGCCGTTTAAATGGGTATTTTTAGGGTTAATCTAAGAAGCCATGAATAAACGGTTCCTTTATCTGATCTTATCAGGCCTGCTCATCCAGGCCGGGGGGCAGGCGCAGTCTGCCAGGGAGGCCATTGTCAAAAAAAAGGTTTTGCTGCCCAACGGATGGTCTCTCACCCCTGCCGGGCGCAGCCTGCCCCTGGGGGATCTCCCGCTCAATATGGCGGTCTCCGCTTCGGGAAAATGGATCGCCGTCACCAACAACGGCCAGAGTACACAGTCCCTGCAACTGGTGGACCTCACGGGGGGAAGAGTGGCTGATAGTATTGATATCCCCAAATCTTTTGTCGGATTAAAATTCAGTGCCGACGGAAAACACCTCTATGCCTCCGGAGGCAATGACAACAGGATATTGAAATATGCCATTGTACAGGGCAAACTCCAGCTCAGGGATTCCATCCTGCTGGGAAAAAGATGGCCCGAAAAAATTTCTCCTTCCGGTATGGATATTGATGAGAGCCGCCGGCTGCTTTATGTAGTGACCAAGGAGAACAATGCCCTCTACCTGGTGGATCTGGTAAAAAAAACAGTCCTGCAGCAATATCCCTTAGGAGCCGAAGGATATACCTGCCTGCTTTCAGCCGATAAAAAGGAATTGTATATCAGTTGCTGGGGAAGCAAAAAGATCAGGATTTTTGATACGGAGACCAGGGTTTTCAGCGGTGATATTGCAGTCGGGGAAAACCCCAATGATATCTGCCGTACAAAAGATAATAAGTACCTGTTTGTATCCAATGCCAATGACAATTCGGTGTCGGTCATTGACCTGACTAAAAAGATCCTGCTGGAAACCCTCAATGCGGCCCTGTATCCGGATGCTCCTGCCGGTTCCACCACCAACGGCGTTGCCCTGAGCACCGATGAAAAGACCCTCTACGTGGCCAACGCCGATAACAACTGCCTGGCCGTCTTCGACGTCAGCATGCCTGGACAAAGCAGGTCAAAGGGGTTTATTCCGGTTGGCTGGTACCCTACAGCGGTGAAAGTGGTCGGACATAAAATATATGTTACCAATGGCAAGGGATTCTCTTCCATGGCCAACCCTGAAGGCCCTTCCCCCCTGAACCGCAGACAGAAAGTCAAATATAAAGCGGGTGATTCAGGTAAACCCCGTGAAGTGCAATATATAGGCGGCCTGTTCAAAGGCACCATGAGCATAATCAATGAACCCGATGAAAAAACACTGGGGGTTTATTCGGCCAGGGTTTATGAAAACACGCCCTACAATAAGGAAAAAGAATCGGTCACCCAGGGCGAGGCGGGCAACCCCATCCCCATGAAAACGGGAGAAAGTTCAGTGATCAAGCATGTATTCTATATCCTGAAGGAAAACAGGACCTACGACCAGGTGCTTGGTGACATACGGGAAGGGAACGGGGATCCAAACCTGGTCCTGTTCGGGGAGCACATCACTCCCAACCTTCATGCCCTTGCCAGGGAATTCGTGCTGCTGGATAATTTTTACTGCGATGGTGAAGTCAGTGCCGACGGACACAACTGGAGTATGGCTGCTTACGCCAATGATTATACGGAAAAAAACTGGCCCACCAGTTATGGCAACCGCGGCGGCTCCTATGATTTTGGAGGCGGAAAGCCCATTGCCTATACTAAAAACGGGTTCATCTGGGATCATTGCCTCCGCCACCATGTGAGCGTGCGTAATTACGGGGAGTTCTGTGATGACGGAAAACCCAGCATGTCCTCCCTGGACAAAATCTCTGTCTTAGGATATCCAGGCTGGGATCTTTCCATCCAGGATGTAACCAGGGAGAAAATATGGGAGCATGACTTTGACTCACTGGCAGCCATTTCCCAGGTACCGCTCATGAATATCGTGTATCTGCCCAATGACCATACCAGCGGTCTGTCCAAAGGGGCCTATTCCCCTTTTGCCCATGTAGCAGATAACGACCTGGCTGCCGGCAGACTGGTGGATCATCTCAGTCACAGCGCGCTTTGGAAGGAAAGTGTCGTTTTCATCATTGAAGATGACGCCCAGAATGGCCCGGACCATGTGGATGCCCACCGGACCACGGCCTATGTGGCGGGGGGATACGTGAAAAGACATTTCGTGGACCATACCATGTATTCCACCTCTTCCATGATCAGAACCATGGAATTGATTGCAGGTATACCACCCATGAGCCAGTATGATGCAGCGGCCACCCCCATGTGGAAGGCATTTACAAATATGGCTGATACCCTTCCCTTCCGCTCCAGGGGGGCCAATATGGACATCAACGAAAGGAATACAGCCTGGAATGAACTGGCTGAAAAATCCGCCGGTTTCGACCTGACCCGGCAGGACCGCGTTCCGGAAGGGCTTTTCAATGAAGTACTCTGGAAAAGTGTGCGGGGTGCTGATGCAGGCGTGCCTGCCCCAATCCGGGCAGCCTTCCTGAAGACAATCCCCAAAAAGGAAGACCAGGATGACTAATAAAAAAGGCGATTACCCATAAAAGAAAGCCCCTTTTTACAAAAAGGGGCTTTCTTTTATCAGCTTGTATTTTACCAGTGTCTCCTGCCGCGATCATCACGGTCGAAGTCCCTGTGCCTGTAATAATCATCCCTGTCACGGAACCGGTCATGGTCCCTGTAGTGGTTTTCATAGTATCTCTCATAGTAACGGTGTTCATATCCCCTGGGGTAATACACCGGTGCGGGGACTTCCACCTCTGCGCCATTATAGCCATAATAGGGTTGAACTGGAGCCACGTATCCAGGCTGGTATGTTTCCACCACTACCGGAGGCCTGTGGAAGTGAACCCGGGCAAAGGGAGGAGCGGGCAGATTTAAATGGGCATCCACATACACCTGGGCCTGGGTGCTTGCAGCGATGAAGCTCGCAACAACGATCAATGATACAGGTAATAAACGTTTCATAGTTGTAAATTAAATTGTGATCAAATCGGGTCGGTATCAATTCATCCGGCCTTGTATATAAGAAGGCATACACTCCCCATAATTTAATCGGGCTGTGCAAAACTTATGTTAATGCCCGTATTTCGGCTTTCGCCGGGAATTCCCCAGGCAAGTCTTCGCATGATGGTAAGGTTCAGGGCAGGCAGGCACAAAATCAGTGACAGCTAAACAAAGGGAGGCAGCTGGCAGGAAGGGCTCACATTCAGGGCTTGAAACCCACCACTGCAAAAGCATTCACCGGATGCATCTCGAGGAAGGATATCTGCACCGCTGAGAGTCCGCTTTCACTGAACTTTTTTTGCACCTGCTCAGCCACTTTCCAAAGGTCCGCATCGGATGGAGCCCACTTTGGCTGGAAGACCTGCACGAGCCGTCCCTGGCTCCTGAGCAGGCTATGCAGGTGGTGCATGGAATCCGGGCATTCATGCAGGAAATCCAGGGAATGATTGGAAAAAAGGGTATGAAAATAACCGGCGGGATAAGGAAGTTCCGAAACAGTTCCCAAATGCAATTGAAGGATTTGCTGTTCTATAAGCCTGCGGTTCCTCTTGAGCGCCATCAGGTAATTTTCAGGGGATCTGTCCACTCCGGCCAGGAACCCAACCTGCAGCTTCCTGCCAAGGGTCTGAAGGGTTCTGCCGGATCCAAATCCGATTTCGAGAATGTGCTGGTAGGGCTCAAGCTGCAATAGCTCGATGGCCCAGTCCATTGTTGTCTTGTTGTTGTCAGGTCGAAAACAATCCGCCGTACGGACCTTATCAAAGGACCGGCGGCGGATTGCGGAATCTGACTTTGTCATCAGAAGCATGTTATAATAGCGTTGGTTAACAGAATAAGGGGGAACCGGTCTCATTCAACAGGCTGATCCTGGCCAAAGCGCCTGCGGCTGCCGCAGCGGCTGGTCCATTCTGCCTTAAATTTTTCGCGCTCCTCCGGAGTCATGCGCTGCCATTTTTCCTGCATCTTTTCTTTCCACCTGTGCCGTCCCCAATGGGCGCCCCGGAAACCGCCAAAGAGTATCTTACTGAGCAAAAGCAGCCCGAGCGCCTGCCAGAAACTAATAAGCGGGAAGTGAAATAGCACGGGCAGCAATCCGTTCCAAAGGAACATGACCAGGGAACCCAGTAAGAATAGGCCGACGATTGCAATCATAATTATCCCAACAACCTTTCGTATCCAAAATCGTTTCATGATTCAATTTTTTTTAGTGATTGATTATTTCAAAATAAAGTGTCTGTAACCGCTCACGTAAATGCAATACTGCATAGCGCTTGCGGGATATGAGCGTATTGACCTGTTCACCGGTCTGTTCAGCAATTTTCTTAAATGGTATGTCTTCCAGTTCATTCCATACAAAGACATTTCGCTGTTCGGCAGGGAGTTCATCGAGCGCATCCTGTAATTCTTTCCAGAAGAGGTTTCTCAAATACTCTGTCTCCGGATTATTGTTTTCTGCAAGCAGGATTTCCTTAAAGCTGATTTCCCCGTCTTCATTTTCAAACCGGAGGGTTTCTTCCAGAGATTCGGGTTTTTTCTTGCGGTAACGGTCTATGATTTTATTGCGTGCTACCCGGAACAACCAGCTGCTCACCTGTTCAATGGGTTCTGTATCCACTGTGGCCGTCAGTTGATACCACACATCCTGCAGGATGTCTTCGGCGTCAGCATCATTGTTTACACGCTGTCGGATGAATCCCATTAACCGCTTACCAAACTGGCTGATCACGGTAGTGATATTTTTCCTGGAAGAACTTTCCATAACCGGTTGTATCGTCAATATCTCGTCCATACTTACAGGTAGACGATCTTTGAAATAATATATTTTAAAACAATTGAATTTTGGGCAAAAGGCCTGCAGACAGGAATTCCTCCAAAGTCCCGTTCCCCTCCGGGGTAACTGCGGCCCCCGCTGAGTGCAAAATAATGATTTCCAAAGGGCTATATGTCAGCTTACTTTCCTCATTTCATGCCAGCGGGTGGAAGCGCGCGGGGACCGCAGTTCCTGGCGCATCTTCCAGTTTCTTTTCATGCCGGAGGAAGCATATTTGACTGTATCCTCCCGGATTCCGAAGTTCACATTATCGATGGCAGCCATCAAAAACCGGTCTGAATGGGCGGAGGCCTGCCCAAAGAGATTACCCTGGATGGATTGGTCGGGTTCCAATCCGCTTAGCATGACCCCTGCCTTTTTGTAGGTGGTGCCTTCCTGGAACATTTGCCCAACCAGGCAGATGGCCGGCTTAATGAGCTGGTGGGTCAGGGAAGTGGCTGTCTCCAGGATGGTCCGGTTATGGATGGAAGCGCCATGACTGAAATCCTCCCGGTGGTCCATATCCCTAGGAACAATGAATACACTCACTATCCTGGCCGCACTCTGCTGTCTGCGTAATTTTTCGGCTGCCCTGGATGTATAGGTTGCCACAGCTTCCTGCAGGTCGCAGAGATCTGTGACGGGCCTTCCAAACATCCGGGTGGTGGCGATCATTTTCTTATCAGTCAACTCCTCCTCGATGGCTATGGAAGGCTCTCCCCGTAGCTCCCTGATCAGCCGGACCCCCACAACACCCCCCAGGTTTTTCCTGGCCCATTCGGGTGGCATGTTACTGAGTTCCCAGGCACTGGTGATGCCCCAGTTTATAAGACGTTCTGCATAGGACCTGCCTACACCCCATATACCGTCCACACGGGTCTGTTGCAGGGCCTTCCGGCGGGAATCATCTGAAAGCAGAACCTGGACACAACCCGTAGACTGCTTATTCTTTTTGGCGGCGTGATTGGCGATTTTGGCCAGGGTGCGGGTGGGGGCAACCCCTACGGAAACAGAGATCCCGGTCCATTGTTCCACGGTCTCGCGGATATGCCTGGCAAAGGACTCCGCTTCCCCGGGGACAATGCCATCCAGATCCAGGAAAGCTTCGTCTACGGAGTAAACTTCGACTTTATCGCGGCCGGTCTTTCCCCCGCCCATCAGCATGCGCAGGGTCTCCATGACCCTCCAGCTCATGTCCCCATAGAGGTGGTAGTTGGAGGAAAAAACTGCAACCCCGTTTTTTTCAAGGAGGCCCCTGGCCTGAAAATAGGGACCGGCCATACCGATCCCGGCCTGTTTGGCCTCATCGGTCCGGGATATGATGCATCCGTCGTTATTGCTCAGGACAACGACCGGCTTATTAAGAAGATCCGGTCGAAAGAGCCTTTCACAGGAGCAATAAAAGCTGTTGCAGTCTACTATAGCCGTCATGGGTATTTATATGTTTGATTTTTCAGAGTCCGTGAATCACATAGGTAACCACTCCCCAAATGGAAAATTCCGCACCCGACAGGTCAATATCAATGGGAGAAAGTTTTGGGGTCTCCGACAGCAGCCTGATCTTGTTGAAATGCTTATCGAAGCGCCGGATCAGCATTTCCCCATTCAGTGCTGCGATAACCACCCTGCCGCTGACCGCCCGCACAGAGCGGTCAACAATGACCACATCACCGTCATGGATCCCCGCTCCTATCATGGCATCCCCGCTTACCCGCATAAAGAAGGTAGCCGGTTTGTTGCGTACCAGCTGTTCATTAAGATCTATGCCTCTTTCCATATAATCATCGGCCGCCGCCGTAAAGCCAGTAGCATTGGCGGTCTGGATATCATTTTGAGAGAATTGCTTGCTTCCCCTGTATCCGGTGGCAAAAAATTGTTCCAGTTCCATATAAAAGATTTTGAGATTACTAATTTATTTAGTAAATTTATGCTAAATTATTAATCAGGTAAAAAAAATTTATGGTTCCGGGCACATTTAACCAGCCATACAGGGAAGAAACAAACGGGCGTCGCCAGGAAGAATACCAGCTGGTTGTGCGGCCTGACCGGGCTGTGCTTGAAAAGGTAATGGAGCAGAAAAATTATATGGCCTCCGGCTATGGCGACAGTGCCGTATCCAAAGCCAAGCCCCAGATCACGGTCGCGGACTTCCTTGCCGTAGAGGAAATGGAAGGGACCCTGATTCGCTGGATCCAGCGGATTTGCAGCCAGTTCCATACCTTCCGGGTGACCCTCAATAATTACAGCGGTTTTCCCCCGCACCTCATTTACCTGCGTGTGCAGGATCCTGAACCTTTTTCCAGGCTGAGGTCGCAACTGCAGGCACTGGACGCCTACCTGAACGCGCCTGTTTCATCCTGCCAGAAACCACATCTGTGTATTTCAGCAAAAATGCCGGAAGCGGTGTATGAGAAAGCCATTTTCGATTTTGCCGCCAAATATTTCCATGCCTCCTTTGATGCCACCGAACTGATATTATTGAAAAAGGACAGCCGGACTGGATCCTGCAAGGCCGTGAATATTTTTCATTTCCTTCCATCAGGCCACGGGGTCTATCCTAACAGCAACTGATTCCACCATTCAAATCAACATATGCAAACCACAAAAATTAATATCCAGAGCATTCCCGGCTACCAGGTCAACGAATACCTGCTGGTTTTAAACCCCCACGAAGAGTTGCGAAACAAGATCAGGTTGGCCAAAAAGGAATTTGCTGATTCTTACGGCACGCCGTATTCGTCCGGAAGCCGGCCACATATTGCGCTGGTTAGTTTCAGCCAGTACGCCATGATGGAAGAAAGGGTGTTGCACCGCATCAAGACCCTTTCCATGGGATACCATCCATTCCGGGTGGAGCTCAGAAATTTCGGCAGTTTCCCATCCCATTCGGTGTTTATTCAGGTTGCCACCAAGGAACCCATCAGGGGCCTCATCCGGGAAATGAAGACTGCCCAGCAGCTGATGAAACTCAACCGGGATCACAAGCCCCATTTCTTTGATGAACCCCGCCTCAACATAGCTACCAGGCTTCAACCGGTTCAATATGAAAAAAGCTGGGCCGAGTACAGCCAGAAAAGCTTCACCGGCAGATTTGTCGCCGACAGCATGCTGCTGCTCAAGCGAAGGGCCGGCGACCGCGCCTACCAGATAGCCCAGCGGCTTGAATTCATGAACCTGCCGGTAATTACCCGACAGGGGGAACTCTTCGCCTGACATGCGCCTTACAGACTGATGTTTCCTGTGGACCTCGCGCCCCGGCTCCATCAAATGCGCCGGTCTGTTTGCAACCTGACCCGTTTTTTCCGATGCCCTTTTACCCGTTTCCATCAGCACCCTTTAATAAAGGCTACCATTTTCCGATCAAACATATGAGTGAACCATTACAACAGGACCATTTCAAGGTCGCTGCAAAAGCAAAGGACCCTTTAGACCCCTATCTTACCGGCCGGGGTGCACAGATCAATACGAAAAACCGTTTTCAAAAAATGGAAACCACCCGGGAGCACCCGGAGGGAATTGATGAATGGGCTGTGGACAATGACCGCACCCGGTATCTGGAGCAGGAGTCCAGAACGATTGTCAATAAGGTGGAAAGCCAGGATGTCCGCATGGGCTACAGCATGAACCCCTATGCAGGTTGTGAGCACGGATGCATTTACTGTTTTGCACGAAATGTGCATGAATACTGGGGTTTCAGCGCCGGCCTTGATTTTGAAACAAAGATCATCGTAAAAAAAAATGCACCCCAGCTGCTCCGCAGGTTTCTGATGAATCCCAAATGGCAGCCTGCTCCCATCATGCTCAGCGGAAACACCGACTGCTACCAGCCGGCCGAACAGAAGTACCGGCTCACCAGGCGTTTGCTGGAAGTTTGCAATGAATTCAATCAGCCGGTGGGCATACTCACCAAGAACGCATGGATTCTCCGTGACAAAGACATACTGCAGGAAATGGCGCGCAAAAACATTGTCTCCGCGATGGTTTCGATCACCTCATTTAATGAAGACTTACGGCGCCTGATGGAACCCAGGACTACGACAGCCCGCCAAAAACTAAAAGTTATCGGTGAACTGGCCGCAGCCGGGGTACGCATGGGTGTGATGATGGGGCCGATGATTCCAGGACTCAATGAACATGAAATGCAGCGAATCATGAAGGCTGCCTCCGAACAGGGAGCTACTTTTACAGCCTACACCTTCATCAGGCTCAATGGTGCCATCAAACTGCTTTTCCATGACTGGCTGTTCAAGAATTTTCCTGACCGGGCAGAAAAGGTATGGCACCTTATTGAACAAAGCCATGGAGGAAAGGTCAATGACAGTCGCTGGGGGGTGCGCATGCGCGGGGAAGGCCCTGTGGCCGATATGATTGCCCAGCAATATAAAAAATACGGAAAGCTCTATGGGATGAATGCGGAGGAATGGCAGCTGGACACCTCCGGTTTCCGCAGGCCAGGGCAGCAGGCCAGTCTGTTTTGAGTCAAAACGGGAGGATTCAATTAAATAATCCGGATTTTCCTAAACGTATACTGGAAATCTTTGATGGGATTCTGGCCTGGCAACCCTATCTTTAGGCAGAAAATATTCCGGATATGCAACGCAAACAATTCCTTCAACATTCCCTCCTGGGGGGAGCTTCCCTCCTTACTGCCGGCCTTGCCGGAGCAAGCCCGATTAAAAAAAAGAAAGCCGATTTGGGGGATAAGCCCTTTCACCTGAATTATGGCATCCACGACGGTATGTTCGAAAATCTGGCGGGCAGTGATTTTGTGAACCAGATTCAATTCGCTTATGAACACGGTTTTCGGGCCATCGAGGACAATGGCATGATGGGAAGACCTGCCGGCGAGCAGCAAAAGATAGGGGATGCCCTGGCCAGAAGGGGCATGGATATGGGTGTGTTTGTACTGGATAAAGGAGGCAACGGGGAAAATACCCTGGCCGCCGGAAAACCGGAATATGTGGAGATCTTCCTGAAAGGATGCAGGCAGGCGGTAGAAGTTTCCAAGCGATGCAATGGCAAACTGACAACCGTCGTTCCCGGTGACTTTGACAGGTCCCTGCCGGAAGGCATGCAGACAGCCCATATCATCGAGGCGCTGCGAAGGGCTGTTGACATACTGGAACCACATGGCATTATCATGGTACTGGAGCCTTTAAGTGACACGCCGGATCTTTTTTTGCGCACGGCAGACCAGGCCTATGCGATATGCAAGGCGATAAAAAGTCCGGTATGCAAGATCCTTTTTGACATGTATCATATCCAGCGTAATACCGGAAACCTGATTGCCAATATCGATTTGACTTATGATGAAATCGGCTATTTCCAGATCGGTAACAATCCCGGAAGAAATGAACCCGGTACCGGAGAGATGGATTATAAGAGGATATTCTCCCATATTCACGCCAAGGGATACAAGGGCATTCTGGGCATGGAACACGGCACCCAGAACCCGGGCAAGGAAGGCGAGCTCGCCCTCATTAAGGCCTACCGGGACAGCGATGATTTCTGATGCGCAATCAAGACGGCCAGGCTGCGCGGATGCAGCCTCCATGCGGACTGCATTGCAACGCCTGAATTTGGCTGCCTGCCCCCTGTTGAACAGGTTTTAGCCCGTTTCAGCCGGTTACATATGGTTAATTAATCTATTACAGGTAGCGGATTTTTTATTCCTGAATATTTCCTATTTTTCCTGTTCACCAACCTTTCGCCACTTATCCATGGAACAGTACGACATCATCATCATAGGCACCGGCGCTGGTGGGGGGACCCTGCTGCATGCCCTGAAGGATTGCGGCAAAAAGATCCTGGTGCTGGAACGCGGTACCTTCCTGCCCCGGGAAAAAGAAAACTGGGATTCGGTGGCTGTCTTTCAACAGGACCGGTATCATACCAGCGAAGTATGGAAGACCAGCGAAGAGAAGGACTTTCATCCGCAGACCGGTTACTGGGTGGGCGGCAATACCAAGGTTTATGGCGCCGCCCTGTTTCGGTTAAGGGAAAAGAATTTTGAATCGGTCACCCATTTTGACGGGGTCACCCCGGAGTGGCCGCTGAAATATGCGGATTTCGAACCCTTCTATACGGAGGCAGAAAAACTCTATGACGTACACGGACGCATGGGGGATGATCCCACCGAACCCTTCCGGAGCGGTGAATACCCCTATCCCCCCCTGGCGCACGAACCCCGCATCCAGGAACTGCATGATGCCCTGCAGGCCAGGGGGCTTCATCCCTTCTGTTTGCCCATAGGGGTGAAGCGCAATGAGAAAGACCCGCTTAACAGCCCCTGCATACGCTGCGATACCTGTGACGGCTTTCCCTGCCTGCTGCATGCCAAGGCAGATGCGGACATCAATTGCGTGAGACCTTCCCTGCAGCAGGCCCAGGTCACCCTGATGACTGAAATGCAGGCCACGCGCCTGCTCACCAACGCCTCAGGAACTTCCATCAAAGCCGTTGAAGCCAGCCGCAACGGGGAAAAATTTGTTTTTTCCGCGGACCTGGTAGTCCTTGCCGCCGGAGCGGTGAATTCAGCCATCCTGCTGCTGCGCTCCGCCACGGACCTTCATCCCGGCGGGCTGGCAAACGGCTCAGGCCTGGTAGGGCGCAATCTGATGAAACACCACAATGCAGCGATGCTGGCCATCTCCACCAAGCCCAATCCGACCCGTTTTCAGAAGACCCTTGCCGTCAATGACTTTTACTGGGGGGATGCTGATTTTAATTTCCCCATGGGACATATTCAGCTGATGGGCAAATCCAATAAGGACCAGATTTCCCCTGATGCGCCCTTCTTTACCCCGGGCCTGGTGCTGGAAGAAATGGCCGGCCATTCAGTGGACTGGTGGTTTACCGCCGAAGACCTGCCATCCCCCGAAAACCGGGTCACCCTGCAGGGCGGACAGATCCATATTCAATACACCGAATCAAATACCCGGGGGCTCGAGCGGCTGCAGGATACCTGGAGTCATATCCTGCGGGAGAGCGACGATGCCAGCCATTTTATTCCCCATTCCATCTATCTCAAAAAAGACATACCGCTGCAGGGGCTTGCACACCAGTGCGGTACCTGCCGTTTTGGAACAGATGCGGCCAGTTCGGTGCTCAATACCGATTGCAGGACCCACCAACTCGATAACCTCTATGTGGTAGATGGAAGTTTCTTCCCCTCCAGCGGGGCTGTCAATCCCTCGCTGACCATCATGGCCAATGCGCTGCGGGTAGGTAAACGCTTAGTGGAATTATTCAAATAGGCCGTCAAAGGTGGAGAACAACAAAAATTGTAATCACGGGTTTTTGTCAAAGGGGTTTTTATTGTATATTAAGGGTTCAGAAAAATGAGGAACAAAGAATAACTTTACCCCGGAGAAGCTTTAGCATTTCTAACCAAAACAAATTATGATATATGAACAGCATCATTGTTCCCACGGATTTTTCGGAAACATCCAAGAACGCGGCCCGTTTTGCGGCGCAACTCGCCAATCAAATCCCTGAATCCCGTCTGATTTTATATAATGTATTCGACACCATTGAATCGGGCTCGGACGGATCCCCCCTGGAAAGCGATGATGACGGCAGGAAGTCCCTGATGGAACTCGCCCTCACCAGCATCAAAAACGAATTGTCTGGCATTACGGGTGCTGATATCAGCCTGGTTGTCGAAGAGGACCGGCATTTTGTGGACAGCCTGGAACGCTATGTCAGGCATAACCACGTACAGCTGATTGTCATGGGTATTACCGGATCAACCCGCCTGGGACAGGTCCTGATGGGCAGCAATACGCTCAATATCATCAATCGAAAGACCGTGCCGGTCATGGTGGTACCGCCAGACGCCGTTTTTAAGGAAGTCAATAACATCATGCTGATCTGTGACTTCAAGGAGGTGGAAAAAACCATTCCGGTGGCCCCGCTCAAAAGCCTGCTGGGCCTTTTTAATGCTAACCTGCATATCGTCAACGTGGACCATGAGCATTATATAGAACTGACCGAGGAATACAAGGCCGAAAAAGCCAAACTCCATGAGATGCTCGCTGAATTCAACCCCCAATACTATTTCCTGCGTTTGTTTGATTTCATGGATGCCATCAACCAGTTTGTAGCAGACAACCAAATAGATTTGATCCTGACCATTCCCAAGGAGCATTCCTTTTTGTCAAAGGTCTTCAAGACTTCCCATACCAAGACGCTGGCCTACCACAGCCATGTGCCGATTGTGGCCATTCACTCCTGATGGGCAAAGCAGGTAAGATATTATAGCGGCAGACCCTGACTTAACAGGGGAAAAAATGAACCCTCCATTTTTTCCCCTTTTTTTATGGGGGGAACTCCCTGTAAGAGGATATCCGCACTGTCGGAACGAACCCCATCGGCAAAGGCATTGATGACAAAGGCACGCCTGGGTCGCTGGCTGGTGTTTTCCCCGGAACCATGCAGGGTCAGGGGGTGGTGAAAAATGGCTTCCCCGGCCTTTGTTTCTACAGAAACCGGATGAAATGAGGCCTGTTGCTCTTCTGTGAGATAATCCATAATACCCATCATATTGCCCGCCAGGTCGGGTTTTTCCAGCAATCCCCAGCGATGGCTGCCTGGCACATACTGGAGGCAGCCGTTGGCCAGGGTGGAATCATCCAGACCGCACCAGCAGGTCAGGTGAGCCATGGGCTTGGTCCTTGTCCAGTAGGAATAATCCTGGTGCCAGGCCACTACCCCGCCTTTTTTGGCCGGTTTGTAAAATAATTGGTCGTGCCAGAACCGGACATGGCTGTTACCCAGCAACTGGCTGGCCGCCATGACAAAGCGGGGGTTCCAGAGCACATCGTGAAAGCCAGGCGTGATTCGCCAGGCGCCAAGTGCGTGGAACAGAATCGTATTTGCATCGGTGGACTCGTTGCTGTGAAATTCATAAAACAGCTTATGGCCGGGATGGCCTGGATCGGTCAGTGCTTCCAGTTCGCTGCGCAGCTGAAGTACCTGAGCGGGGTCCAGCATCCGGATCCCTGCCAGATAGCCGTTTTCACGGAAAAAGGAAAGTTGCTCTTCGCTCAGGCGGTATTGGTCCCATTCCCGGGGGGTACGGGGCCACTTAAACATTTCGCTGATCAGCTGATGAACCGTACTTAAGTCTTGTTGGAGCATATGACAGGCCGCATTTAATTGGCGTAGGGGAAAGTTAGTAAAAAAGTAACTCACCGCCCCAAAAGTTAAAGAGAATTGGTCATCCTGGGGGCAGCCACTGCACCCTATACGAGCGGCTCCTGCTGGCTTAGGCAGTGAAAACTTCCCAGCCCCCAAATGATTTCAGTGGAATCTATGCCGACCACCCTGCGGTCAGGAAAGCATCCTGCGATGATCTGCAGGGCCCGGTCATCCTTTTTACTCCTGAAGGTCGGCACAATAACGCTGCTGTTACAGAGGTAGAAATTGGCATAGGATGGAGGCAGGCGCTGGTCCTGGTAGACCAGGGGATCCGGCATGGGCAGTTCCACGATATTCAGCTGGCTGCCATCAAACAGGCGCATCCTGCCCAGCTCTGCCAGGTTATCTTGTAGGATCTGGTAATTTTCATCCGATTTGTTTTCTTCGACCACGGCCAGCACGGTATCTGCATTGATAAAGCGGACGGTATCATCAATATGGCCATCGGTATCATCGCCTACGATACCCTCACCCACCCAGAGCACCTGCTGGACCCCGTAGAATTCCCGCAGGTAGCCTTCAATCTGTTCCTGGTTAAGGTCCGGATTTCTGTTTTCGTTGAGCAGACAGGCCCTGGAGGTAATCAGCGTGCCCCGGCCGTTAAAGTCTACCGAACCGCCCTCCATGACGATGCCAGGGTAATAGACAGGCAGACCCAGGCTTTCCGCTACCCGTGTGGGAATCCTGTCATCCAGGTCATAGGGAGGGTACTTATTGCCCCATGCATTATAGTTCCAGTCAACGACGACTTTTTTCTGTTCGGCCGCCGGGTTAATCAGAAAGGCGGGTCCGTGATCACGGCACCAGGCATCGTTGGTAGGATGCAGGTAAAACCGGATCCTTGACAGGTCGGCCCCGGCGGCCACCAGATGGCCCAGGGCAGCGGCCTTCATGGCCTCATCATTGACATTGATGCATACCTCCTCGCTCAGGGCCAGTTCACGGATAAATTGCGCATAATAGGGGTAAATGGCCTGTATTTTTCCCGGCCAGGATGCTTCTTTATGTGGCCAGGAAAGCCAGGTAGCGCGGTGGGGGGCGAATTCAGCCGGAAAATAATACCCCAGTTGCCTGGGTGTCGGGGAACTGAACTGTGTAGTTTGCTGCATGTATGACTTTTGATAATGGATATTCAGCCAGTCGGTTGGCAGTTACTGGTTAATGGTTTGGAAATCCTTTAGTCTCCGTCGATATACCTTTTGGTAATGGGCTGGTAAGAATCGATCCTGCGGTCACGCAGGAAAGGCCAGTGGGTGCGGTAGGAGTCTGTTTTATCAGTATCTATTTCAAAGCTTACCGTCTCCTCCCTGTCGTGGGAGGCCTGGAAAAGGACCGTCCCCAGGGGATTGGCTATAAAGGAGCCGCCCCAGAACCTCATAGCCCCGTTTTGTTCGACGCCCACCCTGTTTACGCTGACCACGTGGACCCCATTGGCAACCGCATGGCTGCGCTGAATGGTCTGCCAGGCGCCATACTGTTCGGTGTTGGTGGCATCGTCCTGTGAGGTAGCCCAGCCGATGGCTGTCGGGTAGAACAGAATTTCTGCCCCCATAAGCACCGTGATCCGGGCTGCTTCCGGGTACCACTGGTCCCAGCAGATCAGGACTCCTATTTTGGCAAAACGCGTATGAAAGATCTTATAGCCCAGGTCCCCGGGGGTAAAATAGAATTTTTCATAATAGGCCGGGTCATCGGGAATATGCATTTTGCGGTATTTCCCCAGGTAGGAACCGTCTGCATCGATCACCGCAGTGGTATTGTGGTAAATCCCCTGGGCCCGCTTTTCGAACAAGGAGGCAATAATGACCACTTTCAGTTCAGCGGCCAGTTCGCTCATGAGTTCGGTGGAAGGTCCGGGCACCGGCTCTGCCAGTTTGAACTGGTCATAATCTTCGACGTCGCAGAAATACAGGGAGGTAAACAGCTCCTGCAGGCAGATGATCTGGGCTCCCTGGCCGGCCGCTTCCCTGATCCGCAGGGATGCCTTGCGCAGGTTCTCCTGCTTATCACTGCTGCAGCTCATCTGCACCAGGCCAATTTTTACTTTACCCATGGTCCGATTTATTGAGCTGCAAAAATACAGGGTTAGTGCTTAAGTCCCCAAAACAGCAGGGGCCGAAAAAATAATTTAATCATTATTTCTTCCGGCCCCTGCCAGCTAATGTTTTTTCCGGGTCAGGCCCTGCCCATCTGTCTCAGAAAGGCCACGTGCGAGGCCACCGCATAGCGCACCTTGGGGTATTCAATATAGGTGATACCATATTCCTGGCAGGCCTGCTTGATGATCTTGCTGATGGCAGGATAGTGAACATGCGATATTTTGGGGAACAAATGATGTTCGATCTGGAAATTGAGCCCGCCTACCAGCCAGGAAACAACCGGGTTGTTGGTGGCAAAATTGGCGGTCGTCTTAATCTGGTGAATGGCCCATTCGTCCTCCAGCCTGCCGGTCTGAACGTTGGCAACCGGGAAAGCGGTGTGTTCCACCGTATGGGCCAGCTGAAATACGATGCTGAGCACGAAACCGGCCACGCAGGTAAAGATGACAAAGCCTATCAGCCAGCTGGTAAAACCAACCATATAAATCGGAAGTCCGATGAACAGGAAAGCATGGAATAATTTGAAACCCCAGAACACCAGATGATCCGTGATGGTCATCCTCTTCAAGGGCATATTACCCACGCGGCTTTTGAAATATTTCTGGTAATCCAGCACAAAAATCCAGAAAATGTAGAGCAGCGAATACAGGAACCAGAAATAGAAATGCTGGTACTTGTGGAGCTTGTATTTTTTCTGGGTCTCGCTCATGCGCATCCAGGGCTGGATATCGATGTCATCGTCAATGCCGTCCACATTGGTAAATGCATGATGGATGATATTGTGCTTCATATTCCACATGAAGGAATTGCCCCCGAGAATATTGAGTGAAAATGCGGCAAACAGGTTGATCCATTTGTATTTACTGAAACTCCCGTGTGCTCCGTCATGCATCACGTTGAATCCGATGGCAGCCACTACGCCTCCCAATAAAACGCTCTCGGAAATGGCCAGCAGGACACCCGGCGTGAAAAATACAAGATGTATATAAATGGAGGAAAATACAAGCATCAGAATAACAGCCTTCATAAAGATCCTGGTATCCCCCGTGGTCGATTTTCCCACCTGCTCAAAATAAGCACTGATCCTGCCCTTCAGTTCTGTATGAAACGATTGGGGAACATTGGAAAATTTGGGTATTGTCATGGCAAAAAAATTAATTGAAATAAAACAGCCCGCAAGTTAATCATTTAAAACCGATAACTATGTTAACACAGATACAATATAAACGTGCAATCCGGGTATTTGTTTTATACTTTTTCTTAGGTATCCAGCTGTACAAAAGCGTCAAAATCACGTACACCTATCATTTTTTCAGATATAAAACCCTCAGCATAAGGCACTCCGATCATTTTCCCAAACATCTGGTGGCGGCCGATAACAGAATGAAGGAATTCCGGGGTGGAAATATAGGTCTGTGGTTCATCGGTGCCGTATTCTTCGGAGAAAAACTGGGAGGAATAGGCACGGATGGATTCCAGTTTGCGCTCAAAGACCTTACTGATGTCATATACAAAGCTCGGATGGTGGTAGCGGTCCTGAATGTAATGAAAGACGTATTTGGGCCTCCAGTGCGGCTGAGGGTTTCCACTTGCATCCTGGCTGATGATTTTCCGGAGCCCGCTCAGAAAGCATGCATCCGCAATTAGGTTGCCGGCCCTTCCGTGGTCCGGATGGCGGTCGGCCAGCGCATTGGAAAGGACAATCTCCGGCCGGTATTTTCTTATGGCCGTGATCAGTTGCCGCTGGTGTGCCTCATCGTTGAGGAAAAAACCGTCTGCCATGCCCAAATTCTCCCTGACATCCAGTTGCATGATCTGCGCAGCACGTTCGGATTCTTCGGCACGCAATTCAGGGGTCCCCCTGGTTCCGAGTTCGCCCCGGGTCAGGTCCACAACCCCCACTTTTTTACCATGTAATTTCTCCATCATCAGTGTGCCGGAACAACCCAGTTCCACATCGTCGGGGTGTACAGCAATGGCCAGTATATCCAGTTTCATAATTCAGTTTGTAGCCACAAATGTAAAACTATATCTCAACTGATTGATACTAAAGGTTCAATCCGAATTTCAAGGGAATGATCCCATTTCAAAGGCCTGATCGGGATGGCTGTGCAGGGAAACTGCCCGACCTGCCCCCCGGCTGGGATTACCCGCTGTACAGGCCACGGGTCGGCCGGGAGATCCTCCCCGGGCCTGTGGTGTGCGGCTGGGGGAAAGGGAACGCAGGTCACATCTTCTTGCCGGGCATTTTCACTGCTGATTAAAAATGCAGGCAACCCCGCGGCGGAATCAGATGATCCCGGACCGGCCGTGATACAATGGCCGCTGATTTGGGGGTTCCCCATTCCGTGGGCGGAGGTCCTGGCTCTTTTGCTGTTTGCTGATTTTCATTTACTTTCGCTCATCGTTTGCGGTTACCTCCCGGTAATGGTTTTTGGTTTGGCATACCGGGCCTGGTAAGCAGGCGGGCAATCATTTATAGAAAATAAAAATCCTAAAAGTATATGGCATACGATGTAGTCGTTCTTGGCAGTGGACCCGGCGGATATGTAGCAGCTATCCGTGCTTCACAACTTGGTTTTAAAACCGCAATCATTGAAAAGGAAAGCCTGGGCGGCGTCTGCCTGAACTGGGGTTGCATCCCCACCAAGGCCTTGCTGAAAAGCGCTCAGGTATATGAAGACATCAAGCACTCCCTGGAATATGGCATACAGGCCAGCGGTACACCCGATTTTCCTGCCGTGATAAAACGAAGCCGCGGTGTGGCCGACAAAATGAGCAAGGGGGTTCAGTTCCTGATGAGAAAAAACAAGATTGATGTTGTACTGGGCTACGGCAAACTCAAGGCCAAAGGCCAGATCGAAGTCACTGCGGCCGACGGAAAAGTAACGCTGGTGGAAGGAAAGCACATCATCGTGGCAACCGGCGCCCGCAGCAAGGAACTCCCCAATTTAAAACAGGACGGCAAGAAGGTGATCGGTTACCGGGAGGCCATGGTCCTTCCCCAGCAGCCCAAAAGCATCATCATCGTGGGCAGTGGTGCCATCGGCGTAGAGTTCGCTTATTTTTTCCACAGCATGGGGGCAAAGGTGACCATTGTGGAATTCCTGCCCAGGATCGTGCCAGTGGAAGATGAGGATATTTCCAAGGAACTTGAGAAGATCTACAAGAAAAACGGCATTGACATCCTGACCTCCAGCGAAGTAACCAGCGTGGATACCAGCGGCACCGGCGTCAAAGCCCGGGTCAAATCCCAGGGTGGGGAAACCGTACTGGAAGCCGATATCCTATTAAGCGCCGTTGGTGTGACGGCCAATATTGAAAATATCGGCCTGGAAGCACTGGGCATAAAGACCGACAAAGGCAAAATCACCGTAGATAAATTCTACCAGACCAATGTCGCCGGCATCTATGCCATCGGGGATTGCGCCCCAGGGCAGGCCCTGGCACATGTGGCATCCAAGGAAGCCATCATCTGCGTGGAGAACATCGGTTACAACGAAAAAAAATATGCACATCAGCCCGAGGGAATTGATTACGGCAATATACCCGGTTGCACTTACTGCACCCCGGAGATAGCCTCGGTAGGACTGACTGAAAAACAGGCAAAGGATGCCGGCTACGAAATCAAAGTGGGTAAGTTTCCCTTAAGCGCTTCCGGCAAGGCTTCCGCGGCCGGCCATACAGAAGGTTTCGTAAAAGTGATTTTCGATGCCAAATACGGCGAATGGCTGGGTACACATATGATTGGCTACAATGTAACGGAGATCATCATTGAAACGGTGCTCGGCCGGAAACTGGAAACCACCTACCAGGAAGTGCTCAACAGCATTCATCCGCATCCCACCATTTCCGAAAGTGTGAAAGACGCGATCGAAGTAGCCTACGGGGAAGCCATCCATTTATAAGTTTTCAATAAATATTAGCAAAGGGGATATGGTTCATATCCCCTTTGCTATTCCTCCCCTACTAGCAGCGATGCCTACCTGCTGAGCAGGCACAATCCGGTGGATTTTCCCTAGATTGCCGGAAGAAAATGAAATCCCCATGGGCATCTACCTCGCCATTTTAGCAACAGCGCTCCTGTATCTGCTCACCGGGCTGTTTGCCAGAAAAAATACCGCTAAAAAAAAGGCCTTGCTGAAATCCCGCTGGGGAAAGCCCAAAGATGAAGGCGTCTACCCCCTGATGACCGGCGCATACGCCGCCATAGACCAGAAACCCTGCTTTCACCGTTTAACAGGCCAAACCATGCAGGACCTGGACTTCCAGGCTTTGTTCGCCCTGCTGGACCATACCACCAGCAGGCCGGGAGAACAATACTTTTTTAACCTCCTCCAAAAACCCATCGATGACCCGGAGAAACTACTGACCAGGGACAGGATGGCTGATTATTTTCTCCGGGAAGCCGCTATGCGCGAGTGGGTCCAGCTGGAACTGCACCGGCTTTCCTCATCCGATGCCTATTATATTGCCGGACTGCTCGATGAAAAGCCCCTGCCCCGTCCCCCCTGGATGATCTGGTACCTGGCCGATTCCCTGGGGGTATTCCTGATGCTGCTGCTCAGCCCTTTTTACCCTGTACTGCTCATCTGGCTGATGCTGCCTTTTGCCCTGAACCTGTTCCTCCATTTCCGCAACAAGCAGGCCATTTTTCCTTTCCTGCGGTCCTTTCCTATGCTCGATCAGCTCATACGGGTTGCTTCAAAGATCCGTGAAAAGCAAATCCCGGGCGCCCCCGACAGTGGGGAGCTGCGCCAAAGCCTGGCGGCCCTCCGGGGTTTCCAGAAAAAATTCAGCCTGCTTCGTTTTGGCCAGAGCGGAGGCGATGACCTGGGACAGGTGGCCTGGTTTTTCATAGAAATCATCAAGGCTTTTTTCCTGCTGGATGTTCATACCTTCCACCGGCTGGTCAGCGACCTAGAGCAAAAAAAAGGGGATATTGACAGATTGTTTTGCTTTATAGGATTCTTTGATACCTCCCTGTCCATCGCTTCACTCAGGGCTGGCGGCAAGCCTTTTTGCAAACCCCGGTTCACAGCTGCTGACAAAAAAATGGAAGCCGTGGACCAGTTTCACCCCCTCATTGAAAACTGCCAGTCTAATTCCATCCGCATCCAGGATCGAAGCATCCTCATCACCGGTTCCAATATGTCGGGCAAGACCACTTTTATCCGCGCAATGGCCGTAAACAGCCTGCTGGCCCAAACCATTTATACCTGTTTTGCCCAATCCTTCCTTACCCCTTTTCTGAAAGTATTCTCTTCCATCCGCATAGATGATTCCATGGAGGAAGGCAAGAGTTATTATTTTGAGGAAGTAAATGTCATGGCTAACCTCATCGGCCAGATAGGCAACGGCTGCCAGCATCTGTTTATTCTCGACGAGGTCTTTAAGGGTACCAATGCCATTGAAAGGCTGGCTGCCGGCATGGCCATCCTGAAATACCTTAACCAGGACAACCACATCGTCCTGGTTGCCACCCATGATCTTGAGCTATCCGCTTTGCTGCAAAACCAGTACGATCTCTATCATTTCTCCGAGACCATCCAGGATAGCGAACTCCTTTTTGACCACAGGCTCAAGCCGGGACCCCTGACTACCCGCAACGCCATCCGGATACTGGAAATCTGCCATTTCCCGCCTGAAATCACCCGGCAGGCCCGTGAGCTCAGCCAGGAACTGCTGCCCGTTTTTGCAAACAGGACCGGCCCCTAAAGCCGGAGGGCCATGCTGAATTCTTCTTAACTTTCCGGTAAATTATAATCTCCTAGTATCATGGCACATATATCAATCTGGGAAAAAGAAAGCTTTTTTGCACCCAAAGACGTCCTCATCGCCGGGAGCGGGGTGGTTGGCCTGTGGTGTGCCTATTACCTGAAAAAATCGAATCCGAAATTATCCATTGCCATCGTGGACAGGGGGATCATTCCGACCGGAGCCAGCACACGCAATGCGGGCTTTGCCTGTTTTGGTTCAGTGACCGAACTCATTGCCGATACCCTCAAGATGGGAGAGGATAAGATGATCGACCTGGTGGAAATGCGCTACAGGGGATTGAAAAGAATTCGGAAAGTATTCTCAGACAAAGAGATCGCCTTTGAGGAATCCGGGGGCTATGAACTGATATCAGAGGCCCAGGACATGGACATTAATGTCCTGCGCAGCAATATAGACTGGCTCAACCATAAGCTGAAGCCTGTCATCAAAAAGGAAAAAGCCTTCTTCCTGGATGACCACCTGATCACCCGGTTCGGTTTTGGTTCCACAAGGCACCTGATCCAAAACAGGCTGGAAGGTCAGCTGCATTCCGGCAAACTCTGCCAGGCCCTGCTCAGGCTGGTGCAATCCATGGGGGTAACCGTACTGAACGGTATCGAAATAAAGCAGTTTGAAACCGTGAACGGAAGGGTCGAACTGCAGACCAATCATGATTTCACCCTGCAGGCGGGCCGTCTGCTGGTATGCACCAATGCCTTTGCCAGGCAGCTGTTGCCCGAACTGGACATTGAGCCGGCCAGGGGACAGGTGCTGGTCACTTCCCCGGTGGACAACCTGAAATTCAGCGGTGCCTTTCATTACGATGAAGGATTTTATTATTTCCGCAACCTGGGTAAACGCGTGCTGCTCGGCGGTGCACGTAACAGGGCTTTTGAAGAAGAAAAAACCGAATCGCTCCTGCTGACCGATACCATCCAGCAGGAACTCGAAAGATTCCTGCGCGAAGTGATCCGGCCTGCAGGTGATTTTACCATTGACTACCGCTGGAGCGGGGTGATGGGAATGGGCCCTGAAAAAATGCCGGTTGTAAAACAGGTCTCAGACCAGGTATTCTGCGCGGTGAGAATGGGAGGCATGGGTGTGGCCCTGGCCCCCTGGGTGGCGGAGAAAATGGCCAGGATGATGCTGGATGCCTGATAGCCAGCTGTCCCTCCCTACATTTTTAGGAACCGGGAAACATGGCCGCTTTTACCGTCAGACACTTTCAGAAAATAGATCCCCCTGGTTAACGAGGAAATATTGAGATCCGTGGTCTCCTGGGTTAGGGAGGCTGTCATCACTTTTAGGCCTACCTGGTTGTATATTTCGACTGAAGTGCCCAGGACCGTTGATCCGGTCAGCCTGACGGTCACCTGGCTGGTGGCCGGATTGGGATAGAGAACCAGGACCGGGTCCCCGCCCGTGTCGGACTGCACTGTGGCGGAAGTGGGACTGGCCAGGGGCGTGGCCGTCAGGACATTGGAGGAAAGCAGGGGGTAACGCTCTCCGCCCGGCGCAAATAGGGCCTGCATTCTGTCGCGCTGCCCGGCAGTGAAAAGGTTCATGCATTCGTCGTTGGTAAAGTCCATGAAGTTGGCGTACATATTACCCAGGGGAGCGTTGTTGCAGCTCAGCACTACGCCGCTTGGGCAGCCCCGGTCAGAGGTCTGCTGGGGTGGTGTATCACTGACAAGGTCATCCCCACAGTCGCTGTCGCCCCAGGTATGAATCAGATTGAGCCAGTGTCCGATTTCATGGGTGGCAGTCCTTCCCTTATTGAAGGGTGCCTGGGACGTGCCTCCGGTTCCAAAAGCAGTATAAGCAATCACCACCCCATCATTGGCGGAGGGGCCGCCCACCACGCTGGAATAGCCCAGTATGCCTCCGGTCAGGTTACCAACCCATATATTGAGATACCGGTCCCGGTCCCAGGCGTCATCTCCGCCCATGGAGGAAAACTTGATATGGTCATTTATGTCAAAAGCGCTGATACCTGTATGACGGCGCACGATGCCTGTGGTGGCATATCCCAGGGTATCAATCCTGGCCAGTTCGAAACGGAATCCGCAGGAAGCCGCCACCGGCCTGAATTCCGGCGCGGTTTTGACAGTATCTGCATTGAGACGCTGATAGTCCTGGTTGAGTATGTCAATTTGGGCATGCACCTGCGCATCGCTTATGTTCTGAGAGGAATTGTTATAGAGGACATGCACCACTACCGGGATCATGATCGGTCCGCTGGAGACCCCTACCGCTGATGTACCATTGGTGATGTAATTACGCGCCTGACCCAGGGATTTTGTGAAAGCCTCGATGGCTGCCGCCCGCTGGGCCACCCCGGGGTATTTGTCCATGATCTGCGTGCGGTATTCTGCCGTCCGGCAGTCCCTTTGCGCGCAAACTGCCAGCTGGGTAAGCACCAATATCTGGAAAAGTACAGTTCTTTTCATGCTATTTCTTTTTGAGGCCGGAGCTTCAGAGATTTGGACCTGTGAATCTGCAGGAATGTGGAACAGTTTATGGGGGCTTTATACAGGTATTGGAGACAGCATCATGGCAGGATGACTGTAAAACGAAAAAGTGAGGATATCACAGGCAGATGCCAATAAGGACCTAATGCCTTTGGATTTTGGTATGGCTGATGATAGGAATTGGCGGGTTCAGGTAGTGAGTAAAGGATGAATTTGTCGGAGAATAATACCAATAAGAAGCATCTGCAGAGATGTAAGATAAAGGCAGTATTCAGACGATAAGCACCGTAAAGCTTGCTTTTTTTTTCCACATTTCAAAATATTTAGCAAAATTTTTATATTGGAACTGCCGGATTATCAGCATTCTGAATCTTATTTTTGCGCACGATCCCAACATTATGCGTAAATACCTTCCCCTACTGTTTCTGATTACACTGCTGTCGGCCTGTAATAACACGGAGCCATCGCCGGATGCCACCGCCGGAAGTCCTGCCACCGTCAACAACCTGCCGGTTGCCATCAACTACAGTGTGGTCAATGCCTTTCCGCACGACACGACCTCCTATACGGAGGGCCTGCTGGTCCATGACGGCCAGTTGTATGAAAGTACGGGCTATGACTCCAATTATTCGGGAACAAGGTCCCTGTTTGGTGTGGTGGACATGAAGACCGGTAAGATACAGACGAAGGTTGAACTGGACAGGAAGAAATATTTCGGCGAAGGGATCGTATTTCTGAACGACAGGGTATACCAGCTGACCTACCGTACCAAGATCGGATTCATATACGACGCAAAGACCTTTAAGAAACTGGGTGAATTTACTTTTCCCAGCGCTGAAGGTTGGGGC
Organism: uncultured Bacteroidota bacterium; assembly: GCA_903906365.1. GTDB lineage: Bacteria > Bacteroidota > Bacteroidia > Chitinophagales > Chitinophagaceae > Puia. The sequence continues at coordinate 169,745 of CAIVKC010000041.1, read as the reverse complement.
ATGACAACCGACGGCAGGAGCCTGATCATGACGGACGGGACCAGTAATATCACCTACCTGGATCCCAACACTTTCAAAATAGTGAGGATCCTGGGTGTCGCCGACAACAACGGGCCGGTCAGCAACATCAACGAACCGGAACTGATCAACGGGTATCTGTATACCAATGTATACATGACCAATAACATCATAAAGATTGATACGGCCAGTGGAAGAGTAGTGGGTAAGCTGGACTTCACGTCCCTGGACCAGGAAGCAAAAAACAAATACCCGGCCAGTGAATGGTTCAACGGGATTGCCTACGATTCGGTCACCAAAAACATCTACGTAACCGGGAAGCTCTGGCCCAATATTTACCAGATTCGTTTCAGTAACTAATCCTGATCATTAAGGATTGGAAATGATATAGATCACCGAACTGCAGTGCTCCTTATTGATGAAGGCCTTCATATTGCTCAGCAGGGCCACAAAGAACCCTTTGACGGAACTGCCCTGCCTGTATTTTTCACTCAGGAAACTGATATAAAAACTATCATAACGCATGCTTCTGATGGACTGCACCTGAAGGGCGTGTTTGCCAAAAAGCCTGCGTATGGATTCGGGGGAAAAATGGTAGAGATGCCTGGGCACGTCATAGGCTGCCCAAAAACCCTTGTAAACGCGCGCATCGTAGGACGTATAGTTGGGTACGGCGATAAAAATCTTACCCCCCGGCGTCAGGACTTTTTTAAGCTGGTCCAGGTAAGGATGCAGGTCATGCACATGTTCAAGCACATGCCACATGGTAATGACGTCAAATGATTCGGCGGGCATATGGTAGAAGGCTTCCGTATCCAGCAGATTGGTTTTATGCAGGGACGCTGCCCGCTGGCGGGTAGTTTCGTCCGGTTCCAGTCCGGTAGTCTGCCATCCGGCCCGCTGCATATGCTGTACAAAAAAACCGGTTCCCGCGCCAATGTCCAGCAGTTTGCCGTTTTTAAGGCCGGATGCTGACTGGATAAGCCTTCTTTTATCGCCGAGGGTTAGTTTTCGGACAATATGGTAGAGGCGGTTGATCAGCCCCCTGTTACTGTTGGTATGTGATATATAGTCCGCCGACTGGTAATAGGGGCCGATGTCACCGGGCCCCGGAATGTCCTGGGTGAAACGAAGGGTGCATTCGTCACATTGCCAGATCTCAAAGACCTCCCCGGATACGGTATGGTCCCTGGCCGACAGTACTTCATGGATGCGACCCGAGCCACAAGCCGGGCATGTTTCAAAATGTATGCTTGAATCTTGCTTCATCATCTGGAGTGCAAAGAAAGGAAAGAAAATCCGTTTGGGAAAAGAAGGCCCTCATTTAAGGAGTTCCAGTTTTTGCTGGTTACCCAGGGAAGCTGCCTGCCACTGATTGGCATAAAAATGGTACAATAGAATTCCCAAGGCCAGCAATGAAAAAACCAGTGCATAGATCCACCAGGTCTCCTTCCTGGGGGCTTCCCGCTCGGCATGAAGCAGCTCGTTCATCCTGTAATTGGTGGTTTCACGGTCACCCACCAGCAGGTTATGCTGAATATCCTTTCTCACCACCATCCTGGCAGGAACAGGCCTTAAAAAAAGCGGCGTAGTGCTGGTGGATTCAAAAATGATATTTCCATCGGCATCCTTGGCAAGCACCCCCACATCATCCCAGGGCACCCGTTCTTCCTGCCTGATCTTATTGCGCAGGTCAAAAGAGAACTCGCTGTACCATTTGATGGCTTCGTAATCAGGTATATTTCTTTCGGCTGCCAAAAAGGAAAAGAAGTCCTTATCCGGGGCATCAAAGTATTTATCAAAACGAAACCGGTAGGCAGGGGGCAGCAGGTTCTTGCTGCCGATATCGGCGCCCGCCGGCTGACGCTCCAGGAATATGGTGCCCAGGCCGGGAATGCTGATACTTTGATGCTGGAACAGGTAACTGTTTAGGACTTCAAACATGGGCAGACCGGTTTGCTGATGCGAAAGAACGGAATTTTAGCCACAAAAAAAACCATGATTTTCCGGGCCATGGGAAACTGCGGTTGCCGCCAGCCGCCGCCCGGGTCATTTCTGACCGAAGGCAAAGACCACCCCGCCCAGGAGATTGAATCCATAGGTCTGGTATTGGGTCCAGCGCTCGTACTTGTCATTGAAAATATTATTCATCTGCAACCAGAGGTTCAGCTGCCGGGTGATGCGGAATTCCACCCCGGCATTTAGGTCAAAGGCGTTGGTCCCGGTATAAGCCTGGCCGTTTTTGCCCAGGTATTTGGCCCCTGCAAACTGCCACAGATCGCCTTTGAGCCAGAGACCTTTCAGAATCTCATAGCGCAGGGTGGCAGTGAATTCAAGGGGAAGCATACCCCAGGCCTTGGGATTGTCATGAAGCTTTGTGTACTGGTTGAGGCTGAATCCGGCGGAGGCCGTAAATTTCTCTCCCAGTATGTACCCGATTTCACCATGGACCTGCAGGGCTTCCATGGAGCTTTCGTTGCGAATGACAAAGGTCTTGCCATCCACGCTGTCGTTGACGAAAAGCGGCATGTTCCAGTATTCGACAAATCCCACCTTGGCAGAGTAGGTAAAGTGATTGTCCAGCGAGCCCTTGAAGCCCGCATACCGCTCCTGCACCCTGGTATTTAACAGGGTGAGGGGTTGTGCAAGCCAGGGGTTGAGGGAGGCATAACGCTGGTAAGATCCCTTGTTATAATAACTGATCCATCCCAGCTGAAAGGTAAACCGCTGGTCATTGGTGGTAATGTCTGCCATGATATTGGGTAGCAGGTGAAAAACCTTCTGGTCCCAGGAAGGGGTTAGCCCGGCCTGTATCCCCAAATTATGGGTCTTGTAGGACAGCGAAGGGGAAACATAATACAAGTTGTTTTCCAGGGAACCGCCGTTGAGGCTATAATTGGTCAGGCTGGCCGTAAAACCCAGGTCAAAGGCAAATTCGTCACCCAGGGCCTTTCGAAGTGGCAGATTAAGGACCGTATTGGATTCGGTGGACTTGGGGGTATGGTTATCGCTGAAAACATATACCGACAGACTGGGATTATAGGTCAGCCCGAACTCAGTGGCCTGCAGATTGCGCAGGGCAACCCGGCCGCCGAAGGTCTGGAAATTCTGTTTGAGCTGTTCCTTGGAGAACTGCAGGGTGTCGGGCCGGTAACCGTAGAGGTAGTTTCCGTCGCTTTTAAAGCCCAGTCGTCCGCTCCATTCCAGGTTGTCCTTTGTCTTGACGGTTCCCGCCACAGAAACATCAGTCTGGCTGTTTTTCTGGTAAGGCAGGCTTCCTTTGGAGGCAAATTCGCTTGCAAAAATATTGAAGAAACTGTTTTTCATGTCGCCAAAGCTAAACCCGGTCTGTATAAAGGGTATATGCACATTTCCCACACCGGCTTTGATGTAATTGCTGTTTTCCCAGGATACCACTGAGTCAATCTGCAGAGCCACCGGCCTGAGTTCACCGGTCTGGTAATTAAGCAGCAGGTATTGTGAGGGAATGTCATAGCTCAGCCGCGGCCTGGAGGTATCCGTGGTGGGTGGGCTGGCGTGAAAATTTATTTTCACCGCCTCTCTTAGGACAGGCTTGAAAGTGGAGGTAATATCGATTGTCCTTTTTTTGACCGTATCCTGCCCGTGCAGCGAAAAAGCGCATCCCCAAAAACAGATGCCCAGTATTATGAATGATCTCATCATGATGGATTCAATGCTTAAATGAATGGTTGTCTAATTATTGGTGCCGCCGTTTATTTTACTGGCCTGCTTTTCCTCTTCGATCACCTGGTTTAGTTTCTGCTGGGCCTGCCTGCGCATTTCTTCGATCTTGGCATTATCAGCGATGCTTTGGTAGGTGGCTTTGGCATTGAAATAATCCTTCTCCTTAAAATAGATGTCTCCCAGCAGGAGATAGGCCTTGGATACCCACAGCTCGTAAGAACCGGATTTATTGACTACTTCAAAGGCGGCCTTTTCCGCGTCCTTCAACTGATTTTGCTGAAACAGGCAGTTGGCTGTTTCATACCTGGCTTCCGCCCCGTAAGCTGCTTTGCTTAAAGAGGCCGCGTTGCGGAAATATTGCAGCGACTGGTCACACTGACCGGAGGTCTGAAAGGATTTAGCGATGGCCATATTGGCCAGTACCTTGTCATCGGTGCTCAGTCCCTTCTGACTGAGCAGGTCTTTGGCATTGCCGGTGGCATCCGTCCACTGCTCCAGCTGATACTGGCTGCGCAAAAGCCCGCGCATGGCTTCCAGTTTATCTTCCTGGGTGCTGGCAAAATCTTTGAGTTTGGAAAAATATTTCTCCGAGGCTGCATAATCCTTGAGTTCAAAGAAATTAAGCCTTGCTGCCTGCAGCAGCGATTTGGGGGCAAACTTATTGGGTGCCTTGTCTGCCACCATTTCATAACCGGTAACAGCCTTTGCCCAGTTCTTCTGGTTAAAGTAGATTTCACTCTTATAGTAATTGGCCTCCAGGGCATATTTTCCATCTGGAAACTTGCTGATATACTGTTCGAATTTTAGGACGGCTTCCGTGAAATTGCCATCATTGAACTGCACCTCCGATTCCTGGTAGGCCAGTTGGTCCTCCTGGTTGGGTGAGATATCCACCCCCATGGACTTGGCAAAATTCACATATTCACTGCTTCTCCCCTGCTGCACATAAATGGATTTGGCATTTTCAAGGGCATCCTGCGCCTCCGGAGAATTGGGATATTGGCGAAGCAGTGTTTTATACTGGCTGAGGGCATCCTCGTTTTTATCCAGGTTGTAATAGGCAATTCCTTCCTTCAGATAAGCCCTGGGCTTGAGTGCATCTGCACCCGGGGCACTGATTATATTTTTCAGGTAGGGAAGCGCCTCCTTGTATTGTTCATTGGAGAGGTAGGTAATGGCAATCTCCATATTGGCATCAGGAATCAGGCTGGAGGCCGGGAATTTCCTGGAAATGGAATTAAGCAGGCTGATTTTTTCCGTGCCATTGTTGACTCCCGCCACCATGGCCTTCTGAAAGGTAGCATAATCACTGGCCAGCCAGGAATATTCCAGGACCCTGTTGTACATGGCGAGTGCTGTTTTAAAATCACGGTTCATATAATAGCAATCCGCCTGCCTTACATAGGCATCCTGTTCAAGGGGGGAGGCGCTGGCCTGGGGGGTGCGCACAATCTGTTCAAAAAACCCCAGGGCCTGTCTGTAGTTCTCTTTTTTGAGGTAACAGTATCCCAGGTTGTATTTGGCATTGGAGGGATTGACCTCTCCGCTGGACACTGGTTCTTTGAGGTAATCAAAATAGTACCGGATGGCATCATCGGTCCTGTTGAGGCGAAAAGATATCTCCCCTTTCCAGAAATTGATATAAGGGAGTACCGAGCCATTGGCCTGATCCTGCAGGGTTTTATCGAGCATGTCATTGGCTGCGATGAGCATGCCGTCATTGATGAGCTCGGTGACCCTTCCGAAAAGAATCCGCGGATAGAGTCGCCTGACGCTTTCGGAGGGATGGTCCAGGCTGTCTATGAGCGAAAGAGCATCCCGGTAATTGTTGGTATTAGCCAGCACCGCAACCAGCAACTCCCTGGCTTCCTTGTTATACACGGAATGCGGATACTGCTGTAAAAAACCCTGTAATTCAGTCAGCGCGACATCCTGGTAGCCCAGCTCATAGGATAATTTGGCGTAATTGTATTTGGATATTTCGCGCTGGGCATCATTGCTGCTGTTGGAGGAACAGAACAAAAAGGCGTTCCTGGCATTGGCCTTCTGGCCCGTCTTCAGATAGGCATCCCCGAGCAGGTACATGGAATTCTGCGCGAGGGAATCATCCTTGCCGGCCAGCTGCTTGAATCCGTTGATGGCTTTGTTCCAATTCTTGGTCTGGTAATAGGCATAGGCCAGTTCGTAGATATCGCTGCGCGTTACTTTTTTGGCCTGGCTTACATACTGTTCCAGGTAGGGAAGGGATTTGGCAAAATTCTGTTTTTCGTAATAACCGTGCCCCACGAGCTGGCGCAGTTCGGATTCATAGAACTGGTTTCCTTTCCTGAGTTTGGCCTCCGCATAATCAACCGCCTTGTCCTTTTGGTTCATCATCAGGTAAATATTGGCAATATAATAGGGAACCACCCGGTCATAGTTGGGTGCATTCTCAGCCACACTGAAGGCTTCCAGGGCTTCACTGTATTTTTTTTCCGAAAAACAGATGAATCCGTAGTAGTAATTGGCATCCACATAATTGGGGTCATCATGCATCTGCCGGATGGCATTGAGCATGGGTTTGGCCTTATCAAAACGGTTCTGTGTAAAATAACAATACCCCTGGTGAAATTTCATGGAGGCCAGTTCGGCATTACTCAGGTTGTCAATGCCCGCGTGTTCGTATTGACGCACTGCTTCTGTATAATTCTTCTGTCGGAAATAATATTCAGCCAGGTGAAAGCTCATCATTTCGGCCCGGGCCAGGTTGTTTTCCTGTTCAATGAATTCGCGGGCCGCTGAAACAGCTGCCGCTTCATTCTGTTTGAGTGCACAGACCAGGGTATAGTAGCGGATATCCTGGGCATTAAGGGCATTGTTGCTTTTATCCGTTTCCCTCAGTCCGGACTCCAGATTCTTGAACAGGGGATAGGCCAGCGAATAATATTCCTTCTGGTAATACTCCTTAGCCTGTTTGAGGGTCGCCTGCGGGTCGTTTAGAAATAAGGTTTGCTGGGCAATTGATGTAGAGGTGAAAATACCGGCGAAAATTAATAGGATTGCGCTTTTCATTCCAATGTCCTTATTGATAGATTTTAACGTGCTAAAGTTTCTAATTATTTTACCTTTCACCAAACATCATTCCAAACACCTGTGGATAACTGCAAGGATTAACATTTCTTTTAAGAAGCGGCCACAAAAGCAAAACCATTATTTTTGCCCGAAATTCAGGTAAATGAAAAAAATATTATCGACCGGTTACTCAGATACAGCCTTCAATATCGGCACTTTCCTGCTGAGGGTTGTGCTTGGGTCGCTGATGTGCCTTCAGCATGGTTTTGGCAAGCTCACAGACTTTAACGTTTTGCAGCATACTTTTTTTGATCCCTTTCATATTGGTCACCGCTGGTCCCTGGTAATGTCTATGGTTGCGGAGTTGTTTGGCTCACTGCTGCTTGTCCTGGGCCTTTTCTCACGGATTGCCGCCCTGCTGCTCGTGGCAGACCTGGCGGTGGCCGTATTCCTGTTTCACAAAGGGCAGTCGGTTAAACAATCAGAAGAAGCAATTATTTATCTAACAGGGTTTTTATTTATCCTGCTGGCCGGTCCCGGAAAATACAGCGTGGATGGCATGATGGGAAAATAGAACCGCAATCCGATTGAGGATGTTTATTGCAGAAACCCAGATTCGCGTCCGCTATGCTGATACCGACCAGATGAAAGTGGTCTATCATGGTAACTATGCGCAATACTTTGAATCCGCGCGGTCCGAATCCATCCGGAAGCTGGGTTTCACCTATAAGGACATGGAGGCGATGGGTATTATCATGCCTGTGACCGAACTGCATACCAAATTCATCCGGCCGGCCTATTATGACGAACTGCTTACCATAAAGACCACCCTTCGGGAACTCAGCCTGCACCCGCGCATAGAATTTCACCAGGAAATATTTGATGAGAAAGGCGGGCTCCTGACTGTTGGTCGTGTGGTACTGTATTTCCTGGACGCACACACCATGAAAAAAACCAGCATGCCCCAGCCGCTTTATGCACGCCTGGAAGTTTTTTTCAGGCCGGATGACCCGCTGGTTCAGGCGGGAGTATCCGCATAGGACCGCCCAATAGGCAATTGTCCACCATCCCCTACCTTTGCCTTCAATTTGATCTTGCATGAAAAGAATCGCAGCCAGCATCATTACCATCGGTGATGAACTCCTCATCGGGCAGGTTTTGGACACCAACAGTGCCTGGATGGCACAGGAGCTCAATAAAATAGGCATCTGGGTAAAACGGCGGGTTGCCGTCGGAGACTTATGGGAGGAGATATGGAATGCACTCAACGAAGAAAGTGAAAAATCGCAGGTCATCCTCATTACCGGCGGACTGGGTCCAACCGCCGATGACATCACCAAGCCTTTGCTGTGCGAATATTTTGGCGGCAGACTTATCATGGACCAGGCAGCCGAAGCCAATGTCCGCCATATCTTTGAAACCCTGCTGAAAAGACCTATGATCGAGCGAAACCTCAAACAGGCGGAGGTCCCGGATGTATGCACGGTGATTCAAAACAAACGGGGCACTGCACCGGGCATGTGGTTTGAAAAGGATGGCCGGATATTTATCTCCATGCCCGGTGTGCCGCACGAAATGATGGGTATGATGAGCGATTATGTGCTGGAGGCACTCCAAAAACAGTTCACCCTCCCTACCATCCTGCACCGGACCCTGCTGACCTCAGGCATCGGGGAATCCTTTCTGGCAGAACACATATCCGCTTTTGAATCGGCGCTGCCTGACTACATCAGGCTCGCCTACCTGCCAAATTATGGTATGGTCCGGCTTCGGCTGACTGCTACCGGCACCAACAGGCCTGTGCTGGAAGATCAGCTGAACGCACATTTTGGCCGTCTTAAGGAACGTGTTGCCCCCTGGATGGCGATGGATGAAGACATTACGATGTCCCAGGCGGTGGCCCGGTTGTTGAAGGCAGCAGGCAGGACCCTGTCCACCGCGGAAAGCTGCACGGGAGGCTATATTGCCCACCTTATTTCCCGGGAAAGCGGAGCTTCGGCATATTTCAAAGGTTCGGTGGTCAGTTATTCCAATGAAATCAAGGAAAAAGTGCTGCATGTGGATCCTTTGACAATCCAAACTGCGGGTGCCGTGAGCGAAGAAACCGTCAGGCAAATGGCGGCTGGTGTACTCCGGGAACTAAATACTGATTATGCCCTGGCTACCAGCGGTATCATGGGTCCCGACGGCGGAACCAAAGAAAAGCCGGTTGGCATGGTCTGGGTGGCGGTTGGAAACCGTCAAAAAATAATCGCCCAACAGTTCAATTTCAGGTTTGACAGGCAGCGGAATATTGAATTAACTGCAACCAATGCGCTTAACCTCTTGAGAAAATTCATTCTGGAGGATGCCTGATTTAATGAAACAACCCGATTTGTCGGAAATAATTACCTTTGACGCTGATTGTGTTATGCTTGTCAGGCGCTGGAAAAGATGGTCCGGTTGCTGCCGGCATACCGAGCCATGCCGGCTGGGCAAAAAAACCGGATCTGAAACATAACATACCAACACTTAAATCATAACTGAATGATGGCCCTTGTTGACCTGGTAATGCCAAAATTGGGTGAAAGTATTATGGAAGCCACCATCCTGAAGTGGCATAAACAGCCCGGAGATGCAGTGAAGCAGGATGAAACTGTTTTGGAAATTGCCACCGACAAGGTAGACAGCGAAGTGCCCTCCACTGCGGAAGGAATCCTGGAGGAAATCCTATTTAAGGTAAATGAAGTAGTCCCCATCGGAACGGTCATTGCACGCATCAGGACGGGTGTACCGGCAGAAACGCCTGAAAAGAGCCCTGTTTCGCCGCAGGCGGCCCAGCCGGTCATTCACTCCCAGGAACCGCCCGTCCAGGCACCTCATGCTGCCAGGGCAGAGTATGGATCCAACGGACAGGGGGGAGCCCCCATTTCAGCCGGCCGTTTCTATTCTCCGCTGGTACTCAATATTGCGCAAAGTGAAGGTGTCCAGCTCCAGGAACTCGAACATATCCCGGGAACCGGAAACGACGGCAGGGTGACGAAACGCGACATACTGCAATATATTTCGGACAAAAGGGCCGGAAAGACGCCCTCCGCTGGCGGTACTTATCATTCCCAGGAAGTTACTGTCCTTCCCCAGCCGGGGAGGCAGCCTGCCTACGGCCCTTCTCAGGCGCAGGCGCCGGCCGCTTCCTATGGCGGCAATACCGAGATCATCGAAATGGACCGCATGCGCAGGCTGATTGCTGACCATATGGTCCGAAGCAAACAGACCAGTCCCCATGTGACCAGTTTCACGGAAGCAGATGTGACCCACCTGGTTCAGTGGCGGGAGAAGGTCAAAAAAGAATTCGAAAAAAGGGAATCCACCAAACTCACTTTTACGCCCCTGTTCATTGAGGCCATCGTACGCTGCATAAAAAAATATCCCCTCATCAACAGTTCAGTGGATGCCGACAGGATTATCCTCAAAAAAGACATACACATCGGGATGGCTACTGCCCTGCCCAGCGGCAGCCTGATCGTACCGGTAATCCGGCATGCCGACCAGCTCAACCTGGTCGGACTGGCCCGGCAGGTCAACAGCCTGGCAGAAAATGCCCGCAACAACAAACTGCGGCCCGATGATACCCAGGGGGGAACTTTTACCATGACCAATGTGGGAACTTTCGGAAGCCTGATGGGCACCCCCATCATAAACCAGCCGCAGGTAGCCATTCTTGCCGTAGGCGCCATCAAGAAGCGCCCGGTGGTGATTGAAACCTCCGAAGGCGATTCCATTGCCATCCGCCACATGATGTACCTGTCGCTGTCCTATGACCACCGCATTATCGACGGCAGTCTGGGCGCTACCTTCCTGTCGGCTGTGGCCAATGAACTGCAAAATTTCAATCCGGGCAGAGATTTCTGAGGCCTTCCTTCCTTATGGTCCCCCTACCCTCAGCCGAAGACTGCGGGCCCGTTGCTGTTATGAAATCAAATCCCCGAATCCCAGGCTGTTAAGCTGCCCCTAATAAGGAAGCCTTGATCATGCGCATGCTACTCCGGGGAGCAAAGGGGCGCTTCTGCTTTTTCCGGAGCCTGTTTACCATCCCCCCTTACCCGGTTGCGGGGTCCGAATGCTAAATCATGGCAGCCCCTCCGCAGCAGGACATCTTCCAGGTTGTCTATCTTGCCTTTGACCAGCCTACAGGGGTATACCAACCTATTCAGTGGCAGGCAGGACCGCTGGGATGGCCACGAATTGCGATTAGCCATAAGATGAAGGTATTTTTAACTGCCGGCATATCCTGAATCCTGTTCGTTTGTGCCATACCGGCAGGGAAAAAGGATGGCTCTTGCCCGGTCATCATAAATTCCGGGAACCTCCCCTGGCCGCTCCTCTAAAAAAAAAGAGCTGTTTTTTCGGCTTACCCTAAAGGATAATAACGAGATAAACCATCGCTAAAGAAAATAAGGAATGTATTCACCGCGGGGGCTTCACACTTATGAAAAAAATTAACATAATGTGAATAAACAGGGATTATGAAATATAATCGAAATGATGTAATTTAAGGAACCTACTTAAAAACCCCAAGCGATGAAAACACTATCCGAAACCTGGTTTGCAGACGGCTACATCGATTTTGAATTAAAGAAATACACACTGCTTGCCTACCTGCAGGAAATCAACCAATATTTCAATGAAAACAAACTCTACCCGCAGTTGGCGGATATCATTTTCCACTACAATAACCTGGCCGCCTTCAGGGAAAACAAGAAGTACCTGCAGGAACAGTTTCCTAAAAAACTCACCGGTATTCAAATAGAAAAACTGCAGGTCCTCTACGAGCAGATGATCGAAGACGATGAACTGATGCGTGAACTGGAGGAAATCATCAACTATTCAGCTGAAAAAATGAAAAAAGCCATCACCAGCGGTACGGAGATCTATGAGTTTGTGGAAGACAAGCTCGTTATATTCCCGGTGGGGCTGGTGCCCCTGGAAACCCATGAAGGTTATTTTTTCCTGAGTGAGGGAAGTTATAGCCGGACCCGGGTTTACCAGTACAGGCTCAGTTTTTTCGAGAAGCATGATGAACAGTACCGCAGTATCCGCACCGAATATATAGACACCTGGGACCGCACCCTGGTGAACACCTATGAAAGCATCAAGGCAGACCTGATCAAAATAAAATCCTACCTGCCCAATCCGGCAGTGTATTCCATTGAGACGGCCCTCCGGTTCCCGGTGGAGGAGACCTTGCTGCCTGTGGCCAAAAGAAGTCTGGTCAGGTATATTTCCAAGGCCGCCTGAATAAATTTGCGGAGCCCTTGCGGGCATCCCTTATTATGGCAGTCCCGTTCCCCAGTCGATGCCTTTAAGGGTGGCTGGCACTCCCCGCTCTATCCAAAGAGGTGGTTTCTCCCCTTTGAGCAGCCAGTCAAAGAACTGCTGTTCACGAATCTGGATATCCTTACGGTTCCTTCTTTCCACCAGGTTATGTGCTTCACCGTTATAAACCAACAGCCATACTGGTTTATGGAGCCTTCTCATGGCAGTGAAGAATTCAATGCCCTGGTACCAGGGCACGGCTCCGTCTGCATCGTTGCTCATGATAACCAGCGGGGTTTTTACGGCTGGCAGGTGGAAAAGGGGCGAGTTTTCCACGTACAGGTCGGGCCTTTCCCAGATGGTGGCGCCGATCCGGCTCTGTGAATGCTCATATTGCATCTGCCTGTTCAGGCCGCTCTCCCAGCGTATACCTCCATAGGCACTGAACATATTGACCACCGGGGCACCCGCCCAGGCTGCGGCATAGAGCCTGGTCTGGGTAATGATATAGGCAGTCTGGTAACCGCCCCAGCTCTGTCCCTGCAGCCCGATCCGGGTACTGTCCACAAACCCCCTGCTGATCAGGGACCGTGTTCCGCTCACTACATAGTCGTAGGCGCTCTTGCCGGGATGCCCGTTCCTGTACCAGATATCAGGTACAAATACCAGGTAACCGCGACTGACAAAAAAAGGTATATTAAGCCTGGAAGGCGTAGGGGCCGGAGCCAGGTAATTATAGAGGGTATTGTTATTGCGTTCATAAAAATAAACGATCATGGGGTACTTTTTGGAGGGATCGAAATTTTCGGGCTTGTACAAAACCCCTTCCGTCTGTTTGCCGGTATAGGCTTTCCAGGTGAATAATTCGGCAGATCCCCAGAGGTATCCGGCCTGTTGGGGGTTGAGGTGGGAAAGCTGCAGACCCCCAATCTGTCCCATGGGGGAATACCAGCCCCGATTGCCCGCCTTTGCAGCATGATCCGGTTTTTCCGGCATACCGGCAGTCACAAAGAGGTTGGGTGAGGATTGGAAATTTTCCGCTGTATACAGAAAGGCCTCGGCACTGTCGGCTTTCTGCAAACCACCGATCAGGTGATCCGGGCTGCTGGCAATCATCCTCAGATCCTGCCAGGCAGCTGGCCTGGCATACAGGTACTGGTTCAATTTGGTTCTTTCATTATAGACCCTCCAGCAGGCATATTTATCCGGGTCGATGCTTTTTTCTTCCGGATCAACCTGTACATAACGGAATGACAATCCCCCTGGCCTGCCACCGGGGTCATTGACGAGGGTAGATTTTTCACGGCCATCCGGATCTGCCCGCCATATGTTATACCTGTCATAGAGGTAAATATGGAGATCATTTTTCTCCCAACCGGCTATGCCGTAAGGGGCCGGATCATCGGGCATATCGTTTTCTTCGTCATTCCACCGGGTATGAACATCGGGTGCCAGGGCATGCAACGAACCGGTCAGGCTGTTATATACCGTATATTTTCCCTTGCGGTCATCATAGAGCACCAGGTATTTACCGCTGTAAGAAGGATAGACCGTTCCCTTTAGGGCAGCCTGAACAAGTTTCCTTTCCCCTGTTTGCGGGTCGATGGCCCATACATCGCTGAGGGTATATCCCTGCCATTGCTTTTCCACCCGCCTGCCGGAGTCCGAACTCCCGTAGAAAACGGTTCCATCCCCTTCCCCGGAAAGCAACACATCCGGGAATTTTTCACTGCCCAGCGGAACCAGCCTTCCGGTGCTGGGTTGGCACATAGCCACCCAGCTTTTTTTCAGGTCCCGCTCGAGGTTTTTAAGCTGCACGCTTTGGAGTTCGTCATCCCTATAGTTCCAGATATCCAGGCCTGCCTTCTCAAAATCAGGCAGCGTGGTATCCTTTACCGCCCTGATGGGTGCCAGCCCGAAAAACAGGCGTTGGCCCTGGCGTGAAAAATGCAGGGGGTAATTTTCACTGACGGTCTGCCCCCGGGGCACTCCCAGGGTGCGCGTATCTGCCAGCATTCGGGCAGAGTCCATACCCCCTTTATAATACCAGAGTTTATAGGTCTTTCGAAGGGCCTTTGCCGCGCTGTCCCTCTCGGCTACAAAGGCCAGTTGGGAAGCCTGTTCATCCAGGCAGAAATTCCTGGTTTCATTGAAGCCCTTCATGACCGTATCGGTCCTGTTTTCCCCCAAATGAAGCCATAATACCCTGGCCGTGCTCAGGGAATCCCCGCTGGTGCGCGTGACGGCCATCACCAGCTCCTTTCCATTTTTGCTCATCAGGTAATCCTTTACCCTGGGATAGGATCTCTCCTCCCCTGTATACAGGTTGCGCAGCACAAGCAGGGTCCCCTCTTCCACGGGTTCTTCAGGGCTTTTCCTGGGTTCCCTGCGGGGTACCGGCAGGGTGCCCAGTCCTTTTTCCCTGGCCAGGGCCAGTGCCGCCTTCAGGCTGTCAGCGAGGTGGGACAGGCTGTCTGCCGTGCGGGCAAGCAATCGGATACGGGTCGCGGAATCAGCCACCGGTGGCTTTGGCTGGGGCTGCTCGGGGTAGCCCTTTTCATGGAGAAAGGCCAGCCACCCCCCCGCATGCTGGGGGATGCGATAGCTTTTAATACCCGCCTTTTTGACCAGGAGGTCCTTGCCGAGTTCTATAATCACCAAAGAGTCCCTGGGCATTTCATCGGGTTTCTTCTTTTTTATTTTAGCCTCCCGGCTGTCCTTAAAGCAGGGTTTGATACGGCAGATCAAAAAACGGCTGTCTGCCGTAAAAAGGCCATTGTATCCCCTTGGGATTTCCATTTTGTACAGGCTGTCTTTGGAGGTTATCACAAGCAACCCGTCCCCCTCCTGTGGATTGACGGTATAGAATACATAATTGCCGTCCTTGCTGATGGCTCGTTCCCCCAGGCTCTGCCAGCCGTCATACACATTATGATCCAGTGGTTTTTTCTGGGAGAATACTGGCAGGCCAAGCCATACGGTCAACAGGAAAATGATTGTATTTTTCACCGGCGGTTAATTTATGGGTAGTTGAAGTTAAGGCAAATCAGGAGGCCTTTTTTCTTTTGTTCCACAAAAGGACCATTTGCACCAGGATGGCCACAATGATTAAGGCAAACCCTATATAAAACCCGCTGTTCAGGTATTTATTTTCACCCAGCACCGCAAAGGCAAGCAGGATCCCATAGACGGGCTCCAGGTTATAGGTGAGATTGACGGTGAAAGCGGATATTTTATGCAGGGCGCTCATGGAAAGGTTGAAGGCTATCACGGTGCATAGCCAGCTGAGCAGGAACAGCCAAAACCAGTCGTTTAGATCCGGGAGGATATGGCTGGTTGGGAAGAGGTGCAGATAGAATGGCAGCAGGACAGTGAGGGCCAAGAACCCACCGGTCAGCTCATAGAGGGTGACAGTCTGGGCAGGAATTTTTTTCAGGAAGAACCGGTTACAGATCGGGAAAACGCTGCCCAAAAGGGCACTGGCCAGCCCGATGATAATCCCCGTCTTGTAGGCCGGATCAAAACGAAAGATAAAATAGATGCCCACAATGACCACCGTGCCCAGTAGTAACTCCAGTGGAACGATTCGGGTACGGAAGAACAGTGGTTCGAGCAGGGCCGTAAAAAATCCAATGGCTGAAAAACATACCAGGGCAATGGAGACATTGGCATATTTGATGCTCCCGTAAAAACTCACCCAGTGCAGGGCGGCAATGGCGCCAACGCCGAAAATCTTTAAAACGTCCGGAGCAGAAATCCGCAAACTCCTTCTGGAAAAAAAAGCGATTACCCACAGGGTCGCTGCGGTAATCATCAGCCGGTACCATACCAGCAATCCTTCATTCAGGGTGATGAGTTTGCCCAGGATGCCCGTAAAGCCCGCCAGGAAGACCGCAATATGCAATTGAAGAAACGCCTTTTTCATGGAATCAGGCAAAGGAAACGAAAGAAACATAGAATTGAAAATAAAAAAAGGGCCTGGGACAGTTCGAGCGCTATTTGCTGCCGACGATGGCATCATTGCCGTAGGTGGGCATTTCGACCAGGTTGTCTTTTTTGACACGGTTCCGGTAATTTTTGAATAGGCTCTGCCACCGGAGGTTGAGTACTCCAAGAATCCCTTCCTTAACAATACCCTTGTTCATCTTGGAGGCTCCCTGAGTGCGGTCCTGGAAAATGATGGGCACTTCCTTGATCTTGAAGCCGAGTTTCCAGGCGGCAAATTTCATTTCTATCTGAAAGGCATATCCCGTAAAATGGATCTCATCGAGGTTAATGGTTTCCAGTACTTCCCGCCTGTAGCAGACAAAACCGGCCGTGGGGTCGTTGACAGGCATCCAGGTAATGATCCGCGTATAAATGGATCCCCCCTTTGAAAGCAGGATCCGGCTCAGTGGCCAGTTGACATTACCGCCCCCCTTCACATAGCGGGATCCTACAGCCAAATCCCCCCCTTCATACTTACAGGCCGCGTAGAGGCGGTCCAGGTCCTTGGGGTTGTGGGAGAAATCGGCATCCATTTCAAAAATGAATTGGTAGCCCTTTTTGATGGCCCACTTAAAGCCATGGATATAGGCGGTTCCCAGGCCCAGTTTGCCCCTGCGCTCCTCCAGGAACAGGCATCCGGGGTAACGGGGGAAAAGGTCCTTTACGATTTGCGCTGTCCCGTCAGGGGAACCGTCATCAATGACCAGTACATGAAAATCAGAGTGCAGGGAGAAAATAGCCTCCAGTATGCGGGTTATATTTTCCCTTTCATTATATGTAGGTATGATGACTATTTTTTCCAACCCGATCTGATATAATTATGGTATAAGGAACAAATTTAGCACTTTTTAGGGCTCCAAAAACCGAACCTGGCCGCCTTTCAGCCTCATGATCCCTTCTTTAACAGGGTCCGGTTGAATATTTCGGTCAGCTTTTGCTTGGTATGCAGCGGGAAATCACCCTTCATCATCCAGTCGTAATATTGGGGTTCCGATTTCAGGACATCGGCAACGGGCCGGCCCTTGTGCTTTCCAAAATTAAATATTTCCACCCCGTTTTCCATGATGAACCGGCGGGCAAAATCAACCACCTGTTCCTCACCAATGCATTTGAGGATGCTGTCCACATTGCTTCCCAGCTGGGGGTATTTGAGCACCTGGGCTTCCAATACCTCCCAGGTGGCTGTGGCATCGGCTTCGGCGCCGTGCGCCCCTTCCAGGTTCTTGTTACAATAGAATTTATAGGCTGCACTCAGGGTCCGCTGCTCCATAAGATGGAAGATCCGCTGTACGTCCACCAGTTTGCGTCCTTTGGAGTCAAACTCCATTCCGATGCGGATGAACTCTTCTGCGAGCATGGGTATGTCAAAACGATTTGAGTTGTAGCCTGCCAGATCACAGTTCTCGATGAATTGCTTGAGTTCATTGGCGACCTGCTTGAAGGTAGGCGCTTCTTTGACCATCTCATCGGATATTCCGTGCACTGCCGTAGAGGCGGCTGGAATCGGCATCTCGGGATTGAGCAGTTTGCGTTTAACAATCTTTTTGCCGTCGCTCATGATTTTAACAATGGCAATTTCAATGATCCGATCGCTTCCCAGGTTAATACCCGTCGTTTCCAGGTCGATTACTGCAAGGGGCTTTGTAAGTTGTAACATTCCGTCTGTGTAAATTTAAAACAATGGGTATTTTGGGTATTTACAGGTTTTCATCACAATTATTATTCCGATTATTTCCGCCTGCCGTTTTCACTCCTTTTTAAGCTGAAGTGATAAGGCCGGCCAGGGCGATCAGGTCCATGCCATCGTAATTGCCCGAACTCATCAACAGCAAGTTAGCATTTTCATAAGATTGTTGACCCAGCCATTTTTTTAGTTCCTCCCTTTGGGTGAAGATCAACAGTCCCGGCCTGCCGAAACCAGCCGCCACCCGGTCTTCTCCAAGGGCCGGCATCCCTTTGAGGGACAGGGCGTGACTGGAATAAAATACAACAGCTTGGTCGGCTTTGTCCATGGCACCCCGGTATTGTTGCATGAATCCTTCCGAAAGGCTGCTGTAGGTATGCAGCTCCAGCACGGCAATGAGTTTACGGCCCGGAAACTGTTCCCGGACAGCTTCGATGGTCGCTTTGACTTTGGAGGGGGCATGGGCAAAATCCCGGTAAACATGGGTGGAACCATTGGAGCGAAGCAGTTCCAATCGCTTGGAGGCCCCTTTGAAACTGCGGATGGCTTCCAAAAACGAAGCCGTATCCACCTTCAGTTCCCGGCAGGCCAGGTAGGCCGCCTGCAGGTTAAGGAGATTATGGTTCCCGAAAACCGACAGGGTACTGCGCAGGCCTTCCAATTCCACGACCGTTCTGCCGTTTTCAATGGAATGTGCCGGAATATCGTATCCGATTTTCCTGACCCCGGAGGGATGGCTTTCCACCAGGGCTTTAAGCACAGGATCCCCCTGGTTAAAGATCAATACCCCGCCAGGCTGTATCTTATCGATGAATATCCTGAATTGTTCCAGGTAAAATTCAAAGGTCGGGAACACATTGATATGGTCCCAGGCTATCCCGGTGAGAATGGCAATATGGGGGAACAGGAAATGAAATTTAGGCCTTTTCTCCAGGGCGGAAGCCGGGTATTCGTCCCCTTCACATACGATGACCGGTGCACCGGTAATCTTAACCGACTGCGGGAATCCCTCCAGCTTCGCTCCCACCAGGTAATCAAAGGGTTGGCCGGTTTGCTGGAGCACGTGCATGATCATGGAAGTAGTGGTCGTCTTTCCATGGCTCCCTCCTACCACCACCCGGATCTTGTCCAGGCTTTCCTGATATATGTATTCCGGAAAAGAATATATTTTGAGGCCCATTGCCCTGGCCCGAATGAGTTCCGGGTTGTCCTGTTTGGCGTGCATGCCCAGTATGACCGCATCGAGTCCGGCATGGATCTTTTCGGGGAACCAGCCTGTTTGAGGCGGCAACAGGTTCACGGCCTGCAGGTTGGAACTCGCCGGTTCAAAAATCTCATCATCGGATCCGGTGACGGCATACCCTTTATGGTGCAGGGCGATGGCCAGCTGGTGCATGACAGAACCGCCGATAGCTACAAAATGTACCTTCAAACAATCTATATTTAGGGTTAAAAGTATTTAAGCTCAATTGATTAACAAAAATTTTCTGGATTTACGCCGCCCGGCTTGCATATTCCGGATTTTTGATGTTACTTTGATTTCTCTATAACTATTTCCCCCCCACGTATCCTTCGAACCCAACCGCCGCTTTTCCGATAATAATGATTTAGTCCGCCTCCTTTGAATTTCCTGGTAATATTCTATGTCTCCTACCAGGCAATTTTTTAACTTTAAATACCACAAAATGAAAAGATCATTATTAATTCTTGCCCTCATCGCCATGGCGACCATTTCGATGACATCCTGCGCTTCCCAGAAGAGCGGTTGTAAATCAACTCAGGGGTTTCTTGGCTACGGTAGCCGATAGTAATCATTGGTTTGAATATAAAACATTTCAGGTTACCTTTGCGGTAACCTTTTTTATTTAAGTTATACGCTCCATTATGCAGTGGATTTCACTAACCGACTCCGCACAGCTCGAACAGATCCGGAAAAAATCAATCGAAAAGCCCCAGTTGATCTTCAAGCACTCCACCCGCTGCTCTACCAGCCAGCTGGTCAAAAACAGGCTGGAAAGAACGCAGACTCCGGAAGGAATCGATTTTTACCTGCTGGACCTCATCAGCTACCGTCCGGTCTCCAACGAAATTTCCGAAACTTTTCGCGTATTTCATGAATCACCGCAGGTGCTGCTCATCAGGAACGGGGAGTGTATCTATGAGGAGAGTCACCTCGGTATCGCCATGGATGAAATCCTTGAGCAGAGCAGGCAGAACTGATATCCCCCTCATTTCCAGACAAGGACCAGCATGCCCGCAAAAATCAGCGTCCCGCCCAGCAGGATTTTTGGGGTCATCGGTTCCTTTAAGAACAGGAAGGAGAGCAATATCGTAAACACGATACTTCCTTTGTCAATGGCACTGACCTGAGATACTTTTCCGAGCTGCAGGGCTTTGAAATAAAACAGCCAGGATAACCCGGTGGCCACCGCCGATAGGGTCAAAAACAGCCAGTTGTTCCTGCTTAGGCCGGGCAATTGCCCGGCGAGGCCCTTGTAAAAAACAATCCCCCAGGTGATTACCAGTATGATGGCCGTTCGGACGGCAGTGGCCAGGTCCGAATGAATGTCCTTAAGCCCCGCCTTGGCCAGCACGGCCGTCAGGGCCGCAAACAGGGCGGAGAGCAGGGCAAATAACAGCCAGGATGGGAGGGTCATATATTTTCCAGTTTAGAATTCCCGGTCCGGCTGTATGCCGGTGAGTTTGCCATGCTGCCAGGTTTTGTAATCGGCTTCCAGAAAGGGCGCATTGCGGCGGGTCATGGAGGGGGCATCCAGCCCACGCATATCGGGCCTTCCGGCGTTGACCCATGCGGTGTACCAAAAATTGGCTGTCATGGTGATGGCCCTGCGTAACTGCCTTTCTACCATCCCATGGAGGAGTTCGTGGTATTTTTTAGCGTACTGAAAGCTGTGAACGGGCTGGTTGAATTTATTCTTGACAATATTACCCGAAGAGTCCTTCAGGTAGATTTGATCAGGGGGATAAGAAGCCTTGAGGTTTTGCTCGGTAATGAGCAGCGTGTCTTTGAGTTGGTGGGTGGACCGCATCATATCCCAGCAAGCCGCTGTGACGTCCGTTATATAGACGGCGGGACCTGTGCAGAGATTATACTGCCCCCCGAAGAGTTCAGGCAATTGCGATTCCCAGAGTGCGTGTATGCCGCGTTGTCCGGTAAGCTGGCCGTCGTGATTGAGCGCCGTATGCAAGGGCATATGGGCATCTCCGATATAATGTCCCAGGTCGGCAGCCAGGAACAGGATCTCGGTTTTTCTTTTGGCCCGGAATGCCTGGGTCAGTTTACCCATGACCTCCTGCATATACCAGGGCAGGATGCCATTTTTTTGCAGCAGGGAGTCAGGATACATTTTCCGGGCTTCCGGCATGGTTCGGGGAAGGCTGTCGAGCGCCTGGTCACCAAATGATTCCAGATTGATGTAATGACGGGCGAATTCGGCCTTATCATTGATGGTGTATTTTCTTAAGTCGGGTATACCGGCTTCCTCCGTAATAAAATCAAGGTGGTTATAAAAAAAAG
This sequence comes from uncultured Bacteroidota bacterium, assembly GCA_903906365.1. Classification (GTDB taxonomy): domain Bacteria; phylum Bacteroidota; class Bacteroidia; order Chitinophagales; family Chitinophagaceae; genus Puia. The sequence continues at coordinate 148,467 of CAIVKC010000041.1, read as the reverse complement.
GACGTATCTCCGCGGGCAGGGCGAAGACGGCAGCCCGGTTGATATGTTCATGTCCCCAGCTTCCCCAGGCCAGCGCCCATAAAAAGCCCAGGCAAACCAAGGCCGTCCCCAAAAACTTCCTGAAAAATGTCACTTTCATACCGATACAGTTTAATCATGGGCATTGCTGCACCAACCGGCGGCATGCCCTTCCAAAAGAGCTATGCCTGCACCGGCTTTCAGGGGCATCAAAAGTCCAAACGGGCAAAGGCGACTGCTAGGTAGCCCATGCTTTATCTCCTTTCTTATAGGGCACACAACCATCATAGTGGCCCGGTACCGCGATGTAGCGGAGGGCCTTGGTAGCTCCTGGTTCTGAGGTAAAAAAGCCCCAGAGGGTTAATTGCTTCATCAGGTGAAAATAATGGTTGGGATCCTCGGCCTTCTTGGCTTTCTGGTAATCCTTGGCTTCCTTGTCCAGGATAACCAGCAGATCGTGTTTCTCGGTGGGAGCCAGTTCCATAAAATCCTTGGAGTACTTGGCCTTGGAGGCTTCGTTTAGTTTGCCAATGCCTTCCATAAAGGTCTTATGGTCCCCGTCCTCGTAACAGTCTGTGACAATGGTTTTCATAAACTCACCGATCCTGGCTTCCTTGGCGCCGGGTGAGGAGGCCGTTGCGGGCAGGATCGTTTCACCGACTTCATCCAAAAAGGCAATATTCTCTTTGGAAAAATCTAGCGTCCCGGCGGTCTTCTTATCACTGAGCTTACAGCCGGATAGGAAAGCCTCTGCCCCAATGATGGTACCTCCCAACAGTACCGCCACACTGGATAATGCTTCTCGTCTGTTCATACTATTTGCTTTTATTTGTGAAATTAAATGTTTCCTTTCTTTAATTGATCCACCGCATAGGCAGCTGCCCTTGCGGTCAGCGCCATATAGGTAAGCGAAGGGTTTTGACAGGCTGAAGATACCATACAGGCCCCATCTGTCACAAATACATTTTTGGCATCCCATACCTGGTTATGCTCATTGAGCACAGAGGTCTTCGGATCCCGGCCCATGCGCGCCGTCCCCATTTCATGGATGCCATCACCCACCTGATGGCCTTTGTCATGTCCCTTTACCTGTTGCACACCGGCGGCCTCCAGCATAGCGATGGCCTCCGACACTATGTCCTTTCTCATCTTATACTCGTTTTCCTTTATTTCGGCATCCATGGACAGGACGGGCAGCCCCCATTTGTCCCGCCGGTTTTTATCCAGGCTGATCTTGTTTTCATGATAGGGCAGGAGTTCGCCGAATCCGCCTATTCCCACCGACCAGGCGCCGGGTTCAGTCAGCGCTTCCTTGAGTTGAGCGCCCACACTGAGTTCGGCGATATCGCGGCTCCAGTCCTCGCGGTTACCCCCTCCCTGGTAACCAAATCCCCGAAGGTATGCCCGCCGGTCCCCAAATAAATTGGCAAAGCGGGGAATATAAATCCCGTTTGGCCGCCGGCCATAATAGTAACTATCCTCGAAGCCTTCCATGATACCCGAAGCACCCAGGTTATAATGATGGTCCATGACATTGTGGCCAAGTTCCCCGCTTGAGCTGCCCAGGCCCTCCGGCCAGAGATCGGTGGCAGAGTTCATCAGCACCCAGGCACTGTTAAGCGCAGAAGCATTGACAAATATAACCTTTGCATTGAATTCATAGGTCTTATGTGTCTGGGAATCCAGCACTTCTACTCCCTTGGCCTTTCGGCTGTACTTATCATAGAGGATTTTGGTGACGATGGAAAAAGGCCTCACCGTCAGTTTACCTGTGGCCAGCGCCGGAGGCAGTGTGGAGGACTGCGTACTGAAATAGCCGCCATAGGGACAGCCTTCCCAGCATCGGTTCCTGAACTGGCAACGGGTACGCCCGGCAATGGGCACCGTCAGGTTGGCGCTGCGCCCGATAATCATCCGGCGCGCACCTTTAAAGTGGGCCTTTATGCGCTCGGCAACCACCTTTTCCACACAGGTCATATCCATGGGAGGCAGAAAATGACCATCGGGCAGCTGAGGCAATCCTTCCATCGATCCGCTGACCCCGATGTGTTTTTCAACATGGTCATACCATGGAGCCAGGTCACGGTAACGTATCGGCCAGTCAATGGCCCACCCATCCTTCTTATTGGCCTCAAAATCCAGATCGCTCCACCGATAAGACTGCCTGCCCCAAAGGATGGAACGGCCGCCAAGCTGGTAGGAACGCCACCAGTTGAAGGGCTTAATTTCCGTGTAGGGGCAATCCTTTTCATCGGCCCAGTAATCCATGATGGGTTCGGAGGCACCCCAGCCCCTGGAAATCACCGGCCTGTCTTTGCGCTGTTGAACGGTTTCGCTGCCCCGGTGGGCAAAATCCCATGGATTCATGGAGGCACTGTGGTAATCCTTTACATGTTCGAAATTCCTGCCCCTTTCCAGCATGAGGGTCTTTAGTCCCTGCCCGGTAAGCTCCTTGGCAGCCCATCCGCCGCTGATGCCGGAGCCAATGACGATGGCATCATAGCGTTGCTGTTCTTCAGCGCGGTTGTTGATATGTAAAGTATCCCCTGGCATAGATCATTTCATTTTATAAGTAGGCCATCCCCTGGGTTCACTGCCCCTGGAGGCAGCTCTTAGAGGTTCATCCGTTTCATTTCCGCCACGGCATGGTCGGCGGCCCTTGCTGTCAGTGCCATGTACAATATGGAGGGGCTCTGGTTGGCCGTACTGGTCATACAGGCCCCGTCGGTTACAAATACATTGCTGCAACTGTGCAGCTGATTCCATTTGTTCAGCAGGGAGGTTCCGGGATCCTTGCCCATCCTGCAGCCGCCCATTTCATGAATATCCCTGCCCGGGGCCCAGTGATTATCGTGCCTGGTAATGTTTTTCACTCCGGCGTTGTCCAGCATCTCTGCGCTTTGGTCCAGAAAATCCTTGAGCAGTCTTTCATCGTTCTCATCATATTCGACATGGGTGACCAGCTGGGGGATGCCCCAGGGATCTTTCTGCTCCCTGCTTAAGGATACATGATTGGATAATTTGGGTATGGTTTCCCCCTGCATATACATGTACATACCCCACCCGCCTGCCTCGCTCATGGCTTCCTTGTAAGCGGCCCCTATCTGGACGGGCAGCTCCTCGCCAGCACCCTGGCTTCGGGACGCGCCCATAAAAGCCATGTAGCCACCCACAAAATCAGTGTCCTGTTTATGCAGATTGCGGTAATTGGCCATCATGGACTCAGCCGGCTTGCGACCGTAATAATAAATATCCTCATAGCCTTCCAGCGTCCCGCCCAGTGAACCCCGGTAATTATGGTGGCAGATGTATTTTCCCAACAAACCATTATCGTTGCCCAGGCCGGATGGAAACCGGGTGGAAGTGGAATTGAGCAGGATCAGGTTGGAATTGAGGGTGGACGCGTTGACAAAGATGATGCGGGCAAAATAGCTGGTCTCTTCCCGGGTGATGGTGTCAATGATCCGCACACCGGTCGCTTTTCCTTTCTTTTCGTCGTAGATGATGGAATGAACCACAGAGAAAGGCCTGATGGTCAGCTTGCCCGTGCGGGCAGCCCAGGGCAGGGTGGAGGATACCGAGCTGAAGTAGCCGCCAAACGGGCATCCCCGCATGCACATATCCCGCGACTGGCACCTGCCCCTTCCCTGCTGACGGTGAATGTCCCTGGCTTCGGTGAGCTGGGCCCAGCGGCCCTGAATCATAAACCGGTTTTTGTATTTGGCATGTATTTTCTGTTGAAGGTCTTTTTCCACGCAGTTGAAATCAAATGGGGGCAGGTATTCTCCATCCGGCATGGCTTCCAGCCCGTCCCTGTTGCCACAGATTCCGGCAAACAGCTCCACATGGGAATACCAGGGTGCAATCTCATCATAGGTTATGGGCCACTCTATGCCATAGCCCAGTCTGGCCGGTGCTGTAAATTCAAAATGACTCCACCGGGGACAGGCCCTGCCCCATATCAGGGATTTTCCGCCGACCTGGTAGCCCCGGATCCATTCAAAGGGCTTTTCCTGCACATAGGGATGGTCCTTATCACGGATAAAAAAATGGGCCGTATCCTCACCAAATCCGGCCGCCTGGGTAATGAGGGGATTTTCCTCCATGAATGCCCTGGTCATCCGGCCCCGGTGCTTAAATTCCCAGGGATTCATGCTGGCCGTCGGATAATCCTTCAGATGCACCACACTGCGGCCCCTTTCCAGCACCAGGGTCTTCAGCCCCTTTTCACAGAGCTCCTTGGCAGCCCAGCCGCCGCTGATGCCCGAACCGATCACGATGGCATCAAAGGTGTTGGCCGCAGCCCCGCCTGAGTTAATATGTCTTGTGGTGGTATCGTTGTCCATCTTTGCCGGGAGGTTATTCCCTTGGTGTTTTATTTTATTAAACTGCTCATTTTTGCCCTATTGCCCTACCGGGGCCTGCTCATAAATCTCCCCGTTTAAGTGACCGGACGGCATGGTCTGCCGCCCTGGCCGTGAGTGCCATATAGGTCAGGGATGGATTCTGGGTGCTGGTAGATACCATGCAGGCCCCATCCGTCACATACACGTTTGGACAGTGGTGCAGCTGGTTCCATGGGTTGAGCAGGGAGGTAGCCGGATCACGGCCCATTCTCACGCCCCCCATTTCATGGATATCAAGCCCGGGAGCCTGTTTACTGTCATGCTGGATGATGTCGGTGCAGCCGGCCTTATGTAGCATCTCTGCTCCCTGCTCCAAAAAATCCTTCAGCAATTTTTCATCATTATCGTCGTAATCCACGCTGATCACCAGCTGGGGAATGCCCCAGGCGTCCGTTTTATCGGCACTCAGCCTAACCTGGCTGCGTTCTTTGGGAATGGTCTCCCCCTGCATCATCATGGTGACCTGCCAGGCTCCGGGTTCGGAAAGAGCATCCTTAAATGCACCTCCGATCTGGTCTGCCGGGCCCGCGCCCCCGCGGCTCCGCCCGGCACCATAATGCACCATATAGCCCCTCAGGAAATCGGTTTCCTGCCGTTTCACGTTCCTGAAATTGGGCATCATGGCCTGCGTCGGGCGGCGCCCGTAATAATATTTGTCTTCATGGCCCGGGTAAGCAGCACTGACGGTTCCCCGGTAGTTATGAAAGGCAATATATTTTCCCAGCAGTCCGCTGTCATTTCCCAGCCCCCGGGGAAAACGGGCTGAGGTGGAATTGAGCAGCAGGAGGTTGGTATTGAGACAGGCGGCATTGACAAAGATGATCCTGGCAAAATAATCGGTGGCCTGACCGGTCAGCGCATCAATAACCCTGACTCCGGAAGCCCTTTGCCTGCTTTCATCATATATGATAGAATGCACAACCGACTCGGTCTTCAGCGTGAGGTTGCCGGTACGCTGTGCCCAGGGAATGGTGGTTGAGTTGGAATTGAAATACCCTCCGAATGGGCAGCCCCTGTAACAGAGGCTGCGGGCCTGGCATTGACCCCTGCCCTGCTCCAGGTGCACCGCGGCAGGCTTGGTCAGGTGGGCGCAGCGCCCCTGCACGACATGGCGGCCCGGATAATTCAGATTGATTTTCTGCTGGATCTCCTGTTCCACGCAGTTCATATCCCAGGCAGGAAGGAACTCGCCATCGGGCAGCGTATCCAGCCCGTCCCGGTTACCGGATATGCCGGCAAATTTTTCCACATAGGAATACCAGGGGGCGATATCATCATAGCGCAGCGGCCAGTCCACGGCAAAGCCGTCCCTGGCCGGGCCTTCAAAATCATAGGCGCTCCACCGCTGGGTCTGCCTGGCCCAGATCAGGGATTTCCCTCCAACCTGATAACCGCGGATCCAGTCAAATGGTTTTTCCTGAATGTAGGGATGCTCCCTGTCCTTGACAAAAAAATGGGATGTTGCCTCATCGAAGGCATAACAGCGGCTTACCACGGGGTTTTCCCTGCTTACCGAAGCGGGTAGTTTTCCCCTGTGAGCAAACTCCCAGGGTGCCATATTGGTGGTGGGGTAATCTTTGAGGTGAACGACATTCCTGCCGCGCTCCAGCAGCAGGGTTTTCAATCCCTGGCCGCAGAGCTCCTTGGCAGACCAGCCGCCACTGATGCCGGATCCGATGACAATGGCATCAAAGGAGTTTTTGGAGACTCCCCCTGAATTGATATGTAGCCTTGAAGAATCCCCGGGCATGCTTACCAGTTGTGGTTCTAAAGATCCTATTCAATCCTCCCCGCCTGTTGCTGTCAATGGGGGACGTATGTTGTTATTTTATGGACAAACCGCTCAAAGCCCCGCATTTGCCAATGGCAGTTACAACTCAGAGATTTCTTTTCTTGAGTTCACTGACCGCATAATCAGCCGCTCGGGCCGTGAAGGCCATATAGGTCAGCGAAGGGTTCTGGCATGCCGCAGAAGTCATGAAGGAACCATCCGTTACAAAAACATTCGGAGCGTCCCATACCTGGTTCCATTTATTGAGCACCGAGGTCTTGGGATCCTTGCCCATGCGGGCCGTGCCCATTTCATGGATACCACGTCCCAGGTAGGGGTTGGAATCCTGGCCATGGATGTTTTTCACGCCAGCTGCTTCCAGCATTTCTTTGGCATCATTGAGCATATCCTTTCGCATCTTCAGTTCATTTTCCTTCAGTTCACAGTCAAAGGACAGTACATTGAGGCCCCACTTGTCTTTCCTGGTCTTGTCTAAGGTTACTTTGTTATCATGGTAAGGCAGCGTTTCCCCGAATCCACCGATGCCCATCGTCCAGGGGCCCGGCTCGGTAAGGGCCTCTTTGTATTCGGCCCCGATGCTGTATTCTGGGATCTCACGGTCCCAGCCTTCCCTTCCCGCACCACCCTGGTAGCCAAAGCCGCGCAGGTAATCGCGCTTGTCGCCGAAGAAGTTACGGAACCTGGGCACATATACACCGTTGGCCCGGCGGCCGAAAACAAATTTGTCCTCAAAACCCTCAAAGGTTCCGCTGGCACTCACGCCGAGGTGATGGTCCATGACGTTGTGGCCCAGTTCACCGCTGCTGCTGCCCAGTCCGTCGGGCCAGATATCGGTCGCTGAGTTCATCAGGATCCAGGCACTGTTGAGCGCTGAAGCATTGAGGAATATGAGTTTAGCGCGGTATTCGTAGGTTTTGTTGGTTTGTGCATCAAGGACTTCCACTCCGGTAGCCCGTTTGGAATCCTTGTCATAGAGGATTTTGGTCACAATGGCCCAGGGGCGCAGGGTCAGGTTTCCCGTCTTCATGGCCGCGGGCAGTGTGGAGGACTGGGTAGAGAAATAACCGCCGAACGGGCAGCCTACCCAGCATTTGTCCCTGAACTGGCACTGCTGCCTGTCGGGGTGGGGGCCGGTGACATGGGCCACCCGGCCGATGATCATGGGACGTTTCCCTTTATAGAATGCCTTCATTCTGGCCACCACTTCCTTTTCCACGCAGTTCATCTGCATAGCTGGCAGGAAATGACCATCCGGCAATTGCGGGAGGCCTTCGGAAGAACCGCTTACCCCGGCAAATTTTTCCACATAATCGTACCAGGGTTCTATGTCACGGTAACGTACAGGCCAGTCGATGGCGATTCCGTCCCTGGCATTTTCCTCAAAGTACATGTCGCTCCACCGGTAACTCTGCCTCCCCCACATCAGGGACCTGCCCCCTACGTGGTAGCCGCGAAACCAGTCGAAACGCTTGACTTCCGTATAGGGGCTGTCCTTGTCGGAGGCCCACCAGTCGAGGTTGGTTTCATTGAGGGGGTAATCCCGCTGTAGCACCGGGTAATCCTTCAGCATTTGCTGGGTGCGCTCCCCACGGTGCGGAAAATTCCAGGCTTCCTTGTCTGCACTGGGATAATCCTTTATATGTTCTATGTTCTTGCCCCTTTCCAGCATGAGGGTCTTGAGTCCCTTTTCGGAGAGCTCCTTGGCAGCCCAGCCGCCACTGATCCCTGAACCAATAACAATCGCATCATAGATATTGTCAGCCATGGATATACAATTTTAGGATGTTCGTCAATGTTGGGACAGGGCGGTAGTGCATGCCCCATCCAAGGATGCTGTCTGGTATGGAATGATCAAAGATTTCCTTTCTTGAGTTCACTGACGGCATGGTCAGCAGCCCGCGCCGTAAATGCCATATAACCCAGGGAGGGATTCACACAGGAAGCGGAGGTCATAAAAGAACCGTCCGTCACAAATACATTGGGTGCGTCCCATACCTGGTTGAACTTATTGAGCACCGAAGTCTTGGGGTCTTTTCCCATCCGGGCGGCACCCATTTCATGGATGCCCCGGCCCAGGGTCCCGTCCCCGTCATGCCCCTTGACATCTTTCACGCCGCAGGCTTCCAGCATTTCCACCGCGTCGTTCATCATATCCTTACGCATTCTTTTTTCGTTGTCTTTATACTCAATGTCCATGGCCAGCACATTGAGGCCCCATTTATCTTTTCGGGTCTTGTCCAGGGTTACCTTGTTTTCGTGGTAGGGTAAGGTTTCCCCAAAACCACCAATATTCATATACCAGGAACCTGGCTGGCTGAGGGCTTCTTTGTAATCGGCCCCAATGGAGAGCTCCTCGGCGGAGGCCAGTCCGCGTCCCCTGCCTGCCCCGCCCTGGTAACCGAAACCGCGCAGGTAGTCGCGCTTGTCGCCAAAGAGGTTCCGGTAACGCGGGATATAGATTCCGTTCGCCCGGCGTCCATAGGTGTATTTGTCTTCGTAGCCCTCTACCCTTCCGCCGGCACCCACCCCGAGGTGGTGATCCATAATATTATGTCCGAGTTCCCCGCTGCTGCTTCCCAGCCCGTCGGGCCAGATGTCAGTGGCGGAATTCATCAGAATCCAGGCACTGTTCAGGGTGGAGGCGTTCAGGAATATAATTTTTGCTTTATAGACGATGGTCTGGTTTGTCTCCGCATCCAGTACTTCCACACCGGTAGCTTTTTTCTTATCCTTATCATAAAGGATTTTGGTGACAATGCTCCAGGGCCGGAGCGTGAGGTTCCCGGTTTTCATGGCAGCAGGCAGGGTGGATGACTGCGTGCTGAAGTAGGCGCCAAATGGGCAGCCCAGCCAGCATTTGTTCCTGTACTGGCAGTTGGTCCTGCCCGGGAGGGGTTCGGTGATATTGGCCGTGCGGCCGATAATCATGGAGCGCGCTCCCTTGTAATGTTCCTTGATGCGGCCGGCCACGTCTTTTTCCACGCAGGTCATATCCATGGGAGGCATGAAATGACCATCGGGCAACTGGGGCAGTCCGTCGCGGTTGCCGCTTATGCCCGCAAATTTTTCCACGTAATCATACCAGGGGGCAATTTCCTGGTAACGCAGCGGCCAGTCTATGGCAATTCCGTCCTTGGCGTTGGCCTCAAAATCAAAGTCACTCAGACGGTAACTCTGGCGCCCCCAGAGCAGGGAACGTCCGCCCACATGATATCCGCGGAACCAGTCAAAACGCTTGATCTCGGTATAGGGGGATTCCTGGTCATTGACCCACCAGTCCAGGTTACTTTCATTGAGGGGGTAATCCCTCTTAAGCACCGGATAGTCCTTTTTCATCTGCACCGTGGCGCGGTTATGATGGGGATAGTCCCAGGCTTCCTTTTGGGCATTGACATAATCCTTTACATGTTCGATCTGTTTGCCGCGTTCCAGCATAATGGTCTTCAGGCCCTTTTCGGTGAGTTCCTTGGCAGCCCAGCCGCCACTGATCCCTGATCCAATTACAATAGCATCGAAGGTGTTATCAGCCATATTTGTTCAATTAAATATTAAATAACAGAGTAAAGTATTTCGGGAAGGAGCGGTGCCAATCAGATATCGCAAATCAGAATGGCTTCCCTGAGTGACCCGATGGCATCCTTTTTCTTCGGAATGAACTCCTGGGCAACATAGCCCTTAAATCCGGTTTCTTGAATGGCCCTCATGATGGCCGGGTAATACAGTTCCTGGGTCTCGTCAATTTCATTTCTGCCCGGTACGCCGGCAGTGTGATAATGGCCGATATAGGGGTGGTTCTCCCGGATGGTATGGATCACGTCCCCTTCATCCACCTGCATATGATAAATGTCATAGAGCAGTTTAAAATTCGCGGAACCGGTGCGCTTTACCAGTTCCACACCCCAGGGCGTGCGGTCGCACATGTAATCTTTATGATCTACTTTGCTGTTGAGTAATTCCATTTGAATGGTGATGCCGTTTTTCTCGGCCAGCGGCAGAATTTTTTGCAGACCCGCCACACAATTTTTTAGTCCGGTCTCATCATCCATACCTGCCCGGCTTCCGCTGAAACAGATCAGGTCCTTGTATCCCGCCTTTTTCATCATGGGTATGACTTCCAGGTAGTCTTTTACCAGGCTTTCATGATAGGCCGGGTTATTAAACCCCTTGGTGAGACTGACCTCTCCGGCTATATAACACATGGAAGAATAGAGCCCATATTTCTGCAACACCGGCCATTCTTTGGGAGCGATCAGGTCAATGGCACCCAGACCCAATTTTTTGACCGAGGCACAGAAGCTTTCCAGGGGGATGTCGCTGAAACACCAGCGACAAACAGAATGATTGATATTTCCTTTCAAGGCGGTGGAGGTTAAAGATTCCGATTGGGTGAACGAAGTGAGCATTCCTGAAGCTCCCAGGGCAGCTGTTCCTGCTACAATATTTTTAATGGCAAGCCTGCGTGAAGGTTGGTTGGACATGAATTGAACGAATTAAAAAAGTAATTTACGAATTCTTCCGGTTGCTGAAACCGGAAAAATGATTAATTGCTCAGTAAAATTATCAGCGGCAGGCGCTAAACCGCCTAAACCCCCGCTGTATGCAGCAGATCTGGCTTTTTCTTGCCGCGCAGGTAGATGGTTAGTCCTGCAAAAGCAACTATTAACATTACAGGAATTATTAATGTGGCGTTTAATACATCAGGGCCCGCCGCTGTACGGGCATCATTGAAAGCGGTAGCCATCGCAGTGCCCGGCGCTGCCGAACGGTAGTCATCGAGGCTCGCCCCTGCCGGTAGCTTGGCAGCCATGATGCGGTCATAATAGCCTCCCATGAAGATCATATAAAGGGATACACCGAACATGCCGGCTCCCCCGATCAGGTTCAGGCCCACTGCACCTGTCTTGGGCATGTTTTCGGAAACAAATCCAATCATGCATGGCCAGAAGAATGCAACCCCCAGGCCAAAGACAATGGCCCCGGCGAATATGGCCGTACCATGGAGGTGAATCAGCATATAAATACCAAGAGCTGAAAGGATGGCCGAAACCAGCAACACCCCCTGCGGGGCGAGGCGGTGAACAATCGGGCTGGCAAAGGCACGGCCCAGCACCTGCACGGAGGCCACAAAGGTGAGTATCAGGATCGCATTGTCTGTAACTGTTTTGAAAAGTACGTCGGTCCACTGGTTGGTAAAGAGCTCGGTGATGGCCGTGCCAAACATGCAGATAATCATAAAAAGAAACAGCGGACTCAGCAGGGCCTTGTACATTTCTGCCGTGGAAACTCCGGCTGCCACCCTTTCGGTGACCGGAAAACCCAGTTTGGAGAAAAGATATCCGTACACCAGGGTGGGTGCAATCATGGTGGCTACTTCGACCTGCCAGCTGACACCCAGCTTGTCAAGCAGGAATACGATCAGTGTGCCGATCACAATACCTGCCGGAAACCAGAGGTGAAAATGATTGAGTTTGGTAGTCTTATTATCCGGAAACAGCGAGGCCACCAGCGGGTTACAGGCTGCTTCGACCGTACCGTTGGCAATGCCGATGAGCAGGGTGGAAAGAAACAGGGTCCAATATCCGTTGGCAAAAATGGTCAGCAATATGCCGCCGAGGTGGAACACAAAGGCCATGACCAGCAGCTTTTTCATGCCGATGACATCCACAATGAAGCCCCCCACGATGATGGCCAGCGGGAAACCCCAGAAAGCCGTGGCGGCAATGGTGCCCAGTTCAGAGGCATTTAAATGAAATTCTGTACCAAGTTTGTTCAGTATTCCGGCACGGATGCCGAAGGACAAAGAAGTTACGAGCAGGGCCGAACAGGAGGCCACGAAAAGTTTGTTGCGCTGAATGGAAGCTGACATAGCAAGTTCGTTTTAATTTAATTTTGAATCGTTTCCGGTTATTAATTTTCAGGGGTCAGATGAACTGCCTTAATTTTATTTTTATTTAGGCTTATCAAAAAAAATTGATATTTATAAATAGATTCGTAAATGTAATTTTTATTTTTAAATAATCAATCCTATTAATTGTTGGATTGACAATTTTTAATTTCAGTCCGATTTACCGTCAAAAACCGGAGGCGGACTGACCAAAATGAGTCAACTTTTAAACAAACAAATACAACCAACATGCACAGAAAACTCAGAATGGGAATGGTAGGCGGAGGCAAGGATGCCTTCATTGGCGCCATTCACCGGCTTGCCGCCAATATGGATGGTCTTATTGAACTGGTATGCGGGGCCCTCAGCATCAAGCCCGAGATAGCCCTGGAATCAGGGGAGATGCTGTTTTTGCCGCAGGACCGCATTTATATGAACTTCGAAGAAATGATCTTAAAGGAAAGCAGCCTGCCCCCGGATAAAAGAATGGACTTTGTAACCATAGTGACGCCCAATTTCGCCCATTTTGCCCCTGCCATGATGGCTCTGGACCATGGGTTTCACGTAGTCATTGAAAAGCCCATCGCCTTCACCATTGAGGAGGCCAGACAGCTCCAGCAGAAAGTAAACCAAACGGGACTGACCCTGTGTCTGACGCATACTTATTCGGGATATCCCATGGTCAAACAGGCCAGGGCGATGGTGGCCGATCATGTATTTGGAAAAATCCGGAAGGTATGGGTGGAATATCCCCAGGGATGGCTCAGCAAAAAAACCGAAAGGGAAGGGAACGCGCAGGCGGCCTGGAGAACAGACCCCTCCAAATCCGGCAAAAGCGGCTGCATGGGGGATATCGGCACGCATGCCGCCCACCTGGCTGAATACATCACCGGCCTGCGAATCACCCACCTGTGCGCAGACCTCAATATCATGGTGGAAGGAAGGGCCCTGGACGACGATGGCAATGTACTTCTCAAATTTGACAATGGCGCGGCCGGAGTACTGATGGCCTCCCAGGTAGCTGCCGGAGAGGAAAATGCCCTGCGCATCCGGATCTATGGGGAAAAAGGCGGCCTGGAATGGGCACAGCATGAGCCCAATACCCTGGTAGTTAAGTGGCTGGACCAGCCCACCCAGATCCTGAGGGCAGGAAGCAACTACACAGGTCATCTGTCATCCTACGCGACCCAGAACTGCCGCACGCCGGGCGGTCATCCGGAGGGTTACCTGGAGGCATTTGCCAATATTTACAAAAATTTTGCCCTCACCCTTTCTGCCAAAGCCGAAGGGAAAAAACCCTCTGCCGAAGCGCTGGATTTTCCCGGAGTCGCAGACGGAATCCGCGGCATGGCCTTCATCGATACGGTCGTCGCCTCCGGTCAATCTGCCCAGAAATGGACGCCCTTTGAATCTTGAGGGAATGGATGAAACAAACCAATTGGATTTAATACTTTAATTCTTACTTAGTCATGCATACAATCAAAGGACCTGCCATCTTCCTGGCCCAATTCATGGGGGAGGAAGCCCCGTTCAATACACTGGCCTCGATCTGTAAATGGGCCAAGGGCCTGGGATTTGCCGGTGTACAAATACCCTCCTGGGATCCAAGGTGCCTGGACCTCAAAAAGGCGGCTGAAAGCAAAGCTTATGCCGATGAGATAAGGGGGATCGTCGAGGAAGCCGGATTGCAGATCACTGAACTCTCCACCCATCTGCAGGGACAGCTGGTGGCTGTGCACCCGGCCTACGATGCCCAGTTTGACGGTTTTGCCCCGGCCGAAGTCAGGAACAATCCCAAGGCCAGAACGGAGTGGGCGGTGCAGCAGCTGCACTATGCCGCCAAGGCCTCCCGGAATCTGGGTCTCAGTGCCCATGCCACGTTCAGCGGGGCCCTGCTCTGGCCAACCATGTATCCCTGGCCCCAACGACCCGCCGGGCTGGTGGAAACCGGTTTCAGGGAACTGGCCAAGCGCTGGCTGCCAATTCTCCACAGTTTTGACGAGCAGGGTGTAGACCTCTGTTATGAAATTCATCCGGGGGAAGACCTGCATGACGGCGTGACCTACGAGCTGTTCTGGAAACATACCGGCCATCATCCCAGGGCCTGCCTGCTGTATGATCCTTCCCATTTTGTGCTTCAGTGCCTGGATTACCTCAGTTATATTGACCACTATCACGAGCGGATCAGGATGTTCCACGTCAAGGATGCCGAGTTCAACCCCACCGGCAAACAAGGCGTTTACGGCGGTTACCAGAACTGGATTGACCGCGCAGGACGTTTCCGTTCCCTGGGGGACGGTCAGGTGGATTTCAAATCGATATTCAGTAAGCTCACTGCCTACGATTTCCCCGGATGGGCTGTACTGGAATGGGAATGCTGCATCAAGCATCCAGAGGATGGTGCCAGGGAAGGGGCCTTGTTTATACGTGACCACATCATCCGGGTCACTGAAAGGGCCTTCGACGATTTTGCAAACACCGGATCGGATGAGAAATTTAATCGCGCTGTTTTAGGGTTATCCTGATATATTTCGGATATTTAGACCCTGGTTTTTATTTTACTTACATTATAGTTTTTTATTATGAAAAAGACATTCATTATTCTGGGCTGCACACTGCTTGCAGTGGCATGCGGCAATTCAGGCGAAACAAAGACAGCGGAAGCAAAAGATACCGCCGCCAAAGAAGCGGCACCCGTAGCCAGCAACACAAAAGGTCTTGAGTTGATCGGCGCCAGCGACTGTACCACCTGTCACAGGCTTCAGCAGGCCAGTGCAGGGGCGGCCATCGGACCCTCGTACAGCGAAGTAGCCAAAAAGTATGCTCCAGCGGCCGATACCACCGTTGACAGACTTGTTAAAAAAGTCATCTCCGGTGGCAGTGGTGTCTGGGGAGCTGTTCCAATGACACCGCATCCCCAACTGGCTGAAGCCGATGTGAAGGAAATGGTGAAATACATTCTCTCACTTAAAAAATAAGACCGGATGAAAATCATATTGCTTGCCTTACCTGCCGTGTTGATCACGGCGGGTCTTGCTTTTTCCCCTAAAAAAATATCCTCTCCCCCGCAGGCTCCCGTCAATACGTTAAGTGAGGCGGAGAAAAAAGAGGGCTGGAAGTTGCTATTTGACGGTAAGACCACCACCGGCTGGCATACCTTCGGCAAATCTGCTGTCGGCGAAGCCTGGAAGGTGAGTGAGGGCACCCTTCATTTGGATGCTTCCCAAAAATCCTCCTACCAGAGCAAGGGCGGCGGAGATGTAGTCACCGATCAGGAGTTTGAAAATTTCGACCTTAAAATAGAATGGAAGATATCCAGTAACGGCAACAGCGGGATTCTTTTTGATGTCAAAGAAGACCCCAAGTACGCAGAGACCTGGAATACCGGTCCTGAGATGCAGGTGCTCGACAACGATGGCCACTCAGACGGTAAAATCATCAAACACCGGGCAGGTGATCTCTATGACCTGATCCGGAGTTCCTCCGAACCTGTTCGGGCGGTCGGCCGGTGGAACCAGGTTGAAATCAAACTGAACAAAGGTAAGCTGGATCTTTACATGAACGGAGTAAACGTGGTATCCACCACCATGTGGGATGAAAACTGGTGGAAACTCGTCAAAGGCAGCAAGTTCAACTCGATGCCTGATTTTTCCAAGTACAAAGCCGGCAGGATTGCCCTGCAGGACCACGGGTGTGACGTATGGTACCGAAATATCAAAGTCCGCGCGCTGTAATTTGAATTCTATTTCCCTACACCCAGGTTGCAGTTTCAGTCTGCGGCCATAAACAACACATCATGAAATCAAGATCCCTTTTCAGCCAAGCCGCCTGCGCAGTCCTGGTTGCCCTTTGTCTAATAGGTATGAGCGCAACACCCCTGCACGCAGGCGACTCCAAGCCTGAAAAGCCCATCGTACTGATCTTTTCAAAGACCAACGGGTTCAGACATTCCAGCATTCCTGTCGGAATTGCCGCCATTAAAAAGCTTGGCCAGGCCAATGGCTTTGAAGTGGAGGCAACCGAGGATTCCACGGCTTTCCGATATGAAAACCTGAAAAAATATGCGGCGCTCATTTTCCTCTGCCCTACCGGAACGGTTTTCGGGCCCGAGGAGGAAAAAGGACTCCAGGAGTATATTCGTCACGGCGGCGGATTTGTGGGTATCCATGCAGCCACCGACTGCGAATACAACTGGCAATGGTACGGTGATCTGGTAGGGGCTTATTTCAAGTCACACCCCAGCCA
Source organism: uncultured Bacteroidota bacterium (assembly GCA_903906365.1). Lineage (GTDB taxonomy): Bacteria > Bacteroidota > Bacteroidia > Chitinophagales > Chitinophagaceae > Puia. The sequence goes on along the minus strand of CAIVKC010000041.1, from coordinate 132,122 downwards.
GCAAAAAGCCAAATTCACAGTGGTCAATAAGAACCATCCCTCCACCAGGGATCTGCCGGAGACCTTTAAACGTTTTGATGAACTCTATAATTTCAAATACATCAATCCCCAGATAACCGTATTAATCACCATTGATGAGCAATCCTATAAAGGCGGGGAAAACGGGGAGAACCATCCGATGGCCTGGTTCCATGAGTATGAAGGGGGAAGGGCCTTTTACACCGAAATGGGACATACCGACGAATCTTATAAAGAATCCCTGTATCTCAAGCACCTGCTGGGGGGAATCCTCTGGGCAATCGGAGCGGCGAAATAACAGCGCCCCGGCTTGAAAAAGACATGACCCCCTGGATGCAATCATCCCGGGGGTTTTTTATGAATCTTTTGACAAGATGACTGAACCTGAAACCAAATGGGTATACAAATGGATTCCTTCGGAGTACAGCCCATCCGGCAGGGATCATCCCCTTTTAGGTTGTGCATTTTTTGGATTATTTGCCCGGCAGGGGGCCTGGTGTATTCCCTGATAATAAGTTGATAGGATCTTATAGGTTGGATGACAAGCCTCCTTTGCCCCAAAGCGGGTATTGGGTCAATGAATACCTTCCCTTGCGGGCTATTTTTATTCTTACCCGCTGCAGGAAATAAATGGATCCCTCCTACAGTGCGCATGAAAGCGGGGCCAGTTGCGTCCCTGTGGTTATTTTATCCGCAGGTTGGATTACCCATGCCCTCCGTTATGCATAGCCTGGAAGATTTATTTTCAGATCAGGTCACCGTCGTAGGTCTCGCCCATTCAGGGACGGCCAAAATTAATTAACTTCCTGCTTACTATTAAACCGCATCATATCATCGTGTACACAATCGAAACACCGAGGTTGGGGCTCAGGCCATGGAAGCAATCAGACCTGCGGGTGTTTACCCGGATGGGCCTTGATCCAAGGGTTATGGAATATTTTCCCGGTCTGCTGACCCCTCAACAGAGCCTGGACATGATAGGCAGGATCAGGGAGTTCATGGAAGCAAATCATTACGGATTGTGGGCCGTGGAGATCAAAAAGACAGGAGCTTTCATCGGATATACCGGCTTTTCCGTTCCCCGGTTTAAGGCTGATTTCACGCCCTGTGTGGAGATCGGCTGGAGACTGGCATTTCCCTACTGGTCCAGGGGATATGCCACGGAAGCGGCAGCCGGATGCATGGAATATGGTTTTACCGCCCTGGGCTTTGAGGAAATCGTATCCTTTACGGCTGCCATTAACAAAAGATCCGTCCGGGTGATGGAAAGGATCGGCATGCAGTATTGCCAGGACTTTGAGCACCCCGCTCTGGAGGATGGAAGCCCCCTGAAAACCCATGTGCTCTATAAAAAGAGGAAGTGACGGGCCGGCCCCTTCAGAGTAAGGGCAGTTTATACCCGTTATGGTATGGCTTCATCAGGTACTTTTCGTTGATCTTTTCATCTGTAAACTTTCCGGCCTGGTGGTCCCATGCCAGACGCCGGCCGCTTCGGAAGCTGATATTTCCCATCTGCGCCACGGTAGCCACATGGGCGCCATCCTGTATGGGGCAGTGCAGGGTCTCTGCCTTCCGCGACCGGACGGCATCAATGAAATTCACCCAATGTTTTTCCACACCGTTGTCCGAGACCCTGGCCAGGGGAACGGCCACCTTATTTTTGCTTTGTCGTTCTTCCAGAACCTGCCATCCTTCCCGGTTAAGCACCAGGGTGCCGTTATTACCAATATAGGCAATTCCGTGGTCCAGCCCGTAGGATCCGTTATCGATGCCCATGGCATGATCCCAAACCAGGTTGAATCCGTCAAATTCATACAAAGTGGTCAGGGTATCGGGTGTTTCCTCATAGAGATCCGGGTATGCAAATTTACCCCCCAGGGCCGCGATGGACTTTGGTTCCCCTGCCTTCATGCCTATCAGCGCATAATCCAGCAGGTGCACACCCCAGTCGGTCATGAGTCCGCCCGCATAATCCCAGAACCAGCGGAAATGGAAGTGAAAACGGCTGGCATTAAAAGGCCTGGTGGGGGCAGGTCCCAGCCAGCGGGCATAATCCACCCCGGCAGGCGGGGCTGAATCCGGCCTCAGGATATCTGGACGCATCCACCCCTGGTAACACCAAACTTTCACGGTACGAATATTTCCGAGCTGGCCGGTCTGTACAAAATCAACGGCATCCTTAAAATGCTGCTGGCTTCTCTGCCACTGGCCCCCCTGTACCATCCGGTGGTACCTCTGCTGGGCCTTTACCATGGCGCGGCATTCAACCATGGAATTACCCACCGGTTTTTCAACGTAGACATCCTTTCCGGCCTGACAGGCATCAATCATGATCAGGGCATGCCAGTGGTCAGGGGTGCCGATGATAACCGCGTCAATATCTTTTCTATCCAGCAGCTTGCGGTAATCACCATAGGTTTTTACAGCGGATGTATCGACTCCCATTTTGGAAAGATCACCCAGTCTTTTTTCCAGGACATTGCTGTCCACATCGCAAAGGGCCACTATATTTACTCCCGGCACCTTCAGGGCTGCCTTCACATTGGACCAGCCCATCCCATTGATTCCGATCGCTCCTATATTGACCTGGTCCGAAGGAGCCAGCTGCCTGCGCAGGGAGGCAAAGGTCTTATGATTGAAAGTGGTTGCCAGCACACCGCCGGCAAGCAGGGCGGAAGATTGTTGCAGGAAAGAACGCCTGTCGGACATGTATTGAATTTTAACAGGGAAAATTATAAAGAAGACAAAGGGGCCCCTCATCCGGAGCTATCCGGAAAGTCAGGCAATAAGCGCCGGGATCAGGACAGTATATTGTTTTTGATGTACTGAAAACTTTTGGCGATACTATCAAAGACAGGTATTTTGGTCTTGTCCTGTTCTACAAAAAAGTATTTCATGCCGGACTCTTTTTTGTATTTAAAGATTTCCTTGTAGTTGATAATCCCGCTGCCGACTTCAGTGAATTCTTTCTCAGGCGTGTTGGCCATGTCTTTGATATGCCACATTTTGATCCGGCCTTTGTTGGCCTTGATCATGTCCACGGGGTTTAACCCTGCCCTGGTTATCCAGTACATATCCATTTCCAGGCTCACCAGTGCGGGATCTGTTTCAGCGATCAGTATCTGAAAACCATTTTTTCCGCCTCCCCAGTCCTTGAATTCAAAATCGTGGTTATGATAGGCCAGCTGCATACCGGCACTCTTAGCCTCTTCCGCCGCCCTGTTGAGGTGGGCGGCCAGTTTCTTATAGTCGTCCAGGCTTTGGCGAAGGTCTTCGGTCAGGTAGGGTACCACAAAAAACTCGTGACCCATTTTGGCTGCGTCCGCTACCGTGCGTTTGAGGTTGTCTTCATCCCCCTTTGCCAGGAAATCTTTCATCACATAGTGGCCACTGGGGGTCTTGAGGTTATATTGCTTAAGTATGGCTGAAAAGGCTGCGGGCTCCAGGCCAAAGAAATGACCGCTTTCATAGCCGAAAACCTCTACCGAATTGAAACCCACGGAGGCCACCCTGGCAATCGTACCCTTCACATCCATTTTGATTTCATCGCGAACGGTATAGAGCTGCAGCCCGATGAGCTGGGGCTCCTTAAACCAGTTTGACTTATTCAACAGTAATCCGGAGGTAGCTACAGAAGCCTGTTTGAGAAAATGGCGACGGGTTGGCATAGCAATGATTTTGAACTAAAATTACTTAAAATAAACAGATGAGGGTCACCGGGCATACCCAAATATTTTACCGCTACCTGCAAAAACAGATAATATTGTACCAGTCAGTCCCAGGAGGGCTTTTTGGGATGGTAGGGCCATGGCTGTGAATACCTGTTGTTCAGGGAGCAAGCAGGGCATCAATGGTTCGGATAAATACCTTTTTTTCCTGCTCGTAATGAATGCCTGTCCCCGGTCCGTTAAATCCAGTATGAATTTTCTGCACCTGCCCGGAGCGGTCTATAAAGATGGTGGTTGGAAAGCCCACTATTTTTTCCAATTGGGGAAGGGTCTTTTCGCTCCTGAGGGAATCATTGACGGATACCCCGGTTATAAGTATGGGATATTGGACGCCAAACCGCTGCTGAAAGGATTGCAGGCTCTTGACAGACCGGTCAAAATCGGTGCTTCGCTCATAGGCAATACCCACGATTTCCAGGCCCCTGCCCTTGTACCTGTCATAAAGGCCGCTCATAAAGGCCGTTTCATCCATGCAGTTAGGACACCAGGACCCCATGATCTGAAGGACGACGACCTTGTTTTTAAAACGGGCATCGCTTAAGGAGACTGTTTTACCCTCCAGGTTGCGGAAGCTAAAGTCCAGCCTGGTCTGGCCCGGCTTCATCCGGGTCAGGCTGAACTCGTCGGGCAGGCTGGCCTGCTCATCGCGCCGGGCAGTCCAATACTGCCTGGCTACGGGACCCGAAAAATACAATCCCCCTGTTATGGATTGATCCGCATTCACCTTTGCAGTAAAGAGGAAAGCATGTCCACCGTCAAAACAGGAAAGCCGCAGGGAATCCCCATCCATCACCCCTTCCAGGAAACGGTAATCGCCGGTGGTGGTGAGAAAAGTGCCCGTGACCATACTACCCTGCTGCCGGAATTCTCCAACGGAGAATTCTTTGGAATCGTTCCTGGGATTGGTAAAAGTGACGGCCCACCGGCCGGTGACATCGGCCAGTGTATGGGTGGCCGATGGGACAAATCGGGCAGCCTGGTTATGATGCGCCCGGAAGTCCATGACCTGATCGGATGCTGTAAGCCGTTTTACCCAGAATCCGCTCAGCAGGCTGTCTCCCGTTAAAACGGCCCGCAGTTGTGATTCAAAAAAAGGCAGGGTTATGACCAAAGAATCCCCTTCCGATTTAATATCATCGACCCGTAACCGCTCCGTAGCATTGCGTATATAAATGATTTTTCTGCCAGCGCTGTCCATGACATCGAAATTGAAAACGATGCGGTTGCCATCCTTTCTGGTGAGCTCTGCGCGCCAGGGGCCCCGGGACAGACGGGAGTCCGGCTGGGCCTGCAGGGAAAGGCTCCCCCAAAAGAAAACATTTATTATAAATATTTTATACATGTTGATCCGGTTATTGCTGAGCTGCAATTTTAAGTCAAAATCCGGAGCCCGCCAATAGTCTATTCGCTAGGTAGATTATTTAACAAACTATATCATGACCGTGGGGAAAAAATGATCATAGATTCTCAAGCATATCGGTGGTCATGGAGGGAAGATCAAACTCGTTTTTCCATCCCCAGTCATGGCGCGCGGCCGAATCGTCAATGCTCTGCGGCCAGCTGTCTGCGATGGCCTGCCGGTAATCCGGGGTATAGGCGATGGTGAATCCGGGTATATGTTTTTGGATCTCGGCAGCTATTTCCCTGGGCGAGAAACTCATGCCCGAAACATTATAGGAGGTCCTAACGGCGATTCGGGAAGAAGGCGCCTCCATCAGTTCAATGGTGGCCCGTATGGCATCCGGCATATACATCATGGGCAGGTAGGTATCTTCCCGGAGGAAACAGGTATATTTCTGGTGCTCTTTGGCCTCGTGAAATATTTCAATGGCATAATCAGTTGTCCCTCCGCCTGGCGCTGATTTGTAAGAGATCAACCCCGGATAACGGATACTACGGACATCTACGCCGAAGCGATGATGAAAATAGTTACACCAGAATTCCCCGGCATATTTGCTGATGCCATAGACGGTCGTAGGCTCGATGATGGTTTGCTGCGGGCAGTTCTGCTTGGGTGAGGTGGGCCCGAAGACCGCAATGCTGCTGGGCCAGTATACCTTTTGCAATTTTTCCTCCCGGGCTATGTCGAGCACATTGAGTAATCCCTGCATGTTCAGGTGCCAGGCCAGGTTTGGGTTCTTTTCTCCGGTGGCAGAAAGGATCGCTGCCAGCAGGTATATCTGGGTAATATTCTGGCGGATGACCTGGACATGCAGCATTTCCTTGTTCATCACATCCAAAGAAACGTAGGGCCCCGAACCGCGCAACAATTCATTTTCCTCCCGCAGGTCGGAGGCCACAACATTGGCATTTCCGTATATGGCTCTCAGGGCAAGGGTCAGTTCCACGCCTATCTGGCCTGAGGCCCCGATTACCAGTATCTTTTCCTTTGACATATTTATTGGTTTGGCCGGCCTGATCCCGGAAAAAGCCCAATTGAAGTGCATGATGGCTATTTTCCGTTCCCAATCCGGTGTGGGGGTTTCCGGTCTTTATTCAAAATGGGTCTTTCCCATCCATTTCATTACCTTCTCAACATCTTCGGGAGTGTCGATGCAATGGCTCTCAAAATGGGTAACCCCGCATTTGATGCGGTATCCGTTCTCCAGCCATCGAAGCTGTTCCAGGGATTCGGCCCGCTCCAGTGAGGATACCGGAAGCTTGGTAATCTTCTTGAGTACGTCCGAGCGGTAAGCGTACATGCCGACATGCCGGTAATAGGCATGGTGTTCATGCCAGAAGGCCTGCTCCACCCCTTTGAGGTATGGAATGGCCATTCGGCTGAAATAGAGCGCCTCCATCTTGTCATTGAGCACAATTTTAACCTCCCCTGTGTCAAAGAGGTCCTCTGCCTTGGAAACCGGAATCATCAGGGTGGCCAGTTCAGTGGTGCCGTCCTGCAGCAACGCGGAAAGCGTATCAATCTGGGAAGGGTCAATAAAGGGCTCATCTCCCTGAATATTGATGACATACTGGTAGGCCTCCTTTAGCTGGCGGAAGGCATCCCAGCACCGGTCGGTGCCGCTGGGGTGTTCCGGAGAGGTCATGACGGCTTCCCCGCCAAAGGACAGAACATGGTCCAAAATCCGCTGGTCATCGGTGGCCACCACCAGTTTCTGCAGGGATTTGCTTTTTTTCGCCTGCTCGTATACCCGCTGGATCATGGTCTTGCCTCCTATATCGAGCAATGACTTACCCGGAAAACGGGAGGATGCATAACGCGCCGGAATAATGCCTGCTATCATATGGGTGTTTGTTCGGTTATTTCAGAATCAATGAGGGTATAAAACAAGGGCTTGGGGCGGTTACGGAGTGCCAGGTACTGCTGGTAAAGCGGGGCATAGTGCATGCGGTGTTCGATGGTTTCACTATATTTTCCGCTTAGCCCCGTGAGCAGTTCCACGGATTCGCGGACAGCGTGATTGCCCCCGTCGGCAAAAGTGATATAATCAGCCAGCCGCCTGTTTTCTGCAAAATCTCTCAGCAAAGGATTACAATCCCGGGATACCATGATGCGCAAACCGCATAGGGCAGCCAGGGAAAAATCAAGGACATCGTCAAAAAAGAAGGCCACTTCCGATGGCTCCAATTCATGCCAGCGGCAGAAATGATGCAGGGCCCTGATTTTATCGGACATCTTATAATAAACGGCATCAAAATGCTCCCTGCCTGCCAGCCTGAAAGCAGCCTTGTTCTGTTCCCCGGAAAAAACAGCCACCCGGGGCGGAATTCCGGTTCGCAGGTAATGGTTGAACCTGAGCAGGTTGGTTCCCATGGCATCTATTTCACTGAAAGAACTCGAACCGTCCTGATCCTTTTGCCCGTCGTTGAAAACACCGTCCCAGTCAAATACAAAGGCCTTGATGGCCGGGAGTTTCTGGGCAATCTGCGAAGGGCTTGCCAAAAACTTCCCCTTAAATAAATCGGCGATCTTCCTGGATTCGGTTGACATGTATGATGGTTAAAAAAAAGGGACCTGCCAGTCCCCTTTATCAAATCATTGAGGTTAATCGTTCTTAAGATCCTGTATGTCCAGCATCCCGATGGGCTTTCCGTTCTCGGTAACCAGTATGGTATCCACATTGGTTTTCTTAAACAGTCCGGCGGCATCATTGAGCAGGGTACCGGCCTCTATGCTTACCGGGGTTTTATATTCAAGGTCTCCCATTTTCTTTCCCAGGATATGCTCCCCTTCCTTTTGCAGGAGGCGGCGTAGATCCCCGTCGGTAAATACCCCTTTGACGGTACCGTCCCCATGCACCACGCTGACCGAGCCAAAACCGTATTCAGTCATTTTCACGATGGCATCGCGCAGGATGGCATCCACCGATACCAGCGGGTTGATTCCGTTTACAGCCTCCTTTACTCTTACCGTCATCAGCCTGGTATCCCGGAGGAACTGCTCGGTGCCTACGGTCGTGAAATTATTATCGGTCAGGGATTTGAGGACCTTCAGCGGAAGGGTGATGGTATGGACCCCCATATTGATGGCATTACGCACATGTTCATTGTGGCGCACGGAACTGAACATCACCTTGGTGTTGTAGCCATAATGATCAACAGCTTCCACACACTGTTCTACCAGGGCCAGTGCATCATGGCCCTGGTCCTGCAGGCGGCCAACCAGCGGGCAAACATAGGTTGCCCCGGCATGCATGGCCATGTAGGCCTGCTGCAGGGTATACACCAGATGGACATTTACCAGCAGTCCTTCCTTACGAAGAAGGTAACAGGCGCGAACCGCTTCCAGGGAAACGGGAACTTTGAAAACCGTCTTCTTCGGATCCAGACCGAGATCCAGCTGCCGGTGGGCTTCCTTTACTACTTCCTCTGCTGTATTACCCAGGGCTTCAATCTGAAGCACCGGAACTATTTTGGAGAGTTTCAGGATGGTACCGTCAATATCGGTTACCCCTTCCCGCTGCATAAAGGTAGGTGTGGTAGTCAGACCGTCCAGAAAGCCCAGTTTAAAGCCTTCTTCGATTTCCTTCATGTTGGCCGAATCAAGATATAATTCCACTTAAATTAATTTTTGATGAGTAATATGATTTGTATGCTAAAAAAAGGATTATTAAGATCAGTGGCCCCGGTATTTCACCTCAATGTGATGGATTTCTATGAGGGGTTTTAAAAACTCTTCCAGGTCATAGACGCATAACTGGCTGGCGGCATCACAGAGTGCTTTTTCAGGTTCAGGATGGGTTTCGATAAATACCCCATCCACCCCGGAGGCGACCCCCGCCCTGCTTAGGACCGGCAGGAACTCGCGGGCACCTCCCTTGGCATCCGCACTGGGAATACCGTATTTGCGGATTGAGTGGGTGATGTCAAATACTACCGGGTAACCCAGGCGTCCCATGTGAAAAAAACTTCTGGGATCCACCACCAGGTCATTGTACCCCATGGTATAGCCCCTTTCTGTCAGGATGATCTGGTCATTGCCTGCTTCCACACATTTATTCACCGGATGCTTCATGTTGTCTGGGGCCAGGAACTGACCATGTTTGATGTTGATGACCCGCCCTGTCTTGGCGGCGGCCACCATCAGCCCTGTCTGCATGCACAGGTAAGCGGGTATCTGGAGCACATCGCAGACCTCACCGGCGGCTGCGGCCTGGTCGGGATAGTGGATATCGGTGAGTACGGGAAAACCGAACTGCTCTTTGATCTTGGCCAGCATCCTGACTCCCTTATCGAGTCCGGGACCATTGTAATATTTCAGGCTGCTGCGGTTATCTTTGGAAAACGAAGACTTATAGATGATGGGGATGGACAGCCTCTCTGAGACCTCCTTCAGCTTTTCTGCCGTCTGCATCATGACCAGCTCGTCTTCGATGACACAGGGACCTGAAATTACAAAGAGCTGGTCTGCCCCGCAGTCGATATTGCCTACTTTTATTTTCTTGTGACTCATAATTATAATCGTTTAAAAAGCGCTTTTATGGTTTCTATGGTTATCTTTTCCTTCCAGTCCGGCCCGATGGCATGATTCCACATGTGGGACAGGTTATAGGCTACATGAGCCATGGCTGTGATCTGTTCATCGGTCCAATTCCTGCTGAGCCCGGTGGGCAGCACGATGTTGTTCCGTTTGAGCATTTGCCGGAACTCCCGAACCCCCTCCGGATAGTAATCCTCAAGGTGCTGGAAGGCAAGGCAGTTGGCGTAACAGTGTTTTTCATGAAAGACCATGGCCAGTCCATAGGAAAGGGCGTGACATATCCCCACTTCTGAATAGGTCAAACTCAGGGTGCCCATCATGGAGGCCACCATCAGTTTGTCATCGTTTTCGGGTGTCTGTCCGGAATGCTCGCCCAGATAAATTTCCCGGCACAATTTAAGGGCCTGGTCCCCGTAAGCATGGCTGAAGGCATTGTTCAGGAAGCCGGTTTCCGATTCAATACAATGAATGTACGTATCCATTCCGGTATAAAACCATCTTTCCCGCGGCACGGTACTGATGAGTTCAGGGTCCAAAATCACCTGGTTGAAGGGGGTGAACTCGCATTTCAGCCCGAGTTTTTTTTCAGGTCCGGTAAGCACCGCCGTCATGGCCACTTCTGCTCCCGTGCCGGAAATGGTGGGAACTCCCAGGTGATAGATGCCCGGTTTTTTGATGAGGTCAAGCCCCTGGTATTGCACCGAGGACCCTTCGTTGGTGAACATCAGGGAAGTGGCTTTGGCAATATCCATGATGCTTCCGCCCCCGATGCCGACCATACCTGCCGGTAAGCCCCGGGTGGAAAGGACTTCGTCTCTGAGCGCATCGACCTGGGCCGTGGTAGGCTCTTCGGGATCCACATCAATGAATCGTACAATGTCACCCGGCCGGGCCGGCAACCGGCCGGCCAGCGGCTTATCCTTGAAATAATGGTCCACTACAAACAGGAAAAATCCATCGTTTTCATTTCTTCTGCCATCCAGAATACCGCCCAGCATATCAAAGCTTCCCCTGCCGAAAACGATTTTATCTATGTTCTTGAAATTCTTGTGCAAGTTGTTGAATATTGTAATAGGTAATGAACAAAGCGGTTGAGGGTCCCCGGCCATAGTCATTTTCAGGAAACCAGTGCTGCGGCTGTGGCCTGCCTTACGCAGGCGGCAATCCGGCCGGCCAGGGCCACCACTTCCTCTTCGCTCCAGGTACACCTGATACCAAAAGAGATGAGTCTTCCCACTACTTCCTGGGTTTTGGGGATATCCAGCTGCGCGTAGTTCTGTGGAACGCCCAATACCTCAACGGCCAGTTTGGAAGCAGTCCGCATTTCTTTGAGGTGATCCCACTGATTGATGAAATGATACATGTTGGTGTACCAGTAATTAAACCCGCTTACCCCTGCCCGATTGAATTCCTCCACCGTACGGGCGGCCGTTTCCGTGTCGGGCAGCAAAAGGTTCAGGAAGGTCGCCGAATCCCCCTGGGGATCTGCGATCCTGGCAAATGAAATTTCCGGGGTATTGGATAGCAGCCCGGTAAGGGTCTTTTTATGGCGGCGGTTGGCTTCCAGGATCTGGGGTACCTTCCGGGTCTGGGCCAGTCCGACAGCCGCATGCAGTTCGCTGATCCGGTAATTGAATCCCAGGATGGGGTGCTTTTCCATACCCCGGTTGCTGCCAATATGGTCATGGCCATGATCGGAGTAGGAGTCGGCATAGTGATAAGCCTGCTCGTCGTTGGTGACGACAACCCCACCTTCCCCGGCCGTGGCAATTTTGAAAAAATCAAAGGAATAACAGCCAGTTTTACCAAACAGGCCGGTATAGACGCCTTTATAGGAGGCAGCAAATGCCTGGCCGGCATCCTCCACCAAAATGAGACGGTGCTTATTGACCACCGCCATGACAGCATCCATATCAGCCATGCCTCCGCACATATGCACCAGGCAGACCGCCCTGGTGGACGGAGTGATGGCCTTTTCAATGCCTTCCGCACTCAGGCAGAGCGTTTCATCGATTTCTGCAAATACCGGTTTGGCGCCCACAAACAAAACGGCTTCAACGGTAGCCACATAGGTAAAGGGAGGGACAATGACCTCGTCTCCTGCCCCGATGCCGGCAGCTGCCAGCGCCGTGGCAACAGCAGTGGAACCGCTGGAAACAGCATGGGCATACCTGGCCCCTGTAAGCTTTTTGACTTCGGCCTCAAATTCCAGGGCTTTCCATATCCCCTTTCTCTGCTGGTCATGGTTGAAGCGGAAAAGGACTCCTGTTTCCAAAACATCCATAATTTCCTTGCGCTCTTCTGCGCCAAACAATTCTGTTCCTGGCATAGCATTGCATTTTTGAAGATGCAAAAATAGGCTTTATAGCTCAAAATGAGGCCATAAACATATACGAAGGTTGACCGGCAACAGCGGTAAAAAGACCTGGCCCGCGGCGGGCTATCCATTCCCTGGCCGGACGGATTAAAAGCGGAACCCGGCCTGCTCAGTCCTTCAGCCAGCCCTGATTCGCGATGCATTGCATAATACGGCGGGTAGACCCTGCCTGCTGGCCCATGAATGCACCCAGTCCTTCCCTAATTTGCTTTCTGAGCAGGTCCTCTGAAATCAGGCGGCCCAGGACCTGACTGGTTTCTGTGGAGTTGTGGACGGGAAAGGCAAATTTCAGGTTGACAAGCTGCACAGCCTCCACGAATTTGCGGTAAGTAGGGCCAAAGAGGACCGGCAGCCCGAAAACGGCGGGCTCCAGTACGTTGTGAATGCCCCCGGGCTGGAATCCGCCGCCGATATAGGCAATATCTCCATAGGCAAACAGGGCTGAGAGCAAGCCAATATTGTCAATGATCAGCACCCGGCTTCCGGCATCCCCCCGGCCGGCGGCCAGTTCAGAATACAGTACATGCTGCCTTTTGAAAAGAGCCTGGATGGCACCAATATGCCCGGGGTCGGTTTCATGGGGAGCAATGATCATTTTCCAGTCAGCGGGAAGTCGGGGAAAAGCATCCTGAAGGATCTGCTCATCCCCGGGCCAGGTACTTCCTGCGATGAGGACTTTGGCATTATCCCGGAATTGAGCCGCCACCGCAAGGGGTTTGCGCTCGGCCGCAATGCTGAGCACCCGGTCATAGCGGGTATCCCCCGCTAGCGAAACCCGTCGATCCAGACCGATTTGGGCCAATAAAGCGGCGGAATTTTGATCCTGTACAAAGATCCAGGTGAAACAACCCAGCAACTGCCTGAAAAAGGCGCCGTACCACCTGAAAAAAGCCTGTTCCCGCCGAAAGGCCGCCGAAATCAGCAGTGTGGGAACCCGGTGTTCCCTTAATATGCGCAGATAATAGTACCAGAATTCGTATTTCACGAAAATAACCAGGGCGGGATTTACCAGCGCGATGAACCGGCGGGCATTGCTCCATCCATCCAAAGGCAGATAATAAACATAGTCCGCACCCGGGTAATTTTTCCGGACCTCATAGCCTGATGGGGAAAAAAAAGTAAGCAGGATGCCATAGCCTGGGTATTTTTCACGCAATGATTCTATCAATGGTCTTCCCTGCTCAAATTCCCCCAGGGAGGCACAATGAATCCATATCCTTTTTTCACCCGGACGGAGGTGGGAAGCCATATTGCTGGGCCAGTCTTTCCTGCCCGAAATCCATTGACCGGCCTTTTCAGTAAATAAGGCAGCACAGCGTATGGCTGCCCGGTATATCAGCAGAAATATATTATATATTATCAATATGAATGGGTTCATGCGGGATATTTTCTAACTAAAAGTACTGTATCTGTACAGATGGTGCGTCAGCACCTAGTGGTTTACGGTTAGAACGGGCAAATTCAGGCCGTTTTCAAGCGGGCTTGCTTTGAATAGTAAGCTGCCTGTATTACCTTAATACACCAACCCCCCATGAATACAAACACACCTTATCTGAGCGGTTTTACGGCCCTGCGCGGCCTGGGATCCCTGCTGGTTGCCTTTGGGCACTACCAGGTTTTTGTTGGGCTGCACTTTGAGCGGAATCCCCATTGGGTGCGCCACCCCTACTACCTGATCGTAGACGGTTTTTTCATCATGAGCGGGTTTATCCTCTTTCATGTGTACGGCCGTCAATTCAGCGGGAGCATCCGAGGGGATGATTACAAACGCTTTTTGGCAGCCAGGTTTGCCCGTATCTACCCCATGCATGTATTTACGCTCCTGTTGTTTGTAGGCATGTATGTGATGCACGGCGGCCCTTTTTATATTCCGGGATCCCCGGATAATACGGTAGCCAACCCGCGGGCCATCCTGATCAATATCGGGCTGCTTCAGTCCTTCAACATCTACCCCAACTATACCTGGAATATTCCTTCCTGGAGTGTAAGTGCGGAATGGTGGGCCTACCTGACCCTGCCCTTCACTGCCTGGCTGCTTGGCGCGGGCAAAAGAAAAGCCCTGGTGGCTTTGCTGCTGGCCGTATTGACAGGATACCTCGCCGTCATGTACCTGCTCCCCCGCACCGACCTTTTCCGGCCCGGCTTGGCGGCACCCCATAACCTGGATTCCACCTACGATTATGGTTACCTGAGGGGGTTGGCCGGTTTTTGGGGAGGCAACCTCCTATACCTGCTTTACGAGTATCCGCGCGCCAGGAAATTATTTGCCAGGGACTGGGTTTGCTGCTGTATGCTGATGGCCCTTTTTATCTCGGTCCAATCAGACTGTAATGATATAGCCTGCCTTGCCCTCATGGGCCTGTTTATTTTATCGATAGGCTGCAATGGCGGCCGGATGGCCCGCACCGCTTCTTTACCAGCGCTGCAGTTTCTGGGGGAAATCTCCTATTCGGTGTATATGATGCACCTGCTAATCCTGCTTTTATTTTTTAAGTTTCTTCGTGTAAGGGGCCTGGCCGGGGACCAGCCGGTCCTTTATCCGGGCTGGATCAAGATACTGTTAGGCCTGGCCTATATTTGGCTGGTCGCACTGGCTTCAATAGGTTCCTACTACCTGGTGGAAAAGCCATTGAGACAGTGGATTTCTGCCAGGTTGCGCAAACAAAGCCGGCGGGGTCAACCTGATTTGGCGGTATAAATCTGATCAGAGATTCCTCAGCGGATTTCTCCTGGCCGAGAGGATATACCTTTTTATATTCATCCAGAAGGCCAGCACAAAATAAACAATGAGCGGGGAGCCCATGGTCAAAAAGGAAATATAAACAAACCAGGTGCGAATCCGGGAGGTGGCAATACCCATTTTTTCGCCAATGGCCGTGCAAACACCAAATGCATGCCATTCGATGAAATGCTTCATTTTATTCATACCCTAAAATTAAAGATAAATTCATGAAACCTCTTTAAGTTAATGTTAATGGAATAACGCATTTTTAGGTAAATTCGCGTCTCCGGCGGGTAATTTACCCTCAGAATCAGTCTTTAACATCAATTAAATACATTCAACATGGTTTTTGATCTTGATCTCATTAAAAAATTATACGATGCCATGCCGGCTAAAGTGGATGCAGCCCGCAAACTGGTAGGTACTCCCCTGACCCTGGCAGAAAAGATACTCTATTCGCACTTATACCAGCCGCCCACGGCCGTTTACGGAAGGGGAAAGGATTATGTGGATTTTGCCCCGGACCGCGTGGCCATGCAGGATGCTACCGCTCAAATGGCGCTGCTTCAGTTCATGACCTGCGGGCGTTCAACGGTGGCCGTTCCTTCCACCGTGCACTGCGACCACCTGATTCAGGCTAAAACCGGTGCCGTGGCCGATCTTGCCACTGCCATCGATGTCAATAAGGAAGTATATGATTTTCTGGCCTCCATCTCCAATAAATACGGTATCGGATTTTGGAAACCGGGTGCCGGTATCATTCACCAGGTAGTACTGGAAAACTACGCTTTCCCGGGTGGCATGATGATCGGAACAGATTCACACACACCCAATGCGGGCGGCCTGGGAATGGTTGCTATCGGCGTGGGCGGGGCTGACGCCGTGGATGTCATGGCCGGACTGCCATGGGAACTGAAAATGCCAAAACTCATTGGCGTTAAGCTGACCGGAAAACTGAGCGGATGGACTTCATCGAAGGATGTGATCCTGAAAGTAGCCGGTATCCTGACCGTCAAGGGGGGCACCGGGGCCATCGTGGAATACTTTGGCGAAGGGGCTGACAGCCTGAGCGCCACCGGCAAGGGTACGATCTGTAATATGGGTGCTGAGATCGGTGCCACCTGTTCTATTTTTGCCTACGACAAAAAGATGGCCGATTACCTGAAGGCAACAGGCCGGAAGGAAGTGGCCGCACTGGCCGATGGCATTAAGGGCTACCTGCGTCCCGATCCGGAGGTATATGCCGATCCGAAAAAATATTATGATCAGGTCATTGAGATCAACCTGGATGAACTGGAGCCTTATGTCAACGGCCCTTTCACCCCGGATCTGGCATGGCCCATCAGCAAATTTGCGGATGCTGTCCGGGCAAACAACTGGCCTGAAAAGCTGGAAGTGGCCCTGATCGGTTCCTGCACCAACTCCTCCTACGAAGATATCAGCCGTTCGGCCTCCCTTGCCCAGCAGGCCATTGATAAAAACCTGAAGGCCAAAGCTGAGTTTACGATTACCCCTGGCAGTGAGCAGGTAAGGTTTACCATCGAAAAGGACGGATTCCTCAAAACATTTGACCGGATCGGCGGGGTGGTGCTGGCCAATGCCTGCGGTCCCTGCATCGGACAATGGGCCAGGCACATAGATGATCCCAACCGGAAAAATTCCATCATAACCTCCTTTAACAGGAATTTTGCCAAACGCAACGACGGCCTGGCGAGCACCCACGCTTTTGTAGCGTCTCCCGAAATAGTGACAGCCTTTGCCATAGCCGGCGACCTGACTTTTAACCCCCTGACTGACACGCTGAAAAACGAGGCGGGGGTGGATGTAAAGCTGGATGAACCCACCGGTATCGAGCTTCCGCCCAAAGGCTTCAGCGTGGATGATCCGGGTTACCAGGCTCCGGCTGAAGACGGAAGCGGGGTGACCATCGCGGTACGTCCTGATTCACAACGACTGCAATTACTGGCCCCCTTTGATGGTTGGGAAGGAACGGATATCAAGGGGCTTAAACTGCTCATTAAGGCAAAGGGTAAATGCACCACAGACCACATTTCCATGGCCGGACCCTGGCTGAAATTCAGGGGGCATCTGGATAATATCTCCAATAACATGCTCATCGGTGCGGTCAATTTTTTCAATGACAAGACAGACACGGTCAAAAACCAGCTTACCGGTGCCTACGGACCCGTTCCGGCCACTGCCAGGGCTTACAAAGCTGCCCATATCGGCAGCATCGTGGTAGGAGATGAAAATTACGGGGAAGGAAGCAGCCGGGAGCACGCGGCTATGGAGCCCAGGCACCTGGGGGTTCGGGCCATTTTGGTGCGCAGTTTTGCCCGTATCCACGAAACCAATCTAAAAAAACAGGGAATGCTCGCGCTCACCTTTTCCAATAAGGAGGATTATGATAAGGTCCAGGAAGATGACAGCGTAGACATAACCGGGCTTACCAGTTTTGAGGCGGGTAAACCCCTTTCAGTCGTGCTGCATCATAAAGACGGAACCGTGGATAGTTTTCCGGTTAACCACACCTACAACGAACAGCAGATTGAGTGGTTCAGGGCTGGCGGTGCGCTCAATGTGATCAGGTCAGAATTTGCCAAAAAATAGCCGCTCTCAGTCATCCGCAAACTCAATCGGAGCCCATGGCAAAAAAAATCCCGTTCAATTGAACGGGATTTTTTTTCATAATCCTCCAAGAGGATACGGAATGGTTATTATAACCCATGTTAACCGGCCAGGCCGCCATTGTAAGCTCGACGGTCCTTTGGCAGAGGTCTGCCCGGGGGCTTTTGGGGGGCTTGTAAACAGCGGATAATAAGCCCTGGAAGCCGAGGATGCCCCCCAAGGGGGACCATTTGGAACAATTGGTGAAAATTCGCCCCGGATTCCCTGATTGATATCGTGATTGGCAGGGTTATTGGAAGGTTATATTAATACTTCCTACATTAAACCTTTTAGCCATGATGGAAAAACACCTCTACAAAGCCCCCCCCTTCCTGCTTCAGAAAATGCAGGCACTCTGCAGCATGCTTTTGCAGGATAAAAAGAAATATGAAACAGTGGGTGCCGGCATAGCCGATCAGCAGTTTCGCCGGACCATACTTACCCTTGCCCAGGAAAGTAACCAATATGCCACCGAACTGCTCTCGCAGATTGAAACGCTTGGCGGGATGGATCAACAGACCGCCCCGGTAAACCAGGATACTGCAGGGCCTGGTGCCTTTGCCAATGAAGAGGATATACTGAGCTTTTGCCAGCTCAATGAGAAAAAAATGGTCAGCGCCTACCGGGACATTTTGAACGAATCCTTCCTGTATGAGGGATTGCGGAAAATGATACGGTACCAGCTCAACGGGATCCTCTGCAGTTTTACCCAGCTTAAATTGCTGCAATCACTGAAATTCCAGTAACTCAAATACCGGCAGCCTTTCCATTGGTGCTGCCCGTTATGTTGTTTGTTGATGCCAGGCAAGGCCCCTGCCCTGTGGCAGCCTTTCCCATTTCCCCCTTCCATTCCAGGATTAAGGATTTATTTTCTCCTCTCTGCCCGACAGGCTAAAATCTGGTTGGTTCTTCTCCATGGAGGCTGATATCTGCCTGATTATACAGTTTCGAAACAAAAAATCTTGACATTTCTATAAGTACATTCTATTAGAAATGAAATATTTTTAAAAAAACAGCGTTTTCCAGCTTAACTATTATTGAGCAAAGTACCCGGGAGACAGCAAACTCCCCACATTAACCATTGCAGCAGCCTGTCATCCTATTCACGCCCTGTTTATAGGGAGGTGACTGGATAAAAAGTTGGCTATAATGCAAATTTTGAACGACTCTATGAAGATTTCTACCTAATGTAAATGGGCCGTACTAGTCATTACTTGTTTCATAGCAAGAAATCCCTCCCTGGCGCAGTGCGGAAGCATTCCCAGCAGCGGGCTTGTTACCATTTCCTCGGCAGGATTTGTCATCAACTCCTATTATAATGGAACCGGCAATCCGACGGCGGGTACCACCAGCCTGACCCTGGGCACACGGGATGCCAGAGGTGCCTCCAATCCCATAGCCGGCGGTGATTTCATAGTCATCATGCAAATGCAGGGTGCAGACATCAACACAAATAACACCAATGTCTATGGCAGCGGTGTGGCCGGCCCACCCACCAGCGGTTACCTGTCGACCAACCTGGTTGCAGGATATTATGAATACGCTACTGTATCCACAGTCGTTGGCAGTGTGGTCACCCTGACCTCTTCACTGGCAAAAAATTATTATACCCGGGCGTATACCTCCAGTAATGCCATTCAGGCCTACCAGGTGATCCGTGTACCCCGTTATTTCAATCTAACGGTCAATTCCGGAGCCTCCATCACCGCCCCCGCCTGGAATGGCAGCACCGGCGGAGTGGTTGTTATTGATGCAGCCGGCACATTTACCCTCAACGGATCGGTCACTGTAGCAGCCCTGGGTTTCCGGGGTGGTGGAGGAAAGCAACTGGCAGGGGCCAGTGCCACACTGAGCAGCAATGGAACGACCACCCTGGTCAATACCGATTACCGATACAATTCACCGATTACCAATGCCAACAACACGGCAGGGGGCGCAAAAGGGGAAGGGATAGCGGGCACACCCGCCTATCTTTATGTCAACGGCGCCACGACAACGGCCACCGCAGCGGTGGAGGGATACCTGAGCGGATCGATGGGACGCGGGGCTCCTGGCAATGCGGGCGGAGGTGGCACCGATGGTCAGCCTGTCAACCAAAACCAGTCCAATACAGGCGGCGGCGGGGGCGGCAATGGCGGGGCGGGAGGTCAGGGCGGCAGCGGCTGGCCTGCAGGTAATGGCACACAGGACTCTTCCACCTACCCATTTGGGGGATATGGCGGAGCTGTATTTACCCAGGCGAGCCTGCAAAGAATCATCATGGGCGGAGGAGCTGGTGCCGGTACGGCCAATAACAGCGACGCCACCAACGAAGTCAACGTCAGTGGCGGAACGGGAGGAGGCATTATTGTATCAAGAGCCAACCTGTATGCGGGCTCCGGATCGGTCAATGCCGACGGTGGCGACGGGCCGGGTGTGACCACTACTTATGCCACTGCCCAGACAGATGCCGCCGGCGGCGGCGGGGCTGGCGGGACCATCGTCCTGGTCACCGTGGGCAACGGAACCACTGGCCTGGGAACCATCACGGCTTCAGCCAAAGGGGGAACGGGTGGCAATATGTCCACTTATTATAACCACGGACCGGGTGGCGGCGGAGGGGGCGGCATTATATATACCAATGGCACCCTGTCCAGCAGCAATGTTACCGGAGGGTCCAATGGCTTTACCCGGGTAGGAAGCACCGGCGGGGCGCTGACCAATTACTACAATGCAAGGCCCGGAAGCAATGGCAGGCTGGTAACCCTTTCAGGGGCGCCCATCTTCAGCTGCGGGGTTTTGCCGATCATACTCAGGTTTTTTTCTGCGACCCTGCAGGGAGGCGCTGTATACCTGAACTGGGGCGTGGAGAGCGCTGAAAACTTCAGCTTCTTTAGTATCGAGTACAGTACGGACGGCACCCATTTTTCAGATCTGGGCACTATGGGTTTTACCCCAGGGACCACTGATTACAAATATGTCCATACCAATCCACAGGCAGGCCTGAACTATTACCGCATCAGGATGGTGGATGACAACGGGAAATATATCTATACCAATATACTGCTGATCAACCTGAGGGAAAACCCGGTTGCGGCCCTGCAGCTATATCCGAATCCGTCCCCCAACCAGGTAACCCTGCAGTTTACCTCCGACAAAGACCAGCAAATTGATGTGCAGGTCATTGACAATGCGGGCAAGCCACTCATCCATAAAAGTTTTGATACCCAGCGCGGGCGCAATTTCATGCTGATCCCCGAAACAGCCTATCTGGCCGCCGGTATGTACCTGGTAAAGGTGCGCGCAGGTTCAGCCATATATACCCAAAAGCTGCTGAAGGCAAAATAATTCCCTGTCAACACCCACCCACCCCTTTGTTACCGGATGGTATACCTCGCCGAAAGGCCGGCATTGCCCAGGTAAAACCCGCTATAATAGCCATTGGGCTTGATCAATGATATGGTTGGCCGGAGGTCCGCGGAAAGGTTCAGCGGAATCCCTGCAAACTTATAGTCTACCCCGCCGGTCGGAAAAATTCCGAGCCCGAATCCCGAATAGCTGGAATAGCTGGAAAATGAATTGACAGCAACCAGGCCTCCGCCTATGAACCATCGAAGCCCTTCTACGGGTTCAATGTTAAAATGATGCTGGTAACTGGCCGATGCACTAAGGTTGAACCAGCTGAATCCGGGAATACTGTAGTTGCGAAAACCGGCATTGAGTTCTATGGCGCCGGGTTCTGTGATAAAAGTCTTATAAGACGCGGAAAAAAGATCATAATAACCCCCTGATACCCTCATTCCAACAGCAGATTGGTAATTGCTCTGGGAAAGCGGCTGGGCCACGGAGGCCTCTACCAGCAGGGAAAAAAGGATGGCAGGCAGGATGGTTTTAAACATATTACTGGTTTGAATGGGTGATAATATACATGGGTCTATTGCCCGGGCAAGGACCTTTCAGTTGACTGGTCAAAGATAAAATTTTTAAGATATCTAACCATTCCTGTAACGGACCGGCAATAACGGAGCCATGGTTGTATTTCACAGACGGTATTGGTAAACCGGTGATATTATCTATTTTTAGCCAAAGGGAATCCATGAGACTTTTATTATGTGTCGCATCCATTGTCATTTGCCAAAGTATATACGCACAGCAATCCTTTACTTCCGGAGGCAAACTCAGGCCCGAACAGGCCATTATGGATATCCGCCATTATACCATCGCCCTGGATGTGGATCCGGCCAGTAAGGGTATTGAGGGCTATACCCTCATCGAATTCATCCTGCTGCAGCCAACCCGTGTGCTGCTTTTTGACCTGCTTGATTCCTTTCATATCAGCACTGTCCTGGTCAACCACCGGAGCCTGCCTTTTGAATACCATAACAACCTGATAGCAATTCATCTGCCGGTTGATTTACCGGCCGGACGGGCCTCCGTTCAGGTAAATTACAGCGGCAAACCCCATGTGGCCAGGCGGCCTCCCTGGGATGACGGCTTTATCTGGACCCATGATTCCACAGGCCACCCCTGGGTGGCAGTTACGGCAGAAGGCACAGGCGGAAAACTCTATTTTCCCTGTAAGGACCATCCTTCCGATGAGCCAAATGAAGGGGCCGAACTGCGGATCACGGTGCCGGAAGGTCTGGTCGTGGCGGGACCGGGTCTACTGCAGCGTGTCAGCCATAAAAAGGGAAAAGTAACCTATGACTGGAAAACCAATTATACCATCAACAATTACAGCCTTGTCTTCAATGTGGCCAGGTACCGGGTGGTAAGCCGGGAATATACCACCGTGCTGGGCAATAAAGTTCCCATGCAGTTTTATGTGCTGGAAGAGGACTCCGCAAAAGCGGGCCATCATCTTGATGTGCTTGAGCAGACAGTGAGGTCGAGAGAGAAATATTTCGGGGAATACCCCTGGGCAAAGGAAAAAATCGGCATTGCCGAAACCCCGCACCTGGGAATGGAACACCAGACCATGAATGCGTATGGAAACCAGTTCAGGTATAAAAAAATAGGCGGGCAGGATTTTGACTGGCTGATGGATCATGAATTCGGTCATGAATGGTGGGGCAATAAGATCACCGTGAAAGACTGGGCAGATTACTGGATCCATGAAGGCATCAACTCCTTTGGGGATGCCCTCGATATACGGGAACTGGAGGGGGAAAATGGCTATATCCGCCATTTCCAGGAAATGGCCCCGCATTTCAAAAATAAGATCCCCCTGGTTTTTGGAAAAGACCTTGATGAAGAATCCGCCTACCAGGGAGATATTTACGGCAAGGGGGCCTTTTTCATGCATACCCTGCGATTTGTCATGGGTGACCCTCTTTTTTTCTCCATCCTGAAGTCCTTTGCCACTTCTCCCGGCTTCACCTATGATAACCTGGTTACGACTGCCGATGTGGAATCCTATTTCTGCGATAGTTCGTCCATGGACCTGCACCCGCTTTTCAACCTGTATCTGAAAACGACCTCCAAACTGGAAATAGCCGTTACAAAATTATCGCAGGAGGATTACCGCATCAGCCTGATGAACCTGGATATGACCCTGCCCCTGGAGATTACCACCAGTCAGGGTACCCAACGCTTCCTGGTTGATAAAAAGGGAATATTGCTGAAAAGCAGCAGCCTTCCCCTGATAGATCCGAACACTTATTACCTGACCAAAATTTCTCTGGAATAAGCCCTCCGGAAAAAAAATGGGTTCAGATCGGTGGCCATTGGCCTACCGGATGACTCTCCTTTCAATAGCCATCCTGACCGGCCTGGTCCCCGCGCCTTGCCTTCCGGAAGGCAGATCCCTCTCCAAAGGCTCCCTGGGGCGCAAATGAAGTTTTGCTTTAACCAGCAGCCAACACATGGGGTAAAAGCAATGCGGCGCAGTTAGGGGCCAATTACCCGGAAGAGGCTGTCCCTCAAAATATTTTTTGCCCTTCCGGCCAACGGCCTGGAACCTTTAGTTGGAGAAAAGCCGGCTGCCTGTTATGCCCGGGTGCCAGCTTACTGATGGAAAGGATGATTCACCATAGGAAATGAAAAAACCCGTATCCAATCCCCCCAGGGATCCGGACACGGGCTTCTGATTACCTGAAAGGATGACTCAGGGTTTTGATTCCTTTTTATAAAGCTCCCATTCCCCGTTTCCGACAGACCTCAGTACCATCCTGTTATCTGCATTTTCTAGGGTGATGTAGTAGGAGGTCTCCCCATTTGAATTCATTTCAAAGAGGTCTGAAATCCAGTAGTCCTTAAAGTGCTTGCTCAAATAAACCAACCTGTTGACGGGAAGCTGGTTGGAAAGGATGTTTCTGGTCACAGCCATCAGGTCCCCGTCCATGGTATAGTAGGCGTAGGCAACCTGGTTTTCAATGGAGAAAGTGACTTTTACAAAAGCGTATCGGGTTTCCCAATTCACTTCCCGGGCATTGGCAAAATCGCGCTGGAATGCTGTCTTTACGGCGGAGTTTATGCCTGCTCCATTTTCTGCAAAACTGCTGCTGATACCGGCCACCAGGACCAATGCGCAGATTAAAATTGTCTTTTTCATGATCTGTAGATTTTTATGTGAATTTTTTTTAAGTTGTTGCCTTCTTATGGGAAGCGGTTTATTGATTTCAGGTTACATATCCGTTCAATTTCACCGCTCATTTACATAACAAAGATAATGTCTTAAACCACTACTATGCAATACATAATACATTGAATGGCCCATATCCTATATAAAAGGCGCCAAATCAGGATAAAAGCGTGGAGTGTATCCAGGAATTGAAAATTTTCTGGCCAGTTCCTAAGGAAGCACTGTTAAATAAAGAGGGTTTTTGGCTATTTTCAAACCATCCGTTGGCCGGGTTGTTGTCATGCTTTTCAAACGCGCCTGGACCATTTTATGGGCCTGACAATGGATCAAATCAACAAAATTTATTGTTAATCAACATTATATACAAATAAATAACCCTCATGACAATTAGGCTATGGACCCTTATTTGCGCCCTGTTGGCGCTGGAGGGACTGCAGGCACAAACCGATTCTATCCTGTTGTATCCCGGGGGAGTACCGGGGGCCATCCCGAACAGGATCCCTGAAAAGCATAAATTCAATAAAGGGGGAATCCTTGTTTCTGTAAGCGATGTGCAGATCCCTGTTCTTTACAGCTACCTTCCCAATAAGCCCAACGGCACTTCGGTCATCATCTGCCCGGGGGGCGGTTATGTTTCGCTGGGCATGGAATACGAAGGACAGGCCGTGGCCAGGTGGTTTACGGAAAGGGGTATTACGGCCTTCGTGTTGAAAAGCAGGCTGCCCAAAGACGAACTCATGACACACAAAGCCATCCGGCCCCTGCAGGATGTTCAACAGGCCATTCGGCTGGTGCGCACGCAGGCTTCCAAATGGAAACTGGATGCCGCCCGGATTGGCCTGGTGGGGTTTTCTGCCGGCGGGCACCTGGCTGTCACCGCGGGCACTCACTATGATTATCCCGTAGGGGAAAATCCTGATACCACGGTCAGCCTGCGCCCTGATTTTATGATCCTGGTCTACCCGGGGATGTATCCCAGCCCAAACTATTTCAGGCTTCCGCCGGTGAAGAACCTTTTTGACCGGGTGCTTGGGGGAAACAATGCCAGCGATTCCCTGAAACATTTTTTCAGCAACCTGCTCTACGTCACCCATGATACCCCGCCCACCCTGATGGTACTTGCCGCAGATGATTATATCCTCCGGCCGGAGGGCTGTATAGATTTTTTTCTGGCGCTGCAAAAAAATGGCGTCCCTTCTGAATTACATATTTACGAAAAGGGAGGCCATGGCTTCGCCCTCAAAAAACAAAACCATGGGCACGTGGAACAATGGGACCGGGAAATGGAAGGCTGGCTGCGAGACAGGAAACTCCTTTGAACCCAGCCAATTCAGGTCCGTTTCCAAAAAATAACTTTTCGTTGAAGGGTCCTATAGCCAGCTGCTTTATATTCGCCTAGCTTTAAATGTTCAGTCACCGGTTTGATTATGAAATATCTGATGTCCTCTTCCATGGTCCTGGTCTGCTGCCTGGCCCTCTCCTGCTCCACCTCCCGCAAGACGACTGCCCCGCTTGCCAGGGTCAATACCCCCGAGTCCCTTCCGGAGCTTCCGGCCAGTGAAATCGACCTGCCCCTGAAGGTGGATGCCCGTTTTGTACTGGCCAAAGCAGATTCCCTGGTGCCCAGGCAATTTACTTCGGAAGGGTGGCCCAATTACACCCAGCCTAGCTGTGATTTCAGGTACAAATACCGGTTTCTCCGCTCCGGTCTGATGGTGAGCTGCCTTAACAACCATATTGGAGTCAGGCTCACCGGAAATTACCAGATCTCAGGCGGTCGCTGCCTTTGCGCTACCGACAAACCGGTCTCACCCTGGGTGTCCGGAAGTTGCGGCTTTGGGAATGAACCAATGCGGCGTGTGAACATCACCGTAAGCTCCCAGTTGTCCTTTCTGCCGGACTACCACATCAGGACCGCCACCCGAACAGATAAACTGGAGGCCCTCGACCGTTGTTCGGTCTCCCTGTTTTCATCCGATGTCACCCAGCAGGTGCTGGACAGCATCCGGTCCTCCTTAAGTGCTTTCTGCAGCACGCTGGACGAAACGATTGCTGGCATGGACTTCAGGACGATGGCCAAACCCATGCTGGAAAAAAGCTACGGCAAAACTCCCATCAGCAAATATGGTTATCTGTCCATCAATCCCAGCAGCCTGCGGGTAGGCAGACTGAACTACCTGCGGGACAGTTTCAGTATTTCGGTTGGCCTGACCTGCAGACCTGAACTGACCTCTGACAGTACGGCCCCTGCCAGCATCCCGGGTCTTCCCATGCTGAAATCCACTGAAAACGGGAACGGAGTGTCACTCTACCTGAATGCGCGATATGATTATGCCTTCCTGTCCAAATTGCTCAATGATACCCTGCGCAACCGGGTTTTCGAGTTCAAAGGAAGAACCATCGTAATCCGGGAGGTAAGTATGCGTGGCGCTGGCAACCACCAGGTGGAATTCAAAATTGATTTCGAAGGCAGCAATAAAGGGAGGGTCTATTTGCGCGGAACGCCCGTGCTGGACACCGCTAAGCAAATCCTGACCATACCTGATATCTCCTATAGCCTGGAGAGCGGGGACCTGATCCTGAAGATTGCCAAAAGCCTATTCCGCAATAAGATCCGGCAAACCCTAAACGGGAAAAGCTACCTGGATGTCGGGGCACTGGTAAAAAGCAACCTGCCGATGCTTGATTCCGTCCTGAACCGGAAACTGTCAGCCACCCTGATTTCCACAGGTAAAATCAACCAGCTCAGGCTCATTGGTTTAATGGCCCAAAATGACCTGATGCAGGTTCAGATTTATACCAATGCCACCATCTCACTGGTGGATGCAGAGAATATCCACTGATTGGGCCGGTTTCAGGTTTATTTGGCAAAAGAATCTGAGGCAGGCAACCTTTAACAATTCATTGACGTAATTTTTTGTCAGGTAAGGTAGTTTGCGCTCGTTATCTTTTAGGACAACATAAACCTGGGCTGTAAGTTTGATCACAGGCAATCAACAGATAAGCGCAATGATAGCGGGCTGCATTGAAAACCAACGCAGCAGCCAAAAAGAGTTGTATCAACTGCTTAAGGGTTTTGCCATGAAAATATGCTATCGCTACCAGAACCATACGGAGGAAGCAGAAGAAATCGTCAACGAGGGATTTGTGAAACTGTTCAAGAATATACACCAGTTTGAGCAGGCCAGGCATGATAATATGGAAGTGGCCCTAAAAGGATGGTTTAAAAGGATCCTGATCAATACCTGTATTGATCATTACCGCAAGCATGCTTCCACCATCAATGGAAGCAGGATGCTGACCGATGAAACCGAAAAAGTAGCCGATCATACGGAAAATGGTCTCGATATTTTATCCTATAAGGAAATCCTTCAGGCCATCCGTCAATTGTCACCTGCCTACCGCACAGTTTTCAATCTTTTTGTGATCGAAGGGATGAGCCATGAAGAAATCAGCGAACAGCTGGGAATTTCTGTAGGCGCTTCCAAATCCAATCTGTCAAAAGCCCGGGAGAATCTCAGAAAAATTCTTGTAAAAAAAATGGATCATAAAGCATATGTTGAACCTGTCAGATAAAGACCTGGATCGTTTGAGCCGGGAGGCAGCTGAGCAGTTTGAGGCTGAGCAGGATCCCATGGGCTGGCAAAAAATGGAGCAGCTGCTGGATAAGGAACTCGGAAGGCCTTCACCCCTTCCCAAGTTTTCCGTACGCGGCAAACCCTTCCTGTATGTGCCGGCGCTGGCGGTGGTGATTGGTTCCATTTATTTCATACTTAAACCCTCAAAACATACTTCTAACTCTACACTAAACAAAAATACTTCCCTCAGCCAGTCTTTGAGTCCCGCTGCCGCCCCTCCCTCCCCGCTCAAGGGGACCCGGGCCGTGGTTGGAAAAGAACCCTCTTCACCGGCCTCCGCAGCCGGGCTGGAACCATTGTCTTCCCCTCTCCAAAGCAGCTCATCCCATTCCGGAGCCGCTCAGGGGACGGGGGCTGAAAACCTCACCGGTTCAGTCAGCCAGGGTTTGAAAACACCCCCGGCCATAAGCCGGAATGTATCAGCGGATCACGCAAAAGAGCGGACGGACAGTGAACCGGGGCCGGATCCGGCAGAAGCCATCCCTGGAAAAAATAACAGGGTGAAACACCCGCCAAAAACCGGGACCTACCTGAATGAAGCGCCAGCAGGGCCAGAAACGGCACCGGCGGAAACAAGGGACAGAACCTCCCTGTCAGGCATCGGTTCCAATAAAGCGGGACCTGCTGGTAACCTGTCTGCGCTGCGCGGTCCGGTTGGGGCATCCGGATCTAACATATTCCGGTCCAGGGGCAAGGCCTATAAAAAGTCATCCATCCACCAGCGGCAGGTGACTTCCGCTGAAAGGGAATATGCCAAAGTAGGCGTAACCAGTAAACAGGCAGCGGATGAAAGGGCAAAGCAGCCTTCCGCAGACCAATCCCTGAAAGCTGCCATCCCATCGGGAGTCCTCATGCCCATCCCGGACCATGCTGATTTCAGGCCTGCCAATACCCTGGCTGCCCGCATACCCCTGCAAACCAGCCTGGCAGTCAGCCAGGGGCCTGCCATAAAGCATCCCTCTCTTAACATAGACAGATCCCTTCACATCGGTCTAATATATTCCCCGGATTTCTCTGAAGTCCGCTATAACTTCGAAAACAAAGTTGGCTACAACTGGGGAATTACCCTGGGTTACCAGCTTACCGGCCGGCTTTCCCTGAACAGCGGCCTGATCTTCACCGCTAAACACTACGGAGCTTTTGGGGAAGACTTCCACGCCCCGCCCGATTATTGGATCAACCGGCTGCATCTTGATTTTGTAAGGGGTGAATGCACCATGACGGAAATCCCGCTCAATCTTCGGTATGATTTCAACCGCACCGGAAACACTTCCTTTTTTGTCAGTTCAGGTTTGTCATCCTACCTGATGCGGCACGAAGACTATAAATTCTATTACCACGATTATAATGCCGGTTTTGCCGGGATACGGGATGAGGATTATGACAACCGCCACAATTACCTGTTTTCAGTACTCAATCTGTCGGCCGGCTTTGAAACCAGCATCAGCAGGAGTTTTTCCCTTCAACTGGAACCCTACATGAAGATCCCGCTGCGGGGAATTGGGCTGGGCAGGGTGGATCTGAGCAGTTACGGGATAAATGCAGCCCTGCGGTTTTCTCCGGTTTTAAAGCGTTCCAGGCATTAAGGAAACAACCGGTAAAGAAATTATTACTTTACTTCAAACCAGACAGGCTGTTCATTGTCCCAGTCCCCATTATAATTGATGGACAACTCCTCCCCTGCAAGGATAAAACGCACCGTCTTGATACAAATCAGATTTTCATCATAATCCATGATGTATTCGCAATTGGACCTGTAGGAATGGTTATACAGGGAAATATATCCCAGCGCGAGGCAGCATTGTTTTTTTTCTGGCCCCCATTCAAATATGTAATCATGCAACAGGGTCTGGTCGATGAGTTTTCGTTCCAGACCACTCATTACTATCACCGGGGATATTTCAATAATGGTCCCCTTGTCAATATCCTCGCTGGTGTATACACCGCGCCCCTTGTTGTGGGAGCCGGCAAAAGTCAAAAAAGGTAAAATCATGTATGCGCTACATTTTAGCAGGAACCGACGCGGATCCAATGGTTTGCCTAAAATAACCCTTTCCCTCCAAACTGCAGCTCACTCCAGGGAGCTACCCGCAGGTCCCCCCTTAGAGGCCCGGTAATTCGTGGTTACACGCCGAATCATCAGGAGGATATGGGGTTTTCCGGGGGTGGTATACTTATAGTGCCGTGCCCCCTTCCCCTTTTGCCCCAACACCATCCGCCGGTTTGAACCCTTCTATGAATAGGGAAGGTAACCTTTCTTATCTGCCGGTTTTATAAAGTACGGAGCAGTGGGGATGCCTTTCATTTAGGTATCTGCGAAACTTAAGCGTGGTTACAAAAAATCCTTTACCCCCCTGCATCTGCATCCGGCAAAGCCACGGGAAGGTGTTGGCCAGGCAAAACCATTTGCCTGGGGGTTTATCCCCGTAAACCTTACCTCGTAAGCTTTGCGTCCTGGACGTGGTAATTGCGAATTGTTGGTCCCCTTGCACGGTTAGGCGCTTTGGATAATGCAGGTCCATAGGCCATTTGCCAGGGTAGGTGGTCAACCAGCCAGCGATTGTACCCTCACTCCCGCTGGTTAAAAGCCGGCTAACTGCCAGCTGGGCAAAGGGCTCCGCGCGGCATCCGGTTTCCACAAAAATCAGTCAGCCCCTGGGCCAGGAGAGGGCACCATACACATCCCATCAGACCATAACCGCTGCGGGCTTCCTGGCACTTCGTTGACCACTGCGGGGAAGGAATCAAAACACCACAATTAATTAACCGAAAGGGGGGCCCAATTCGGGACTAAAAACTTTGTTGCTAAAGAGTAAGTAGTAAATTTGACAGATGCAAGTTGAATATGAGAACAATATAATGCTTGAGCAGTTCCTTGAAATCATGGAAGCCGGGGATAACTCCAGGCTGAGTGATTTCCTGGATGAGCAAAATATCAGCGATGTGGCCAAACTCGTGGATGAATATCCCGAGTACGAACACCAGATCATTGACCACCTGAATATTCACCGGGCGGCCAGCACCTTCAAAATCCTTGACCTGCCGGCCCAGAAGCGTGTCATGAGAGATCTGCCTCCGGCCAAGATCGCAGAACTGCTCAATGAACTTCCTGCCGATGACCGAACGGATTTTTTCGAAGAATTGCCCAGCAGCATAGTGCGCGAGCTTATAAAGCTGCTAAATCCGGATGAACGTAAGATTACCCTGTCGCTGATGGGTTATCCCGAAAACAGTGTGGGCCGACTGATGACCCCGGACTATGTCTATGTATTTGAGAACAATACGGTGGCCGAAGTACTGGAAACCATCCGGAAAATCGGGAAGAATTCAGAAACCATTGACGTGATCTATGTGATCAACGAAAAAGGGGAACTGCTTGACGATATTCGGATCCGTGAATTCATCCTCAACCCCCTGGATAAAAAAGTTTCCGAACTCATGGATGAAAGAAGGGTCATTGCGCTGAATGCCTACGATGACCAGGAAAAAGCCTATCAGGCCTTTAAAATGAATAACCGCGTGGCCCTCCCGGTGGTCAGCAACTCCAATAAATTACTGGGCATCGTAACCATTGATGACGTACTGTGGGTGGCGAGCGAGGAATTCAGCGAAGATATCCAGAAGATCGGGGGTACGGAAGCCCTCAATGAACCCTATCTGGAGATTCCTTTTTTCAGTCTCATCAAAAAAAGGGCCGGATGGCTGATTGTCCTATTCCTCAGTGAAATGCTTACGGCCACGGCCATGGCCTATTTCTCCGATGAAATAGCAAAGGCCGTGGTGCTATCCATCTTTGTTCCCCTGATCATGTCCTCCGGGGGCAACAGCGGCTCCCAGGCCTCCACCCTGATTATCCAGGCGATGGCTGTCGGTGAAGTCACACTGGAGGACTGGTGGCGGGTGATCAGGCGGGAACTGTTTTCGGGCCTTACCCTGGGATCCATCCTGGGGTTGATTGGATTTTTCCGGATTGTACTCTGGCATATCATGATGCAGCACGGAATCATCCACGATTTGTATGGTGTACACTGGATGCTTATTGCCCTGACAGTGGGGTTTTCCCTGATCGGGGTGGTATTGTGGGGAACCCTGAGCGGATCCATGCTGCCTATTTTGCTCAAAAAACTGGGGGCTGACCCGGCCGTATCCTCCGCTCCCTTTGTAGCGACCCTTGTCGACGTGACGGGACTGGTCATTTATTTCACCGTTGCATTTTTGTTCCTGAGCGATACCCTGTTAAAATAACGGGTTGAAAGCGACGTGCAAAGGATTCATTTTTTTTCGCCCACCGGTCAAAGCAATCTGAGCGGACCGATGCCTTCCTGAAACAAACCTAATAAACCAATACAGCTGTCATGAGAAAATGCATATGGTTGGCCTTCCTACTGCTCAGTGTAGCTCCCCTGTGGGCCTGGCAGGGCCCGGAAAAACTAAGCGTGGAAAAAATAATGCGGGACCCTCAATGGATCGGAAATTCCCCCTCCGGACCCTACTGGAGTGCCGATGGAAAATACCTTTTCTTCCGATGGAACCCGGAAAAAGCGATCAGTGACTCGCTGTATTTTATTACGGGAGATAATCCGGTTCCCCGCAAGGCTGATTACCAGCTGAGTCATAACAGCCCGGCTGCCTACTCGGTCGAATATAACCTGGCAAGGACGTCCTACACCTTCAGCCGGGACGGAGATATTTTCCTGGCTGATGTGAAAACCGGTATAATAAAAAGAATTACCCAGACCACTGATATGGAAAGCAACCCTGTATTTTCCTTTTCAGGCGCCCGCATTGTCTATACCAGAAACCAGAATTTGTTTTCCTGGGATATGGTCTCCGGTCTTACCAGCCAGCTGACCAATTTTCAAAAAGGAGCAGCCCCTCCCCAGGAATCCAGGCTGTCCGCTAGCCGCCGGAACCCGGTAATGGCTAAAGAAGCGCTGAGTCCGGAGGAAAAATGGCTCCAGCACGACCGACTGGAGCTTTTCGATGTCCTGCGCTACCGCAAGCAAAAAAGGGAGCTCGCAGATTCTATGAACAACCTCCTTCCAAAAGCCAAAGAGCCCAGGTCCATTTACCTGGAGGACAAAATACCCGGAGCCCTTAGCATCAGCCCGGATGGCCGCTTCATCAGTTACAGGCTGATGAAATCCGCTCCCGACGCAAAGGCTACCCTGGTTCCCAGCTATGTCACCGAGAGCGGGTATACGCAGGATCTTCCCGGCAGAAGTAAGGTTGGCAGTCCGCAGGGGAGCTATGAGTTTTTTGTCTATGATACGCAGCAGGATACCCTTCTGGAAGTCAAACCCCAGCAGATTCCGGGCATTACGGATTTGCCTGACTACGCAAAACAGAATGCCGGCGGGGATACGGGTAACAGGAAGAAAACCATACGCAGCGTCGTTTTTAACGGACCCTACTGGTCACCCAAAGGGTCCCATGCGGTGGTGGACATCCGGTCCATGGACAACAAGGACCGCTGGCTGATGTTGCTGGATGCCGCCACGGGCAGGCTGTCCCTATTGGACCGGCAGCGGGATGAAGCCTGGATTGGGGGACCTGGCATTGGGTACAACACAGGTGGCGCCAGTTCCGGGTGGATCGATGAGCATACCTTTTGGTACCAAAGCGAAGCGGAGGGATATTCACATTTATACAAGACCGATGTTAATACCGGTCTGAAAACCGCGCTCACCAGGGGTACATTCGAAGTGCAGCAGGTCCAGTTGTCGTCCGATAAGAAATATTTCTACCTCATCACCAATCAGGCGAATCCGGGAGAACAACAGTTTTACAGGCTGGCCGCAGGCGGCGGTACGCCTCTTCGGATGACCACCATGACCGGATCTAACCAAGTGGTCCTCTCCCCGGACGAAAAAAAAATGGCCATACTATATTCTTACAGCAACCGTCCCTGGGAGCTTTATGTTCAGGATAACAGGGAAGGTTCCGTTGCAGCGCAG
Source organism: uncultured Bacteroidota bacterium (assembly GCA_903906365.1). Lineage (GTDB taxonomy): Bacteria > Bacteroidota > Bacteroidia > Chitinophagales > Chitinophagaceae > Puia. The sequence continues at coordinate 98,512 of CAIVKC010000041.1, read as the reverse complement.
ATAACCTTCCAGGCCATGAGTGAGGAATTCAGATCCTACCCGTGGAGAGATCCGCAGATCGTGACCTTCACAGCCGCTGATGGCGCTACGGTCTATGCAAGGCTGTATCGTCCGGCGGTTCCCCATCCTGCACATCCTGCGGTCATTTTCGTACATGGGGCAGGCTACCTGCAGAACGTACACAAATGGTGGAGCAGCTATTTCCGGGAATACATGTTCAATAACCTGCTCGCTGACCAGGGATATACCGTGCTTGACATCGATTACCGCGGCAGTGCAGGTTACGGCAGGGACTGGCGCACGGGCATCTACCGCCATATGGGGGGTAAAGACCTCACTGACCAGGTGGACGGCGTTAAATACCTGACAGAAAAAATGGGTGTCAATCCCGCACATATTGGAATTTACGGAGGCTCCTACGGTGGTTTCATCACCCTGATGGCCATGTTCACCAGGCCGGAGGTATTTGCTGCAGGCGCCGGCCTGCGCTGTGTGACCGACTGGGCCAATTACAACCATGGATATACCTCCAATATATTGAATGAACCCTTTAATGACTCCCTGGCCTATAAACAGAGTTCACCCATTTATTTTGCCGCGGGGCTACGCGGGCATTTACTGATGTGCCATGGCATGCTGGATCTCAATGTTCATTTCCAGGACATCGTTCAATTGTCCCAGCGGCTGATTGAACTGGGTAAAAACAACTGGGAACTGGCCGTTTACCCCATGGAGGACCATGGTTTTGTGGAACCAAGCAGCTGGACAGATGAGTATAAACGCATACTGCATCTTTTTGAAACCACCTTAAAATGAGGGGAAATAGCCGGCCTGACCGGGGGGGAATCCCGGCCGAATTGTTAAAGACTTGCAATCCCGGCGGAATTAACAGAATTTAACAGCCTTGGGTATTAATTTTAGATGTCCATAAATTACAACCCGCTTGAAGGGGTTGCGAATTTTATCCATCACCCAAAATTGAATACCATGAAACAGGCATATTGTATATTCTCCATCCTGCTGTGTCTTTCCATTACCGGTTATTCACAAAGAGGCGGCGGTTTCCGGGGTGGTGGTGGCAGTGCCCGCGGCGGAACATCCGGCTTCCGCGGTGGCGGCGCTTTTCGTTCCGGTTCAGGCGCAACGCGCAGCTTTGGATTCCGGTCCGGAACCGCCAATGGTTACAGAGGCAATTTGGGTTACCGCGGCGGTTATGGAAATTACCGAGGCCGGTCCTATTACGGAGGTAATCATTACGGTTATGGCAGAGGCTATGGCTATGGTTATTATGGCAACCGATACTGGGGCGGCTATGGTTATTTCGGCCTGGGACTGGGTCTTTATTACAATCCCTATTACAATTACTATCCCTATTACTATCCTGATTATTACAACGATCCCTATTATTATCCAAACTACGAGCAAAGAGATCCCGGATATAATGACAACACCAATCCGCCTCCCCCTCCACCCTCCCAGCTCGACTCGGTGAATTCACCGGGGAGTAACCAGGGAAATTATAATAACAATGAAAATGCTTATGCTCCCCCGGGCGACGGCACCGCGCCTCCTGCGGGCGGACAGGAAAATATTCCCGGAAAGCAAAGGGTTTGGGTAGCCCCGCACTGGAAATATTCACCCCAATATGGATGGATGTGGTTTGAAGGCTATTGGAAGACCCAACCTAAATATTATTAAGATATTTTATATCAGCCTTGCATCGTAACCTCCAAGGGGATGGGCGTCCTCTCCTGGTATTTGTATAGGTGAATCCCTTTATTGCCGGACCGCAGCCAGATCGCTAATGCCGGGTGAAGCCCGTTAAAATCCTGTCAAAAATAAGAACCTGGAATTATTTTTGATATTATTGCGCCTGATTATAAATCTGTAGACTTATGTGTGGAATAGTTGCCTATATCGGGCCAAGGGAAGCCTATCCGGTAATTCTCAAAGGACTCAAACGCCTCGAATACAGGGGTTATGACAGCTCGGGTGTGGCCCTGCTGCACGATGGCCTGAAGGTCTATAAGAAAAAAGGAAAGGTGGCAGAACTGGAAGAAAGCCTTGTCGGACAGAACCTCCACGCCCATGCCGGTATAGGACACACCCGTTGGGCAACCCATGGCGAACCCAGTGACCGCAATGCGCATCCTCACCAGTCGTCCAATGGCAAACTGGCCATGATTCACAATGGCATCATTGAAAATTATACCCAGTTAAAAAACGAGCTGATCCGAAAAGGATATCAATTCAAAAGCGATACCGATACCGAAGTATTGCTCAATTTCATCGAAGACATCCAGCGGAACAACCAGTGCATCCTGGAGGAAGCCGTCCGCATAGCCCTCAAAAGGGTGGTGGGGGCTTATGTAATCGTATTGCTGGACAAGGATAACCCAGATACCCTGATTGCAGCCAGGAAGGGAAGTCCTCTGGTCATTGGTGTGGGAAGGGGTGAACATTTCCTGGCCTCCGATGCGTCGCCCATTATTGAATATACCAAAGAAGTGGTCTATGTAAATGATTATGAACTGGCCATACTAAAGGCCGACGAACTGGTGTTGAAAAATCTCGGCAATGAAAAAATAACCCCCTTTGTACAGAAACTGGATATGGAACTGGCCGCCATTGAAAAAGGGGGCTATGATCATTTCATGCTGAAAGAAATCTTTGAGCAGCCCGATACTATATTTGATTGCCTCCGTGGAAGGCTGGATATCACCAACAACACCATCACGATGGCAGGTGTTCTCCAAAACATAGATCAACTCAAATCTGCCAATCGCATCATCATCATTGCCTGTGGCACCAGCTGGCATGCCGGGCTGACGGCAGAATACATCATTGAGGAGCTCTGCCGCATTCCGGTGGAAGTGGAGTATGCTTCCGAATTCCGTTACCGGAACCCGGTGGTACATCCAGGGGATGTCATCATTGCCATTTCCCAAAGCGGGGAAACCGCAGACACCATGGTTGCCATTGAAAGAGCCAAGGAACAGGGCGCCTTTATTTTTGGGGTGGTCAACGTCGTTGGCTCCTCTATTGCCAGAATTTCCCATGCCGGTGCCTATACCCATGCCGGCCATGAAATAGGGGTGGCCAGTACCAAGGCCTTTACCGCACAACTGGTGGTGCTTACCCTCATCGCCCTGAAAGTTGCCTGGGAAAAGGGCAGTGTGGACCAGGAGCGGTATACTCACCTGCTCCATGAACTATATGCCATTCCGGAAAAGGTAAGGGAGGTTTTGCTGTTGAACCGACAGATTGAACAACTGGCCAAAAAATACCAGGGTGCAACAGATGCCCTCTACTTGGGCAGGGGGTACAATTTCCCCATTGCCCTGGAGGGTGCCCTTAAGCTCAAAGAAATTTCCTATATCCATGCGGAGGGATATCCGGCCGCCGAAATGAAACACGGACCTATTGCCCTGGTGGATGAACATTTACCAGTCGTCTTTGTGGCGACCCGGGACTCTTACCATGAAAAAATTGTCAGCAATATCCAGGAAATAAAAGCCCGTAAAGGCAAAGTCATCGCGGTGATCACCGCCGGTGATCAAACCATCACGGGGATGGCCGATGACACCATTGGTATCCCGGAGGCGGATGAAATACTGGCACCCCTTCTCAGTGTAATTCCACTGCAATTGCTGAGCTATCATATTGGGGTGGCCAAGGGTTGCGATGTGGACAAACCCAGAAACCTGGCCAAAAGTGTTACGGTGGAATAGGCCAATGCGTTATTTTGGATGCTTTGGTTGATGCCTTCTCAGATAGGTGTCAAAAAATGGCAATACTTCCGTACAAAACCGCCCCTCCAGTCCTTCCAGGTTCCCGGCATGCCCACCAAGGTATTCTTCGGCGAAATGCCTGATGCCATATGCCTCCAATTTACGACTGAACTCCAGGCAGGTTTGGGGAACGTGTTTACCTTCGTCGTTTCTGCCCCAGTCCAGTTTGATGGCATGCAGTCCTTTGAGGGCATCCAGATGCTGATCGATCATTCGTGTCGGGAAATTTTCCTCCCATCGCCTTTTTACCGCAGAATCAATGACCAGGCTGTCGTTTATATAGGATGCAGGCAGGTCCACGAAAAATGGAGGCTTTTTCTCATTGGGAGAATAAACCAAACCCAGATCAATCATTAGCATGGAGCCGTAATCATCTTCGATATCCTGCATCGATTTTGAACGGGAAATCGTTTTAAACGGCGGTCTGTACACATTGTTTCCATCCGACCAGTTCAATACCGCCGGTGTCATCGCATAAACAGCGCCAAATCGGCCGGGGTAGAGCATGGCAATCTTCAAAGCGCCGTTTCCTCCCATCGAAATACCAGACAGGCCACGCATATCCTTTGCAGGAATGGTCCTGAAATGTTTGTCTACATAGTCCACCACATCCACTGCAATGAAATCTGCCCATTTCCCCGTATAGGTGGAATTGGTATAAAAACTTCCCCCATAGGCAGTGTGGCTGTCCGGTAATACGATGATGGCAGCACGGGTATGTCCCCTTAGTATGGAGTAGTCAGCTACCCTCCGCAGCCCGATTCCCTCACAGGTAAGCCGATCATCCCCTCCATAACCATGGAGCAGGTAAATAACAGGGTACCGTTTCTTTTCCTGCCCATAATCCGGGGGCAAATAGATGGTCAGCCTTCTGCGGGCAGCTTCGCCGGCGTGGTTGCCCTGTATGGATTTGGAGACCATATACCTGGTGATGATTTTACCCCGGTGGTAGGGCCTGAATGACGGAGACTGCGCCTGGGAATGGAGACAAGCTATCAGCAGATAAAAAATAAACACCGATAGTTTTTTCATGGAAAGGAATTTACAAGGGGACCGTTTTTTGGCAACCCCGTACTAAATTAATTGCAACTGTTTCACTGCAGAAAATCCGTGATGCCCCCCCGCTGTTATGCCTGCATCAAAGCAATATCAGGTGCTTCACAGGCCGGCCGGGAAGTGTACAAACCAGCCAGACACAGGGCCCCGATCGCTGCTCCCGGGGAGCCGCAATGGATGGGAGGTCAGCCCCTGCGCTGCTTTGGCTGAACGGGCCGGGTGGCAGAGGGGACCGGATGAAGAGGAATTCGGGGCAAAAAAGAAAGCCGGAAAACCTGCTGTCGGAGATAAATATCACATTACCAGACCCCACTAAACAGGGTCATACCCGGTCATTGTCTTCGCGCCACTGGGTGATTGCTTTTTTGATGGTCTTGCTGTCCAAATTCTTTTCGGCAGCCTCTTTAGCCAGTTTGGGGAATTCAGCGTCGCCGGCAAAACGGAGTGCAATGATCTGGCCTATCTGCAACCGGGGGTCCAGTAGCTTACCGGTCAGCACAAAATGCCGAAGGTTCTCTTCGGCCCGGATGGCCCTGTCCTGTGCCTTGAGGGGAAAGGATCTGGCAAAATAGGCGGTCAGGATCATAATGACAGAAACGGCCACCAGCAGAGAGGCGGAATAAAACCGGTTGCTGTCACCCCAACTGTGATAAAGGTTGACGCATGAACCGATAAAAACGAGCAGTACCAGCAATGCCAGGAAATAGTGATACAAAGGAACAAACCTGGCGTGGTTGTTAAAATTTTGTGACATATTAATTTTTGAAATGAAGATGGATAATGCGCTGCAATATCTGACAAATCCCGGTGTTTGCGTAAAAATTATACCGGGCGGCCGGGGGCCCAGGCTTGACTGAATGCCGAAAGAACCCGGAAAACAAGTCTGAACTCATGGGGTCAATGACCGCTTTGCCGGGAGGCTGAAACCGCTGTCCGGAAAACATATTGGCAATGCTATGCATGTGTAAAACCAATGAAGGCCCTTTCAGCAGGCCTTGGACTATTTTATTTAACTTTCGAAATTATTTTTTCTATGAATGAAATAAGGAAAAGCCCCATCGATTCCCTGGGTTATGATTTTATACCAACTCCCTATTTACCAAAAGGGAGGGACGAGTATTACCTGCGAAATGAAGAGAATAAGCAAAATGGCAAATACAGGCAACTCAATGCTTCTGAAATTGAAGCCCTGGTAAGAAACCGGAATATATCAGATAACTGGAACAACCTGCTTGTATCTGATCCCTTTACTGCTGAACTGGTTCAGAACTGCAAATTCTTTGGTCTTGTTCGGCTGGGCAGGCTGGAACCCTTTTACCTGGAATTCCACAACCTGCGCCGCCCGGTGGGTCTATACAACAGCACCATCATCTCCTCGGATTTTGGGGATAATGTGGCTATTGACAATGTAAATTATCTTTCCCATTATATCATCGGCCATGACGTCATGGTAGTCAATGTCAATGAAATGGCCACCACCGACAACGCCAAATTCGGCAACGGCATCCTCAAACAGGGAGAACCCGAATCCAGGCGTATTGTCCTGGAAGTATGCAATGAAAACGGCGGAAGGAGCATCATTCCCTTTGATGGCATGCTGCCGGGAGATGCCTATCTATGGAGCAGGTTTCGTGATGACAGCCTGTTGCAGGAAAAATTCCGGGATTTCACGGAAAAAAAATTCGACAACCGCCGGGGGTACTATGGCAGGATCGGAGACAGGACGGTCATAAAGAACTGCCGCATCGTCAAAGACGTGCTGGTCGGAACGGATGCCTACCTCAAAGGGGCGAACAAACTAAAAAACCTCACCATCAATTCTTCACGGGAAGGCAAGACTCAAATTGGGGAAGGCTGTGAACTGGTCAATGGCATTGTTGGTATAGGCTGCCGGATTTTCTACGGGGTAAAGGCGGTTCGTTTCATCATGGCCTCCCATTCCCAGTTAAAGTACGGAGCCAGACTGATAAATTCCTATCTGGGAAACAATTCCACCATTTCCTGCTGTGAAGTGCTGAATTCACTGATTTTCCCTGCCCATGAGCAACACCACAACAACTCCTTTCTGTGTGCGGCACTGGTAATGGGGCAGAGCAATATGGCGGCCGGGGCAACCATTGGATCCAATCATAATTCCCGCAGTGCGGACGGGGAGATCATTGCGGGCAGGGGATTCTGGCCGGGACTCTGCGTAAGCCTGAAACATAATTCCATGTTTGCTTCCTTCATCATCCTGGCAAAAGGGGATTATCCGGCCGAGCTGAATATTCCCATTCCATTTGCCCTGGTCAGCAATGATGCCAGCCGGGATGAACTGGTTGTGATGCCTGCCTACTGGTTCCAGTATAACATGTACGCACTGGCCCGCAACTCCTGGAAATATGTTGACCGCGACAGGCGGACGGATAAGACTCAGCTGATTGATTACGATTTTCTGGCCCCTGACAGCGTGCAGGAAATCCTGGCAGCCCTTTCCCTGATGGAAAAGTTCACCGGCAAAGCCTATGTGGGGAAATATGAGAAAAACAAAGTGTATACGGAGAGCCAATACCAGGCAGTGGGAAAAAAACTGCTCTGCAGTAACGAGGATATCCTCCAATCGCTGGATATATTATGTGAGGGATTTGAGAACAGCGAGCGCCCGGTCAGAATGATTAAGGTTCCGCAGGCCTATAGTTTGCTCAAGGAAATCATCCTGTATTATTCGGTCAGTCAGCTGCTACAATTCATGCAATCCAACAAAATCAGCACACTGGCGGCCCTGCAGTCTGCCCTTCCCCCAAAAACTGCTCCAAGGCAATGGATCAATGCCGGCGGGCAGTTGATACCAAAGCCGGCTGTTGACAGGCTGGTTCAGCAAATACATTCCGGCAGCGTGAGGGACTGGGAAGGTGTACACCGGTTCTATGTAAAGCAGTCAGCCAGTTACCCGGACAACAAGCTGTATCATGGGTTACAGGCATTGAAGGAAGTGCATGGCATCACACTGAAAAAAACGGATCTCAATCAATTTCGGAGCCTGGTCCGCCAGGCGATCACCACCAGGGAATGGATGACAAAGGGTATATACGACTCCAGGGCAAAGGATTATACCAATCCGTTTCGTCGTATGGTTTACCAGAACCAGGAGGAAATGAATGCGGTCACCGGTTCCCTGCAGGATAATGGCTTCATTAAACAGGAAATCGAATCACTCAGGCAATTCAGAAAAATGGCTGACAGCCTTCTGCAGAAAATCAGGTAAAGGGATTGGAGCAGATCCCAGCAGGTCATGACTTTTCCCGGCAGGGAACTGTCTTATATCACTTTCAAATAAGGATTACTTCTTTATAGCCTGTTCGGCTTTCTCCTTTAATGCAGCAGCCTTTGATTTCAGGGTATCCCTCAGGGCTTTGGCGGCTGAATCCATTTTCTGAACGGTGCTGTCAACGGTTGACTTTACACTATCCAGGGTTGCCTTGACCGCGGAATCCACTGTTTTGGCCGTTGAATCGATTTTGCTGGCGGCAGAATCAGTGGAATTGCCGCAGGCGGTCATGGTGCCGGTAACGAGCAGGACGGTAAGGAGCTTTTTCATCAGACTATTTGTTTGCAGTTTTTTATGGGGCGCAGCGGCCAAAAAAACTCCCGGAAGCCATGCATTGCCTTTCACCGGTCAGCTGCCTCAGGAGCTTCTATTTCTTGCGGAAAAAGATCCTGATGGGCACCCCCTTGAATGTAAAATGCTCCCTGAGTTTATTTTCCAGATAGTTTTTATAAGGCTGCTTGACATCGTCGGGGTAATTGCAAAAGAAGGCAAAGCTGGGCACGGCAGTGGGCAGCTGTGTAACAAACTTTATTTTGACGGCATTTCCCCTGACCACCGGTGCATGGTAAGATTCCACCGCTTTGAGCATCACTTCGTTCAGTTGGGAGGTAGGTATCCTGCGATGCCGGTTTTCATAAACTTCAAGTGCTACTTCAATGACTTTGAAAATGCGCGTTTTCTCGGTAGCTGAAATAAACAGGATAGGCAGGTCATTGAAGGGGGCAAACCGCTTTTTGAGCTCCTTTTCATAGTCCCGGGAGGTATTGGTTTCTTTGGCCATGAGATCCCATTTATTGACAAGCACCACGATGCCCTTGCCTTTTTTGACCGCCAGGCTGAAGATGTTGAGATCCTGAGCCGTAATTCCCTTGGAGGCATCCAGGACCAGCAGGCAGACATCGGCTTCATCCATCGCATTGATGGCGCGGATGACCGAATAGAATTCAAGGTCTTCATGCACCTTGGTCTTTCGGCGAATTCCGGCTGTATCGATCAGAATAAATTCCTTCTGGAATAAATTATAATGGGTGTGAATGGTGTCTCGGGTGGTTCCGGCAATTTCACTGACAATGGTACGCTCCTGCCCTACCAGGGCATTGAGCAGGGAAGATTTTCCGACATTGGGCTGGCCGATGATGGCAAATTTGGGGAGTTCGGCCCCGTCAGCCACGGCCTTATCCTCCTCTTTGATCAGCTCTGCCACCGCATCCAGCAATTCCCCGGTGCCACTTCCGGTCATCGAGGAGATGAAAAATATATTGTCAAATCCCAGGCTGTAAAATTCGGTGGCCTCCAGAAGCCTTTCCCCGTTGTCGACCTTATTGACCGCCAGGAAAACCGGCTTGGTGGAGCGCCGCAACACATCGGCCATGGCCTCATCCAGATCCGTTATCCCGGTAGCCGTATCAACCATGAAAATGATGGCATCCGCTTCTTCCAGGGCAATGAGCACCTGCTTTTTGATCTCTCTTTCAAATATATCCTCGCTCTGCGGTACAAAGCCTCCGGTATCGACCACGTTGAAGGACTTCCCGTTCCAGTCGGTAATCCCATACTGGCGATCCCTGGTCACCCCGCTTTCATCATCGACAATGGCCTTGCGCTGCTCGAGCATCCTGTTGAAAAAGGTACTCTTCCCCACATTGGGCCTTCCCACGATGGCTACTGTAAATCCTGACATAATAAATTGGTTGACTTTATATTAATTATAACCGTATTCTTTCAAATGCACATCGTTGTCCCTCCATTTTGGCCTCACTTTCACGAACAGCTCCAAGAAGACCTTTTGGCCGAGAAAGGCCTCGATGTCCTTTCTGGCTTCGGTACCCAGTTTCTTGATCATCTGACCCCGCTCCCCCAGGATAATTCCCTTCTGGGTTTCCCGGTGTACGATGATATCGGCCCTGATTTTAATGAGTGTCGTTTTCTCCTTGAATTCCTGCACCAGTACCGTAGTATGATAGGGAATTTCTTCCTCGTAGAGATAAAAGATTTTTTCCCGAATCATTTCCCCCACAAAAAATTTGGTGGGAAGGTCCGTCAGGTCGTCCCCATCGAAGAACGGCTCCCCTTCGGCAAGCATGGAAAGCAGGGTTTCCATCAGCACATCAATGTGCTGTTTTTTTAAAGCGGAGATACAAATGGCTTTGCGGCAGTATTTCTTTTCGCTGAAAAACCGGATGGCTTCCTGGGCTTTGTCCTGGTATTTACCCTCTACCTTATTGATTACCACCAGGGCCGGCGATTTGAGATGGAGTGCACTGAATAAGGCATCATTTTCCTGCCAGTCCTCTGATATATCCACCATCAGCAGGGCCACGTCGGCATCTTCCAGGGAATTTTTGACTACCTGCATCATTTTCTCATGGAGTTTGTACCTGGGTTCTATGATGCCCGGGGTATCCGAAAAAATGATCTGGTAGTCCTTTTCTGTCAGAATCCCCTTGATCCGGTGACGGGTAGTCTGCACTTTGGGGGAAACAATAGCCAGCTTTTCCCCCATGAGGGTGTTCAGGAGGGTGCTTTTACCCGCGTTGGGTTTCCCAAATATGCTTACAAAACCAACTTTCATAAAATTCTTGGCAAAGGTATAAAATAAAAAAGGCCTCCATGAGGCCCTTTGAGTTGCGAAGGGAGGGTTCGAACCTCCGACCTTCGGGTTATGAGCCCGACGAGCTACCGCTGCTCTACTTCGCGATGTGGGTGGCAAAAGTAACATGAATCACGGTATGGTCCAAATAAATGATTAAATCACAGCTAAAAAAACCTGAAATCCCACAATTACCCTTTGATATGCAGTCAATTAGTCGTGTTTGGTCCCATCCGGGGAAAACTTCCGGCAATGAGGAGCTGACGCCCCTGCTGGCCCCCCATCCCCGGCTGGACACCAGGTGATGAATACCTTTTTTTGCCCTAGTCTTTCCTGGAAACACTGCTGGACCCGCTGGAATGCAGGTCCTTGATGACTGCCGTTCCTTTGTAATAAAAGTCGCTGGAACCGCTGACTTGGGCGTTGAGTTCTTTGTTGACCGTCAGGCGGATATCGGAGGATCCCGATGCCCGGGCTGTACAGTTTTCCACTACCAGCCCGTAGCCTTTCAGATCACTGGCGCCGCTCAATTCGATATGGATATTGGTTGCTTCCCCGGTGATGGAGGCATCGGAAGAACCGCTCTGGTGCATGGTCAGGTCCTGGACCTTCACCGCGCCTTTAAAATCACTGGATCCTGACAAATGAATCTCCAGTGCGCCGCCTGTGATGGCCCCGTCTACGTATACATCACTGGATCCTGAGGCAGAAAGCCTGTCAAGGGACTTGAAGGATACATAGGCTTTGAAGTGCTTGTTTCCAATATTAAACCGGATGCCGCCCGTATGGACGATCCTGATTTTGAGGACCCCGCTTTCCACAATGGTCTCCATATGCTCCAGGTCACTGGCATCGGACGCACTAACAGCCAACGCCTCTTCCTCACCCTGGCTGAGGTAAAGGTCAACCGCGCTCGACACTTCAATGGCGTGAAATCCCGTCACACTGCGCACCTGGGCATGGGGGTCCTGTATGATCCTTTTTTGGGCTGATGCACCGCCGAGCAGCATCAGAGCGCATATCCAAACTATGAGACTTTTCATGTTAGGTATTTTATTATTTGTAATCACTCTTTGGAAACCTTTCCACCGCTGCTGGTGCTAACGCTGCTGATCATCCCGTTTCCTTTGTAGCGTATATGGCCCCCGCTGCTGGCATGCGCCTTCAGATCCTTGTCCACGGATACCTGGATGCTGCCCCCGCTGCTGACATGGGCATCGCAATGGTCTGAATGAAGCCCAAAGGCCTTTATTTCACTACCGCTGCTCGACGCGGCGCTCACATTAAGGGCGGTCCCGCTGATTTCTGAACTTGCTCCGCTGCTTTGCGAAAGGGTCAGGTCATTTACTGCAATATCTCCCTTAAATCCGGCTCCGCTGGAAAAAGAAAGGTCAAGTCTGGATGATTTGATGGTTCCATCCACTACTACCCTGGCACCCGATGATGCATGCAGGGCATCCAGCGTTTTGCAGGATACGTAGACTTTTAAATTCTTGTTGCTATTGTCTCCTGAAAACCAGTCATGGTCGTTTTCGTAATAAATCTTTAATACCCCGTCCACAATTTCGGTTTTTATCCGGTCACGGTAGGCTGTTTTTTCCGCGCTCACTACGATTTTGTCTTCCGTGCCCTGTGTAAGCAGCAATTTTATTCCGGTGGCTACGCTGATGGCGTGGAAATCCCTGACAGGGCGGACCTCCGCGTTGGGGTCGTTAATGACTTTGTTCTGGGCGGCCAGGGAAAGAACGGATAAAAGGACTGTAATGGCAAAAATAATTTTTTTCATGAGCTGAGTTTGTAAAGACCTTGGTTTGGGTAAATTTTATTATCCTTTCCTGGTAATGCTGCTGGATCCGCTGGTATGCATATTTCTGATAACGCCGGAACCCTTGTAATGGACATCACTGCCTCCACTGGCGCTGACTGAAAGTTCCTTGTTGACGGTGATGCGGGCATCGCTGCCTCCGCTGGCCTCAATGTCGCAGGTTTCCGTGGACAAATCATATCCGTGCAGGTCGCTGCCTCCGCTGGCATCCACTTTCAGGCTGCCTGCCACACCGCTGATGTTCACATCTGAGCCGCCGCTTTGGTGCAGGGACAGGGTCCTGATATCCACCTGGCCCTTAAAATCACTGCCCCCGGACAGGGAGACCGCCAGGGTTTCCAACTTAATGGTACCCTGCAAAAACACGTCAGAACCGCCGGAGGCGGTCAGCTGGTCAAGATTCCTGGCTGAAACATAGGCCCTGAGTTTTTTATTACCCCAACTCCAGTGCAACCCGCTGTTTTCCATATATATTTTGAGCACGCCATCCACCACTTCAGTGCGGATGCGGTTCTTAGTGTCGGGATCCGAGGCACTTACCGCAACGGCTTCCTCACCCTGGCTCAGGTAAAGGTCAATACCGCTGGATATGCGAATGGCGTGAAATCCCTGGACATTTCGTTTTTCGGCATGGGGATCATTGATCACCCTGCCATCCTGGGAGAAAGTGAAGAAACCTAACAGAAGCAAAAAGGACATGAATGATATTTGTTTCATAAAATCTAATTTTTGAAAAGACGGTTTAATAAAAGACATGTTGCATCCCCTGTTTAACACAGCCAGCCTTACTTAGACGAATCAGGCCGCAAAATGTTACAGGCCAAATACCTTTTATAGTATCTTTGTACCCGTCAGCTGCCAAATCTAGCAATCGCAGCTGGCCGTTCTCAGATTCCTCGGGGTGCTTTCCCGCCTGTTGGCGGGAGGCTGAGATAATACCCGTAGAACCTGATCAGGGTAATGCCTGCGCAGGGAAGGTGGTCAAAGCATTATAATTCCTCCTCACTTCCGCAGCATTTCCTTAAAAATCAATTTTATACCGGCTCCTTCTGACCCCGGAACCTTCGGCATGAACAGCCGGAAAACGGGCAGCGGCTTCAGCCGGAAACCATTTAAAATTTCAGTAAATGAAAAAATTGCTTTTGGGGATCTGCTTTTTCGCCATGTGTTTGTTTTCCATCGCCCAGCAACCCGCCAGCGGGACTGTGCGGGAAGCCCGGTCCGGCCTGCCGGTAGCGGGTGCCACCATTGAAGTACCCGGCATCGAATCCACCCTTACCAATTCCTCCGGGTTTTTCCAGCTAAAAAAAACCTTGCCGGGGCTTTACCGGATGAAGGTTACCTGTATCGGCTACAAGCCCTTTGAAACCCGGGTCAGCTTAGAGAGGGGGCCTTTGACGATATTACTGGAGGAAATGGAACTATTTCTGCAGCCCATCGAGGTAAAGGCCCTGCGGGCCGGTGAAAAAGCGCCCTTCACCAAAACCAATCTCAGCCGGGAAGAAATTGAAAAGATGAACCTGGGTCAGGACCTGCCTTTCCTGCTGAACCAGACACCCTCGGTAGTCATTAATTCCGATGCGGGCAACGGCGTGGGTTATACAGGGTTCTATATCCGGGGGACCGATGCCACCCGCGTCAATATGACCCTCAACGGAATTCCCTACAACGATGCCGAGGACCAGTCCATTTATTTTGTAGATCTCCCCGATTTCGCTTCTTCGGTCAGCAGTGTTCAGATCCAGCGGGGCGTGGGCACTTCCTCCAATGGGGCGGGGGCCTTCGGAGCCAGCATTAATTTTTCCACCAATGAATTCAATGAAAAGCCTTATGCGGAATTCAACAACAGCTATGGGTCATTCAATACCTGGAAAAATACCATCAAGGTAGGGTCCGGCCTGCTCAATGGTCATTTTACCGTGGATGCCCGCCTGTCCCGGATAAGCAGCGACGGCTATATTGACCGCGCCACCAGTGACCTGAAATCCTGTTTTTTGAGTGCCGCCTATTACTCCAAAAAGTCGTCCCTGCGCTTTAATCTGATTGCAGGCACTGAAAAAACATACCAGGCCTGGAATGGCATACCCGAAGCCAAACTCAACGGGGACCGCCAGGGGCTTGACCAGCATTATTCCGATAATGTGGGTTCCCTGTATTTCACCCAGGCTGATTCGCTGAACCTGTATAACTCAGGGAACAGGACCTACAATTATTTCACCTATTCTAACCAGACGGATAACTACTGGCAGAATCATTACCAGCTTTTTTTCAATCACCAGGTCAACCCCCACATTTCGCTGAACCTGGCCGGCTTCCTCACCCGCGGCTATGGTTATTATGAAGAATTCAGGAACCAGGATAGCTACGCCTCCTATAACCTTGCGCCGGTGATACGGGGAAAGGATACTTTGCTCAGCTCCGATTTCATCCGGCAGCGCTGGCTGAGTAATTATTTCTATGGCGGCATATATTCTCTACAATACCGTAATAAGGGTACCCAGTTCACGCTGGGAGGAGGCTGGGACCGCTACGATGGCAAGCACTATGGCATCATCAACTGGGCTTCCAACGGCGGGGTGGCAGACCATTATCAGTATTACCACACACCGGCAGATAAAACGGATTTCAATGTTTACGGAAAAATCCAGCAGCAGCTGGGTGAATACTGGACGGCCTACGCAGATCTGCAGTTGCGTGCTATACATTACCACATCAACGGATTTGAAGACAACCCTTCCCTGTATATTTCCAGGCAATACCTTTTCTTTAATCCCAAGGCAGGGATCAGCTATTCAAAAGCGTCCTGGCAGGCAGGGCTTTCCTATGCACAGTCCAACCATGAGCCCAACCGGGGGGATTTTGAAGCGAGCCAGCAGCAGCAACCCAGGGCTGAGACACTGCATGACATCGAATTGAACCTGGAGCAAAAAAACCACCGTTATTCCTGGAGCATCACGGGTTATTATATGATCTACCGCAACCAGCTGGTACTGAATGGCAAGATCAATGATGTCGGGGAATATACCCGCATCAATATACCCGACAGCTACCGGCTGGGTGCTGAGCTGCAAGGCAGTGTTCAGTTGACCGACTGGCTCAGTGCAGGGGCCAATCTCTCCCTCAGTTCCAACAAAGTGAAAAACTACACTGAATATATTGATGATTATGACAACGGAGGACAAAAGTCCTATTCCTACCACCAGACGGATATTGCCTTTTCACCGGAACTGGTGAGCGCGAGTACCCTTAATATCCTGCCCTTCCGCCATGCGGAGGTCAGCCTGATGGGTAAATATGTCAGCAAGGAATACTTGGACAATGCCCAGCATGAGGACCGGAAGCTGGATGGCTACTACGTGGAAAACCTAAGGTTATCCTATACCCTCACGGGCAAGTCATGGAAGGACATGCGTTTGGTCCTGCAGGTCAATAACCTGTTTGACAAAAAATATGCCCCCAACGGATATACCTACAGTTACCTATATGGTGGCAGGCTGGTTACAGAGAACTTCCTGTTCCCGATGGCAAGTACCAATTTCCTAATTGCGGTAAATATCAGGTTATAATTAAAAGAGCAGGCGCCCTGACCAGCCAGGCCGGCGGGTTACAGGGCGCCTGCGTCGTGTAGGATACCGAAGCGCTATTTGTCATTATTCACGTATACATCTGCGCTGGTGGATCCGTTGTGGGAAGAATAGATCACATGGTCTTTGGACCCTTTTATATATTTGGATTTCAGCCTGGAAAAAATGGCTGCCGGCTGGACAATGCCGTTTACTTCCAGTTTATCGTTGTTCAATGTAAAAGAAAGGTCCTCCCCATTGCTGATGATGTGTTCAGCTTTCAGGTCCCCGATGATGTCGGCAATGGGTTTGCTCTGTTCGATGAGGGGTGCCGGCGGCGGGGGTATAACCGCATCTATATCTGCAGACGGAGTTGCTGGAAAGGGATACCCCGGTGATACGACCACCTGGGGAGGGATGGGATGCCCAACCCGGAAATCATCGGCCCTCCTGGCATCCATGTCGGCTAATCTCCCCATTTCGGCCATTTCGGCTTTTATTTTCAGGAGCTCCGCCCGGGACATTTGGTCCTGCGACATTTTTGCATGCATCAAACTGCCCTGCAGGGCCGTGAGTTCCGCCTGCTTTTTCTGCAGCGCGAGTAAACGATTTTTGAGGTCCTTATCATTAAGGGACCTGGATTGCACCTCTATGGCCTTTTGCAGTTCTTTGATGGCTAGCAGGTGGGATTCCATTTCCAGCCTGAGCCGGTCGGTTGGAGTCCCCTGATCCAGGTCAGCGAGTTGCTGCCGTTCCATTTTCTGCCGCTCCTGCATCCATTCATCCTCCTTCTTTCTGAGCTGGTCCGCCTGCCGGGAGTCTGCCATGGCTTCCTGTTGGAGTTTGAAGGCCTCCATTTCATGGTTGAGCGCTTCCTCCTGGTGGGCTAAATCTGTCTGGGCCATTTCCATGTCTATTTTTTGAGCCAGTCTCTGCGACTGGTCTTCATAGGAGGAAGCCAGCAGGGTACTGATGGCCCGCACATGGGAACCCCATTTTTTTTCGGGGATATTTTTACCATTGACCCAAAGCGCCGTCAGGTTATGATCCTGGAGGATCGCCTCGTATTGTTTGCCATTAATGAGTCCGCGGATGGTTTGGGGTGCCTGTGCCCGGGATGATGCTTCCTCGGGCAGTGTATCACGGGTAAGGGTGGCAGGTGATTTGGGAGTTTGCCCCTGGGGCGCTTTGACCTCCGGGATGCCGGAGGTCTGCCGGAAGGCCAGGGTGAGCAGGCAGATGGTTAACACACCTGCAGCAATTGATATTTTTTCCATGTTATTGAGTGTTTTGTTATGACTTGTTATAATTCGGTGGACGCGGTTAAGCAGGTGGTTCTTTTTCCCGGGAAAGGCAATGGCCATGCTGGGGGCCGCCAGGTGATATTGCTGGAAGGATACCAGGGCCTCTATAAAATCCTTCTTATTGCCGGACTGTCCGATGGCAATATCATCGCAGCAATTCTCCCTTTCCTCCCTGATCAGTGAGGAAACCCACAGCAGCCCGGGATTAAAAAAGAAAATGATTTCTGCCAGATTCTGAAGCAGGTTGACCACGTAATCCTGGCGCCTGACATGGGCAAGCTCATGAAGCAATACCGCCTCCACCTGGGCGGCTGGCAGTTGCGAAAGCAGGCTGGCAGGAAATAAAATCACCGGTTTGATGATGCCAACCATCATGGGCACCTTCACGAGTCCGGAGGAAAACAGGTTTACTTCCCGGGTAATATGAAGCCTTTGGGCAAGATCTCTTATTTTTTGCTTCCAATGGCCGGAAGGCGCCTGTATCCTGTGATTCCTGAGCCGGTGAATGTAGAGGGCACTGGCCAGCAGCCTGAAGCTGTGGACTCCCAGGATGAGGAGCCAGATCATTACGATCAGGTAGGCATGCCTGTTACATATATCGGTCAACCACTGAATTTGCCCCTGCAGGAAGGGCCCCTGCTGAATAACCATATCCAGGGGGACAGCTGCCTGGGGACTAGCCAAAACAGCCTGAGGCCCGGCGGACCATCCCGAATCAGGGAAAGAGGTTTCATACTCTACCGAAAAGGTGATGCCAACCGAGAGCAGGAAAAGCAGGAAAAGCCCCGCGAGCAGATTATACCTCAATGCGGCAGTGGATCTGCGCGTAAGGAGAATTACCAGGGCGCTGCCCAGGGAAAGCAACAACCCCTGCCAGATGGAATGAAGCAGGGTCCGGCTGATCGCCTGCGCTGTTTGGTCATTGATGAAATACATATGAATGGTTTTATCGGTATTATTTCTTGTCCAGGCTGTCAAGCAGTTTCTTGATGGCCTCTAATTCCTTTTTGGAGGTTTTCCCGTTCCCGAGCAGCTGCAGGACCAGGGATCCTGCAGAGCCGTTGTACATGGATTCTACAAAACGGTCCAGCAACAGGCCCTTGGTTTTTTGTTCCTCCACAGCCGGCATATAAATATGCTTCATGTTGGTCTCATCCCTTTTGAGTATTTTCTTTTCAGCCATGATCTGCATGAGCTTGAGGGTGGATGTATACTGCACGGTCCTTTTTTGTTCATTGAGTTTATCATTGACAAACCTTACCGTAGAAGGACCGTATTGCCATAATACCTGGAGAATTTCCAGTTCCGACCTGGTGGGTTCGGGTTTACCCTGGTTTTCCTTTTTTTCCTGTTTCATGGATTAAAGGTAGGAATTTTTTCGTACGAACAAATTATTAGCCTCCTTTTTTTTTGAGCTCCGGCCAGTGGTATTTGAACAGGCGCTAAAACAAGCCTTCCACAAAAGTCCCTCCTTGCTGAATTTTCCCTATTTTTAAGAACATACCTATATAGTTTATGAAATCTGCTTGTATATCCCTGTTGCCCGCCTTGCTGCTTTGCCTCCAATTAACAGCCCAGCCCGCCCCTCCGCGTCCATTGAAGCCTTCCGATCTCTACGCCCTGCCCTCCGTCGGCGACGCGCAGATTTCCCCGGATGGTAACTGGATCGCCTATACGGTAAGCACCATCGATTCCATTAAAGACAGGCGCCATGCGTCCATTTGGATGGTCAGCCGGGATGGTTCCCAGGACATACAGATGACTTCGAGCCCCGAAGGGGAGAGCAGGCCCCGGTGGAGTCCGGATGGGAAATACCTGGCCTTTCTGTCCGGCAGGCAGGATGCCAAAGGCAGTCAGGTGTGGCTGATGGACAGGCGCGGAGGGGAAGGCAAAAAACTCACCGATATCAAGGGAGGAGTCAATGATTATGCCTGGAGCCCGGATGCCAAAAAGCTGCTGTTAACCCTGACGGACCAGGAGCGGGAAGACAGTTCCAAGATCAAGACCACCAAACCCTATGTCATAGACCGGTATCATTTTAAGGAGGATGTTTCCGGGTATCGTTTCCAGAAACTGTTTACCCATCTGTATCTGCTGGATGTGGAAACCAAAAAAATCGATACCCTTACCCGGGGCAATTACGACGATGGTTCAGCGGTCTGGAACCCCCAGGGTACACAGATTGCTTTTGTAAGCAACCGGACAGAAGACCCGGACAAAAACCAGAATTCGGATATCTTCCTGGTGGAGCCCAGGCCGGGAGCACCCATCATGCGGCTCACCAGCTGGACAGGATCAGATAATTCCCCGCAATGGAGCCCGGATGGTAAATGGATCGCCTATACCCGGTCCACCAGCAGTGAGGATTATATCATGTATGATCAGCCGGTGCTCGCCCTCCTCCCCGCCAGCGGCGGAGAGCCCAGGCTGCTTTCCCTGGGATTGGACCGGCCGGTTTCCAATCCCCGCTGGTCAAAGGATGGCATGTCCATTACAGCCCTTATCACCGATGACAGGCAGCGGTATGTAGGAAGTTTCCGGATTCCGGGAGGTGAAATCAGCCGGGTGGCAGACGGGCAGCGCAGTTTCAGCACCCTGGAGGCCGCCTCCGCCGGGAGCTGGCTGGTAATCATGAGCGACCCGCATACCCCTTCGGAAATATATATGCTGGAAAACGGCAAAACCAGGAAACTGACCAGCCATTCCGATGCTTTTTTAAGCCGGGTCACCCTGGCCACGGTGGAAGGCTTCACTTCCCGGAGTGCGGACGGTACGGCTGTTTCCGGAATACTATACCGGCCAGCCCTGTCCCAGCCCGGCGCCCGTCTTCCGCTGATTCTTTTTATCCATGGCGGACCGGTTGGACAGGATGACTATGGATTTGATTTTACCCGCCAGGTACTGGCTTCGGGCGGATATGCGGTGGCAGCAGTAAATTACCGGGGAAGCAATGGCCGGGGACTTGAATTTTGTAAAACCATTTCCGCCGACTGGGGACACAAGGAGGTCATTGACCTGCACGGTGCCGTGGATTACCTGGTTAAACAGGGTATCGCGAACCCGGCGGCCCTGGGGGTGGGCGGCTGGAGTTATGGCGGCATTCTGACCGACTACCTGATTGCTTCAGATAACCGGTTCAAGGCCGCCTGCAGCGGTGCCGGCACCGGCTTTACCCTGTCCCTCTATGGGGTAGATCAGTATATCAACCAGTATAACCATGAAATAGGAGCTCCCTGGAAAAACATCCAGGGCTACCTGAAAATCTCCTACCCCCTCCTTACAGCCGATAAGATCAAAACCCCCACCCTTTTTATGAGCGGGGAAAAGGACTTTAACGTACCTACTGCAGGCTCGGAACAGATGTACCAGGCCCTCCGAACCCTGGGTATCCCCTGTGAACTGATTGTATACCCGGGTCAGTTCCACGGCCTTACTACGCCCTCCTACCTGAACGACAGGCTGGAAAGGTACCTGGCATGGTATGATAAGTACCTGAAATAGTCTTTGCTTTAGGCAGAAAATAACGGGAGCAGGCAAGAATTGTGGAGCCATACATATACGCTGGCGACCGGATTTTCGTTTACAGGGAATGAAAAAGTTATTGATCTGCCTGCTATGTGCCTCTCCCGTAGCGGTGCTTTATGCCCAGGACTCCAGTGAAAAATACCTTCCTGAAATAAAGGCCGGAACCCAGTTTGAATTTAACTTTTCCGGCAAGGCAGGTGATGACCTCAATGTCGCAGGAGAGATTCTGTCGACCGACCATGGCGGACTATCCCTGGTCGATTCCATCCCTTTTAAAGGTAAAATTCAATTGGTCAGGACCGTCATCACCAAAAAAGGGATGGAATCCGGCAGCAGGATGAAGACCCCCAATGAACAGCCGACCTCCAAGTCAGACGGCTCCCTGTTATATGTATTGTCGGATGACAAGACGGACCACTGCTTTTCCAGACAGTTCATCAGGACATTGAAAGAACGAAAATCGGCTTCCTATGGAGGAATCACCTATACGCTGACCGATCCCCCGCCCGGCCAGGCTGTCCTGCTGGATGGCAGGGAACTGGATGCTATTTACATCGTGTCGACCAATGGGAGGAAAAAGTTCTGGATACTCAATGACCCCCTTTATCCTTTTATATTGAAATCAGCCAGTGAGAATATCAATGTCCGGCTGGTCCGGATCAGCAATCCCTAGGACTATAGACGGATACCCGTCCTGTTTGTCCCCGTGGATAACTGCCTGCTATCGGGCAGAACCATATTTTTCCTGCCAGGCCAGCATGCCGCCTACCACATTCACCGTATTTTTAAAACCAAGCGTATCCAGTATCAGGCAGGCCTGTCCACTCCTGTTGCCGCTTCTGCAGTATACAATGAGTTCCTTATCCTTCAGGTCTTCGAGTTCATCGACCTGCATGGTCTGTATTTTGCCCAGGGGAATGAGTTGGCCCCCGATGTTGAATTCTGCGTGTTCATGGGGTTCCCTTACATCCACGACATGGAGTTGTTCCCCGGCATCCAGTCTCGCCTTTAAAGCCTCTACGGTAATGGTTTGCATACGTTTTTTATTTTCTATATGTGATTACTGGTTAATCGCCGGCTGTCTGTCCAGGGATGAATCCACCGGCAATACCGGTTTTTTCACACTCAGCCAAAGATCGATGCTCTGGCCCTGCCGGATCCGGTTGGGACTCCTGTCCTCACCATATCTTCCCGGATTCTGCCGGTAAACAAAGGCATCGAGTGTGTCCCTCACATCATTGTCCGGGACGATAGCTCCCGGCACCAGCCGCCCTGCTTCCAGTTCCACCAAGGCCTCCCGATAGGTGAGTCCGATCAGTCCAGGCACCATGAACTGACTGCCCCCGATACCGCTGCCCAGGACCAGGGTGATTTTATTGCCCTGCTGGATCTTAGTGCCTGGTTTGATGCTTTGTCCGTTGTACAACTGGTCAAGTACCGAATTTTTGGCAAAATCCGGCTTAAAGATGGTATCCTCCAACTGAAGCCCGTAATGGTGAATCACCATTTCCGCATTCCGGAAGGTCATGCTGATCAGATTGGGCATTTCAATCATCGGGGCCACCGAGCGGTTGATGGTGACATACACCGTGCGGTTTACTTTCACCAGGTTGTCCGCCTCGGGAAACTGCTTGACCACCTGCAGGGGGGGAACGGTATCATTATAGGTTGAATCCTGGATCTGCACGTCGAAACCCTGGGATTCCAGGGTTTTTTTGGCTTCGGCAAAGGACTGGCCAGTTACCGATGGTATCTTCAGGACCTTTCCATGACGGGTCAGCAGGTCCAGTGATCCCAGAAAGACCAGCAACAACAGCAATACGATGACCATTCCTGCCAATATATTTACCCAAAGCGGCCTGCCTGTTATGAATTTAAACACATATCAGTTTTTATGATGACGAGAAAGATACAAAATAATACCCCTATATCCCCATTGCGCCCAGGGGTACCCTGGCCAGGCCTCATGTCTTGTCCTTTTTAATCCAATGGGGCGTTGCCATACCTCCAAACCGGGCCTGCCGGATCCGGAGCAGTATCTGATCCATATTTTTTTCAACCAGGGTGCTGAAGGCCAGGACCAGGCGGACAGGGGGGCGAACCCCCAACCACGCTGCAGGATAATCTTCCCGGGTTTCAAACAGCGTGCGCCGGGTTGCGGTATCCACCACCAGGATGCTCAGGGTGGTCACCCCGGGGCTGGTTCCCGCTTCAGAGGCCGAGAGTATCGTATAATCAGAGGAGCAGGGCACCTCCGAAATAAACTGGGCGCGCCCCAGCAATTGCTGCCGAAGGGTCGGCTCAGCTGCAGTACCCGGCTGGATATAAAAGAACTGTTGGGCCCGGGGGGCCAGGGCCAGCAAAGCCAGTAATAAAAACAATAATGATTTTTTCATGCGATTCTATTTAGCTCAAGGGCTGCTGTACCGGCAAAGGTGCGTCTTCCCAGACCGCCCTACCGTTTTTTGTCCAGCCGCCCGGGGGACTTTGACTTTACACTGGCTGCCTGCGGGACAGCGCCTCTTCGATGAGCGCCGAATAAAACTGTTTCAGCGTCCAGCCCATGGCCCTGACCTGCTGGGGAACAATGCTGGCCTCACTTTGCCCGGGGACCGTGTTGATCTCCAACATACAGGGCTCCCCTCTTTTTTCATCAAATATAAAATCAATTCTCACTACCCCGCTGCAATTGAATACCTGATAGACTTTCCTGGCAGCGGCCCGGATACTGGATTCCATTTCCCTGTCCAGTAGCGCCGGGGTGATTTCATCGGTAAATCCAGGTGTATATTTGGCTTCGAAGTCAAAGAATTCCTTGTTGGTCTTTATCTCCGTGATGGGCAGGGTAATAATTTGTCCCTCAGAACGAAATACGCCAATGGTAAACTCCCGTCCGCTGATGAATTCCTCCACCAGCACCTGGCTGTCTTCCCTGAAAGCCTTTGCAATGGCTGATTCCAGGTCATCGGGGAACAGCACTTTGGACATGCCAATGCTCGACCCTCCGTTGTTTGGTTTTACAAATACAGGGAATTTCAGCTGGGAAGCGACTTCTCCGGCATCCCCCATTTTTCCTTCAATGAGCAAGACCGATTTGGAGACATGGATGCCCGAAAAGGAGGCCACGGCCACGGTATACCTTTTGTTGAAGGTCAGGGCGGAAGTGGCTGCATCGCAGGAAGTGTAAGGAAGTCCGACCAGGTCAAAGTATCCCTGCAGTTTCCCGTCTTCTCCCGGGGTTCCGTGGATACCGATCAGCACCGCGTCAAAATGGATTTTTTTCCCTTCATCGGTGATGCTGAAATCCTCCCTGTCCACCGGGGACCTGTTTCCCTGCAGGGTCTCATACCACCAGCCCTTGGGTGTAATATCAATCTTGTAGATATCATAGGCCTCCCTGTCCACATTGGAAAGGATGGTCAGGGCACTCTTGTAGGAGATGACAGATTCACCGGAATAACCACCAGTAACGAAGGCAATGGAGGGTTTCATGCTCGGCTATTAAATTTAAGGCAAATAAACGAAAAGGAATTGAGTTAACCTTGACCGTATTATTGTACAGGGTTTGTTAATATCCTGCCAATAAGAAAGGTGAAGGCATATTCTCCTTCACCCTTTTACGACGGGAAATATCACCCGCCTATCAGAAGTAGCATGACAGCTACAGTTACCAGAAATAATATTAAAGTTAAGGTAAGACCCTTTATGGCTAAAATCCAAATTTTCGGGATGGGTTTTATCCACACCCCGGCCCTGTTGACTAGTCTCCGTATTTAAAGGAATGACTGTACCTGATTAAAGGCCCCTCAAAATAGGTAAAGGACAGGGTGGCCATCAGCCAGGTCAGCAGGAAGGCGGCCCCGGTAAGCAGGTAAGAATACATGCCCTCCAATACCGGCGTTGTCTGGTGCAAAAGCAACTGGTGCAGCAGTCCGTTGACCAGCTGGTGGTAGAGGTAAATAAAATAGGAAAGCTTGCCCATATTCAGGAAGAATTTCCAGGTCAGAAACTGGTATATCAGTCCCTTTCCCGAAAACAGGGCTATCAGTACTATATAGGCAAAGGAAAGACCGAAGAAGGTGAATTTCAGGAAAAAGAAATTAAACAGTGCGTACTGCAGCAGGATGATACCTATCAGCCCAAAAAACCCCCATTTTATGGCTACCAGGTTCCTGGAGATAAAATCCCGGGCTTTTTCAAACTGCATGATGTAGGCCAGCAGAACCCCCAGGGCAAGGGTATCCATCCTGGAAATCAGCCAGGTATACTGGGCCGTCTCCGTGTGCATGAACAGTCTGCTCACAGGCGCCAGTACCAGGCAAAAAAGGATAAACCACAATATTTGCCTGGGTTTCAAAAAATAGGTAACCAGGGGCATGATCAGATAAAACTGTTCTTCCACGGCCAATGACCAGGAGGGGGCTATCGCCCCGGATCCCGAATAGTTGCGGAATCCCATCAGGAAATTCTGCAGAAATACAAAATAATAACCAATGGGTATGGCCGGCTCAAACAGGAAGGAGTTCGGGTGATAGAGGTGACTATGCCGCAACAGGAGATAAATGACAAGAATCACGTAAAATATGGGAATGATCCTGAAAAAGCGGCGGATATAAAATACACTGAAATATTTACTGGCCCCCCTGTTTTTGAGCAGGATGGATCCAATGAAGAAACCCGAGAGGACAAAAAAGAGATCCACCCCGCAGAAACCTTTACTGGTGATGACATTCATCACCCTTTCGAGCCCCGAAAGGTTGGTTCTCGGCTCATACTGCATGGAAAAGTAATGGAAAAATACCACCATCAGCACAGCGATACCCCGCAGTCCGTCCAATTGAATAATACGCTGGCCTGCACCTTCCCTGGGAAGACTCCTGCTTGTGATTGGCTCCATAACTAAACGTCTCAGATAAAACGATTAAACGGAGGAAGATCGATCTTATTATATACGATTGACATATCGGCAGGGATCCGGGGCGCGGAAACTTGGCTATATATGCATTTTTGCCTTCTTGGCCAGCAGATCTTCCACTGTTTCCCGGTACATTTCATCCGGTACGCAGCAATCAACCGGGCAAACCGCCGCACACTGGGGCTCCTCATGAAAACCCTGACATTCCGTGCATTTATTGGGTGTTATATAGTAGGTGTCGACGCTTATGGGAGCATTGCGATGGTCGGCATCCACCACGGTTCCGTCCATCAGGGTGAATTGGCCTTTTACGGTCGTTCCGTCAGCAATGGCCCACTCTACGCCACCTTCATAAATAGCGTTGTTGGGACATTCTGGCTCACAGGCTCCGCAGTTAATACACTCTTCTGTTATTTTAATTGCCATAGAAATTCAAAATTAGGGGATGAATAGAGTTATTTTTGTGACCCAAATATAAATGGATTTATGAATTTAAAACAACGGATTGAATTATTAACTGATTTGGGAAATTATATGTTGTCTGACCACCCGGAATGGCAGGCCGCAAAGCACC
Organism: uncultured Bacteroidota bacterium; assembly: GCA_903906365.1. Lineage (GTDB taxonomy): Bacteria > Bacteroidota > Bacteroidia > Chitinophagales > Chitinophagaceae > Puia. Next base: position 72,062 of record CAIVKC010000041.1, on the reverse strand, counting down.
GGGCCTTTCTGGAAAATCCATGGTTTATCCCTGAGTTTATTGAAAAATCAGCCTCCAGCATTGCCACCCAATTCCTGGACCGGGAGCGGCTGGAGGCCTGGTTGGAAAAATACCTGGTACCCCTGGAAAACAGCCGGCCTAAAAACCTGGGCATTGTACTGGCCGGCAATCTGCCGCTGGTGGGTTTCCATGACATGCTGTGCGCATTCATCACTGGTCACCGCCAGACCCTGAAACCCTCTTCCAAAGACTCCGTGCTGCCCAGGCACCTGGCTGCCTGGCTGTCGGCGAGGATTCCCCAACAGGAAGACCAGATTGCTTTTGCCGACATGCTCAAGGGCTGTGACGCCTATATTGCCACCGGGTCCAACAATGCTGCCCGTTATTTTGAATACTATTTCGGAAAGTATCCCCATATTATCCGCAGCAACCGGACTTCGGTAGCTGTCCTGGACGGTACGGAGTCTCGGGAGGACCTGGAAAAACTGGCCGATGACGTATACCTTTATTATGGGCTTGGCTGCCGGAACGTAACCAAAATATACGTGCCCCTGAACTATGATTTCGTTCCCCTGCTGGACACTTTCAACAGGTACGCTTTCCTGGCTGATAACAATAAGTACAAAAACAACTACGATTACCAGTTATCCCTTGCCATCCTCAATAAGGGCTACTATATGACCAACGGATCGGTGCTGCTCATGGAGCACCCCTCCTTTTTTTCGCCCATCAGTGTTTTACATTACGAATATTACGGTAACCAAGAGGCTGTGGCCCGGATGCTGGAAAATAATCCGGAACTTCAGTGTATCGTGGGAAGGGGGTATACGCCCTTCGGGGGGGCCCAAAAACCAGCCCTGGGGGACTATGCCGACGGGGTAGACACCCTGCAATTTTTACTGGAATTATGAATGTTTGACAGGTGTTGACTGTAAAAATTTCTTTTTGTAAATTTGATAACACCATCTACGAAGGCCTTAGTAAATTATTTGTTAAACTCAAGGGCCTGAATAACCAAATAGGGAGGCTTGGCGTTAATTTGTTGTCGATTAGGCATATAATTTGAAAGTATAGATTCATTAAATTTCAATGTAACATGAAAGCAAAACAAATAGTAACAGTTGTGTTCCTCAGTGCTTCTACCGCACTGGCTACCATGTGGGGTTATACCCATTTGGGTACTCCCGGGACCTACTCGTATTCCCAGGACAGCAGTAAAGGCATTCCTGTCAATTACGCAAAATTCTTTGAAGGCCAGAAATTCGGATCCGGCGGCCCGGTGGATTTCACGGATGCGGCCAGCGCTGCCATACCGGCCACGGTGCATATTAAAACAAAGATCGCCCGCACGGTCAGCAATAACCTGCCAAAAAGGAATCCCTTTTCCGACCTTTTTGGCATAGATCCCGATGATTTCTTCGGGGACCGTTCGCGCTCCATGCCGGAAATGGCTTCAGGATCAGGGGTTATCATCAGTGAAGACGGATATATTGTGACCAACAACCATGTGGTGGATGGCGCCGATGAACTCACGGTTACTTTAAGTAATAAAAAATCATTCAAAGCCAGGGTCATCGGAACCGATCCGAGCAGTGACCTGGCCGTTGTGAAAATTGATGCCAAGGGCCTGCCTTTCCTGCTTTATGCCAATTCAGATGAGGTAAAAGTGGGCCAATGGGTGCTGGCTGTGGGATATCCCCTTACCCTGGAAACTACCGTAACGGCAGGTATCGTCAGCGCCAAGGGACGGACCCTGGACATCAACCGGCGCCAGAGTACCACCCCCATTGAATCATTTATCCAGACTGATGCTGCGGTAAATCCCGGCAACAGCGGTGGCCCCCTCATCAGTACCGACGGCAGGCTGATCGGGATCAATTCTGCCATTGCCTCCCCCACCGGCTCTTATGCCGGATATTCCTTCACCATTCCGGTCAATATCGTCAAGAAGGTCGTCAGTGACCTGATGAAATACGGAACGGCCCAGAGGGCCTACCTGGGGATCAATTATGCCCCCGATAACATGAGCGAGGACATCAAGAAACAGGAAGGCATTAAGGACGGGGAAGGGGTATATGTCAGGGATGTGCCCACCGAAGGGGCCGCGGCCCAGGCCGGCCTCAAAAGAGGGGATATCATCACCAAACTCAACGGGGTGACCCTGAACAGTGCCGCTGAAATGGTGGGCCAGATTGCCACCTACCGGCCCGGTGATAAAATCAGTGTCACTTATAAAAGGGACGGAAAAGAATATACTGTACCGGTTACCCTGCGCAACAATACAGGTACCACCGAAATCGTCAAAAATTCCGTGATTGACCGGCTGGGTGCCGATCTGCAGACCCTTTCCAAAAAGGATGCAGGCACCCTGGGTGTAAAAGGAGGCGTGGTGGTGAAGTCCATTGCTGAAAAAGGTCTCTTCAGCAAGACCAGGATGGAGGATGGATTCATCATCCTAAAGGCCAACGGAAAGGACGTAGCCACTGTGGAAGAATTTAAGAAAATACTGGAAAGCAACGCAGGCTCATCCATAAAGCTGGAAGGTGTATATCCCGGTTATGAAGGGGCATTTACTTACCCGCTGCTGCTTAACTCCAACGAATAAGCAGACCCGGTTTATCATATAATAGAAGCCGGCTCATGGTTGCAATGAGCCGGCTTCTTATTTTATTTTTCCAGTATGAGATAGCCATGGGCATCCAGTTCAACGACCTGTCCCGGCACCCAGCGGGTCTGTTGGCCGTTCATTGCATTGCTGTAGATACCCCCCCACTGCCCGTCCAGGATCCCTGCAGACAGGGGTCCGGCGGAAAAATTCAGCAGGACGATCACGGTATGTTCCCCGTTTTGCCTGCAGAAGGAAAACACTTGCTCGGGCGCAGTGGTCTGCAGGGGATAGGTCCTCACCTGAATATCACCGGACCTCAGGGCCGGATTCCTTCTTCGAAGCGCCAGCAGCCCCTTATAAAAACCGTGCAAAGCGCAGTGCCCGGTCCATTGGATGGGATCCCGGTCAAAAAACTGAAGGCGTTTGTAGTTGGGCAGTTCCTGACCGCTGTAAATGAGCGGCAACCCGTTCCACAAACAGCTGAAGACCGCCAGGCAGGCTGCCTGCGCGCCGTATTTTTCATACTCGGTGCCGTTCCAGCTGTTTTCGTCGTGGTTGGAGGTGTAATAGGCCCGGAGGGCATCGGGGGGAAATGCGCTGTCGTATTGCTTTAAGGTATCCCAGAGGGAACCAAGGCCGGCCTGCTGCCTGCAAAATGCCTCTGTCTGATGCATCCACTTCCAGGTATAGGTAGCATCAAAGGCCTGGTGGTAGCTGATTTCCTCACATTCTGCCAGCCAGAACAGTTCCCGGGGGGCCTGCAGGGTGCTTCTTGCCTGTATCCAGAAATCCAGCGGCACCAGATGGGCCATATCGCAACGGAAACCATCTATATCGCAGGTGGTGATCCAAAATTGCATGGCATCGATCAGGGCGGTCCGCATTTCGGAATTGCCGAAATCCAGGTCAATGACATCATCCCATCCGTTGCGCTCGGTGAAGTTACCCCAAGGGTCCCTGGCATAATATTCCGGATGTTCCCTGGTCCAGTGGTGGTCCCATCCGGTATGGTTGGCCACCCAGTCAATGATGACCCGGAAACCCAGTTGGTGGGCCTGGCTGACGAGGCTCCGGAAATCCTCCATACTTCCAAATTCTGGATTGACGGCGCAGTAATCGGAACATGCATAATAGCTGCCGAGTGAGCCCTTTCTTTTTTCCAGGCTGATGGGGGTGACCGGCATGAACCACAATATTTCAATGCCCATGTCGCGCAACCTGGGCAGATGCCCTTCAAAGGCCCGAAAAGTGCCCTCCTGCGTATACTGACGCAAATTGACTTCGTAAATATTGGACTGGCTGCTCCAGTGGGCGGCTGTAAATGCTGTACTCATAAATGGTATCGACTTAAGGGCAGTAAGATAGGATTTATTCTGTTTGCCAAAACCTCCAAAGCCCTAACTTTGCCTCCCGTCCCGGGTCCTGTCTCCAACCCATGGCAGTCCGGGGAGCGCGGGCCTAATGATAAATACATGAAGACCTTTAATGTTCCGATCATCTATCGCAGCCCGCTGATCAGCGCCGTGAAGAACCGGCGCAGGCAGGAAGATAAAATGAAAAAGGATTTCTCTCCCACCCTGCTTGATTTTGGCGTTTTGCAAATTTATTTGGCCCGTCATTTCGGGTTTTGTTACGGGGTAGAAAATGCCATTGACATTTCCTTTCGTACCATCGAGGAAAATCCTGGCAGGCGGATCTTCCTGCTCAGTGAAATGATTCATAACCCCCAGGTAAATGCAGACCTGCTGGAAAGGGGGGTTACCTTCCTGCAGGATACATCCGGCAAGCAGCTCATTTCCTTTGAGGAGCTCACCGCCGAGGACATCGTTATAATTCCGGCTTTTGGAACCACCCTGGACATAGAGGAAAAACTCAAAACACGCGGGATTCAGACCGAAAAATACAATACCACCTGCCCCTTCGTGGAAAAAGTGTGGAACCGTTCCCAGCAACTGGCCCAAAAAAATTATACGGTGGTGGTGCACGGTAAGCCGGGACATGAGGAAACCCGGGCCACCTTTTCCCATGCTTCATGGGGCGCCCCGACCATCATAGTGCGTGACCTGGAACAGGCCGCCGAACTGGCAGCCTATATTCGGGGTCAAAAAGACCCGGCTACTTTTTCCGAGGTGTTCAAGGGTCAGTTTAGCCCCGGATTTGACCCGCGGCGGGACCTCGGGCGTATCGGCGTGGTTAACCAGACGACCATGCTGGCCAGTGAAACCCAGGCCATCGCAGATTTCCTGAAAAAGACCATGTTGGATCATTTCGGGCCAGTGGGCCCGGGAGAGGAAAGCTATTTTGCTGATACCAGGGATACCCTCTGCTACGCCACCAACGATAACCAGACTGCCGTTCAGGGGTTACTGGAGATTCCGGCAGCGCTTGCCCTGGTGGTGGGAGGGTACAATTCATCCAATACCTCACACCTGGTGGAATTGTGTGAGGCCAGGCTTCCTACCTATTTTATAAATTCCGGCGAAAAGATAATCTCCGGCAGGGAGGTGCTCCACTATGACTTTCATGCCCGCCAGGAAAGGCTCACGGAAGGGTTCCTCCCTTCAGTCCGGCCTTTGCGGGTGCTTATTACCTCCGGGGCCTCCTGCCCCGACGCGCTGGTGGAGGGCGTCATTGAAAGACTGGTCTCTTTTTTCCCCGAAAGCATTTCCATGGAGCAAATGGCGGCACGGTTTGCCCCCTGATGGTTGCCTAATCCTAGAGTGGCCCCAATCAGATCATGGTGAACCCTTCCAGGAACTTGGTATTGAAATCCCCGCTGCGGAAACGCTCGTCCTTCATCAGCTGGAGATGGAAGGGTATGGTAGTTTTTATGCCCTCAATCACGTATTCGGTAAGGGACCGGTGCATGGTATTGATTGCCTCTTCCCGGGTGCGGGCCACGGCAATTATTTTGGCAATCAGGGAATCATAATAGGGGGGAATGGTATACCCTGCGTAGGCATGGGAATCCACCCTTATGCCATGACCACCCGGCTGGTGCAGGGTGGTTATTTTGCCGGGAGATGGGCGGAAATCGTTGTAGGGATCCTCGGCATTGATCCGGCATTCGATGGCATACATCTGCGGCTCGTAATTCAGTCCGCTGATGGGTTCGCCCGCCGCAATCTTGATCTGCTCCTTAATCAGGTCAAAGTTGACGACTTCTTCGGTCACGCAATGCTCTACCTGGATGCGTGTATTCATTTCCATGAAATAGAAATTGCGGTGTTTATCCACCAGGAATTCGATGGTACCCACACTTTCATAATTGATCGCGGAGGCGGCCTTGATAGCGGCCTCTCCCATACGGCGCCGGAGATCATCCGTCATAAAAGGAGAGGGTGATTCCTCCACGAGCTTCTGGTGGCGGCGCTGTATGGAGCAATCCCTTTCACTCAGGTGGGATACCCTGCCGTACTGGTCACCGGCAATCTGAATTTCTATATGCCTGGGTTCTTCTACAAATTTCTCAATATAGATGCCGTCATTTTTGAAGGAGGCGGCTGCTTCCGCCTTGGCATTGTGAAAGGCCTTTTCCATATCGGCCTCTTCCCAAACCACCCGCATGCCTTTGCCCCCGCCGCCTGCAGTCGCTTTTAAGATGATGGGGTAGCCGATTTCACGGGCCATGCCCTTAGCATGGTCCAGGCTTTCCAAGAGCCCCTCTCCCCCTGGCACTACAGGGACGCCCGCCTTAATCATGGTTTCCTTGGCGGTGATCTTGTCTCCCATGGAATTGATCATGGAGGGGGTGGGTCCGATGAATTTTATGCCGTGTTCGCCGCATATTTCAGCAAACCGGGCATTTTCGGCCAGAAATCCATAGCCCGGATGCACGGCATCTGCATTGGTGATTTCTACGGCAGCCATGATATGGGGAATATTCAGGTAAGAATCCGCACTGGCCGGTTTTCCAATACAGACCGCTTCATCGGCGAATTTTACGTGCAGGCTGTCTTTATCGGCCGTGGAATAGACGGCCACCGTTTTGATGCCCATTTCCCGACAGGTCCTAATGACCCGAAGGGCTATTTCTCCTCGATTGGCGATTAATATTTTCTTGAACATAGACACTAAAATATTCTGGATAAAATGATTTATTATGTGGAAATGAAGGATTTATACATTTTCACATTTTTCAAATTTCCATATTTGGAGGTTAAAATGGTTCTACCAGGAACAGGGGCTGGTCGTATTCTACGGGAGAGGCATCTTCAACGAGCACCTTTACAACTTTGCCCTTGATTTCACTTTCAATTTCGTTGAAAAGTTTCATGGCCTCGATAATGCAGACCACTTTGCCGGTTTCCACCTCATCCCCCACAGAGATGAAGGGAGGTTTGTCGGGAGAGGAGCTGCGGTAGAATGTGCCAATCATGGGGCTTTTGATGGTAACCAGGTTGCTTGCGGCCGGTTCTGCAGCCTTGGGTTTTTCAGGCTGGGCAGCGGGTGCGGGCATACTTGCCGGTGCCTGTATGAACTGGGGTGCCTGCTGGGTAGGCATGGTCCCCGCTATGACCTGTTGAACAGGTTCTTCTTTTTGTTTGATGGTCAGCCTGAAACCTTTCTCTTCAATGGTCACTTCCCCAATGTTCGACTTATTGATCATTTTGATCAGTTCCTGAATCTGTTTAAAATCCATATTGATGAATTTACAGTTAGTGAATGGGCGGCTAAGATAAGAAAAAACCTGAACTGCCATTTATTAGATTTATTCTCTTTGAGACAAAGAGGCATCCCAAAAAAAAGGCCCGAAAAAGTCCGGGCCCGGGTAATTTGGGCATTTTGGCTCCATAAAGCCCTTTGGGGCGCATTTATTTCACTCTTTCCACGTATTCCCCGGTCTTGGTATTGACCCGGATCATTTCCCCTTCATTGACAAAGAGGGGTACATTGACGGTGGCGCCGGTTTCCACGGTAGCCTGTTTTAAGGTCCGGGTGGCTGTATCCCCTTTGACACCGGGTTCCGAATAAGTAACCAGCAGCACAATTTTGTCGGGCAGTTCCACACTCATCGGAAGGTCGGTTTCCGTATTGATGGCCACGGAGACTTCCTGGCCATCCTTTAGGAACTGGGGGGCATCTACCATGGATTCCTGCAGGGCAATTTGCTCAAAAGTCTCATTGTCCATGAAATTATATCCGCTGTCATCCTTGTAGAGGAACTGGTAGGCCTTTTTCTCCACCCTTACCGGATAGATGGTGTCACCGCTGTTCCAGGTTTTTTCGATGGAACGTGAATTGTCCACGCCTTTTAGTTTTGCCCAGACCTTGGCTGCAGCCCGGGCTGTTTTGTTTTCACCAAATTCAATGACAGAATATAAGGACCCATCGAGTTTTATAATCATGCCGCGACTGATATCTGCTGTATTTGCCATAAATATGTGTTTTTTCTAAGGCGGCAAAACTAATGGAAAAACGGCACCCGGCAAAGATCAAACCCAAAAATGGAATCCCTGAAGGCTGAATTGCCGTTATTAGAGCCCCCGGCTGATCTTTTGGGCCGCTTGGAGGGGCCGGGGTCTTCCCTGTTTTCGCTAAATAGCTTCCCCTTGGCCCCGCCCCTCCGCCAGCGGGCGGGCCGGCCCTGGCTGCAGATTTGCCGGGCATCTCACCAGCACCGCGCCTTTTTTATGCCAATCCAGGAGGGGTTGGCCGGTAAACAAATAAAATCTCATTATTTTTGCACATGCTCGCCGGTCCGGCAAAGCACCCAGTCACTAAAAATAAAGTAACCGTGAAAAATGTAAGTATCCTTTTGCTGCTTGTGATGAGTTGTTCGTTCCTGCACGCCCAGCAGACCCCGCCGGACCAGGCCCCTTACCTTCGGTTTCCGACGGTACCACCCTTTCAGATACTAAAGGTGGACAGCGCAACTTATTATACCAAGGAGGACCTAAAAAAGCACCACCGGACCCTGATCATGTATTTCAGCCCGGAATGCGATCATTGCAAACACCAGACCCAGGACATGCTTGAATCCATAGATAAACTCAAAGAGGTGGAAATAGTAATGGCCACCTACCAGCCTTTTTTGGAGATGAAGCAGTTCTACAATTATTACCGAATCGCCGATCATCCGAACATAAAAATGGGCCGGGACGAAAAATATGTACTTCAGCCATTTTACCGGATCAGGAATCTGCCCTATCTGGCCCTCTATGACAGCAAAGGAAACCTAATCACAACCTTTGAAGGCAACCAGAAGATGGATAAAATACTGGCTGCCTTTGATATAAAAAAATAATTGAGATTTTTTATCAGGACCCTGATTTGATGATTTGCACTAATAAACATTAGTAATTAATTATATAATTTATTCGTACCAATTTTAAACTGCTGAAATAAAAGAAATAATTTTCTCGTGTAATTATTTCCCCTTATTTCCTTTTGCTTCCCAACGTACAGGTCTGTACCGGCTGTCTGCCATGTGTTCATAATTTCATAATGATTTTCACTGATTTTGATCTTGAGATTAATTGTTTCTTTGCAAACCAAAAACCTTTTGATTATGATTAAGCGACTGTTATTGTTATCGTTGTGCGTGATGAGTTTTTGTTTTCTTGTTGCGCAGGAGACCACCTCTGAAATCCAGGGAACCGTCTCCGATGGAAAGACAGGGCTGGCAGGTGCCACTGTAGCCGCCCTGCATATACCTACGGGTACCCGTTATACCACCACCACCCGAAAGGACGGGCGTTTCAACCTGCCCAACCTGCGTATCGGGGGGCCCTACACCGTTACGGTTACCTATGTAGGGTACACCGAAGAAAAACAGGAAAATATCGTGCTGCTGCTCGGCCAGGTTTTCAAAGCGGACTTTTCCATGAATGCAGAATCCAAGCAGCTTACCGAAGTAGTGGTTACTTCCAGCCGGCAGGACAAGGTCTTCAACAACGGCCACAACGGAAGCCAGGAAGTCATTAACCGGGCGCAGATTGACAGGCTGCCCACCCTGAACCGTTCCCTGCAGGATTTCACCCGGCTGGACCCCAGTGCCAACGGGCTCAGCTTCGGGGGAAGAAGCAGTGCCTACAACAACCTGACTGTAGACGGCGCCAATTTCAACAACGCGTTTGGTCTGTCAGGAACCCTGGGCGGGCAAACCAATTCCCAGCCCATCAGCCTGGATGCCATTGAACAGATCCAGGTCAATGTCTCCCCATACGATGTGCGTCAGGGTGGTTTCTCCGGCGCAGGCATCAACTCGGTGACCCGCAGTGGTACCAACCAGTACAAGGGTTCTGTCTATACCTATATCAAGACCCCCGGCCTGCAGGGGTATAACGTGGACGGAAATACGCTGCCACACCAGACTTATAACTATAATCAGTGGGGGGCCAACCTCGGAGGCGCCCTGATCCCCAACAAAGTCTTTTTCTTCATCAGCTATGAGCAGGAGCGCAGAAAGGACCCGGCTACCAGTCTGGTCGCTTCCAGTGCCAGCAATCCGGCCAACGGCTCTAATGTATCTGCAGCCAATGCAGATACCCTCAATGCCCTCAAGCAGTTTTTGATCAAAACCTATAATTATAATCCCGGAGAATTCCAGGGATATTCCTACCGGACGCAATCCGACAAGATTACCGCCAAAATCGACTGGAATATCGATGACCGCAATACCTTTACCATCAAATACAATTACCTGAAATCCTTAAGGGATATCGCCGCCTCCAACAGCGGATCCCCCAGCGGCGGTCGTCAGCCCAGCCTGACAGGGCTGCCTTTCAGCGGCAGCGGCTATACAATTAATAATAATTTTAACATCCTCATTGCCGAGCTCAACACACGGTTCAGCAATAAATCAAACAACAAACTGCAGGTGGGTTATTCAGCCCTGCGGGATTTCCGCTCCAGCCAGGCCACCGGCGATTTCCCCCTGGTGGATATTATGAACGGATCCAAGCAGTCCTATACTGCATTCGGATATGAACCATTTACTTACCACAACCTGCTTAACACCGATATCTACCAGCTCTCTGATATCTTTACGGTTTACAAAGGCAGTCATGAGCTCTCCTTCGGCACGCAGGATTATTATAAAAAGTTCAAGAACGGTTTTGCGCCCAATTATGAAGGTGTATACCGCTTCAATACCCTGACGGACTTTTACAACAGTGCCATCAACGGCGCAGCCACCGCAGTCCGCTATAACCTGCAGTATGCTGCCACTTCAGACGGATCCTTCCCCTATGCCAAAATAGGAGTTTATGAACTGGGATTTTTTGCCCAGGATAAATGGCGGGTACAGGAGAATTTCACCCTGACCTACGGATTACGCATTGACGTCCCCGTATTCCAAAGCCAGTTCCAGGACAATCCCTACGCCGACGCCCTGACCTGGCGTGACGGGAAAAAATACAGCACCGGGCAGAAACCCAATACCAATCCGCTGTACTCTCCCCGGGTGGGATTCAACTGGGATGTGAAGGGAGACCATACCACCCAGGTTCGCGGCGGGGCAGGACTCTTTGCAGGCCCTCCTCCCTTCGTATGGATATCAAACCAGGCCAGTAATAACGGGGTGCAGTTCGGTTCCTTTGTTCAGGGTCCGCTGGGTTCTCCCGCAACGGCCCCGGTGGTTTTCAGCCCGGACATCAACAAATATCGCCCGACGGCAGGAGCCGCCAATACTTCCTATAACCTCGTGTTTACCGATCCTAAATTCAAATACCCGCAGGTGCTCAAAAGCAGCGTGGCTGTTGACCAGAAATTGCCCTGGGGCGTCGTGGGTACCCTGGAGCTGACCTATTCCAAGGATATCAACGCGGTGAATTTTGAAAATGTGAATCTCCCCGATACCGGACTGGTCCAGTTCAACGGGGCAGACAACCGTTATCGCTGGGATTATAATCAGCTCAACCGCGGGCAGGGAGGCTCCAGCGTCTCCAACCCCAATATCAGCAACGCCATCCTGATGAAAAATTACGGCAAGGGGTATGCCTACACAGCCACCCTGCAGTTACAGAAGAATTTCAAAAACATATACCTGAACCTTGCCTATACCTACAGCAAGTCCAAGACCATCAATGACGGCGGTTCCATTGCACAAACCAACTGGAACAGCCGCCCCACGATCGGCGACCCCAATTCCCCGGAACTGGGCTATTCCAATTTCTACCAGCCGCACCGCATCATAGCTTCAGCCTTTTACAGGAAGGAGTATGCCAGGTATTTTGCCACCTCGGTGGGTGTTATCTATGAAGCAGCGCCGGCAGGCGTGGGTTCCTATACCTATAACGGCGACCCGACCAACGTCAATACCGGCAGCAGTAATTTCACGCTGATGTATATCCCAAGAAATGAAGGAGAGATCGCCCTGGTACCCGTCGGTAATAACCCGGTGAAAGATCCCCGGACTACCGACCAGATCTGGAGCCAGCTGGATGCTTTCATCAGTTCGGATCACTATTTAAGCAAACACCGCGGCAGCTACGCTGAACGGAATGCTGCAGTGCTTCCCTTCTTCAGCCGGTTTGATTTCAATGTAACGGAGGAAATCTACTTCTATTCAGGCTCCAAGAACAAAAACAAACATACCCTGAAAGTTACTTTCGATATCCTCAATGCGGGCAACCTCCTGAGCAACAACTGGGGAGTCTACAAGACTTTCTCTACCCTTTCGCCCCTGAATTTTGAAGGTATGGTCAATGGAACACCCACCTACTCCTTCCCCTTCAAGGTATCAGGAACGCAGACCCCTTATACCAATGCCTACCGGGATGACGTGAGCAATCCGCTGTCCCACTGGCAGGGCCAGATCGGAATACGTTATTTATTCAATTGATAAAATGGGTGCGTCCAAAAAAAAGTCCTGAACAATGTTCAGGACTTTTTTTATAACTGCTTTTTTTAGCGCCATTATTTATTTTGACCTCCCCCAGCCCCAGCGGAGAAATACGGGCATGGCCCTGGCCCAGGTAGCCACATCATGTTTTCCGGCTTCGATTTCCAGGTATTCGATATCCTTTTCCCGGCTATAGCCTTTTTGCACCAGTTCATGCATCAGGTCCATGGTATCGTCAATGGAATCAATGATGCCGTTGTGGTTACGGTCGGCCTCTTCATCGGCGGTCCCGCATTCAAAAAAGAATTTCAGCCATGGGCGGTAGGTGCCGTTTTTGATCTGCTGATGCATGATGCGGTCGGTGTCGTCGGAATATTCCAGGTCATTTTTGTCCCTGGTTCGCCACCACAGGGAGCCAGAGAAAACCCCCACTTTCGTGAATTCATGGGCCTGGTTCCAAACAATGTCCGCCGCGCTGAGCCCGCCCATGGAAAAGCCGGCGAAAGCCTTTTCCCGAAACCGCTCTATCCGGAAACGGGTGTGGATGAAGGGGAGCAGTTCTGAGAATATAAAATCCGTGTATAACTGCGCCTTGGCACCCCTCCCCTTGTAGTCCGCTACCCGGGCCGTTCCGTATTCCATCTTCCTTTCCCGGCCCGCATGAATGCCTACACAAAGCAGGGGGCTGATGTGGTGATGACTATATAATCCCTCCAGCATCCCCAGCAGGCCCAGCTTTTCCAGATCCTGTCCATCATTAATCAACAGCAGACTCATTGCTGCAGGATCTGGCACATGGGTGGGTAAATAAAAATCTATGTCCACCGGACGCCCCAGTAATGCCGATTGAAACCTGGTATGCTCCTTTATCACTCCCTGGCCGCTTCTAAATTCCATAAGGTCAAAAATAGGGAAATACAAATAAACCAGAAAAGGCCAGAGGGTACCCGGGACATGCCTGCCGGTTTTTTTGGTCTTCCCCGCCCAAGGGGAGCCGGGCAGCGCTGTAATATTGATTTGGTTTATTGTTGTTTTAAAAATAAATTTGATTGAAGCATCCATTCTCCCATGAGTATTCAGGAACAATATCACAGGTGGCATTCCCCAAGCATCGGCAGGGATTTTGAAATGCTCGTTTTCGGACATGCCGGGCAGCCGGTTATTCTTTTCCCCACTTCCAAGGGGTCTTTTTACCAGAACAAGGACCAGGGTCTCATTGAAGCGGCCCAATGGTTCCTGGAAAATGGGCTTGTTAAGATCTATTGCCCTGACTCCATCGATGCGGACAGCTGGTATAATAAAAGCGTGGCCCCTTCCGTGCGGGCCTATAACCACACCTGCTATGACAGGCTGATCAAGGATGAAATTGTTCCCTGGGCCCGCCACGAAACCGGATATTCAAAAATGGCCGCGGCAGGGTGCAGTTTTGGCGGCTACCATGCCGTCAATTTTTCTTTCCGGCATCCCGGTCTCACCAGTTATTGTTTTTCGATGAGCGGCGCCTTCGATGTCAGACAGTTCCTGGAGGGCTATTATGATGACAATGTCTATTACAATAACCCTGTTGATTTCATCCCGGGGGCAAATGATCCGGAACTTTGGAATATGGGAATTGTCCTGGGAACGGCAGAACACGACCTCTGCCTGGAGGATAATAAAAGACTCTCGGGCATCCTGGCTGCCAAAGAAATCAGCCACTGGCTTGATATCCGGCCAAATGCGACCCATGACTGGCCCGTTTGGAGGGAAATGTTCCCCCATTACCTGTCACGGATGGTAAGCGTGTAGATCCTTTGGAATAAGACAAGAAAAAAACAGCTTAGCTCAAATCCATTTAATAATAAGCTCGGACCCACAGGGTTTGAGATAAACATTCAATCATGAAAAAGATCGGTATTCTGTTCGGGCAGGAAAGAAGTTTCCCGATGGCATTTGTAGAAAGGATTAACAGCAAAAATATTCCCGGAATCACGGCAGAGCCCGTTCGGATCGATAAAGTGGTCCAGGGTGAATCGAGCGGTTACTCAGTCATCATTGACCGTATTTCACAGGATGTGCCTTTTTACCGTGCTTTCCTGAAAAATGCCGCCCTTTGCGGAACAGCGGTCATCAACAACCCGTTCTGGTGGAGTGCCGATGAAAAGTTTTTCAACAACTGCCTGGCCACAAAGATTGACGTGCCGGTTCCCAAGACCGTCATCCTTCCTTCCAGGGACCTGCCGGCGGATACCAACGACCAGTCCTTTTCCAACCTCGCCTTTCCCCTTGACTGGGAAAGCATTTTCCACTATATCGGATTTCCGGCCTATATGAAACCTTTCGCCGGAGGCGGATGGAAGCATGTCTATAAACTCAACAGTGCCGATGATTTTTTCCAGAAGCACGCAGAAACAGGGGAGCTTGTCATGATGCTCCAGGAAGAGATTATTTTTGATGAATATTACAGATGTTACTGCATCGGCGGAAAATACACACGCATCATGCCTTATGAGCCCCGCAACCCCCACCACCTTCGCTATGCCAGCAACTTTTCACCTTCCCCTGAAAGGCTGCACCAGATGGAGCAGATAGTGCTGCGCATTAACCAATACCTCGGTTACGATTTCAATACCGTAGAACTGGCCCTTCGTGACGGGGTTCCCTATGCCATTGATTTTTGCAACCCGGCTCCGGATGCCGAAAAGACCAGCGTCGGGGAGGAAAATTTTAACTGGGTGGTGGAGACGGCGGCCAACTATGCCATTGAAAGGGCGCAGGCGCACCAGGACGGGTCAGATAACCTGACCTGGGGGGAATACATCAAACGCAGCTCTTCGAGGCAGGCCCTGATCTAAATCAGGCTGATCCGGCTGCCAATCAGCGAATTCGGCCGGCCGGCATTACTATCAACCCGTTATAACCAAATAAACCATGGCAAATATCAGTTACAAACATTTTACGCTGGGGGTAGAGGAAGAGTATATGGTAATCGATCCGGCTAGCCGGGAACTGAAGAGCCATGAGCAGAAGATTGTTCAGGAGGGCCAAAAAATCATCAAAGACAAAGTGAAGGCCGAGATGCATCAGGCCGTAGTGGAAGTGGGCACGGACATCTGCCAGAATATTGATGAGGCTTTTAAGGATGTCGCCCTGCTCCGTAAGACCATTTCAGGAATTGCAGATTCCCTGGGCTTCTGGATGGGCGCCTCCGGAACGCACCCCTTCAGCCACTGGGAAAGTCAGTTGATTACCGACCACGTGCGGTACAATGAAATCGTCAACGAACTGCAGGAGGCGGCAAGAAGTAACCTGATATTCGGACTGCATGTGCATGTCGGTATGGAAAGCCGGGAAATGGCCAACCACATTGCCAATTCCACCCGTTACTTCCTGCCCCATATTTATGCACTCAGTACCAATTCCCCATTCTGGGAGGGCAGAAAAACAGGGTATAAATCCTACCGCACCAAGGTCTTCGATAAGTTTCCGCGTACCGGAATCCCCGAATATTTCGAAAGCATCGAGGCCTATGAAAATTATGTCAAGCTCCTGGTAAAGACCAACTGCATTGATAATGCCAAAAAGATCTGGTGGGACCTGCGGGTGCATCCCTTTTTCAACACCGTGGAATTCCGCATCTGCGACGTGCCCCTTACGGTGCAGGAAACCATCTGCATTGCAGCCCTGTTCCAGGCCATCTGCGTCAAGATTTACAAGCTCAGGTCCCAGAACCTCAACTTCATGATGTACCAGCGGGCCCTGATCAATGAAAACAAATGGAGGGCCAGCCGTTACGGGATCGATGGCCATCTGATAGATTTTGGCAAGGAAGAGGAGGTCAATACGCGTGTGCTGATCTACGAGTTACTCGATTTTATTGATGATGTGGTCGACCAGCTGGGCAGCCGCCATGCCACCAGCTATGTCAGCACCATGCTGGAAAATGGGACCGGGGCGGATCGCCAGTTAAGAATATTTGAACAGACCGGCAGCCTTCCTGCTGTGGTGGATTATATCCACGACCAGTTCCTCCACGGAATCTAGTGCAACCCGCGGGGAACTAAAAGCCAAAGGCGCCAAACCTTATTAAATCAAAAACCGCAGGGAGTCCTGCGGTTTTTGATTAAGTGCAAAAAATATCATTTTATAACCACGGTGTCTGACTCTTTGAGGGGAATACCCAGCTCCAGGAGGTCTTTCACGTGCACGGCGGGTGAGGCTCTCTTTCCTGTCATATTCGCAACCACCCGGTTACCGACCAGCAGGGCCTCCTGCTCGTTTTCAAAACCCCTCCTGCCGTTGATGGCAGGAATAAATGGCTGGTGTATATATTTTTTCCCGTTGACCATCACGTCATATCCCCATCCCAAGGGGCCCTGCACGGGGAGGACCTGGATGAAAACATTGCCTTTTTCCAGCTGGGAGCTGATGAATTCCCGACGCTGCTGGGTGATGAAAAACAGGTAATATACGGCCAGTATGACCGCCATTCCCACAAAAAAAAGCCGTTTATACATTAAACTTTAATCCAATGAGTTGTAAACCTGGTCAGGGAAGAATTCTGAGGTTCCGCTCACCCCCGTTCCACCGGCCAGACCGGTGGTAACAAAGCCGCGGTTCTCGATGGTAAATGCAACCCCATAATTGACGGAAGCAGATTCGAAAGCCGTCCTGGTGGTCCAGAGGTCCCTGGCGATATCATATTCCCAGGTAGAACTGCCGGCTGTTCCGCAGGTCAGGAATGCCTTGGCACCGCCAGTTCCGGTTATTCCCGTCTGCACGCCGGTCATGACAAAGGCCACAGCCTGCGAACGCATGATATTGCTGTACCCGTCATCAAAAGTGGCTGTATTGATGTTGGCAATGGGATTGAGCCTCAGCCAGGATTCAGCCGTCTGGTTGAAAGTTCCACTGATGGTAGTGACTGTCACCGCATTGGGGCTGTATACATAGAAATCGTTAACCGGACTGCCGTTTTCACCGATACCGGTCACCACAAAGGCCCTGTTGCCGTATACAAAAGCTACCGCAGAGGCCCGCTTGTTCCCTTTAAAGGAGGGGGCTGCTTCCCAGTTGCCTGAGGTTGGATCGTATTTCCAGAAATCACCGTAGTAGAACCTTCCGTCATAGCCAGTGCCTACATAGCCGAAATTCTGGATGCCGAAACCAACTGCCAGATAACGGGCGTTGCCGGCAAAGTCAGCAATCCGGGTCCAGCTGTTGGAGGTGGAATCATACTGGTAAAAATCACGGAGGACATTGGTGGCGGAATCCTGTCCAAGTCCCACATATCCCTTATTGCCCACGGAAAAAGCCACGGCATCGGTTCTGCCAACCCCGGGCATATTGGTTACCTGGGTCCAGGTAATGGAGCTGTCCGAAGTCGGGGTAGCCTGGTAAAAGTCGTTGTATTTTGTATTGAAATTGTCTACACCTGTACCCACATAGGCTGTGGTACCGTTGCCATTGCCGTCCTGATTAATCACAAACGAAACGGCGTGCGACCGGGCAGGCCCCTGAAAAGGAGGCACTTCTCTATACCAGTTTCCATCCTGGGTGCCAGGAATGGTAGTTTTACCACAGGAAAATAAAACCACAGAGAATGCTGCGAATGACAACAGTGAAATGTGAAAACGAGTCATAATTTTTTCGATATTTTCCGCTAATGTATTTTATGGCACTCTAGCAAAATCGTTAAAATGTATTTTCCGGCATTATTAAACTACAAAATAGCTTATTTTATAGACTAAATAATCTTTAACATAAACTTTATCCGTTCTGCCATGTTCCTTTTGGCGAAAGTATGCTATTTTCGCGCAGAAAATACAGTAAACTAAGCTTTTGTAAGTTTAAATGCGGCTATTTTGATAATTTACCATTTTGGTTGGTAGGTAAATTTCAAACATTTGTCGTTTTTTTTTACAATCTTATACATACTAACAAAACAGTAACAGTTGCACCCCTTATTATTGCAGCCAATAATGGGTCGGGGAGTCAGAATATTTTGAAAATCAATATTTAGAAATAAGCCAGCTAATGAGTGAGAAAAGGAATAACCAGCGCAATAAGTTCAGCCTCTTTCTGTTAGTGACAGCCCTGGCGGGGACCCTGTTTACCGGCTGCGACAAACCCAATATCAACCTTAATACCAATAACTTCGTCAGCAACAACAATACCAACATCATATATGTTGACACCTTCAGTACCAATCTGTCTACGGTGCTGCTGGATTCTTTCCCTACCGCCGGTACGGGAAATATCCTGATAGGTTCCTATAAGGATCCCTATTTCGGGGATATCACTTCCCGGTCCTTTCTGCAGATCTCCAAACCCAGTTCGGTACCCCAGGTTAGTATTTTTGCCGTTTTTGATTCCATTTCGCTGATCATGCGGATTAATAAAAGCTATTACGGAGATACCCTTATACCCCAGCACATCATGGTGAGCCAGCTGGACACCAATTACCAGCTCCCCCTGCCCCCGCTTCCCCGAACCTTTTATAATAACACCAACTTCCCCTATAATCCCACCCCGCTGGGTTTTACTGATGTAACCATTAAACCAACCGCATTGATTACCAGCAGTATCGCCACCAAGGACTCCATTCAGATCCGATTGCCGGATTCCCTGGGGAAGTCCCTGCTGAACCTTCTGTACGTAAAGTCTGAGATCGTTAACAATAATACAGCCTTCCTCAATTATTTCAAAGGCCTCTGTCTGTATGCCGACAACAGCAGCAAGGGGGTCATCTTTGGTTTTAAGGACAGTGTCTACCTGCGGCTGGTTTACCATGAACCGGGGGCTTCCTTCCGCTATGTGAATGTGAGTTTTCCGATCAATAATGCCACCACAGCCTTTAACCAGATCACCATCGACCGCACGGGTACCCCCCTTTCGGTGATGGCCCAGTTTCAGCAGGATAGGAAAAACCCCAATGTCCCCACCGAAGTGCCTGCGGGCCTGACCAACCACGCGGCCTATGTCCAGTCTATGTCGGGATTGCAGGCCAAAGTTAATTTTCCTTCCGTGTTTACCTTAAGCCAGCGCTCGGACTTCGTGGGGGTACTCAAGGCCCAGCTTATCTTAAAGCCGGAGCCGGGATCATACAGTCCCCTGCTGGCCCTGCCCAAGCAGCTGATCGCCTCCCAGACCGACCTCAATAACGGGATCGGCGCCCCCCTGACCCTTTCGGGCCAGATTCAGTACGGCAACCTGATCACCGATTATATCACCGGACAGAACACCCAGTACTCCTATGATGTAACCAATTATATCAAGGAGCTTCTGACGATCCCGACCAACCAATACGGATTGATTTTAAATATACCGAGCCCCGCCAACTACACGACATTCAACCGGGCGGTTCTGGGAGATAAAACAAACAAGAATTTCAGTTCCAAGTTGATTATCTATTATATATCCCTACCCCGTTAAAAAACAAAAAACGGTATGGTAAAATTTTATAAATGAAACTATTTCTGAGTGTCTTCCTGCTGACGGTGTCCTCTTTGCCACTATTTGCGCAGTCAAATAATTCGCCCTATTCGATTTTGGGCATTGGTGACATCGAGGACAGCTATTTCAACCGTACCTCCGGAATGGCCAATACAGGCATTGCCTACCGCAACAACAACTTCCTGATCAACAATAACCCGGCCTCCTACAGTGCCCTGACCAACAAACTCTTCAACGCAGAAATCGGCATAAGGGGTACCGTCATGAATTATTACGGCACGGGAGTAGACTTAAGCAATAACCAGTCCTCCGACATCACCTTCAAAAAAATAATTGTCGGCACAAAGATTACCAACCACTGGGGCAGCTCGGCGGGTCTTGTTCCTTTCAGTACCCAGAATTATGAATTTACCGCCACCGATGCCACCCTGGGAAATGATTATTACAAGGGAAACGGCGGGGTAAACCGGGTTTATTGGGGTAATTCCTATGAATTCTTCCATCACCTCTCCATCGGACTCAACGCTTCCTACCTGTTTGGCACCCTCCAGCAAAAAAAATTCAGCCTGGACGCCAACGGCAGCGAACTTTATTCCCAGGATAATAAAGTAAATATCACCAACGGATTACTCGAATATGGTCTGCAGTATTACGGGCGCGTAGGCAGGAGATGGGATTTTGCCATCGGAGGCACTTATTCGGCCAGGACCAACCTGCTGTCCAGGAGTACCCTGATCATCCGGGGAGCGGATTCTATCATCCTCTACCCTGTAAACGGAGAGACCATTGCGGAAAAATATTTTACCATACCCACCTCTTTTGGCCTGGGGATCTCTGTGACCAGGGACAAACGCTATTCTTTCCTGGCTGATTTCAAGCACCAGGACTGGTCCTCCCTTCATTATACGGATTACAACAATTACTCCCTGCAGAACAGTAACCGTTTTTCAGCGGGGTTTGAATTTTCCAAAAAGAAGAATTACTACAATACCCTGGTGGAATCCAAATTTTTCCATGCCGGTTTCTATTACAACCAGACTTACCTGTATCTGAAATCCTACGGCCAGCAGATCAAAGATATAGGCGGGACCCTGGGGATGGGCATCAATTCCAAGCGGAATCTGCTTTCCTATACCATCAGTGTACAGTACGGGGTGAGAGGAACGCCCTCCCCCCAGATTATCCAGGAGAAATATGCCAGCATCACTTTCTCCATTTCCTATCGTGACATATGGAACACGAGCAAGGTTAGATACAACTAGATTCTGAACAGATACGAATTGCATCATGAAAACCCCGTCAGCAAACCTGCTCAAGCACCTAAGAGGTCCTGTTCAAGGAACCATTCCTGATGCGGCCGCTTCCGGGAGGGAAAAAGTATTCAAGCATAAGACGTCCCGGGACCATCCGCCTGCTGTGCATGCTTCCCGCAAACATCACGTCAAGGCCCTGCCCGCGGCTTCCGGATTGCTCCATTGCCTGATCGCCGAACCCAAAAACAGGCCGCTGGCCTCCCTGCGGGACTATATCAACAAAACGCCCAAACTACACCTGGCGGGAAAGTTCGAATCAGCCCTGGAAATTATCCAGCAGGCTTCCCTGCAAAAAGTGGACATTGTTTTCTGGGATATACGCGTAATGGAATCCGACAGTATCCGGGTTTTGCGGGAAGCGGGTTTTTCCCCATTGATCATTTGCATATCCTCCCGGGCGGAACTGGAAAAAAAGGAATTTGACCAGGACGTTTTCAGTTTTTTGGGCAGGCCGCTTTCCTTTGATCATTTTCTGTTGGTCGTCAACCGAATCAAGGACCACCTCAGTACTCCGGCAGACAGCCATCACGCAAAAAGCAATAAGTTCATCTTCGTCAAATCAGAATACAAAATTATCAAGGTAAAATTCGAGGACATCCTTTTTTGTGAAGGGATGAAAGACTATACCCAGGTTTACCTGAAAGGAAGGACCGAACCCATTCTGACCCTCAATAACCTCAAACTCTTTGCCTCCAAACTTCCCCCGGAGGAATTCATCCGCGTACACCGCTCCTATATTGTTTCCATCAGCCATATTGACTCCATAGCCAGAAACGAAATTTATATTGACAAGAAAATCATACCGGTAGGCGACAGTTTCAAGGAAGATTTTTACGCCATGGTGGATATCAATTCCTAGTACCTGAGGGCTCTTACTGATTCATCCCATCCGATGGCAGCCCTTGGCGGAGGTATAATCGGGCTTTCCCCTTTCCATTTGGTTAATCAACCGTTATAGCCCGGGCCCAATGGCATCAAGCGTCCAAATGGCGCTAAATTTAGGTCCGGCAAAAACGCTAACCACCGGGCATACGCAATGTTCAGCGGATTCAGAGGTCCAATCCTCTTTTCCTTTTCGGGTGATCATGGGAATATGCTCCAATAAATGAAACGCATTATTATGACTACATCCTATTTCAAAGGGCCATTGGCTATCGCGGCGGCACTGCTTGTTTCCGGCTGCGTTCATACCAAAATCGAGTCGAACAAAAGCCCTGACTTTCATCAGCCGGTTTCAAAAATATATGTTACCGTAAAAGGAAGCTCCCAAAAATACATGAAACGGCTCTCTGACAATATGCAGGCAGCGTTGGATTCAGCGGGCATACAGGCTGTTACATACTATTATGACCCCCTATCCCTGGACACCGAAAAGGATGTGGAAGAAAAAATCAAGGCCTACCACCCGGACCTGGTCATGTTGATCGGTCAGACTGAAAGAAGGGCTTACTCCGGCTCCCGCAGTACTACCAATAGACTGGA
Source organism: uncultured Bacteroidota bacterium (assembly GCA_903906365.1). Lineage (GTDB taxonomy): Bacteria > Bacteroidota > Bacteroidia > Chitinophagales > Chitinophagaceae > Puia. Next base: position 49,438 of record CAIVKC010000041.1, on the reverse strand, counting down.
GACAGGCCTGACCCTGGATATCAGGCTTTTTATTCCCGACAAGGAAAACCCGGTCTGGCGGGCCAACCTGAGGGCAGATTCGGATTTTGGCATAAACCATGCTTCGGAAATCTCCGCAAAAAAAATAATCCATCAGCTAAAAGAGGATGGAATGATACGCTGACCGGTAATCCCCATGGGATGATACCAGCAGTCCCGGGCAGTGTTGGCCTGGTTGGGTAAAGGGTGGGGTGATTAATTGCTCGACCATATCACGGGTCATCCCTTTTCCCCCGGCACTGGGACCTGGGGGGGGCCGCCGGCTTGGGCAAATCCCGGGATCAGGCAGGAGATCCCTGCTCATTCATGATGGCTCTTTGGATAAAAGGCCCGTCAGACAGATCAGTATATTTTAGGGAATTTAAACTACAAATGTTTTCTACTTAAAGGGGTCCTCACCGGACAACATCAGCGTTACACAGGCTGCAAATGCATATGCTCCACGGCAATGTTCAGGAAATTGGGAAGCACATGGGAATAGGTCCAGCCTATCTTGTCGGGATCGTTGAGGTGCTCTAACATGCTGAGCCATTTGGCCTCCCCGTAACCGTTGATGACCGTTTGTTTCTTATCCTCCCGCTGCAGGTACATGGTCATGCCGGTGGCATCGGCTTCCGGATGGAACTGGGTGCCGATCATATATTCATTGAAGCGGATGGTCATGATGGCCCTTTCAAGGGCTACATGGGGTCTTTCCTTTTCGATACCCAGTATCCGGGCGCCCATTTGCTTCAGTCTGTTCTGGTTGGGCTGGATGACCTGGTAGTCCCGGCTATCCACGGCATAAAAGGGATCTGCCAACCCCTCGAATACTGGTTCCTGCTTGCCATCCCTGACCAGGTGAATGGGGAATATGCCAAAGGCGGTTGAACGCCGCTTGGTCACATGGGCAACTTTGTAATGCCGGCAGGCCAGCTGGTAGGAGTGGCAGATAAAGAATACATATTTCTTGTGGAGCCTTGCGGGGTCATTGTTCCATTTTTCAATGTGGGTAAGCCATTGGAAATATTTTAACTCCCACTCACTGCCTTCACTTTCCAGGGGGCTGCCCGGTCCGCCGCTGGACAGGTAGATATCGTATCCCATATCAGGAATTTCCTGCCTGATGCGCACCTCAAATTCATCATAGACCAGGTCCAGCTGAAGGTTTAGCCGGTATTGTTCCAGAATCTCCCTCAGACACCGCATACCCTGGTTGGCCTGTCCTTCATTCATATCCAGGATCGCAACCCGTATTTTTTTCCCACTTTCCATAACTGCAAACATAATCAATTTTTGAGTTAAGGTAAAACCCCGGCATCTGTCCCGGCCCCGGGCAGGCGGTTCATTTCGGTTTGGCCGCAACCAATTCATTCAGTAACTTCCTCATATAAATTGTTGCTTACATGGTTCCTTCCTTAAGAAAAGCCTTCAATGCATCCTTCACCCGGGAGAAATACGAAGCCTTTCTCACTGCCCTCAATCAGCCCCATCCGGGTGCTATTGAATTCCGGGTTGCAGAAACGCCGGTCTTTATTTCCAGGGAATTCGGCCAAAAGGTCATTGCGGCCTGCGAAGCGATTATAGATGTCATTACGGACGCAGGGTTCAGGAAACTGACTGAAAATGCCATCCCTGACAAGGACCGTGTTCCCGGGGAAAATGACCATTCCCATTTCATCGCCCTGGATTTCGGTGTCTGTATCGGCCCTGAAGGAGAACTGGAGCCACAACTTATTGAGATGCAGGGCTTTCCAACACTGTTTGGGTTCCAGGTATTTTACCCCGACCTGCTGCGGGAATATTTCAGTATACCGGAAAATTACAGCCAGTATCTCAACGGGTATAACAGGGATACCTACCTCAAAGACCTCCGGGAGGTAATCATCGGCCAGGCACCCGTGGAAGAGGTCATCCTGCTTGAAATCAAGCCGCACCAGCAAAAGACCAGGATCGATTTTTATTGCACCCAGGATTACCTGGGTATCCAGCCGGTATGCATTACCGAACTGATCCAGGAGGGAAAAAAGCTCTATTATGTCAATGAACTTACCGGACTGAAAACCCGGGTCAGCAGAATATACAACCGCATCATCTTTGATGACCTCTATGCCCAAAAGGACAGCCTGGGTCATTTTGTGGATATTACCCAGGAGCTGGACGTGGAATGGATCCCTCACCCTAACTGGTTTTACCGCATCAGCAAGTATACGCTGCCCTTCATTCACCACCCCTATGTTCCACCCACTTTCTTCCTGCATGAAGTAAAACAGCTGCCCCCGGACCTGGAGAATTATGTGCTGAAACCCCTGTTTTCCTTCGCGGGTCAGGGTGTGGTTATTGACCTCACCCCTGGCGATATCGAGGCCATCAGCGATCCCCATAACTGGATCCTCCAGCGTAAAGTAAAATACGCAGATGCCATTGTAACACCGGACGTCCCGGCCAAAGTGGAAATCCGGATGATGTATATGTGGAAAGACAAAGAAAGCCGCCCAAGGCTTGCCATCAACCTGTCCAGACTCAGCAAGGGAAAGATGATTGGGGTGCGCTACAACAAGGACAAAGAATGGGTGGGGGGCAATGTCTGTTATTTTGAAAGGTAGCTCCTTAAGGCCGGTCTGGGCAAGGGCTGCTTAAAGCTGACTTCTTTTATACAAAGCCCCGTGTCGTCCACAGACCCGGGTTTTCCCGGAAAATAAATATCCCCGAAAGGCCAATTACCTATAGTTTTGCAAAAATTTTCTCCTTCACATGAATTTAAACGACCTGGTTCCTTATTTTGAGTTGTACAAGGGTTTGAAAGAAAACGGGAAAGACACGATTCTCAACGAGGAATTACAAAAAAAGGAAAAGGAATACGCAGGAAAACAAATCACGGTGACCGCTGTAGTCAGTGAAATAAACCTGCCCAAAAACGAACTCATTTCCACCTATAAACCCACCGAGGAGGAAGACAGCCATCTGGGCGCCCGGAATTTAATCGGAAGCCATTATTTTATCTTTGCCGCCGGTGAAAACCTGGCCCGGCTTATTGGCGAAGCCTCCCTGGAAAAAAATGACCTGGTGAAGCTCACCGGAATCATCACCACCCTCCACCGTCACTCCGTATTGCGCATGAACCTGGTTTCGGTCAGCGTCCTGGAAAAGAACCACGGAATCACAAAAACCCATGAAAAGAAAGGCTGTTTCATAGCCACCGCCGTATATGGCGGGGCGGATACCCCTGAGGTACAACAGTTTTACCGGATACGCGATCATTACCTGTCCCAATCCGTGGCAGGCAGGTTTTTCATTGCCTTCTATTACAAAGTATCCCCCGGTATGGCCAGGTGGATTCAGAACAAACCCATCCTCAAACAGTTAACCCGGACCCTGGTACTGGACAGGATCCTGCGCAGGTTTAACTGACCCCTTAGACAATCCAACGGGTAAAAAAAGCCCTTTCCCGGTTCCCCCATGTCCGCAGGGTTTATATTTGCATGTCAACCGTAAAATTCAACCAATTATGGACCTACAACTCACTGGGAAGACAGCGATCGTACTGGCTGCCAGCCGGGGCCTGGGAAAGGCCGCGGCTATGTCCCTGGCTGCAGAAGGAGTCGATCTGGTAATCGGCTCGCGGAATATGGAAAGCCTCCAACAGACCGCTGAGCAGATACGTTCCCTCTATGGGGTCCGGGTAGTGGCCCTGGCTGTGGACCTCAGCCAGGCTGCCCAGGCGGAAGCCTTCCTGAAGGAAGCCGCCGGTGCTTTTGGCAAAATCGATATCCTCGTCAACAATGCCGGGGGGCCCCCTTTTGGCAAATTTGAAAGCTTTGATGACCAGGCCTGGTACCAGGCCTTTGAGCTTACGCTGATGAGCGCCGTGCGTTTTATCCGGTTGTGCATACCCTACCTGCGGCGCTCGGGCAGCGGACGCATTATCAACATTACCAGCCTGTCCACAAAGACTTACCTGGAAAATTCCGTCCTGTCCACCAGCCTGCGGCTGGCAGTAACCGGTATGGCTAAAATGCTTTCCAACGAACTGGGGCCCGATCACATTACCGTGAACAATGTGGCTCCGGGGATCATCCTGACTGACCGCATCCGGGAAACCCTTTTCCATGACCTGCCGGCAGGGATGACCCAGGAACAGGCCCTGCAGCGAAGGGCAGGGGAAATCCCGGTTCGCAGGCTGGGAACGCCACAGGAACTGGCTGCCCTCATTACCTTTCTGGCCTCCCCACTGGCCGGTTATATAACAGGTACCACCATACAGGTAGACGGGGGTGCTGTAAAATCACCTTTTTAAAGCGTTTTATTTCATTCAAATCTTAATCGACAGTTATGCCTCATTTAAGTGAGTTTGCCGCCCGGGAAATCAGGCCCGGCTTTTTTGGCAAAATGGTCCACGGGGAAAAATGCACCCTCTCCTTCTGGGATATCAAGCGGGGAAGCGTTTTGGAAGAACACCATCATCCCCATGAACAGATAACCCATATTCTGGAGGGGGAAATCGACATGACGATTGGGGGGAAAACCCATCACTTTTCTGCCGGGAGCGTGTATGTGATCCCCTCCAACGTCCCCCACAGCGCGAGGGCCGTAACCGACTGCAAGGTCATCGATGCCTTTGCTCCTGCCCGGGACGACTACCGCTAAGCTGCCTGCGGGGAAAGCAGGCTATCCCGGGTCCGGGCTGCCATGGCGGGAATGCAAGCACGAAACAGTACCTTTATGATAATTACATCCCTTTCATGGAACAAAACGAACACTCCCATTCACATACGCACAGCCATTCCCATGGCCATGCACATGGCCATCATCACCATCATCACATTGACCTCAAGGAAGTCAACCGGGCCTTTATTATTGGAATCATCCTGAATTTCACCTTTGTGGTTATCGAAGTGGTTGTCGGATTGGGCATTCATTCCCTTTCCCTGCTCTCCGATGCCGGCCATAACCTGGCCGATGTGGCCAGCTTGGCCCTTTCCCTGATTGCCATCCGCCTGGTGAAAGTAAAATCAAACGAAAAATTCACGTACGGATATAAAAAGACCACCATCATCGTCGCCTTATTCAATGCGGCGGTGCTGCTTCTTTCCATCGGGGCTATCGGATACGAGGCCCTGCATCGCCTGATATCGCAGGAGCACCAGGCACTCCCGGGAAGAACCATATCGGTGGTGGCTGCCATTGGCATCGTTATCAATACAGTAACCGCCCTGTTGTTTTTACGCAGTAAGGAAAGCGACCTGAATGTGAAGAGTGCCTTCATGCACCTGCTCTCTGATGCCATCGTTTCTGCCGGCCTGGTGATCGGAGGCTTTATTATTTTTTACACCCAGTTGTACTGGATTGATGCGCTGCTGAGCATCGTCATCGCGGTCATTATCCTGCTAAGCACCTGGCAATTGCTCAAAAACAGCCTCAGGCTTTCCCTGGACGGCGTACCGGAAGGCATTGACCTGGCAGAAGTGAAACAAAAGGTTGCCTCACTCAAGGGAGTAAAGGACTTCCACCACATTCATATCTGGGCCATCAGTACCAATGAAAATGCGCTGACCGGCCACCTGGTGGTTGACAGGAACACGGATATGGCGGGTATTGAGCTGTTGAAAAAAACCGTCAAGCATGAACTGGAGCATCTCCAAATTCGTCATGCAACCCTGGAGATTGAAGCTGAGGCGCAACCCTGTGACCTACAACACTGCTGAGGCTCCCTGTCAGCGCCGTTGGCGCAGCAATGATTTTATCTTACCCTCCAGCGACCGCTGTCCCGGATCAATATCATGCAGATTTCCTTCCCTGTCGATGAGGAAAGCCATGGGGATCGCATTAACCCCGTAGCTCAGGGCGGCATGCCTTCCCCCCGGGTCACTTAACTGCGTCCAGGAAAGACCGTCCCTGGAAACGGCCAGTTTCCAATCCAGGCTGTCCTGGTCCAGAGAAATACCGATGATTTCAAAACCCTGGTCCCTGTATGCCTGGTAGAGGCTGACAAGCCGGGGATTATTCTTCCTGCAGGGTCCGCACCAGCTGGCCCAGAAATCCAACAGGACCACCTTACCGCGGTAATCAATGAGCTGTACGGTTTTCCCTTCCAGGGAAGGCAGCGAAAGCGGCGGGGCTGGTTTACCACGCTTAACCTGGCCATGTAGGCTGCCCGACAGGGCAAGAAAGGTCACCCAAAAGCATAGCTTTTTCATTTGCAGCAGTCTTTTTTTACAAAAAGACTCCGCAGGATTCTAAGCATGTACCGGGCGATGTCATTTAGTTTTTTCATTGATCCGAATATTATACATGACCAGCATTCAGCAGCGGGAGGTTTCCTCCTTAAATGGGCTGAACAACGCTATCTACCGGGTCAGGCTCAGCCGGCAGCCATCCCCCCTCCCCTGGATAAGGGATTCAGCCTGCCCAGGGCCCGCTAATTGACAAAGCCCCAGAATATTCCCACCCTTATGCGCAGGCCCGTGTTGGGATAACCCGGGGCCACGAAATTGTATTTTGTGAACCCGAAATTAAAACCGTTGGATGTTCTGACCTGGGCTGTATTGATGTTTTCGGCCCGTACAAAAGCGGTAAAGCCCCGGATCCTGAAGTTCACATAAGGTGTAATATCGGGCAGGTGTAACCGGATGGTCGTGTCGTTTTGGGTAAAAAACTGGCCGGTCAGCGGATCATATCCATCCGCTTTATACCCGGTCCAGTAGCGGAAATCCAGCCCGAATGCAATATGCAGGTTGGAAAGCCCCAGGTTCCCCTCGTAGGCGATCTGGTCACGGGTCAGCAGCAGCGGAACATTTACGGCCGCAGGTCCCGCCTTTTGCTGGAGCTCCAGGGAAGCCCTCCAGACCCAGTGCCGGCTCAGGTGGATCAGTTTTTCTGCGCCCACCTGCAGTACATTGAATAGACCGGACTGTTGGTTTTGGTGGGAGTAAGCCGTAAAATAAGTGTAGTTGCTGATCAGGTAATAATTGAAATTGATTTTCAGGTCCAGCAGGGGTTGCTCCAGGGTGGCAAACACGCGGGTATTATTTTCCTTTTTATATACGTCGGTTCCGTAACTGAAACTGCTGGATCTGGTAAACACAAAGGAAGGGGTCCTGTCGGCATTCTGGAAACCGGCCTGCAGGTATCCGACCTTTTTGCCCAGGAATCGCTTCAGGCTGATGGAGGCATCATAATCAGCGGCATTATACCCTCCCAGGTAAAATTTTCCGTAGGCCTCGATGTCCCATTTCTGGTTTTTAGTCCTGTTGCGGTACTCCCCATGGATAAAGAGGTTATAGAATGCCCGGCTGCTGCTGTCAAAGTCGCCGTGGAAATTCTCCATCGTCACTCCGGCCTTGATGAACTGCTGGGGATTTTTGGAATCGGGAAACTGGTAGAGGGAAAAATCGTTGACCAGTTGCCTCCAGGTATCTTTTTTGTAAAAAGTATCTGAGGAGAATCCGGGCTGTATGATATAGGGGGCCGGAAAAATGATCCCGTAATGGCTGTGGTAATACCCGGTATCCGGTTTCTGGTCAAAAAATTTGTACTGGTAGGTATTGTACTGAACGGTGTGTTCGGCACGAAACTGGGGGTAGAACAGGGGAATGACAGCCGAATCGGTCACAATGGAATCTTTTTTGCCGATGATATCGTATTGTTGCCGGAACAAAAAGGTAAATGTAGTGTACTGGGTGCCGGTGTGGATGCTGCTTGAAAACAGGTTCAGGTTACTGCTGGTCTGGCTGTTGTTGAGTTCCGTGGGAACGTTGTTCCTGAGCAGGGTGCTGGAGTCCAGGTCGCGAAAATTTTTCAGGCCCCCGTTTTCGGAGGAGCCCAGTTTATTGGCTATGACTACCAGGAAAGACTGATAGCGCTTGTTTCGGGACTGGTACCAGGAGTTCAGCCGGTAATTGTTATGGTTGGTGTTCTGGCTGTTGAAAGTACCCGGCGAATTGATCAGCCGGTACTGAAAAGCGTAGTTCCAGTTGGGTTTTATATTCTGGGTAAAATTGATGTTGATCATCTGTTCAGCCTTCCCCCCGATGAGGTATCCCATTTCTGCGTAGGGCCGGGTCGTATTGTAGAAACGGGTGTCCTCAGGCCGGAGCATATATACGTCGTAGGCATGCAGTCCCTCGTCCCATCCGGACTGCAGGTTCGGGGAAAAAACCAGGTCCCTGGAAGCAGTCCCAAAATTCCCCAGGTCTATATAGTGCCATGGTACCGGAAATTTCCTATAAAAATCAAAGACGGAGGAATCCATTTTACGGAGCCGGCTGGAATCGAGGTACCGGAAATTGAGGGTAATGGAATCCTCCAGGTTATTCCGGTGCTTTAACAGGGTATCCCCCTTGCCGCCTTTAGCCCCTCCGCCCATGGAGCTGAACCTGGACATGGGATTCTGGGCACGGACCTCTGCGCTTAGGACAAGCAGACAGCAAATCGGGATAAGCAGGATGATGCTGGTCTTATTCAATATGGAAAAAATTCTCGACAATGTAGTCATTAAGGTCCGCAGCGCGGTTAAATGGAAAGTTAATTTTATAATTCTGTCACCAGTTCCCGGAAAATAGCCGTCAGCATGGGTTCTGCCTTTCGTGCAGCCTCCAGTACCTCCTGGTGGGTGATGGTATTATCCTCCTGGCGTATACCCATGTCGGTGATGATGCTGACCGCAAATACATCCATGCCCATATGGGCTGCAGCGATGACTTCCTGAACCGTACTCATCCCCACGGCATCGGCCCCTCCCAGTTGCAGGAGCCGGTATTCAGCCCTTGTTTCAAAACTGGGTCCGGTGACACCGGCGTACACCCCTTCTTTGACCGGAATATTCAGCCGGGAAGCGATCCTTTGGGCTTTGACAATAAGCTCCTTTCTGTAAGGCTCGCTCATATCCGGAAACCGGGGACCCAGCGCGGCGGGATTTTCACCAAGCAGGGGATTGGACGTAAACAGGCTGATATGGTCCCGTAATATCATCAGATCACCTACCCGGAAGCCCTCATTCATGCCTCCTGCCGCATTGGAGATCAGCAACAGGTTCACTCCGAGCAACTTCATGACCCGGATGGGATAGACTACCTGCTGGGCCGTATAGCCTTCATAACAATGGAACCTTCCTGCCATGGCCACGACCGGTTTGCCGCCCAACTTTCCGAAAATCAGCCTGCCGGCATGTCCCTCTACCGTGGAAACGGGAAAATGGGGTAGCTGCTCATAGCCGATCTCCAGTTCCACTTCCATACAGGCGGTCAGGTTTCCCAGCCCGCTTCCCAGAATGATGCCGATCCCCGGGGAATGATTATACTTGTTTCTGATAAAATCTGCCGTTTCCTGCAATTGTCCGATAAGACTCAGGGCCATATGCAATAGTTATTATATGATGTACTTAATAACAGGCAGCAAATATAAGAAAAGCAGCCCGCCCTTCGTGTGAATACCGGCCCAAAGCGCGTGAAAACCGCTTATAAATCATTATTTTTACAGACTATCAAATGCATCAGCCCCCCATCAGATGAATCCTGCTCCGAAACCCATTGTAAGCCTGCTTTTCTTCCTGTTCGGATGCATGCCCCTGGCCATGGCCCAGTTATGTACCGGAAGCCTGGGAGACCCGGTGGTGAAAATCACCTTTGGTTCTGGTATCAACCCCGGCCCCCCGCTTCCTGCTTCCACTACCAATTATCAGTTCGTAAGCTCCCAGTGCCCCTCGGATGGTTCCTATACCATAACCAACCTGACTGCGGGCTGTTTCACTGATACCTGGCAGACGGTACATGACCATACCGGGAACCCCAACGGGTATTTCATGCTGGTCAATGCTTCCATACAGCCCAATGATTTTTACCTGGATACCGTAAAGGGTCTATGCCCCAATACCACTTATGAATTTGCAGCCTGGATTCTCAATATGCTCGTACCCTCGGCCTGCGGGGGACAGGGCATACTGCCCAATATCACCTTTCGGATAGAGACCACGGGAGGCACCGTACTGAAAAGTTACAATACCGGTGATATTGCCATGACCAATTCTGGTACATGGGTGCAGTATGGATTCTTTTTATCCACCCCGGCCAATATTTCCGATGTGGTGCTGCGAATGACCAACAATGCTCCCGGGGGATGCGGCAATGACCTGGCACTGGATGATATTACTTTTAGGCCCTGCGGACCGCTGGTTACAGCCTCTGTTTCGGGAAACGGAGGTCTGACGACCGTGGGCTTTTGCCAGGGTGATCCACGGGTACTGAATTTCAATTCGTCGGTATCTTCCGGTTATTTAGCACCGGCATTCCAGTGGCAGCTGAGTACGGACAGCGGTGCAAGTTGGTCGGATATACCCGGGGCCATTAACGGCTCTTATGTGAGACAGCCTACCTCTCCGGGGAACTATCAGTACCGGATGACCGTAGCGGAATCCGGAAATATCGGCCTGACCAACTGCCGGGTTGCCTCCAACCCCATTAGGGTGAGCGTGAACCCAAATCCCGTTACTTCAGCCATTAACAGCGGACCTGTATGCGAAGGCTTTCCGCTGCGGCTTCAGGCCACCGGCGGATCGACCTATAGCTGGTCGGGGCCAAATGGCTTTGTGGCCAGTGGTTCCAGCGACACCCTGACCCGGACCACCGTCCAGGCCTCGGGAAAATATACCGTGGTGGTTACCAGCCAAGCCGCCTGTTCCCATACCGATTCCACCAGCGTCCTGGTTTATCCCAACCCCTCCTCCCAATTTAACAGCAGTGCCCCGGCCTGCCAGAACAATACCATCAACTTTACCGACCAGTCCAAGTCCTATTCAGAGGTACTGGTCAAATGGCGCTGGGACTTCGGCGACGGCGACAGAGCGCTTTCCCAAAATCCCTCCCATATTTATGCGGCCTCAGGCACCTACCCGGTCAGCCTGCAGGTTCAAAATGACAAAGGATGCCTGTCGGGCATACAGACTGAACAACTGACCATCCACCCCCTGCCCCGGACTTATTTCGGAACCCCGAAGGTTTGTCTGAGCGATCCCTTCGCCGCCTTTACGGATTCATCCACGATTGCTGACAACAGCCAGGGCACCTTCAGCTGGCTGTGGGATTTCGGGGACCCCGGCGCAGGGCCCGGCGATCCCAATGTGTCCACCAGCCAGAACCCGCAGCACCGTTACCGTGCGGTGGGCGTATACCTGGTGCATTTAACGGTGACATCAGCCAGTGGATGCTCCAGTGATACCACCCTATCATTCACCGTCAACGGCGCTGTCCCCAAAGCGCACTTCACCATTGACCGGGCTGACTCTTTGTGCAGTAATGGCCCGGTGGTCATCACGGACAGTTCAACGGTGGATTTTGGAAACATCACCCGGGTGGAAATTTATTGGGATTATGCCAACAGCCCGGCCCTCTTTATCACCGACCCCAACCCCGCGCCGGGCAAAAAATACAGTCATCTATACCCGGATTTCGGAGGGCCCTCCGCCAGGACCTACCAGATCCGGTACGTTGCGTACTCCGGCATTAATTGCGTAAGCGAGGTATCTTCGGATATAACCCTCCAGCCCAGTCCCCAACTCCTTTTTGGCAACATACCCCCCGTTTGCCAGGGTGCCGCGGCCTTTCAGATCACCCAGGCCACGGAGGGATCCGGACTGGCGGGCACCGGCACTTTCTCCGGAACCGGGCTTTCCTTAGAGGGGCTCTTTGACCCGGCCATGGTATCGCCCGGAACGGATTCACTGAGTTTTCGCTTCACAACCACGCAGGGGTGCACCGCCAGCATTGGACAGGAGATACTGATATACCCCAAACCAACGGCTACGGCCAGCCCGGAGATAACGGTCCTGGAAGGGGGGTCTGTATTGCTGGATGGCAGCGGCAGCGGTAATAACCTGCGCTTTTTGTGGGTTCCTGATTCAGACATGGACAACAACCATATTGCCATGCCGAGGGTATCCCCCTCAGGGGATATTCTCTATACGCTCATCGTCACTTCCGGGGATGGCTGCGTAGACAGCACACAGGTGAAAGTCACCGTGCTCAAAAAACCGGTTGTCCCCAATGCTTTTTCTCCCAACGGAGACGGAATCAACGATACCTGGGTGATCAAGTACCTGGATTCCTACCCGGGGGCGGAGGTTAGTGTATTTAACCGGTACGGGCAGATGGTCTTCCATTCCCTGGGCTATACGAGGGCCTGGGACGGGACCCTGAACGGAAACCCCCTGCCCGTAGCGACCTACTACTGGATCATCAATCCCAAAAACGGTCGTGCCCAGATGAATGGTTCTGTGACCATCCTCCGGTAAATAGCCCGCCAGCCCATGTCAACCGCTCCCTGCGGGCACCGGCTTTCATGCAGGGAAGAACATCTTTTTTATATTCACCCGTTCTGGCCTATTTTCGTTAAAATTTTTACTGTATGAATCTCCATGAGTACCAGGCCAAAGAATTATTGAAGAAATACCAAGTTCCGGTGCAGGAAGGCATACCGGTGGACCGGGCAGATGCCGCAGAAGAAGCCTACAAAAACCTTAAAGTGCAGTTTGGCAACAGCTTTGCGGTGGTAAAGGCCCAGATTCATGCCGGTGGCCGCGGAAAGGGAAAGATCAAAGGCACCGAACAGCGCGGAGTGGCCGTGGGAAAAAATGCAGAGGAAATCAAACAAATCGCCTCCAACCTGCTGGGTGGTACCCTGGTAACGATTCAGACCGGACCAGCCGGCAAAAGGGTAAATAAAGTACTGGTAGCCCAGGATGTATACTACCCGGGGGCAAACCCGGTCAGGGAGTTTTACCTGTCCATCCTGCTGGACCGTGCCAAAGGCCAGAATGTGTTCATGTACAGTACCGAAGGGGGTATGGATATAGAAGAAGTAGCCCATAATACCCCCGATAAGATTTACAAGGAATGGGTGCACCCGGGTGGAGGTCTCCAGCCATTCCAGGCCAGGAAGATCGCTTTTAACCTGGGACTCAGCGGTGAATCCTTCAAGAACTGCGTACGTTTCGTGACCAACCTGTATAACGCCTATGTGGGACTCGATTGCAGTATGCTCGAGATCAACCCGCTATTTAAGACCAGTGATGACAAAATCATTGCGGTGGATTGTAAGATGAACCTCGATGACAATGCCCTGATGCGGCATGCGGACTTGGAAGCACTTCGTGACATCTCCGAAGAAGATCCCACGGAAGTGGAAGCGGGGAAATACAACCTCAATTTTGTGAAGCTGGACGGCAATGTGGGCTGCATGGTCAATGGAGCAGGCCTTGCCATGGCCACGATGGACATGATCCAGCTCAGTGGCGGCCAGCCGGCGAATTTTCTGGATGTGGGCGGTACGGCCAACGCACAGACCGTGGAAGCAGGATTCCGGATCATTCTGAAGGATCCCAAAGTGAAGGCCATCCTGATCAATATATTTGGCGGGATCGTTCGCTGCGACCGGGTTGCCCAGGGTGTTATCGATGCCTATAACTCCATTGGAAATATAACCATTCCCATCATCGTGAGATTGCAGGGCACCAATGCGGATGTGGCCAAAAAACTCATTGATGAAAGCGGCCTTAAAGTGCAATCTGCCATCCTGCTCAGCGAGGCTGCGGCCCTGGTCAATAAGGCGGTTGCCTGATGAAATGAATATTTATATATATATATAGCAGATCCCGGCCCGGCAGGCCGGGATTTTTTATTCGGGGCTTTTGTGCATGAATTTGCGGACCGAGTCATTTATGTACAGCAGCATATCTTCACTGGAAGCCTTTCGGCAAAAAGCGTAATTAGGCCTGTAAAGCAACATGAACTCCTTGAGGGAATCCCCCTGCAGACGGGTCAGCTTGGATATATACAGGGGAGAAAACCTGGAGTCGATGTATTTTTCCTTTTCATCCTGTTCGAGCTGGTGTTTCAATTCCCTTTTTTGCTTCTCCCCGGTGGAGAAATAGTTGAGCCCGCTGAATGAGACCCCTACTCCATCCCCTTTCCTGGTGCCCTTGTCCATGGCTACCTTGGAAAAAGAGCCTTTGTAGAAGTCCTTATAATAGTCACGCCGGTTGATGGAGTCAATCTGGTAATTGGTCAGACCGCCGACGGTAACGGAAGAAAGGGTTACAACATGGGGTCTGAGGGAAATGTCATAGTCGGTCTTGAACATGAAAAAACTGACCACCACCGTGTCTGCCAAATAGGTCACAGAGGAAAACACCAGGGTATCGCCTTCTTCGGCCTGTATCCTGAAATTACCGCTGGCATCGGAGATATTAAACCGCCTGGCCGAGATATTCTGCACGGTGACGGAAGCCACCACTTCGTCTCCGGTGGTACTGTAAATTTTCCCCTTTATATATTGCTGGCTAAAACAACAGGCCGGCACCAGGAAGATCAACAAGACATAAGCAGCGATACGAAATAACATCACTCAAATTAATATTATGGAACCTGGAATACCCTTCCCGGTCTCAAAGCTTTTGTTAAAAATATAAAAACCAGCCGGATATGCCTCCCAAACCACATTATTTTTTAAAGAGCGTAACATTTTAGTCTTCCCCGTATCTAAATGTAAAATTAACCGATACACGCTAAAAATTCCGACATGAAAAAAGTTACTGCCCTGCTGATGCTTCTTGCCTGCATGATACATAACCCCCTGCCAGCGGCCGGCCGCTGGCCCTTTGAGGTGAAGATCTCCGGCTCCGCCAAACAAAGCCTGATATTCATACCCGGATTTGCCTGCGGGGGTGATGTATGGAATGAAACGACTGCCCTGTTTGACAAGCAGTATACCTGCTATACACTCACCATGGCGGGATTTGCCGGCGCAGCGCCGCAGTCCGGAGCCTCCTTTCAGAACTGGGAAAATGCCATTGCTGATTTTATCCGGACCCGGCATATCGTCCAGCCTGTGCTGGTGGGTCACAGCCTGGGCGGTGGCCTGGTGCTGGCACTGGCGGCGGACTATCCGGACCTTATATCAAGGATCGTGGTGGTAGATGCCCTTCCCTGTCTGGCGGCCCTGAGAAATCCCTCGTTTAAGGCCACTGAAAAACCGGACTGTTCGGCCATGATCTCCCAGATCAGTGCCATGAGCCCGGAAAGTTTTTACCAAATGCAAAGAAATGGCATCAAGCAGCTCGTCACCGATACAGCCCGAATTGAGCAACTGGTGCAATGGTCCATGCACTCTGACCGGAATACTTTTGCCCAGTTGTATTGCGATTTCTCCAACACCGATCTGCGGGAAAAGCTCTCAAACATCAAATGTCCGGCCCTGATATTACTGGAGTCCTATTT
This sequence comes from uncultured Bacteroidota bacterium, assembly GCA_903906365.1. Lineage (GTDB taxonomy): Bacteria > Bacteroidota > Bacteroidia > Chitinophagales > Chitinophagaceae > Puia. Next base: position 34,154 of record CAIVKC010000041.1, on the reverse strand, counting down.
TGCCAATATCAAGCCGGCCATTGAACAGCAGTATGGTCAACTTAAACAGGCAACGCTTGCCTACGCCTCCAAAGGGCTTCATTTCATCATGTATGATGACTGGGGCTGGTATGAAGAAAAACTAAGTAATTTCATCCACCCTTAAAGCGCCAGATGACATTTGAAACAATATATCAGGCATACTGGAACAAGATCTACCGGCTTTGCATGGGATTTGTCAATGACCATGAACTGGCCAGGGACCTCACCCAGGAAACATTCCTGACCGTTTGGCAGAAGTTGTCTGCTTTCAGGAACGAATCGGCCATTTCCACCTGGATATTCCGCATTGCCTCCAATCATTGCCTCCGGCAGATGGAAAACCATAAACGGGCGCCCAGGACCAACCTGCCCGATGAACTGGAAGATAGATCGGAACCCTCCAATGACCACAGGATCAGACTGCTGTATAAATGTATTTCCGAGCTGGGTGAAATGGACCGTATCATCATCTCCCTGGAACTGGAGGATATCAGACAGGCGGAGATCGCGGAGATTACCGGAATCTCGGAGTCCCATGTTCGGGTAAAGATTCACCGGATCAGGGAAAAGCTCACAAAAAAATTTAAACAGTATGAATAACCCCGCTGAATTCCACGACCTCTGGAAAAAGCAGGAAAGCGCTGTAATTCCAGGGCCTGAAGAGGTTTTTCGCCGTGCCGAAACACTCCGGAAAAAAACCAGAAACGGATTGATCCGTGCCAATCTTTTGGGAGCAGGCATCATCGCTTTCATTGTATGGGTGGTCCTGAATGCACACCCCCGCCTGATTACCACCAAGATCGGGGTACTGTTGGTCATTATTGCGGTTATCTGTTACCTGCTGGCTTATAACCGGATCATCCCCTTACTGGGGGTAAACCCGATGGATAGCAGTAACACCCATTACCTCCGGCAGCTCATCGAAATAAAAAAGAAGCAGGAGTTCCTGCACAAGACCATGCTTTCCTTCTATTTCGCCCTGCTGAGTCTGGGCATATTCCTGTACATGATAGAATATGCCGGCCGCATGTCCCTGGCCGGTGCCTTGCTGGCCTATGGGATCACAACGGCCTGGATAGCCCTTAACTGGTTTTATTTCAGGCCCAGGATCATCAAAAAGAAAGGGGATGAAATCGGGCAGTTGATCGAAAACCTAAAAAAGGTCAGCCGTGACCTGAACGAACCGGACTGATGCGGCCCCGGACCTTCCTGTAAGGGAATGACTGTCCCAGGCTGGCGGGCCAATTGGATTTTACGGGTTGCAGGCAAACTGTTATTTTTGAAGGAATGTTTTTACTTGCACTGGCCATCGCACCGGGAATTGCGATCTGCCTGTTCATCTATTTTAAGGACAGGTATGACAGGGAGCCAAAGAAATACCTGGCGGTATCCTTCCTGCTTGGCATGCTCAGTACATTTCCAGCGCTGCTCGTGCAATTTTTGGCCGGTGATGTCCGGGAAAATGCGACCAGTCACTTCATAGTCACCTATGCCTTTTTCGCCTACATTATAGTGGCCTTAAGCGAAGAGGGGAGCAAGTTCCTGATGCTCCGGCTATATGCCTACCCAAAAAAATCATTCAATGAACCCTTTGACGGCATAGTATATGCCGTCATGGTTGCCATGGGATTTGCGACCGTCGAAAACATCGAATATGTACTTCATTACGGTGTCCAGACCGGGGTCATCCGGTTTTTCCTGTCGGTTCCGGCCCATGCCTCCTTTGCCGTACTGATGGGATATTACACCGGTCGTGCCAAATTTACCCCCCGATGGTCATTCTGGCTGATGGCCAAAGGACTGTTGATCGCTGTTTTTTTTCATGGAAGCTTCGACTTTTGCATTTTCCTGCAGGACAATGAACATGTAACCCGGTATATTTCGACCGGTATGCTTTCCTTCGGGGCATTTGCTTCCTTTTATATATCCTTTCGACTGGCCATGCGCTCCCTGAGAAGCCAGCAATCCATTTCCAGGAAAGCCTTTGAAAACAATCACTTTGCCGATTAATTACCTGTTATGTCATCAACCATTTCAATCCGGCAGGCAACGCCCGAAGATCTCAATACGGTGGGATTCCTGGCCCAGCAGATCTGGCCGGAAACATACCGCGACATCCTAAGTGCCGGTCAGCTCTCCTACATGCTGACACTATTTTACAGTCCCGCTTCCCTGAGAAAGCAGATGATGGAGCAAGGGCATATGTTCCTCATGGCGGAGGAAGGGGAAAAACCGGTAGGCTTCGCTTCCTATTCCCAGACATCGACACCGGGCCTGTTCAAACTCCATAAAATCTATGTATTGCCCGGTCAGCAGGGCAAAGGGCTTGGAAGGGCCCTGCTGGATTTCATTAGGGAAGATATCCGGAGCAGGGGGGCTACCAGGCTTCAACTCAATGTCAACCGCCATAACCCGGCCTGTCGCTTCTATGAAAAACTGGGGTTCCGTATCTCAGGCCAGGAGGACATTGATATCGGCGCAACCTATTTCATGAATGATTATATCATGGAACTGACCTGGTGAGGTCCGGGAGTCCGGCCAGAAACGGGCTCCTGCATGGATCAAAGAACCCCTCAGAGATTTTCCACTCCCATGGCGGAGAGTTTCATTTTATGGGCCATTTCATGGCCGACATAACGCTCAATTCTTCTTTCCACAAAATAGATGAGGGGAGTAAGGATGATGGCCACGGTGAACTTATAGAGATAATTCATCATTCCGATGGCCAGTATCTGTTGCCAGGTGAACGTATAACTAAAAGCGATAAACAATACGATGTAACTGTCCACGAGCTGGGAAACAAGCGTGGAGCCGGTCGCCCTGAGCCAGAGATGCTTATTGCCTGTTTTCTTTTTGATCTGGTGAAATACGGTCACATCCACCACCTGGCTCACCATGAAAGCCACCAGGCTGCCAATGATGATGCGCATATTCTGACCGAAAATGGCATTAAAGGAATTCTGGATATTGTCTACGCCCTGTTTGGAGCTGCTGGCGAGCCATACATCTGCGGGCGGCACCTGTATGGCCAGGTAATAGATCAGAAAGGCATAGGAAATCAGGGCCACGGCAGTATAGGAAATCCGGCGTACGGCCTTGGGGCCGTAGAATTCATTGATGATATCCGTTATCACAAATTCCAGCGGCCAGAGCAATACCCCGCAGGTGAGGGTAAAAGCCAGGCCGCTCTGGCCAAACATGGTAAAATTCACGGGATGCATTCCGAAAATTTTTTCCAGTGAAAAAAGCTTGGTTCCAATGGCTTCTGCGATCAGGGCATTGCAGCAGAAAAAAGCCATGAAACCCAGGAATAATTTGGTGGATCGGTCTTTTAGGATGCTGTGAATCATTATAAAAAAATTATCAGTTGGGGGATGAGAAACAGAAAATTCATCGCAACCAGCCATACCGGAATAAACTGGCGGAACGATTTATGGGAAATTAACAAAAAGACATACCAAATGTTCACCACCACATTTAAAACGATGGCGACCACGTAACCCAGGATGATTACCGTGGAAATGATTTCCCCTTCCGGGGCATGGGGCATGGTCTGGAATAGCAGTGCTGCCAGGAAACACAGATTGCAGATAAAGGCCAGGCGACTCAGGAAATAAAGGGTTTTCATAATACAACTTATGGCATCCGGCTTCTGCTCAAATCCGGCAGTGGCCTGAGGGCCAGCGGCGGAAATCATCTCCCGGGGCATGGACCTTTTTTATCAAAAATCAGCTATTTTGCTTAAAATGGCATTAATTTGCCGGGAATTATTATTCCAATTATTTATGAATGCATCCTTGCTGAAAAAAACAGTTCCCCATCTGATTGCTATAGCTGTTTTTCTGATCATAGCCGTTCTCTATTGCAAGCCTGCCCTGGACGGGAAAGTGGTATCCCAGCATGATGTTCTGGGCTGGAAGGGCACCGCCCAGCAATCCATTGAATACAAACAGAGAAATGGGCATTTCCCGCTCTGGACGGAGAGCACTTTCAGCGGCATGCCGACCTATACCATTGCCATGGATGCCACTTCCAAGATTGCCACCGGCTACCTGGCCAACCTGGTTACTTTTGGCCTGCCTAAGCCCATCTGCTTTTTTTTCCTGGCATGCATATGCTTTTATATACTGACCCAGGTGCTGGCCATCAACCCCTATATAGGAATCATGGCGGCCCTTTCTTACGGATATGCCACTTTCAATCCCATACTGGTGGCAGTAGGACATGAAACCGAACTCTATGCCATCGGCTATGCCCCTGCGGTAGTCGCCAGCGTCCTGCTCATTTACCAGAGAAAGTACCTGCTGGGAGCCGCCCTGCTGGCTATTTTCTTCGGATTCCAGGTATCCACACAGCATGTGCAGGTGATCTATTATACCGGCATGATGCTGGGCTTTATGACCATTGCCTTTTTAGTCTATAGTTACCGGCAAAAAAAGATCAGGCAGGCCCTGGTTTCCATGGCGGTGGCGCTGGCCGCCGGTGCACTGGGTTTTGGCACCTATGCTGTCAGCCTGCTCCCTTTGCAGGAATATGCCAAAGAAACCATGCGGGGAGGTAAAACCGAATTGAGCCAGCCGGCCGGAAAGAACCAGACCAAATCCGGGGGTGGCCTGGACAAGGACTATGCTTTTAACTGGAGCTACGGTATTCCCGAGACCTTTACCCTGATTGTTCCGGGCATTTACGGAGGAGGCACCGCAGGCCGGGAGATCACGGGAAATTCAAAATTCGCGGAAAAGTCCGCAGAAATAGGTCTGGCCGAGGAAATGGCCCTGCAATATGCCAATGCCTACTCCTACTGGGGTACCCAGCCCACCACTTCAGGGCCGGTGTATCTGGGCGCGGTCATTTGCTTTTTATTCGTACTGGGCATGGTCTATGTAAAAGGCTGGCATAAATGGTGGATACTTACTGCCGCCTTACTGGGTATTGTGATGGCCTGGGGAAAGAACCTGCCTTCCTTTAACTATTTCCTGTTTGACCACTTTCCCCTCTACAATAAGTTCCGCGCTCCCACCATGGCCCTGGTGATGCCGCAACTGGTATTCCCTTTGCTGGCAGCACTCGGACTGCAGGAGTTGCTGTTCACCCCGCAGGATCGGCAGGGATCGTGGAAAAAATTCCGTCTAACGGCCTATATATCCGCTGGTATCCTGCTGTTGCTGGCGGCCTTTTATTTCACGGCCGATTACAAAGGGCCCTCCGACAGCAGGCTCAAAGAAGGATTTTCTGGGCAGATCCTTCAATCGATGGCCCGCGGGAAGCAGCCCACTCCGGAGATGCAGCAGCAGGCAAATGATATTACCAATGGTATGATGAAGGGATTGCAGTCCGACCGGCAATCCATTTACGGATCCGACCTGGTCAGGACCCTGGTGCTGATCCTGCTGGCAGGCGCGCTGACCGGGCTCTTCGTAAAAGGAAAGGCCAATCCGTGGGTGGTCATAGCGGCACTGGTGATACTCAGTGGCTACGACCTGCTGGCAGAGGGGCGCAAATACCTCAATGAAGATAATTTTCTGGAACCCGCTGACTATGAGTCTTCCTTCAACCCCACCCCTGCAGACCTGCAGATCGCCAGGGACCCGGATCATAATTTCCGCGTTTTTGACCGGAATGCCGAACAGGGCTGGTCCCAGGATTCAAGGGTTTCCTATCACTTCAATTCCGTAGGCGGTTACTCTCCCGCAAAGCTGGGACTTTACCAGGATATCATCGAAAACCAGCTGAGCAAGGGAAATATGATGGTCTTTAACATGCTCAATACAAAATATTTTATCGAGCGTAACCCCTCCAACGGGCAACCCCAGGCCATGGTCAACCCTCAGGCTTTCGGGCCCTGCTGGCTGGTAAAAAACATCCATTATGTCAAGGACGGGAATGAAGAAATGAAGGCCCTCGACAGCATCGATGTCAAAAGTACGGCCATTGTACAGCAGCAGTTTGAAAAGTACATCAAATTCCTGCCCCAGCCTGACACTGCGGCCTCCATCAGCCTGCTGCAAAACCATAATGACACCGTTACCTATAAGTTCTCCGCCAGGACCAACCAGTTCGCGGTCTTCAGCGAGGTCTATTATGACAAGGGCTGGAATGCCTATATTGACGGTACCAGGGCGGACTACTGCCGGGTCAATTATATCCTGCGCGGTATGGCGGTCCCTGCCGGCGACCATACCATTGAATTCCGTTTTGAACCCGCCGTGTACAAAATGGCAAATACCATCACGGTATGGTCATCCCTGGCAGCCTATTTTCTGCTGATAGCAGCCCTGGTGGCAGTATACCGCAGAAAAGGCCAGGCTGTCTGAGCATCCGGCCCTCCCAGGTTAACCGTTGGCCATGGAGCAACGGTTTTTTTATATTGACCCAACTATGGCCACAGTGATCAGCATCGTTTCCTATCCTTTTTTACCGGCCCGGGTGGGCGGTCAGAAAGGCGTTGCCCTGTTCAACACCTATTTCGGTAAATATCACCGGCTCATATGCGTAACCACCCGGCGAAATGACCCGGCAGAGGCCAGGGGCTATGAACTCCTCAATATATTATCCAACTCCCCCCTCCGTTATATCAACCTGTTTTATTTTTTTACCCTCCGAAAGCTGATTCGTTCCAACCAGGCGGAATTCCTGCTGATCGAGCATCCTTACCTGGGCTGGCTGGGCCTGTTGTTAAAATACCTCTGCGGCGTCAAACTGATCATTCACTCACACAATATAGAAGGATTGCGCTGGAAGACCCTGGGCAAATGGTGGTGGCCTGTTTTGTGGCGGTATGAGAAGTTCTCGCACCGGCGGGCAGACTTCAATTTTTTCATCCATGACGATGACCGGGATTATGCCATTGATCATTTTCGGCTCCAACCGGCGCGCTGCCTGACGATGACCTATGGAATTGAATGGGACCAATTACCCGCGCCCCCGGAGATTCAGGCATGCAGGGAGCGCATTCGCGGCCTCTATGGAATAGGCAGCACGGAAACCGTCCTGCTGTTCAACGGAGCCTTCAATTACAGCCCCAATCTGGAAGCCCTTCGGGTCATCGCCGAACAGATCCATCCCCTCCTGCGGCAACGGAATTTTCCCTGCAGGATCATCATCTGCGGCAGGGACATCCCGCCTGATTTCAACGAGGCAAAGTTTCCCGGAATTATTTTTGCCGGTTTTGTGGATGATATCAGCCTTTATTTCAAGGCTGCAGATGTATTTTTGAATCCCATCACACAGGGAGGGGGCATCAAAACCAAACTGGTGGAAGCGCTGGGCTACAACCTCAATGCGGTATCAACTACCCTGGGTGCCACCGGCATCGAACCGGCCTGGTGCAACGGCAAATTATTTCTTTGCCAGGACAGTGACTGGGAGGCCTTTGCAAAGGCCGTGGAACAGGCCGCCCGGTACCGGGCGGATATGCCTCCGGTTTATTTTGAACATTTCTACTGGGGATTCACCACCAAAAAGGCGGCTGCTTTTATTGAACATGCATAACCTGACCAAAATAAGCCTCTTCCGGATCCTGCTCAGGATAACCTATCCTTTTTCCCTGCTTGTGCTCTACCCGCTGGCTTTGCTGAAAAAGAAAAACCCGGATGGTCTTTTTTTCTTTTTTGACCGATATGCCATCGGCGGCGCCCAGCGCATACATATCGACATACTCCGGAGTGTGCAGGAGGCCGCCAAGCAGGTCTATTTTACCCGTAAATCCCCCAATGACCGGCTGAAAACGGAGTTTTACAGCATCCCCCACGCCCGGTCCCGGGATATCCATCTATGGTGTGACAACCTGCTCTTCCGACTCTTCACGGTGCATTACTACTGCTTTTATATCAACCGGCACAAAAACGCCCGGGTGCTGGGGGCCAACAGTACCTTCTTCTACGACATATTGCCTTTCCTGGGAGCAAAAGCAACTACCATAGAGTTGCTCCATAATTTTACTTTTGGCAGCCGTGGCATGGAATTTTTTGGTCTGGCCAATCACCGCTATCTGGATATCCGGATCGTCTATGACTCCTTTACCCTTTCCAATATAAAGGAGCAGTACCGGCAATTCCAGGTTGACTCAACATATTTGGACCGGATCCTATTTATTGAACCGGGAGTGGACATACCGGCGCCTCCTGTCAAAGGATTTGACCTGCCGCTCAGGATCCTGTATGCAGGAAGGGGCGGCCCGCAAAAAAGAATCCACCTGCTCAACCGCATTGTGGAAAAAAGCCTTTCCCTGCAGCTTCCGGTGGAGTTTCATTTTGCCGGTTCCATGACCTCCGAACTCAGTGACCTGGTGAAGGGTCAATGTATTATCCATGGGGAAATCAGCAGCCTGGCGGAGATGCAAAACCTCTATGCCATGGCTGATATCATCCTGCTGGTGTCCGCCTATGAGGGTTTCCCCATGTTCATAAAGGAGGGAATGGCGGCCGGATGTGTCCCGGTGGTTACCCCGCTGCCCGGAAACAGGATGCATCTCAAAGACGGGGAAAATGCCCTGCTGATTTCTGTCATAGAACCTGAGGACCAGGTGGTGGCTTCCGCACTGGAATGTATCGGGAGACTAACAGAAAACCCGGATATGCTTCGATATCTGTCCGGGCATGCCTATCAGTATGCCAGCCTTCATTTTACCAAAACGGCTTTTGAGGCGGCCTACCAAAAACTGCTGCTTTCCGGGGAAAGCCTCCCCCTGCCTGCCATTCACAACAGGAATTCGCCATAACCCCCCCTATACACCGCCCATTGCGGAACCTGGCTTGAATACCTGCAAAATCCTTTTTTCCAGGTCCTGCAGGAAAACCGCTGGTTCCGGGCGGCAGAGTATATCCTGAAACCTGGTGAAAATAAAGGGCACCAAGGCGGTAAACATGATTTACCAGGAAATCCGGTCTTTGAAAGGAAAGCAAATTGGCAGCCGGATCGGTTTTCGGCCATCAGCCGGCAATCGCCTTAAACCGGCTCTGAACCACCGGATTTAGGCTCCCCGCAGCGGCAAAAGCAGGAGCCAGCCTGCCCACGGTCTTAACTAAGAAAAGGATTTTGGCTGCATCAAAGCGGCCCTGCAGAAAATATAACAAAGGACCATCAAAAACTTGGAAGCGGGTCCCCATCTTTTCAAGGAGGCGGGAATGCTGTTTTGAAATCTCATCATGGCCGCTATTGGGGCAGGAATGGCGCCCCGATACCCTGCCTGCCTGATATCAGCTTCCCCCCGCAGTCCCAGGTTTCTGACCAACCGCCAGAATGCATCAAAGACAAAAATATTTTTGAGCTGGCCTTCGCCTGTCTTTAAAAGCAGCAGTAGATTTTCCGGCACTTCCACCTGCGGGTTCATGAAGCTGTCCCGGGTCACCTGGGATTCGGATATCCCGATCAGGACCAGGGGTTTCGGAATATACAAGGGCTTGTTTGCAGCCAGATAGCGAATGTAGAAATCAAAATCCACCACCCATTTCAATCGGGCATCAAATTCCAGGGAGTCCCTTCTTTTAAACAGGACCACGCTGGGGGGGCCGATCAGATTGTGGGAAAATAACACGGCCGCATTATGCTTAAGCTGCCTGTACCAGAAGGACGACAGCAGGACAGAGGGTCCCTGGCGTCCGTCAGGCTGCACATTCCGGTAGGCCGAAAAAATGAATGCAGCTTCAGGGTTTTGCTGCAGGGCCGTTACAAAAGATCCCAGGCTGTTTTCATCGGCAAACCAGTCATCGTCATGCATCAGTTTGATCCAGGGAGCTTTGGCAAGCCGTATGGCTTCATTCCAGTTTTGGGGTGTTCCCAGGGCAATGGGGTTTTTGGAATAAGACAGGGACAGCCTGCTCATATAGGGAAGGCACAGGTCCCTGACCTGTTCATCGGGGCTGTCATCGGTGATCACCACCTCAAAGTTTTTCCAGCGTTGTATGACCAGTGAATCCAGCAGTCGTTTCAGGAACGCCGTTCTGCGGTAAGCCGGTATACATATACTGATCAGGTACTCCATATAAGAGCCCGAAAATAAGGCAGTTTCCCAAAACAATTCGAACTAAACCAGAGGGGAATTGAACCCGGTAATTCCAACAGGCCGTTTTGCCGGCTGAAATCCAGCGGCGGTCAGGGTTTTTTGGGAGCGCCGTTTTCCGCTACGGCAGCCAGGTTAATGCGGATCATCAGGCCGGCCCTTGTGGTGGTAATGGGCGGGGAGGACGAAATTTTCGGGGTAGTCCTCCTTTCATCAAAATAGAATTTTATATTAATGGCATTACTCAGTACATAGTCCAGTGAAGGGGAAATGGTAACCACCTTTTGTCCACCGGTGGGCAGGGCCGCCGTTTGATCCAGGTAGGTATTGGATGTCTGGTCATCCCGCACGCTGACGTCGAGTCTGAAATTGAGGGTATTGTCCAGTTTCTTGGAGGACTCCGCCTGGCCGGGCATCTTTAATTTAAAGGGCAGTTTGACGCCCTTTTTCTTAATGCCGCCGCCGAAGGTGATTTCTGTGGAACGGCTTTCGGTCATCTGGTAGTCAATCAGGCTCAGGCTCAGCTGCCTGGATTTGTTGAAACCGATTCTGGCCTGCAGCGAGTTCACAAACTGCATGTCCAAATTTAACAGGGGAGAAAATTGTTCGGTGATGGTCAGGTTGGGTATCGCAAAATAAGGCACAAAATTCCCCGAAGTGGTGTCTATGAATCCCGGATAGCGTATCCCCAGCGGATCCTGGTAGAACAACGATGAGTTAAAGCCACCCATGCTCAAGGTGCTGGAGTAGGCATGGGTCAGGTTGAAACTGGTGAATATCTTGTCAAACCCGGGTATCTTATTCAGTCCGTTATAGGCAATCCGCCAGTTGGGACGGGGCAGGTAGCCTGAGAAGGGATTGGTCCGGATGCTGGCATTGTTTTCATTAATCAATGAAATGGACCTGGGGTTTTTCCCGGTATAGGCCGCCAGGAAAGCGGGAATGAGCACGTCCTGCGAATATCGTCCATACCCTTTGTAATAGCCGTTGTCGCCCTTTACCCCGGAATAAGGATTGATATTGCCTACCCTGCTGGATACGATCTCCCGGTATGCTTCAAATTTTTTGAAGGTCGTGGAAACCTGGTCTGCGCGGTTTTTTTCAAACAGGGTTTGAAAGGAAATGAAACTCACGCTGAAAGTTCCTCCGGTATAGGGATTGAGATGCGCGAAATTGCCGCCGCCGGTCGTATCCTTGAAAAGTTCGGAATAGGTCTTGCCAAAGGTTTTGTCAAAATTCACGTCAATGCTCAGGTCCCTGACGGGCTGAACCTGGGCGTTGATGCTGTAATGCTGGTTGAAGTTCTGCAGGTTCTGAAAATTCAGCGTCGAATCATGGGTGATGAGTCCTTTCCGGGCCAGGTTATCTACAAAATGATTGCCGGGCTGTTTACCGAATATATATCCAAGGCCGGGTTCCCCTGTCCTTAGGTCCATGCCAAGGGCCTGGGTGCTGTCCAGGTAACCGTAAATGGTGGAGGACGAATTTTCCGAATAGTTCACGCTGATGCGCTTCAGGGAGGTGAGCAGTCTGCCCAGTCCCTTTTCCAGTCCGTTGAGTTCGGGCAGCTGGTTGGGATTTTTGGCCTGCTTGCCCTTGGAAGTATCGGACTTGTTCGACCGGATATCCTGCGGTCCTTTGGGCGGTGCATTCCTGGCAGCCCCGGCCTTGGAGGAGGGCGGATCCAGGGCCCGCATCCACCTCCATTTGCTATACAGGCGTGTGAAATCCAGTTCACCGGTGGCATTTTTTTGCTGCGTATTCTGCAGGGTATTACCCAGGGTCGTTGCCAGCAGGGAAGCCGCTGTCCAGCCGTAGGTGGCACTGTAGCCTACCCGCAGGGTTGTCCAGTCCAGCAGGGGGACCTTATTGGTTGGCAGGCTGTAGGTGACATTCGTTGTCTGCTGGTAGGAGAGGTTCCTGCCGCCTTTGAAGAACTTATTCCACATATGCCGGCGCCCGTTCTGGTCGAGCCTTCCGCTGTCTTCATCGATGGCCGACAAATTGATGGCGGAGTAATCGATGTTCAGCGAACGCGTCAGGTCCCAGCGAAGCACATAGTTCCGTTTGAAATTGAAATACTTGTTATAGGTCTCCGGCAGGATATCCTTTGGCCCACCGATATTCCTGGAACGGTATGCCCCGAACTGGCGGTTTACATCCCCCCGGAAACTCAGCACGGTGGGCATGGGGTTGAGGTTCACGTCCCTGAATAGCTGCAGCCAGCGGGATTTGGATTTGAGGGTCTTTTTGAAGGGTTCCAGGAATTTGGCCGCCCGGTTGTAATTATAGCCGAGCCCTCCTTTATAATTGATGAGCTCATCCTCCACGGCAATGGCATTATGGTGCTCCAGCCTGGTATAGGAATAACTGAAATCAAAATTTTCAATGCTCCACAATTTAAGTTTCTTGCCGCCCACATTGTTTTTGCGGACATTGGTGAAGTTCAGGGACTTAATGACGGTGGCATCCGTAGCCTGGCTTTTGATGGAATCCCGCTGGCCGGAAGGGGCCCCCCTGACCTTGTCGGTCAGTTTGATATCCAGGTCGAAGGGATCATACTGCGGGGTATTGGTGGTCTGGGAAATGCTGGCATAGACAGGCACGGATATCCCGGTCTTTTTGGGAAGCAGCCTGCCCAGCTCCACGTTGGCGGCAGCATCCATCTGGGAAATATTGTCGGTAGACCTTTCATTGATATGCTGGTCAATGGTTCCGAAGCCCGCGGATTTATGGCTTCCTGAAACATAGATGGTTCCCAGGTCCGCGAGTTTGATATCCACCCTTCCGACGGCGGCCCATCCGCCCTGGTCATTGATGTCGGAAAGGCGCAGTTCATCATACCAAATTTCCGTACACACGGGATTTGGCTGGCGGAGGTTCTGCACCCCCACAAAGAATGCCTGAATTTGACCCAGATTGGGATTACCCAGGATGGCATAGGAGCGGCCGCTGGGATCCGATTCCCGGTAGTACACATTGGAGCCCACCGCATTGTTACGGTCCACCTTGAGCTGCACCAGACGGCTCAGGCTCAGGTTGAGGTTATTGGAGTCAGGCCATACATCCGAGGCCAGGGTGGAATTCCAGTTGGTTTTGAGCAGGGGAATCCTTATTTCATAATAGTTGCTGATGAAATCACTGCCCAGTCGGATAACCGCATAAAGATCATTGTTATTGAAGGAGTTGTTATTACCACCGGCTGATTCCGCATGGATGAACATATCCATTTTGCCATATTTACGCAGATCCAGGTTAACGGTCTTATAAACGCCCCTGGCATCGCCCTGCTGCAGGTTGCATATCTGCAGGCTCATGGCCTGTTCATTGAGGAGCACATTGGTATTGTTGGTACTCAGGGTCTGCTGGCGCTGGATGCCGGGAGGGATGACATAGGGTACCGGGGTGCGGGTACTGTTCTGTTCAATATTGACGGCCGTCACATTGAAAGTAGTCGTACTGTTGACCGGAAGCAGTGTGTAATTGCCCGTGGTATCCAGCACATAACTGAAGCTCCTCCAGGAGTCCCTGATCAGCTGCAGTTCCGCAAAGCGGCATACGATGGAATCGGAAAATCCCGTCAGGTACATCCGCATGAACTGGATGGATTTGAAATCCGGGATATGACCGACATTCTGGTAATAGGCGTTGATCGGTATACGGAACTGATACCAGGTCTGCTGTACCCCGCCCGAGGGGGTAAAAGTCCGGCTGTCGGTGATAAAGTTGGTTCCCACCGCAAGGGCACCCGGTGCCAGATTGACCTTGTATTCAAAATAGGCCTCCAGCTGGTTGAGCGTGTTGTCGTGGTTGAGGTCTTCCTGGTCCGGATACATGGTGGCCGCGCTGACATACTGCTGACCGGTAGTGGCAATGGGTGAATTGCCCTGGGGGCTGTTGATGTTTTTATAACGGCCCAGAATGCCTGTTTTGGATTTGTCATAGAAGGCATCCCGGTAATTGGTGAAATTATCGCTGGAGGGATCATTGAGGGCGCTCAGGTATGCCGTGGAAGCCGTACCACCGGTAATCAGGGCTAGTTTGCCCAGGTAATTTCTGAACTGGATCCTTTCACTGTCATCACCCAGACCATCCAACCCAACATCCTGGTAAGGGCGGTCGGTGGGGTCATTGCTGAAAGCATTGGTGACCTGGATGGGATTCAAAGGCACTTTTCCCCAGACAGAAGTGTCTGTAGCGGCATTGATGTTGGGGGTGGGCAGGCCGTTTTCATACATCCTTTTGCCATCCTTGACGATATCCTCCGATACACTGCCCAGGTCAAAATAAAGCTGGCCGCCATTGCTGGCGCCGTTGAGGATAAAGGGATTCTGCATCCAGAATTCGATGTACTGAATATTATTGGTCTCAAAATCGGTCTGGTCGATGGCGCGCATGATACCTCCCCAGCGTTTCTGCGGGTTAAGCAGTTTTCCGTTGGGGGCCACGCTGCCCGGACGGGCATCAAAATTATAGGGCCCTTTATCTGTAGGATAATAGGCCACATCAAAGGTCACCAGCTGGGCCTGACCAAAGGTCGGGGTCTGCTGGGGGAAGAGCTGCTGAACGGAGATGGGTGCTATCCTGGGATCCCCGAAATTTTCATAACCCGCTACCGGGTTATTGGAATTGGATTTATCCTGGAGGGTGGGTTCAATATTATACCAGGCCATTTTGGCGCGGTTGAATCCATAATCCAGGGAGTCCGTCAGGGTGGCTTCCGGAAAGAGGTTCAGCGGGCTTCCCGGGTTTCCCTGGGGGGTGGAAGCCAGGGCCCAGCTGGTCAGGGGAAACCTAAGGTCAATATTGCTGGTGGAGCCTTCAAAATCATCTATGTATATGGTGCCGCTGCTTCCCTTTCCGATTTGCGGGGGATGCCCCGGCTTGAGAAAGGCGCTTTCCCCATAGGCCGTGATGGAGCTCATTTCCTTGGTGGGATATAACTTATTCATGAGCCGGGTCAGCTGCGGCAGCTGGGAGCGGTAGTTCAGGTCCGTGCCGTAAATGGTATTGCGGATAGGATCCTCGTTATAATTGGTCTTGGTAAAAAAGGGCCGTTCATTGAGCCGCTCGATGGTACCCCCGATATTGAAAGACTGGGTGGCTGTGTTTTTGGCCAGATAGTCCAGGCGGACCCCCATGAAACTTCGTTGCTGCGTATTAAAACTGGCGTTGTTTTCAAATTTCACGTTGACGGGTACACCGGAATTGGTAATGGCCTGGTTAATGACTTTGACCGTCCCCAGGTTATAATCCACAATATAGTCTACATTTTCCTTGAGCGTCTGGCCGCCGGCGGTGACCACCACCGACCCGGGGGGGACATTGAGGGCCCCCAGCTGGATATCTGAAGTGGCCTGCCCTTTGGCCGTACCGCTAATGATGTACCGGTCCACACTGGCATAGGTCTGGGCCACCTGTTTGATGGTATCGTACAACTGGTTAAATACATAATTGGGGGCGATGGACTGGGAATGCTGAAATGCCAGGGAATCCAGGTCACGACCAAAGGGCTGCAATACGGGAAATATAATCCTGCCCTGGCTGGAAACTATGGTATAACCCTCCAGATAATCGAAGACCCCGTCTGGTTGCGGGTCATTGTGGCTGTTCAGGCGGTCGAGGTTCAGGACGCTCAGCAGGGGCACCCCGATTTTGTCACCGGCCGGCAGATACCTTTTCTGCCCCTTGCTGGGTTCGTCGTAGAGGATATTGAGCTGAAAACCCGGCTGCTGGATATTACTGAGAATATTGCCGGTCAAGGTCTTGATGGAATAAATGTTTTTCATCATCAGATTCCACAGCGGCAGGTTGGTCCTTTGTGAAGTGGCCTTGAGCAGTTTCAGGTAAAGCACTTTGGAAGAACCAGCGTAATTGCCGGTGGTGGTATCGGGTGGCACGTCCTGGGAAAATTCCCCTACCTGGTAAATGCGGCCGTTGTAACTGTACTGGTAGGCCACGGCCAGTACATCATTGGGCTGCAGCTGCTGGGTCAGTGAAATAAAGCCGATCTGCGGGTAGAACTGATAGGCGGTGGAATCCAGTTTGCGCGCATAGACCTGCTCGAAATCCTGAACCTGGGAGAGGCCCAGGGAATTGAGGGCACCATAAGCGAGCGAGGAGTTCCGGCTGTTGGGGTTGCTGAGTATCTTTCGGTATTCGTCGTTGGCATCGTTGAAAGGATAGGCCAGGGATGTCTGGGAATGGATATTGGGGTTATAGGGGGCTCCTTCCCCGAGATCCATTAATCCTATAATGGACCTGGCCTGTGTCTGCCCGGTTACCCCGTTTCGGTTGGTGACCCAGACCTCCACGCGCAGAATCTGTACCTGCGAGGTGACCACCGGCAGTCTTTGCATGGCTTTGTTAAAATTGCTGCGGAAATACTGGGCCAGCAGGAAATGCCTGTTTTCATCGTAGTCATCGGCCTTGAACTGGAAATTGGTGGTGGCAGCGCCCCCCTGCAGACCCAGGGACTGGTTCTGGGAGCGCTCGCTGGCGAGCACGGCCGTGATGGACAGTTTGCCGAACTGCAGCTGGGTTTTTATGCCGAACAGGGACTGGGCTCCGGTAATCAGGGAGCTTTTGGTGGAAAAAGAGGTATTGCCCGCCTCGATTTTTTTGATGATCTCATCGGGTCCGCCCGTATAATCCAGCTTGAGCTGGTTCATGAAATCAAAATTAGCCTGCGTGTTATAGGTAATGGGCAGCTTGAGCTTGCTGCCGATATTGCCCAGGACATTCACATTGGCATCCATGTTAAAATCAAAACCGCCCGTCTTGCGGGCACTTTCCGGCAGGGTTGGATTCTGCACGTTCTGTCCCTGGTATCCGGCTGTGATATCGA
Source organism: uncultured Bacteroidota bacterium (assembly GCA_903906365.1). Taxonomy (GTDB): domain Bacteria; phylum Bacteroidota; class Bacteroidia; order Chitinophagales; family Chitinophagaceae; genus Puia. The sequence continues at coordinate 17,286 of CAIVKC010000041.1, read as the reverse complement.
CATTGCCCTGTGGCTTGATATCCACCTTGCCTGTTCCGAAAATACGGTTGAACAGGTTGTCACCCAGGAAAAACTTTGGCTGTGGCTTTTTACGGTTGAGGCTGCTGAGTATATCGGCGCGCTTGCGGAAATAGTCGCTCTCGGACCGCTGGGCCTGGATCCTTGAAAATTCATCAAAGGTGAGGTAGGTTGGTTTACGGAAATAATGGGTACCTACCTTTTCAAGGATATAATACTGCTTTGTCTTGGGGTCGTATTCGATGGAGTCCCGGATGTTCCTGGGATCCCTGAGATTGAAGGGATTCCTGTCCGGGTTGCTGTAAAAATCAGACCGGCGGTCCGTAATGGGAAATTTGAGCGTGTCTCGGGCTTTCAGGGGTGCTACCGTATCTGCTTTGAAATAGGGGAATGCCGATACATTTGCGCAAAACACACACAAAACGGCGCTTAACAATACCGTTGAAATTAGTACCTGAAATGTACGGGCCAAACTTTCCACAAGAATTAGTTAGGTAGAAATCAGTTCCGATAGGCTACAAAGTTTTTAAGGCTTTCTTAATGATGCCCTCAACGCTATCAGATCCAGGTTCGGAAACAAACACCTTTTTGATCGCTTGTTCAGCAGCTGATCTGGCTATGCCAAGTGCAATTAATGCATTTAACGCATCTTGCTCCAAGGTATTGTTTATCAATGTGGAATTATTTGAATCAGGGATGGTTTTGCCTACTTTGTCGCGGAGTTCGAGTATGATCCTTTCGGCTGATTTGCGGCCTATTCCCTTGATGCTTTCCAGTTGCCTGGTATTGCCCTGCAGGATGGCCCTGGCAATTTCCTCCGGTTTCATCGAGGAAAGCATCATCCTGGCTGTGGACGCACCTACCCCGGAGACACTGATGAGCTGGATAAACATCTCTTTTTCCACGGCTTCGAAAAAGCCGTACAGGGTCTGTCCGTCTTCCCGGACATGAAAATAGGTCTGCAAAGTCCCTTTGTCCAGGTGCTGTATCCTGGAAAAGGTATGCAGGCTGATGGAAACTTCATACCCAACCCCGTGCACATCGATGTGGACGCAGGCAGGTGTCTTGTATACAAAATCTCCCCTGAGAAAGGCTATCATAGGCCGCGAAAATAACGGAAAAATGATTAGATATCAGGGCCATCCCTAAATTTGCGATTCAAATAGTACTTTTACACCTTTTCTACAGGACCCTAATTTTAAACGAAAGGAATCTAATGAGCCAGAAATTGACAGCAGCCATTACTGCCATTGGTGGATATGTGCCCGAAGACAGACTGACCAATGCCGATTTGGAAAAAATGGTGAACACCAATGACGAATGGATCCGGACCAGAACAGGGGTGGAAGAACGAAGGATTCTCAAAGGGGCCGGAAAAGCAACTTCGGACCTCTGCGTACCGGCCGTCCTGGAACTTTGCCAAAAAAGAGGCATTGATCCTTCCGAGATCGAGTGCATGATCGTGGCCACGGTGACCCCGGATATGTATTTCCCGGCAACGGCCAACATAGTATGCGACAAGATTGGCGCCACCAACGCCTGGGGATTTGACATGAGTGCGGCCTGTTCGGGGTTTTTATATGCCCTTACCACAGGGGCCATGTACATTGAAAGCGGCCGTTACCGCAAGGTAGTGGTGGTGGGGTCCGATAAAATGAGTGCCATCGTCGACTACAGCGACCGGACCACCTGCGTCATTTTCGGGGATGGTGCCGGGGCCGTCCTGCTGGAACCTAACCTGGAAGGATTGGGTGTGCTGGACAGCATCCTTCGCAGCGACGGGAGCGGTCGTAATTTTCTTCACATGAAAGGAGGCGGCTCCCTGCACCCGGCCTCCATGGAAACGGTCGCCAACAAGGAGCATTATATATACCAGGAGGGCCAGACCGTATTCAAGTTTGCCGTCAAAAGGATGGCCGATGTCAGTGCGGAGCTCATGGAACGCAACCATTTGCGCTCCGAAGACATTGCGTGGCTGGTGCCCCACCAGGCCAACAAGCGGATCATCGATGCCACAGCAAACCGCATGGGGCTTTCCCATGAAAAGGTCATGATCAATATCCAGCGCTACGGCAACACGACCGCTGCCACCATACCCCTTTGCCTCTGGGACTGGGAAAGCCAGTTGAAAAAAGGGGACAACCTGGTTCTGGCAGCCTTCGGCGGCGGCTTTACCTGGGGCGCGACCTGGCTAAAATGGGGTCATTGACAATCAGGGTTTTCCCCCGCTGAGCCACCGGATCGCGGAGTTCCTGACCAGATCATCCCTTACCGCAGGGTCTTGGGTTGTGACCAGGGCATCGGGTATGACTTTACCCCTGCATATGCATCCGTTCCTGTCCGCTTCCAGGCATACAGAGAGCACCAGCATGGAATTGTCGGAAAGACTGTAGGTGGCGTTTGCGGTGGTATAGCCGGCCGTTGGCTCCCCATAAAGCCGCACCCCTTCCTTGCCCCTGAAGGCCAGGGCAACGATCTCCCCCGCACTGACGGTTCTATTTCCTGTTAATACCACCATGGAATGCAGGGCCGATTTGGTCTGGTAGGGCCGGGAAACCATACATCGTATGTTCTTACCCTGCATGGCGGCCCCGTCGCAATAAGCAATGGGTATTTTTTCACCCAGGTTTACAAAATAGCCACAGATGCCGTTTCCAAGCAGGGGCCCCAGTCCCGCCAGCATGGGCCAGCAGTTTCCCCCGGAATTACCGCGCAGGTCAATGATCCAGCGGGAAGGACCCTGTGCGTCCAGCCTGGCAATCAGGCGCTGAATGCTGTCAGCCACCTGCAGGCAGATCATGGAATCGGAGCTATGTACCCAGGGCACGGACAGATAGGCGATGCCGCTGTCCAGTATCTCACCTTCCAGCATGCCCATCAGCCCGGAGAGGTCCGGTTTTCCCACCGCCCTTGTTGCTCCGCAGCGGTACCTGGCTGCCAGGTCCGGCCCCATGAGGAAACTGTGCGGTTCATGAAGCTGCTGAAAACACCAGCTGATCGTCTGGCCCACCGCATCATCCTGGTCCGTATTTTCCAGGCGCCTTCTCGCCTGGGATGCCAGGGAATCCCAGTCGACCTGGGATTTACGGTAGTAATGCTGCTGCATGAATCCAAGGGCCTCTTCCAGCAACTGACGGGGACCATGTTCGCAGCGCGGCTCCTGCCCGCTGCAGGGCTGGCCATAACATCTGGCCCAGATAAGCAGGCATGTCAAAAGGATCCGGTAAACAGGTGCAGGGTTCATTGTCATCCAGGCTTTTACCTATCCCAGATGCAAACAGGATGATATTCCATAAAATGAAAGGTCACACCCTGCTGAGAAGTCTTTGCGTTTTATGAATTACTTTTAACCCTCCAATTTCATCCATTCATTTTAATACCAGACCATGGCAGACAAGAATTTCAATTACAACGGTTTCAGTTCACTGGCCATCCACGCGGGACACCACCAGGATCCCAACTACGCCCACCTGACCCCTATCTATGCAACCAGCACTTTTGTATATGACGATGCCGAACAGGGGATGCGCAGGTTCAGCGGAGAGGAGCCGGGATATATCTATTCCCGCTGGGGGAACCCCACCTTCACGGAGGCGGAGGAGAAAATCGCCGCCATGGAGTCTTTTGGCATCCGGTTGCCGGGAGGAGGCCCCCTGCCCCTGAAAGCCATCCTGCATGCATCCGGTATGGCAGCCATCAGTACGCTGATGCTGATGAACCTGAAGTCCGGAGACAAGATACTGACCCATTTTTCACTCTACGGCGGAACAGAAGAACTGCTGCATAAGGCCCTTCCCTCCCTGGGCATTGAGGCCGTCATTGCGGACCTGCGGGACCTGAGCCTGGCAGAAGCCGCTTTAAAGGCAGATCCTTCCATACGGATGCTCTACCTGGAAACACCGGCCAATCCGACCATCCAGTGTGTGGATATTGAAGCACTGGGGAAACTGGCCAGGCAATACGGCCTGATCGTAGCCTGTGACAATACTTTTGCCACACCCTATCTGCAGCAGCCATTCCGCTATGAAGTTGATTTTGTGGTTCATTCAACCACCAAATTCCTCAATGGTCATGGAACCGCCATTGGCGGACTGCTGATCGGAAAGGACATCGAATTCATGCAGACAAAGGCCACCAAAACCCACCGGCTGCTGGGGGGCAATGGAAATCCCTTCGATGCCTTCCTGCTGATCAATGGAATGAAAACCCTGGAAGTGCGCATGGAACGTCATTGTCAGAATGCGGCCGAAGTAGCCAGGCTCCTCAGCGGGAATCCCGGAGTGGCAACCGTAAATTACAATGGCCTGCCCTCCCATCCCGACTATACCCTAACCTCCCGGCAGATGCGACTGCCAGGTGCCATGATGAGTTTTGAATTGAAAGGCGGTCTGCAGGCAGGCATCAGCTTTATGAACCGGCTCTCCATGTGCACCAGGACCGTTTCGCTGGGCACCTGTGACACCCTGCTGAGCCATCCGGCTTCCATGACCCATTTTGGGGTACCCAGGGAGCTGCGTGAAAAATACGGCATCACCGACGGGCTCATCCGCATGAGTGTTGGAATGGAAAACATACAGGATATCACCGCAGACCTGCTGCAGGCACTCGGGTCCTGACCGTGTTCGGTCCATAGCAGCCCAATGCCCATCCGGCGAACCAAAAAAAACCACCAGAACATGGAAATTATAATAAGAAGGGCCGTAGAGCAGGATTGTCCCCGCCTGCTGGAACTAATCAGGGAACTGGCCCTCTATGAAAAGGCGCCCCAGGAAGTCACCGTCACCCTGGAACATTTCCGGGAAAGCGGATTTGGACCCAGTCCGGTATGGTGGGCATTTGTGGCCGAACAGGACGGGCGGGTGGAAGGATTCGCCCTGTACTACATCCGGTACTCGACCTGGAAGGGACAAAGGATGTACCTGGAAGATATTCTGGTGACCGAAAAAATGCGTGGCCAGGGACTCGGTAAGCTGCTGCTGGACCGGCTCATCCTGGAAGCCCGTGAAAGGAAATTACAGGGCATCGTTTGGCAGGTCCTTGAATGGAATGAACCGGCCATCCGTTTTTACGAAAAATACCAGGCTGCTTTTGATCCTCAATGGGTCAACTGCAGCATCGACGTGTAAGCGGCCGGCCTGCACCGGTACCCTCAGGGAATTTCCTGCAGGGGGGAGAGCTGGGTCAGTTCTGAATCGGTAAAAAGCCTGGACTGAATCAGGAACCGGACGCCGAGCGGTATTTCCAGGGAGAAACTGCTTCCGCGTCCGGGAGTTACGTCCAGTACCAGCTGGGTGTGTTTCCAGTATTCGAACTGGTCTGCACCCATATAGAATCTGCATCCATTGACCGTTCCCAGGCAGACATCACTGCCCCCTAGCCTGAATTCCCCTTCGGGAAAACACATGGGCTGGGATCCGTCGCAACAGCCGCCACTTTGATGAAACATAAGGGGCCCGTGGCTTTGCCGGAGTTGTTCAATCAGGGCAACGGCCCGGGCCGTTGCAATTACCCTGGGGATTTCCATGTCTTTATTTAAATAAGTTGCATAAAATAAACGGCAGCAGGACTTATTGCCTGCTGCCGCTGAGGGATTTGGATCAAAAGAATCCCAGCTTTGTCTTGGAGTAGGATATCAGCATATTTTTTGTTTGCCTGTAATGATTGAGCATCATTTTATGGGTTTCCCTGCCGAATCCGGATTTTTTGTACCCGCCAAAGGGTGCGTGGGCCGGGTAGGCATGGTAACAGTTTACCCATACGCGTCCTGCCTGTATGGCACGGGGCACCTGGTAGAGTTCATGGGCATCCCTGGTCCAAACCCCTGCACCCAGTCCATAGAGGGTGTCATTGGCGATGGCAATGGCTTCCTCGGTGCTTTTGAAGGTCGTCACGCAGGTGACCGGTCCGAAGATTTCCTCCTGGAAAACGCGCATTTTATTATGCCCCTTGAATATGGTGGGTTTGATATAATAACCGTGCTCCAGTCCGCTGTTCTGGTGGAACGCCTCGCCGCCGCAAAGGACCGTGGCGCCTTCCTGCTTGCCGATATCAAGATAGCTGAGTATTTTGTTATACTGGTCTTCGCTTGCCTGGGCTCCCATCATGGTTTCAGCATCCAGCGGGTTTCCCAGGCGAATGGCCTTGGCGCGCTGAATGACCCGGTCCATGAACTTTTCATAAATATTTTCATGAACCAGGATACGGCTCGGACAGGTACAGACCTCCCCCTGGTTCAGGGCAAACATGACGGCTCCTTCTATGGCCTTGTCAAAGAAATCATCGTCGGCATCTGCTACGGATTCAAAAAACTGGTTGGGGCTCTTGCCGCCTAGTTCCATGGTGACGGGGATGAGGTTTTCAGCGGCATACTGCATAATGAGGCGGCCTGTGGTTGTTTCCCCGGTAAAGGCCACTTTACTGGCCTTCGGGGAACTTGCCAGTGGTTTGCCTGCCTCTACGCCAAAGCCGGTAACCACATTCAGCACACCGGCGGGAAGGATATCGCCGATGAGTTCCATCATGCACATTATGCTGGTAGGGGTCTGTTCGGCAGGTTTTACGACAATGCAACAGCCGGCAGCCAGGGCGGGCGCTATTTTCCAGGCAGCCATCAGCAGGGGAAAGTTCCATGGTATGATCTGGCCGACTACCCCAATGGGTTCATGAACCTGGAGGCTGAGGGTAGTTTCATCATGTTCGCTGAGGGTTCCTTCCTCAGCCCTGATCACACCGGCATAATAGCGGAAATGGTCTATCACCAGCGGAAGGTCGGCAGCCCGGGTTTCCCGGATGGCCTTACCATTGTCAATGGTTTCTACAATGGCCAGGTATTCCAGGTTGTCTTCAATAACCTGGGCAATTTTCAGCAGCAGATTGCTGCGATGGGAGGCCGCGGTCTTACTCCAGGAAGGAAAGGCGGACCAGGCCGCATCGAGGGCCCTGTCAATATCCTGGGCATTTCCGCGAGCGGCCTGGGTAAACACTTTGCCGTCGATGGGGGATATATTGTCGAAGTATTGGCCACTGGCCGGCGCGGTGAATTTCCCGTTGATATAATGATCATAGCGGTCTTTGAACCTCGGCCGGCTTGCCACCGTGGATTTCGGGGCGGTCATCGTTGATGTACTCATATGGAAACAATTTAATCGTTAAATAATGGGCTAAAGTTTTATTTTTTGGGGATAAATCAGGGTCAAAATAGTACCCGTATATAGCACAATTGTACCTTTTGTTTGAACTGAATTTCAAAAGGGTGTAAATTCATTATGTAATAAAGATTGAATGCCTGCCAGAAATCCTCTACAAAAGATTGATCTTACGCAGCCCAGGTATTTGCAGACGCTGGTGGAAAACAGGCGCATCTACAACCTGAAGAATTGCGAGCTCAACATTTTTGAAAGCTACCAGGAAAGCTACCGGGTTCCCCTGACCTTCAACGATTTTGTCATCACCAGCATGGTCAGGGGAAAGAAAATCATGCACCTTTTTGACAAGCCTTCCTTTGAATACCTTCCGGGAGAAACCGTCATCGTCCCTGCCAAAGAAACCATGGTCATTGATTTTCCGGAGGCCATGCCCGAAAACCCCACACAGTGCATTGCCCTGGCGGTGGATGCCCGGTACATCAATGACACCATGGAATACCTCAACCAGTATTACAACAGTGATCCCGATTCATCCCATGACTGGAAACTTCAATTTAACCAGTATCACTTTGATAATGACGCAGAGGTCACCGGTTTGATCAATAAACTGATCAGGGTGTGCAGCAGCGAGGACAGGAAAAAAAATATTTTCGCAGACCTTAACCTGAAGGAACTGCTAATCCGGTTGTTGCAGAGCCAGCATTTAAGGCAGGTATCCATGGAAATCACCCAGGAGCATAATCACGACAGGATGCAGTTTGTCCTCCATTATATCCACGAGAACCTGACCGAAAAGATACCGGTCAATGAGCTTTGCTCCAAGGCGTACCTGAGCCGGAACGCCTTTTTCAAATGGTTCAAGGAGCAATTTGGCATTACGCCGCTTGATTATATCAATAAGGAACGTGTAAAGCTGGCCAAGCAGCTGATTGCTTCCAAAAAGTCAAGCATCAAGGAGATCAGCCTGCAATGCGGATTCAGCGACGAAAATTATTTTGTCAGGATGTTCCGTAAAATAGAGGGCATCACACCCGGGGCCTACCAGCATTGCCTCGCAAGATCCTGAGCGGATCTATTGCATCCAAGGGCTATGTCCCTGAACCGGTCGAATCAATTTACCCCTTCCACCTGCATTTCCTTGTTTATTTTCAGGACGAGCCCCTGCAGCACTTTGCCCGGTCCGATTTCCGTGAATTTGGAGGCGCCGTCACCTATCATGGCCTGTACACTCTGGGTCCACCGGACGGCTCCGGTGAGCTGTTCGATCAGGTTCTTTTTGATTTCTTCCTTATCCATGACCGCCTTGGCGGCCACGTTCTGGTATATGGAGGCGGTGGGGTTATAAAAAGTGATCCTTTTGATGGCAGCAGAAAGTTCCTCTTTGGCAGGTTCCATCAGGGGGGAATGGAAGGCGCCCCCAACGGGAAGGATCAGTGCCCTTTTGGCACCGGCAGCCTTCATTTTTTCGCAGGCAATTTCCACGCCCCTGACTGATCCGCTGATGACCAGTTGCCCCGGGCAGTTATAATTGGCGGGCACCACGACTTCTCCGGTTTGCTGCCGTACTTCCTCGCAGATGGCTTCGACTTTTGCATCATCAAGTGCCAGTACCGCAGCCATGGTTGATGGATTTAACTCGCATGCCTTCTGCATGGCCTGGGCCCGCACAGAAACCAGGCTAAGTCCGTCCTCAAAGCTAAGTACCCCATTGGCGACCAGGGCGGAAAACTCACCCAGGGAATGACCGGCCACCATATCGGGTTTGGTATTCTCTATGCTTTTAAAGGCAATGACCGAGTGAAGGAATACAGCCGGTTGCGTCACTTTGGTCTGCCTGAGATCCTCCTCACTGCCTTCAAACATGATATCTGAAATCCTGAACCCCAGTATCTCATTGGCCTGTTCAAACAATTTTTTGGCAAAGGCGCTGTTGTCATAAAAACTCTTTCCCATTCCAGGGAATTGCGAGCCCTGTCCCGGAAAAATGTAAGCGTGCTTCATAGACCTAGGCATTTAAAAAAACAAATATGCCACAAAGACCTCATTCAAAAAAGAAAATCTTTGTGGCATTTTACCCGCTGAAAACATTATCAGTGCAGGCTGGAAGAAATCAGTTTGGTAAACTCGCTGCGTGTTTCATTTTTTTCAAATTCCCCCCAAAAAGCAGAAGTAGTGGTAACCGAGTTTTGCTTCTGTACCCCCCGCATCATCATACACAGGTGAGAAGCTTCAATAACCACCGCGACGCCCAGGGGATCAAGGGTTTCTTTGATAATATCGAGGATCTGGGTGGTGAGTCTTTCCTGCACCTGGAGCCTGCGCGCATAGGTATCCACGACCCGGGCAATTTTACTCAGGCCGGTGATCCAGCCATTGGGAATGTAGGCCACATGGGCCTTGCCGAAGAAAGGAAGCATGTGATGTTCGCACATGCTGTAAATTTCGATATCCTTTACGATGACCATTTCATTGACGTCTTCGTGGAATTTTGCTGCATTGAGAATGGATTTGGGATCCAGGTAATAGCCCTGGGTGAGGAACTGCATGGATTTTGCCACCCTTTCCGGGGTCTTGAGCAATCCCTCCCGCTGGGGGTCTTCGCCAAGCAGGGTGAGACAGTCCCTGTAATTCAGGGTAAGGTCAGCAGTCACCTTTTCATCATAATGCTCTATTTTTTTATATGCCATGAATCTTTGCGTTTGTTGATTTTAAAATTGTGTTGTTCCGGCTGCAGGAAATCCGGTCTGAGGCCAAGGTGCATCAGCACGGTTAATGCCTTTTATCAGGCCGGGTATTCTACGAAATTCCTTTCCGTTTCATAAAGCCTGACCCGCAGGTCAAGTGCCTGGTCAATCCTTGCGCGCAGAATGTCATAAATCACGACCACAATATTTTCTGCGGTGGGGTTCAGGTTTTTAAAATAATCGGTATCCAGGTTCAGGTTCTTGTGATCAAAAGGCTCCAGCACATACTCCCCGATGATATCGGAAAGTATCTTCATATCCAGCACGTAACCGGTCCGGGGATCCGGCACCCCGGCAACCCTGACTTCCAGATCATAATTATGACCATGGTAATTGGGATTGCTGCACTTTCCGAAAACTTCCCTGTTCTGCTCGTCGGTCCAGGCAGGGTTGTAAAGCCGGTGTGCCGCATTAAAGTGTTCCTTCCTGAAAACAGCTACTTTATGGTTGCTCATAACTGAAAAATAACGCTATTCCACCTGCTTTCCGCGGGTTCTTTGTTGCTTCCCCATCCGCAGGGGATCCGAAATCAGTAACAGGGATCCTCCGTCCTTTGGCACCAACTAGGTCCTGCACTGCAAAAAAGGGTAATGGGATATAATAACAGGGTAATATGGAATTTGTTCTTTGCCGGGTAAATTATTCCCCGAAATACTCCACGTAGATTCGGGGTGTTTCGTACAATTTAATGGCGTGCAGCTGCACTCCGGCAGGCAGGCAGGCCTTTAGCTCACCCCAGATTCCCATTACCAGGTTTTCGGTTGAGCACATCCTGCCCTGCATGAAGTCCACATCCATATTCAGGTTCTTATGGTCCAGTTTTTCTATAATGGTTTCCCGTATGATCTCCCCGAGCTTTTTGACATCAAAAAGAAACCCGGTATCCGGATGGGGCTGGCCCTTGATGGTGACATAGAGTTCATAGTTATGTCCATGCCAGTTTTCATTGGCGCATTTCCCAAATACCTGTTCGTTTTTTTCCCTGCTCCAGGCCGGGTTGTATAACTTATGTGCGGCGTTGAAATGCTCGACACGCGTCAGATACACCATCACGGTAAAATTTCCGCAAAGGTAATGCTTCGCCCAGTAAAGTCAAGGAGGCCGGAATTAATGGGGATTACTGATATTTGCAGGATGCATATCCTTATTACGGCCGCCACGGAACTGGAAATCCGTCCCCTGATCGATTGGTGCGGCAAAGGCGGGGTTCCTCCGGGAAGGCACAGGGTACAATGGCTGATAACCGGGGTTGGCCTGGTAGCCACCACCCATTCACTGATGGCGGAGACAGCCAAAAACCGGCCGGACCTCCTTATACAGGCCGGGATAGCAGGCAGTTTCCGTTCCTGCCGGCCCGGCACAGTCTACCAGGTAGCAGAAGACAGGATCGGTGATCAGGGGGTATGGGAGAACCATGGATTCCGCAGCGTTTTCGACCTTGGTTTTGCAGCCCCGGACCAGGCTCCCTACCTGGGAGGCGCCCTGCCCAATCCATATACCCGGCTCCGCTCCCTTCTTCCCCTGGAGTCTGTAAGGGGAGCCAGTGTAAATGAAATCACCACAAGCCGGGAGAAAATCAGCTGGTATAAGCAGCATTTTGATCCGGTGATTGAATCCATGGAAGGCGCGGCCTTTCACTATGTATGCCTGCTGGGCGGACTTCCTTTTTTGCAACTGCGCGCCGTCTCCAATGAGGTGGGCCAGCGCGACAAATCCCAATGGAATATTCCTCTGGCGGTCGGGAACCTGAACGAACAACTTATTTCACTCATCAAATTACTGGAACCTTTCGATGAAACTGACTTTAGGATTTAGCCCATGCCCAAATGATACCTTTATTTTTGATGCCCTGGTCAATCAGAAAATCGATACGGCGGGCATTGAGTTTGAAGCGCAGCTGGAAGACGTCCAGACCCTGAATCAGTGGGCGGTAGCCCAGCGCCTGGATATTACCAAGATCAGTTACGGGGTGTTGCCCGAAGTGACCGGGCATTACCGGCTGCTCGAAGCGGGGGGGGCACTTGGCAAGGGAGTGGGCCCCCTGCTCATCGCAGGCCAACCCATTGCCGAAGAAAAGGTGGCAGATTGCCTGGTTGCAATACCGGGCGTCAACACCACGGCCCATCTGCTCTTCTCGCTGGCATACCCCAGGGCGGTAGCCAAGAAATTCATGGTTTTTTCAGACATTGAGGCCTCCGTCCTGTCCGGGGCCGTGGATTGCGGTGTGATCATCCATGAAAATCGTTTCACTTACCAGCAAAAAGGCCTTGTCAAACTGGCTGATCTGGGTGAATACTGGGAGGAAAAAACGGGATGTCCCATTCCGCTGGGCGGCATTATCATGCATCAAAGGCATCCGGCTGATCTGGTCCAAAAGGTGAATGATCTGATAAGGTCCAGTGTGGAGTTTGCCTTTTCAAACTATCCTGAACTGTCCCCTTACGTTCACCAACATGCGCAGGAAATGGAGGAAGGGGTCATGCGCCAGCATATTGACCTCTATGTAAACAATTACACCCTTGCCCTGGGACCGGAAGGCAGAAAAGCCGTTCAAAAGCTCATGGAGGTATTTGCCGACCTGCATCCCCAGGAGAATACAACCGCCGTATCTTTTATGGCCTGATCATTTCCTGAGCGCCGCACCATAAACCTCCAGGGCCCGCTTGCGGGCCAGATCATGGTCCACCATTGGTCCGGGATAAGCGAATGTTTCCAGTTCCGGCACCCACTTGCGTATATAGTTTAGCCCGGCATCAAATTTCTGCGTCTGCAGGTAGGGGTTGAAAATACGGAAGTAAGGTGCGGCGTCGCAGCCGCTTCCTGCTGCCCACTGCCAGCCCCCGTTATTGGCTGCCAGGTCGAAATCCAGCAGTTTCCTGGCAAAATAAGCTTCCCCCCAGCGCCAGTCAATGAGCAGGTGCTTGGTAAGAAAGGAGGCTACCACCATCCTCACCCGGTTATGCATGTAGCCGGTTTCATTGAGCTCCCGCATGCCTGCATCCACGATCGGGTATCCCGTGTTGCCCCGGCACCAGCGCTCAAATTCCTCCTCATTGTTTCGCCATTTGATCCAGTCATATTCCGGCTTGAATGATTTGCCCTCCCCTACCTGGGGAAAATGCCAGAGAATGGCATGGTAAAAATCGCGCCAAATCAGTTCGTTGAGATAGACTGCATTCAGGGCCAGGGCCCTTTCTGCCAGTTCCCTGATGCTGACGGTTCCAAAGCGGAGATGAACCCCCATTTTTGAAGTGCCTTCCAAGGCCGGAAAATCGCGTTGCCTGTCGTATTTCCGGATGATGTCTTCCCGGAGCTGTCTGGAAGGAAAAGGCTTATCCACTGCCTGGAATCCGATATCGGCCAGGGAAGGCAGCGGTCTGGCAGGCTGCCTGTAAAAGCGGTCAAACAATTCCCGGGTTGGATATCTTTTAAGCATGGGGGCCTGCAGCTGGCTTTTCCATTTTTTGCTGTAGGGGGTAAATACCGTATAGGGCCGGCCATCCTCTTTAACCACTTCCTCCTTTTCAAAGATCACCTGGTCCTTACAGGTCACCAGTGCGGCCCCGGAGGATAACAGCAGTTTGTTTATCCCGGCGTCCCTGGTGCGGGCATAGGGTTCATAGTCATGGTTGGCAAACACCCGGTCAACCGAATACCTGCCCAGCAGGTTGGAGAACACACCGGGAACGGTACCGTGAAATACTTCCAGGGAAGCCCCAACCCCTGCCAGTTCAGCCTGGATTTCCCCGAGGGCCGCATGAATGAATTCCACCCGCCGGTCTTGCCTGTCCTCAAGCCTGTCAAGTATTTCCGGGTCAAAAATAAATACCGGTACTACGGGACGACCGCTTTGGAGCGCCTGAAAAAGGGCTGCGTTATCATGAAGGCGAAGATCTCTCCTAAACCAGAAGATATTTACCAAAGGAAGCATCTTGTCCTGTTTTAAAAGCGGATAAACAACGGGGATTCCCTAAAGTTGACCGTTTCAGAAAATATTTTCCATGACTTTGCGGTAAAGGTCACGACTGAATTGATTGCTAAATGTATGGTCCTCCAACCGGTAAATCCATCTGATGCCCTGTATGGCATTGGTCAGAAATACTTCTGAAGCGCCCGAGAGGTCCTCCGGATGCAGGATGTCCTCTGAGATCGGGATGTTCAGGGATGAAGCCAGGCGGAATATGAAATTGCGCATGACACCGGCCACGCAGCCCTCTGTCAACGGGGGGGTATGAATCAGGCCCTCTTTCACCCAAAAGATATTGGCGATGGTGGATTCACAGATCCGGTCGTGGCTATTGAGGATCAGGACATCATTGAGCCTGTTTTCCCGGGCATGGAGCGCTGCCATGGCGTAGAGTAAAAAGCTGGAGGATTTCAGGTTGCTGAATTGGTCGCAGGCCTTTCTTCCGTCCTCAAAAATGGCCGTCACCAGCCCGTTTTCGTGAATATCCCTGCCTGCCACAGGAAGCGCCCAGGTTTGGATGACATAGTGGGGACGCAGGGACACGGGATCGTAGAGTCCGCCCTCTCCCCGGAACACCATCAGCCGCACGCGTGCAGAACGGAGGTGGCCATTCCTGTGGCAAAGTGCCAGGATTTGGGAACCCAGGTTTTCCGGTGAAAACAATGCCGGGAGCTCGAATTTAAGCCTGCGGCAGCCTTCCAGGAGCCGCTCAAAATGCAGGGATGCGAGCCTGATGACCCCCTCTGAAACCCGCATGGTCTCAAAGAGTCCGTCCCCGTAGCGCAATCCCCGGTTTTCAGCTGTGACGATGGTCTGATCTGATTTTATGACAGATCCGTTGTGGTTTATATAGGTCTGAGTCATGGCCCCTGATTTGGCTTTATGTAAAATTAAAAGCCCCGGATTGACCAGGGCTTTTTGGCGGAAAATATGTCAGCGCTTTTAGTGTTGTTCTATGATCCTGTTTTTGACTGCATACATAACCAGGCCGGCCATTGATTTGGAACCCGTTTTCGTTTTGAGCTTGTCGCGGATGGCCTCCACGGTACGCGGGCTGATTAGTACGATATCTGCAATCTCCTTGGTCGACTTTTCCTCGCACATCAGCTTAAGTACCGTCAGTTCCTTTTCCGTCAGGCTTACGTCCTGGGGCATACCCACATCGGAACGCTTGGTCCTTAATCCCGTAAGCAGGGCTTTGTTGGTGAGTTCATTGAAGAAGAACTCCTGTTCATAGCAGGTCTTGATGGCCTGATAAATGGTTTCTGAGTCCGAATTCTTGGTAAGGTAGGAGTTTGCACCTATTTCCATGAGTTTGGATATCATGGAATGGTCATTGTGCATGGAAAGGATAATTACCTTAACCTGCGGGTAGGATTTCCGGATCTCCGGAAGGGTCTGGATGCCATCCATGATGGGCATCTGAATATCCAGCAGTATGACATCGGGTTCGAAATGCTTCAGTAAGTTCAACAATTGCATGCCATTATCAGCCTCGGCAATCAGTTCGACATCCTTTTTGACGGACAGGGCTGTTTTGACACCTGCCCTGAACAGAACATGGTCATCTGCAATGATCACTTTTATGACATTGTCAAATTCGGGTTTTTTCATACGGTTGTACTTTTCAGATTGTAATTCATGGATATCACTTTCAATTAACTGCAAAAGAAAAGAAAAATTGCATAAGTTACCATAGGATATTTACGAAATTATTCTTTTTCGGCTTATACTAAAAACTATTTCAATTTGGTGAAAATACGAACCTGTTCGGGTATTTTTCCGTAATAATCTCCTGCTTTTATACGATCCTGTCAGTAAAAACTGTATGCTTAAAAAAGGGCAGTAATGCTCTTGGAGCCCATGGATCCCGCCCCTATTTTTGTATCATAAGTTGATTGACGAGTAAACAGCCTCAACCATCCAATGTCCTAAGTATTACCGTCCAGAAAGAAGTTCCAATATGCTATGAAATCCAGGTAAAGTCCAATTGTCAAACAACTTTTTGAATATGATATCCGTGCCGCCGAGGGCAGCATGACAATAATAAAGCCAAAGATCCGGTCCCCTGAAAAAGCCGCCCCAAAATAAGGAAACTGCAGGCCGCCGCAGTTTGTAAGTAAACTGACCCTATAGTTAAAACAACCCAAACCTATCCGTTCTTATTAGAAAACAAAAGCCGCAACCCGCTGTAAAACTGATTGGCTGACCCTAATTCCCAACAACATTTATCCTCTGAAATCGCAGTCCCTGACCACGGGACCACTTTCAAAAAAAAAGCGCATCCCCGGGGATGCGCTTTTTTTTCAGCCTGCCGGTTATTTTAGTCAATGAGTTTATTGCGCATACCATACATAATCAGCCCCGCGATGGTCTTAGCCCCCACTTTGGTCTTCATATTCTGTCTGATGGTTTCTATAGTACGGGGACTGAGAAAGACTTCCTTTGAAATTTCCTCGGTGGTCTTATCCTGGGCCAGCAATTTGAGAATCCGGACCTCCTTTTCAGAAAACTTGACAGGATTGGGATAGAACTGCCGCACCTGCCTTTTGGTCTGAAGTTTGGAGAGTACCGCCTTATTTACCAGGTCATTGAAATAAAAATCATCGTTCATGCAGGTCAGGATGGCCTGGTATATTTCTTCCGGGTCCGTAGTCTTGGTCAGATAGGCATTGGCCCCGAGTTCCATCATTTTTGAAATCATTTCCTGGTCATCGTACATGGTGAGCACGATTATTTTCACCTCCTCATACTCTTTGCGCAGAATTCCGATCGCGTTGATCCCGTCAATTTCCGGCATCCGGATATCCATCAGCAGGACATCGGGTCGTTTGATCTGCATTTTATGCATCAGATCGCGCCCGTCTTCGGCCTCCCACAGGATCTTGAGGTATTCCTTGTTTTTCAGGGCCATTCTGATGCCATCGCGGAAAATCTTGTGATCATCTGCAATGGCTACTTTGATTACTAATTCAGCAGTCATACCAAGTTGGTTTGTAAAAATGAAGGGTAATGGGTTTATGTAAGGTCCGGAAATTCATCAAATATCAAAAAAGATTCGGCAAACCGAACGTAAATTTATTGTAATTCAACCATTAACATTACGAGCAACCGGGTACGTAGTTTCTCATGACTCGCGGAAATACCACGGGAAAACCTGGGAAAACTACGAACGTAAAAGTATTACCGAGTCGGCAATGTTTTTAAATCAAATGACATCAAAAAACCAACCAAAGTACCAATCCATGATGAAGAACGTTTTTACGAAAGTCATGTGTGAACAAATTCAACTAGTAAAAGCACAAAATGTAAAGAAGTTGGCTGTTAACCAAACAAATGCGGAAATCGACCTTCGATATCAAACTATTGTAACGGAATATGTCTCGGAAAGAGCACAACGTGTAAAGGATTT
>CAIVKC010000040.1 GCA_903906365.1 uncultured Bacteroidota bacterium | reverse complement strand
ATGAAAAAAAATATTTTGTTTATCCTGATATCCATGCTGGCGTGGCTGTCCTACTCCCAGGCCATGGGCCCGGGCAAAACACCCGGTGGCCTTCCATCCGACAGCATTCATACCCTCCTTTGGAAAATTAGCGGTAATGGCCTTCAAAAGCCCTCCTACCTGTTTGGAACCATGCACATACTATGTGCAGACCAGGCCACCTTAAGCAAGGGTTTGGTAGATGTGATCAGCCAGTCGGAAGAAATTTATTTTGAAATTGATATCAGTGACCTCCAGGGGATGATGTCTTCCATGAAGTACATGCGGATGAATGATAACAAGAAACTCTCCGATGTCCTAAATGATTCCGATTACCGGAAGGTGAAGGAGTATTTCGAAAAAAACGTACCCCTGTTGCCTTTCAGCATGCTGGAGCGTTTTAAACCGCTGTTGATTAGCAGTATGATTGAAGAAAATGATATGGACTGTAAGGCTACCAACGGGATGGAGATGGTCATCATGCAGGAAGTGCGCCAGCAGCATAAAAAGATCAATGGCCTGGAAACTGCGGAATTTCAGGCAGGCCTTTTTGACAGTATTCCTTACGAAAAGCAGGCCCGTGATCTGATGAATTACCTGGACAGTGCTGATGTGTATAGGAAAATGACGGATACCCTGGTGCTGGCCTACAAACAGCAGGATCTTGACAAAATTGACGCGTTGACCACCCGCGATGATCCCGCTATGAATAATTACATGGACCTGTTGCTTTACGGGAGGAACCGTAAATGGGTGCAGGCTATGAAACAGTTGCTACCGGAAAAGTGCAGGTTGTTTGCGGTAGGGGCGGGGCACCTGCCCGGCAAGGATGGGTTAATTGAATTATTACGGAAAAATGGCTATACCGTCTCACCGGTGAAGAACTAAAAAAGGGGTCCGCTTCCTGTCAGGCCCACTCTTGTTAAATTGGCCTCCCATCAGCCGGACACCCTTTGGATATCTTAAGGCGATCAGTATCTTTCGAAACTGTTGAAGAAAAAGTCGCTTTCAATCCTGGCATTTTCATCACTGTCACTTCCGTGGATGGCGTTTTCACCCAGGGAGGCCGCAAATAATTTGCGGATGGTACCCGGATCCGCTTTGGCAGGATCGGTAGCACCGATCAGTTTGCGGAAATCGGCCACTGCATTTTCTTTTTCCAGAATGGCCGCAATGATGGGTCCGCTGCTCATGAAATCCACCAGTTCCCCGAAAAACGGGCGGGCGCGGTGTATATCATAGAATTCTCCGGCCTTTTCCCTGGATAACCGGGTCAATTTCAGGGCCACGATACGGAAACCACCTTTTAAGATATGGTCAATAATGGCTCCTGAATGCCCTTTGGCAAAAGCATCCGGCTTGATCATGGTAAATGTTCTGTTGCTCATAATTCCTTCTTTTTGGGACGCAAAGGTAGCTTAATCTTTGATCTTTAACCCTTGCCAGAGCCAGAAATATGTTAAAAACTTGATTTTAAGGCTTGATCTAAAAACCATTAAGTCAAAACTTTTAATACCTTCGCAGCCATTTTGATGAAAACATTACAAGAGATATTTCCTTTACTCAGCCTGGAACCTAAGAAAGTAGTGATTACCATGCATCAGAAACCTGATGCGGATGCCATGGGATCTGCCCTTGGCCTGTATCATTTTCTCAAGCAGCTGGGCCATGCAGTGGCGGTCATTTCTCCCACCAACTGGGCGGACTGGCTCAAATGGATGCCGGAATGCAACAGTGTCATTGATTTTGAATACAGCCATGAAAAAGCCCAGGCTGCCCTAGATTCGGCCGAGTGGTTGTTTTGCCTGGATTTCAATATTTTTCAGCGTACCCGCAATATGGCAGGGAAGCTGGCCCGGATGAACTGTGTAAAAATACTGATCGATCACCACAGGCAGCCTGATTCAGCCAGTTTCGATTATGGGGTCAGCGATACCTCCAAAAGCTCCACCTGTGAAATGATATATGATTTTATGCTGGCATCCGGCCACGCCGATAAGATCAATACCGAGGTGGCCCAGTGTCTGTACGCAGGGGTTATGACCGATACCGGTTCTTTCCGGTTTCCTTCCGCCAGCGGGGACGTTCACCGGATGGTGGCAGACCTAAAGGACAGGGGACTGGAACACACACAGGTCCACGAAAATTTGTTTGATAATTTTCTGGAAAACAGGCTTCGGTTTACCGGTCATGTCCTGCAGAACCGGATGGACATTTTCTATGAACACAATACAGCCATGATTTCTGTTCCATGGAAAGATCTCGTGAAATTTGAAATCAAGACAGGGGATACGGAAGGCCTGGTTAACTATCCTCTTTCCATCAAGGGTATAAAACTGGCCGCATTAATCATAGACAGGGATGAAGAAATCCGCTGCTCCTTCCGGAGTAAGGGCGATTTTGATGTGAATACCTTTGCCCGGACCTATTTTGAAGGAGGAGGGCATTTCAATGCTGCCGGCGGCCGCAGCAGGGATACGCTGGAAAAGACCATACAGCGATTCTTACAGGCCATGAAGGAAAACTCGTCACAATTACAATAATCAATAATAAGCAATAATGAAAAAACTCACCTCGTATGTAATGGCAGTAGCCACCCTGTTCGCTGCTGTTTCCTGCAATAATCAGGGTTTCAAAAAAACAAAAAGTGGCTTGCAATATAAGATCATCTCCGATGGAAAGGGAGATGTTGTCAAAAGGGGCCAGTACCTGAAAGTGACCTTTGTCCAGAAGGTGCATGATTCTGTATTGAGCAGTTCATCCAATGGGTTTCCGACCTATATTCCTGTTGACAGTGTGGGCCCGGTCTACGCTCCAGCGGAAGTATTTGGCCTGCTTAGAAAAGGCGACAGCGCCATCATTGTCTTACAGGTGGATACCCTGCTGCGCAAATCCGGCGGTCAGCTTCCTCCATTCCTCAAAAAGAAGGATAAGATCACCCTGGCGCTGCGTGTGGAGGATATTTTTGTAAACAACGAACTGGTGAAGCAAGACCGCGATAAGTACCTGGACGTGGAAAAGCAAAAGGAAATTAAACAAATTGAAGAATACCTTTCAAAGAACAATATAACCGGTGCAAAAAAGACTAAAGGCGGCGTGTATTATCAGATACTAACGGAGGGCAGCGGGCCCCGTGTGGATTCCGGTAAAATTGTAGCCATCCGGTACACAGGATATGATATGGAAGGCAAGCCCTTTGACTCCAACACGGACAGCACAAAACAGAGTCAGGCCCATTCCATGGCGCCCTATGAATTCAAAGCCGGCGTGTCAGGAGCCATAAGCGGCATGGTGGAAGCCGTATTGCAGTTCAAAAAAGGAGATAAGGGTAAAATATTTGTACCAGCGATGCTAGGTTACGGCCCACAGGGCGCGGGCAACGTTATTAAGCCTTTTGAGAACCTTATTTTTGATATGGAGGTGGTAGACATTAAGGATGCGCCCAGCGCTCCATCCCCGGCTTTCAAGACTTCCCCGGGCATGAGCAGTCAACCCTCAGTGAAAAAGAAATAAGCCGGCCTGATTATATTTTTTTTGAAAACCCTGCGCTAGCAGGGTTTTCTTTTTTCAGACCGAATAGGCCGAAAAAAGCCTGATGGCCTCCACGGCCTCCAGCACATCATGCACCCTTAGGATATGGGCTCCGTTTGCCAGGCTCAGGGTATTGAGGACCGTCGTTCCGTTCAGGGCCTGTTCCGGGGAAATGCCCAGGGTCCGGTAAACCGTCGATTTCCTGGAGAGTCCGCAGATCAGTGGCCTTCCCAGGATTTTGAACAGATCAAGATTTTTGAGGATCTCAAAATTATGGCCGATGGTTTTTCCAAACCCAAAACCAGGATCCAGGATGAGGTCATGGATTCCGGCCTGCGTACATTCTGCTGTCTTACGGACAAAAAAATCAAGTACCTCCCTGCAAACATCCTCATAAGCAGGATTTTGCTGCATATCGCCCGGCATGCCTTTCATGTGCATGACCACAAAAGGGACTCCCAGGGCAGCCACTGTGGAGAGCATATTGGCTGAAGCATTGCCTGCGCTGATGTCATTGACGATGGAAGCCCCGGCTTCCACGGCAGCCCTGGCAACCCCTGCATAATAGGTGTCTACCGAAACAATGCAATCCGGGAAATGGCTGCAAACCGAGGCAATGGCAGGAACTACACGCTGCAATTCCTCGGACTCATCCACCGGCAGGCTTCCCGGCCGGGTGCTCTGTCCGCCAATGTCAAGAATGGCGGCTCCCTGCTCCAGCATGGTCTGCGCCCTGTCCAGCAGCAGATCGCCCCAAACCCGGCTGCCCGGATAAAAGGAATCCGGCGTCACATTGAGGATTCCCATCACGACCGGTTTTTCAATGACCAATAATTTGCCTTTGCAATTGAGTGTGAACATTGGGTTGTTATCTTTACATTTGACCCTTAAAATTCCCTATAAAAATTGAAAATAGCTGAATTATCATACATGAACACCACCATTCTTCAATATGACCTGGCCATGGCATCCTGCCGGGAAATCTTTATAAAGAAGACAAAGGATTACGGGACTTCCTGGCGGGTGCTAAGAACCATATCCATCGCTGACCAGATTTTTATCAAAGCGCAAAGGATCAAAAATATTCAGCAAATAGGCAGACAGCTGGTCGGCGATGATATTGCCAGCGAGTTCAGGGGTATGGTCAACTATGGTATCATAGGGCTCATACAGCTTGAATTTCAGCGGGAAGCCGTGGAAGACCTCCCCCTGGACGCTGCATCGGCCTGGTTTGACCGGAAGGCGGAACTGGCCAGGAGCGTCATGGAGGATAAAAACCATGATTATGGGGAAGCCTGGCGTGACATGAGCCAGGAAAGTTTTGTGGATCTCATATTGATGAAACTGCTGCGGATCAGGCAAATTCTTGCCAATGATGGAAAAACCCTCATCAGCGAAGGCATAGATGCCAATTATACCGATATCATCAATTACTCCATTTTTGCGCTCATATTGATTCAGGAACAAAAGCATAAGGGGTAAGGGGTGATGATGGAATAACCAAACATGTATGAAAGTCAAAGTAAGTATATCCCTGAAAGTCTTAATAAATATATCCCGGATAATTGTCGGGGTGCTTTTTATTTTTTCCGGCCTGATCAAGGCGAATGACCCCCTTGGCCTGAGCTATAAGATGCTGGAATTTTTTGAGGTATGGAACTTTCACTGGCTGGATAATTACACCCTGGCTTTTTCCATACTGATGATTGTTTTTGAGATTGTGGCCGGGATCGCCGTGCTGCTGGGATGGCATATGAAACTATTCGGTTGGCTCCTTTTACTGCTGATCGTGTTTTTTACCTTTCTGACCGGTTATGCCTTCTTTTCCGGAAAGGTGCGTGAATGCGGCTGCTTTGGAAACTGTATTCCGCTGACGGCCGGGGAGTCTTTCAGCAAGGACCTCATCCTGGGCTTGCTGATCGTATTTCTTTTCTTACAGCGGGACCGGGTGAAACCCTTCCTGCCCAGGGCCGCCAATCTCAGCATCCTGGTAATTGGAACTGTTCTTTCCTTTTCACTGCAGTGGTTTGTGCTCCAATACCTTCCGGTAGTTGACTGCCTGCCTTATAAAATTGGGGTTAATATCGAAGAACAGATGAAGTCCCCGCCGGGATCCAGGCCAGACAGTGTGGTGACTACCTTCAGATACCTCAGAAACGGTAAAATGGTGGAAATCATCAATAATAATTTCCCGGCGGATTTTGACGATTCCTATAAACTGGTCAGCCGCAGTGATAAACTGCTCCGTAAGGGAAATGATACGCCACCCATCAAGGATTTCAGCCTGACCACTTCCGCCGGTAATGATACCACCAGGGACCTGCTGCAGGTCAAAGGTTATACGGTTTTTATGTTTGTGCGTCAGATCGATGAACCCAGTCCGTCCTGGAATAAGGCCTTCAACCTGGTTTACACGTTTTGTAAATTGAAAAATATCCCGGTATATTTTGTAACCTCCAGTGCCGAAACAGTCCAAAAATACCTGCAGGCCAACCGGCTCAGCGAAGGGATCAGTTTACTGACCTGCGATGCCACGGCTGTTAAAACAGCGGCACGGGCCAATCCTACCATGTACCTGGTTAAAAAGGGCACCATCATCGGTAAATGGGGGTATGCTGATTTTGAAAATGCGGTGGGCGCCCTGGGTGAACTGTCTGCCCAACAGCCCTGAAAAGTCCGGTAACGACCGGGAAACAAAGTGCAGGAGGGGGACTGTTCCTGCTGACCAATACAAAGCATCATTGATCGTGATACGATATATTTCAGGAAAACTGGTTTATGGGTTAATTGTCATGCTGGGCGTGGTGGTACTTGTTTTCTTTCTTTTCCAGGGATTTGGTGATCCCTCCCGGATGGTCATCGGACAAAGGGCAGATGCAGCCACCCAGGAAAATATACGTAAAGAGCTCTACCTGGACCTTCCCAAATGGAAACAGTTTCTCTATTACCTGGACGATGTCTCCCCGCTCTGCATACACTCACGTGAACAAATACGGGACAAACAGCTACAGGGAGTGTTTTGGGGAGAAAGGCTGCAACTGGGCATCAAAAAACCCTACCTGAGAAGGTCTTACCAATCCAGACGCGAGGTATGGGATGTACTACTGGAGGCATTGCCCGGTACCATAATTCTGGCTGTGGCAGCGATGATCATCGCTACGGCGATGGGCTTATTGCTGGGGGTACTGGCAGCCGTTAAAAAAGGCAGCTGGATGGATACCACCGCCGTTTTTTCAAGCGTGCTGGGTATCTCTGCCCCTTCCTTTTTTATGGGCATTGTCATGGCCTATCTGTTTGGTTACGTCCTTAGCAGTTACACGGGCCTGCACATGACAGGCAGCCTATTTGACACGGACCCCTTCCTGGGCCGTACACTCAGGTGGAAAAACCTGATACTGCCTGCGCTTACCCTGGGTATCAGGCCGATGGCGGTCATCACCCAGCTTACCCGGGGGGCCATGCTCGATGTACTTGGCCAGGATTATATACGGACGGCCTATGCCAAGGGGCTGGGCAAAAGAAGCGTCATTTGGAAACACGCCCTGAGAAATGCGCTCAATCCGGTAATTACCGCCATCACGGGATGGTTTGCCGAATTGCTGGCCGGCGCATTTTTTGTTGAATATATATTTGGCTGGAAGGGATTGGGCAAGGTTACCGTCGATGCTTTGGAGAAACTGGACTTTCCGGTGGTTATGGGATCGGTCCTGGTCTCCTCCTTTTTTTTCATCCTGATCAACCTGCTGGCAGATCTCCTTTACGGCCTGGTGGATCCAAGGGTCAGGATGGGCTGATTAGGCCTGCAGGGCGAACTATTTGATCACTACATCCAGGATCACTTTTTCACCGAGGGCTTCGTTGACACGTTGAATGATTTTTTCCTTCTGGTAACTCAGCTCCTGTTTAAGGGGGGCTACCACTGTATTGATGTAAAGAGTCTGGCCGTGAATCTGTATTTTATCGGTGTACCGGGCAATGGTCTTTCCCATGATCTGTTCCCAGACCTCCTCGATCTGAAATGCCTGCATGGAACCTTTCAGCCGGCTTGTTTTTAAGAATTGTTTGAGGGCATCCCCCATTGAATATTCACCCATATTTCAAAGATACGGTATATCCGAACGGCAACCTGAATACAGAGATCCGGGCCTTCAGGGCAGTTCTATGAGCTGGTAGCGGACAGCAAGCCGGTCAAAGTGCCTGCTGATTCTCGCGGCATGGGTATCTGTTAAAAAGAGCTGCCCGTCGTTTTGCAGGCATACCCGGTCCAAGAGGTTAAACATGCGGTTTTCATCCAGTTTTTCAAAGACATCATCGAGTAGCAAAATGGGGGAAAACCCCTTTTCCTGCTTGAGTAATTCAAATTCACCGAGTTTAAGGGCAAAGAGCATACTCTTGCGTTGCCCCTGGGATGCGCTGGTTTTAAAAGGCTGCTGTTGCAGCTGGATGTCCAGGTCATCCTTGTGAACCCCTGAACTGGTCCTCCCCAGCAGAATATCCTTGTCCCGGTTAAGTTTGAGCAGTTCCTGAAGGGGGGTTTGCTGCAACTGACTCCAATAGGCCAGGGCAATATTTTCCTCCGTTCCGGCAATTTCACGGTAAAGCTGCACTACCAGGGCAATGAGTCTATGGAGGTAGGATGTCCTTTGCTCAAACAGGTAGTTTCCCGGCCTGATAAGCTGGCTGTCATAAACATCCAGCAGCGCCTGGTTGACTGCCCTGCGCTCGGCCAGGGATTTCAGAAAACTGTTGCGCTGCTGCAGGATACGGTTATATTCTATGAGCTGCTGGAGGTACCTGGGATCCAGTTGGCAAAGCAGGGTGTCCATAAAACGCCTGCGCTGTTCACTGCCCTCGGTGATGATCTGAACGTCATCGGGGGTGATGATTACACAGGGAAATTTACCAATATGCTGAGAAAATTTTTCATAGGCTTCATCGTCAAGAAGGACTTCCTTCTTTCCTGTTTCCCTCAGAATGCACACCACCTTTCTGATAGTCCCTTCGGCTTCCATATTTCCCTCAATTCGGAATCCTGATGAACCGTATTGAACATTCTGCTGGTCTGATTTGGAGAAATAACTTCGGGTAAAACACAGGTAATACAGGGCATCCAGCAGGTTGGTCTTCCCGATTCCATTTTGGCCGCATATGCCAATGATCCGTTCGCTGAAAGAAAAGGCAGCTTCCCGGTAGGTTTTGAACTGAGTTAATGATATGTCCTTAATTAACAGCAATAAAATACTTTATGTACGCAAGATAAAGTTTGCTTTTAGAATTGAACCGCTATTTAGCCTAAAGGAAGATGGCTGTGGAAAAAAGGGGGTGTGCCATGAAATAGATTTTGAAAATATCGTTATCTTTTGACCAATAAAAAACCTATTCATGCAAAAAATTTCCAATTGGTGTTTGTTGGCCCTGGTTTGCATGCCTTTTTTCACAGTGGCACAGGAAGCCGACGATCAGATGATTTCCAGGATCCGGGAAGAAGGGTTCCGCCATTCCCAGATCAGTTTCATTGCCCACCATATTACAGATGTATCCGGTTCCCGGCTCACCAATTCCCCCGGATTTCGAAGGGCTGCAACCTGGATAATAGGTGCGCTGCAAAGCTGGGGATTGGAGCATGCCGGCCTGGAAGCCTGGGGCCCTTTCGGGTATGGCTGGTCGGTTGAAAAAACCTATGCCGCAATGAAAGCCCCCTACTACAGTCCCCTGATAGCCTATCCTGCGCCCTGGAGCGGAAGTACCAGGGGGCTGGTATCGGCGCCGGTCCTGATGGTGGACCGTCTGGACTCAGCTTATATCATGGAGAACGCAAATAGCATCAGGGGAGCCATCGTTATGGTGAAATCTCAGGACACCCTGCTTCACCAGACCTTTAAGCCGGCCGGATTCCGCTATTCGGACAGCGCACTCTCCCGCCTGGGCGACTCTCATATGATCACTCCCATGATGTTCCAGATGTTTATTCCGGAAATTGTGAAAGAAAATCGTCAGGAAAAACTCCTGGTTCAGGCTGGGGCTGCTGCCCTGCTGGAAATGAGCAGGGAACAAGGTGACGGAGCCGTGTTTGTGGATGGCTTTGCAGGCTATGATCCGCGCTACCATACCAACCTCACCAAACTTATACTGGAAAAGGAAGATTACCTGAAGCTGGAAAGAATCCTGCAGGGTGGTCTGGAAGTGAAGCTGGACCTGGATATTGATACCAAATTATACGATCAGGACCTGCAGGGCCATAACCTTATTGCAGAAATCCCGGGCACAGATCCTTCCCTGAAATCAGAAGTGGTCATGCTGGGTGGGCATCTGGATTCCTGGCAAAGTGCGACCGGGGCCACGGACAACGGGGCTGGCTGTATAGTGATGATGGAAGCGGTCCGGATTTTAAAGGCGCTGGGAGTAAAGCCTAAAAGAACCATTCGGCTCGCCCTCTGGGATGGCGAAGAGCAGGGTCTTTTAGGATCTTTTCAGTACGTAAAAAAGCATTTCGGCGACCCCCGTGACATGAATTTAAAACCGGAGCAGGCCAATATCTCCGCCTATTTCAACCTGGATAACGGTACAGGGAAAATAAGGGGAATTTATACCCAGGGCAATGAGGCGGTAGTCCCTGTCTTCACCCGTTGGCTGGAGCCTTTCCGGGATCTGGGTGCTTCCACAGTTACCCTTCATAACACCGGGTCCACAGACCATCTTTCTTTTGATGCCATAGGAATACCCGGTTTTCAGTTCATCCAGGATCCTATTGATTATGAAACCAGGACCCATCATTCCAATATGGATACCTATGATCACCTTATGATAGCAGATCTGCAACAGGCAGCTGTAATTGTGGCTGCCTTTGTGTATAACAGCGCCATGCAAAAGGAAAAACTTCCCAGAAAGCCCTTGCCAGAGCCCCGGAAATTCATTTTTGATCAGCTATTTCCCTGATAAAGGCCTCCGATTGGCAGGCTTGGTTTCAGAGGATGTTGCCGGTTAGGGATGCTGCCCGGACTGGTGGCCTGCCTGGCCGGCGGAGCCCTGTCCTAAAATCTTGGGTCAGGCAGCTTAAATTCCTTTTTACCCCTTATCTTTGCCCCTCAAATTTTAGCAAGTGGCGACTAAATTTTCTAAAGAGACCTATCTGTACTGGTATGAGCTGATGCAACTTATACGCCAGTTTGAGCTAATGGCCGAAGAAAAATATAAAATGGATGGCAAAATCCGCGGCTTTTTTCATGCCTATATCGGTCAGGAAGCCATAGCCGCTGGCTGTATGACAGCCACCAAACCCGACGACCCCTTTATTACAGGTTACCGTGACCATGGGCTCGCTCTCTCCAAAGGGGTCAGTGCCGATGCCTGCATGGCAGAATTATACGGAAAGGCAACCGGAGCTGCAAAAGGCAAGGGCGGAAGTATGCACTTTTTCGGTGTGGATGTCAAATTTTTTGGAGGCCATGGCATAGTTGGGGCCCAGATCGGAACCGGGGCCGGGCTGGCTTTTGCTGAAAAATACAAGGGCACTGACAACGTTTGCCTGACCTTTTTTGGTGATGGTGCCGCCAGACAGGGTATTTTGCATGAGACATTTAATTTGGCCATGCTCTGGAAGTTGCCCGTGGTATTTATATGCGAGAACAATAACTATGCAATGGGTACCTCTGTGGAGCGTACCTCTAATGTAGTTGACATTTATAAACTGGCAGATTCTTATGAAATGCCTGCCGACTCCATCGATGGAATGAGTGCGGAAGCCGTGCATGAAGGTGTCGCCAGGGCCGTAAAACGGGCAAGGGAGGGTGATGGTCCTACCTTACTTGAAATAAAGACTTACCGGTATAAAGGGCATTCCATTTCGGATCCACAGAAGTACAGAACCAAGGAAGAAGTGGAAGAGTACAAACAGCGTGATCCCATACAGTCAGTGGCTTCAACCATCCTGAGCAATAAATTTGCCACCCAGGAAGAACTGGACATCATCAATAAGAGAGTAGGGGAAACGGTGGCCGGATCGGTAAAATTTGCCGAAGAATCACCCTGGCCGGATGACAATGAATTGCTCAAGGACATTTATCTTGACCCGCATTACCCTTTTATTGTTGACTGATTTGCCATACAGGCGTCACCTCAAGGAGGCCCATCAGCCTCCAGTGGCGGCAGCCAGGATTTAACCAAAAAATTAAAAACCGAAACAAAGCACCATGTCAGAGATCAAGCATCCGGCCCATATTGAACAGGAAAGGAATGTCATTGCAGAAGCGCAGCATTTCTGGGGAAAATACAGCAGGCCCATCTTATATACCCTGTCCGCCTTTATCCTCATCGTAGGCGGTTTTCTGGGATATAAATACTATATCCAGGAACCCAATGAAAAAAGGGCCAACGAAGCACTTTATCATGCAGAAGAGTATTTCAGAATGGATTCCATCCGGACTGCATTAAACGGGGACAATATCAACGCTGGGTTTGTAAAAATAATCTCCAAATACAGCGGTACCAGGGCGGCCAATCTGGCCAGCTTTTATGCAGGCAGCTGTTATCTGAAACTGGGGGATTACAACAATGCCGTCAAATACCTGAAGGATTTTTCCACTTCCGCTCTGCAGGTGCAGGCCAGGGCCTACGGACTGCTTGGAGATGCCTATTCTGAGCTGAAGAAAAATGACGAAGCCATCGATGCCTACAAAAAGGCAGGTACTGTTTTCGAAAAAGACGACCTGATTTCCCCGGAATACCTGTTCAGGGCCGGGTATTTATATGAAAGTATCGGAAAGAACCAGCAGGCTATTGAAATGTACCAGGCTGTAAAGGACAAATACCCGGCTTCCCAGCGCGGCGCTGAAATTGACAAATACCTCGCCAGGCTGGGTATTACAAAATAGGTGTTGATAGCCTTGTTCTTTCTTCCTCCCGGGGGAACTATTAAGGGGGTAACCCAAAAAGCAGTGAATGTCCAGGACGGGAAAGTAAGATTTTACGCTGATCCCGGATTCTTGTAACTTTAAACATATGGCTGATATAATCAATAGTAAATTATTGAATCCCGCTACAGGCATGCTGCATTTGCAGGATGCCTGTGTTGTTATTGTGAAGACAGAATGGAATTCAGCCATCGTAGATGAATTGGAAAAAGGCTGCATCAATGAGCTAACCCAGGCCGGAATTGCCAAAATCCAAGTGCTGGATGTACCCGGGGCCTTTGAGATTGCATTTGGAATCAAAAGTTATTGGGAGGCCCATAAATACAAAGACTTTCGCCCGGACGCCTTTATCGCCCTTGGCTGTGTTTTGCGCGGGGACACGCCTCATTTTGAGTATGTCTGTAAAGCCGTTACCGAAGGGGTGGTACAGCTAAATTTATGTTTGCCCTTCCCGGTCATCTTCGGGGTACTCACGGTGGATAACCAGTTGCAGGCCCAACAAAGGCTGGGAGGCAGTCACGGCCATAAGGGGGAGGAGGCAGCCATTACAGCACTCAAAATGATCTCCCTGGTTAAATCATTTAAGACAGGCTCCCAATAACCATTCTAAACCCTTTCCTGCCATTGAGAGTTCAGTTATTTATTCCCTGTTTTGTAGACCAGCTTTTTCCACAGACTGCTTTTAATATGGTCAGTGTCCTGGAAAAGGCCGGCTGTATCGTTGACTATAATACCAATCAGACCTGCTGTGGACAGCCTGCTTTCAATGCCGGTTTCAGGGATGAGGCCAAAGAGGTTTGTTCCAAATTCATCAGGGATTTTTCAGGCGCCGACTACGTGGTTGCTCCCAGTGCATCCTGTGTGGGTTTTATCAGGAATTACTATCCCCAGATTTTCGACAATTCATCTGTACACAACCCTGTGAAGGATCTGCAGAAAAGAACCTTTGAGTTTTCCGAATTTCTTGTCAATATACTCCAGGTTGATGATTTTGGAGCAGCGTTACAGGGAAAAGCCACTTATCATGACTCCTGCGCAGGCCTTCGGGAGTGCCGAATCAAGGAGGAGCCACGCAGGCTGCTGTCAAAAGTCAGGGGTTTGGAACTCCTGGAAATGAAAGATGTGGAAACCTGTTGCGGATTTGGCGGCACTTTTGCGGTAAAATTTGAAGCCATTTCCATCAGCATGGCTGATCAAAAAGTAACCAATGCCCTGGAAACCGGGGCCGATTATATCATATCCACAGACCTTTCCTGCCTGATGCATCTCGATGGCTTTATCAGAAAAAACAATCTGCCCATTAAAACCAGGCATATTGCTGATGTACTGGCCAATACCTAACAAATCAGTCTGCCTAAAAGGCCTTCCTGCTCTTTGCAGGATGTTGAAATGCGATCCGGACGCCTCTGATGGTTTTAATGGAAGATTTGAATAATCAACGCCTGGCCATTCCCCTAAAAAAAAGACCACCCGCTTTACCAACAGGTAAGCAGATGGTCTAACCCTTAAAACAACCTGTCGCAATCCTTCAACAACCTATTTGGAATGGACCCATTAACCTACGTGGTAACAGTGGTTCCGGATTTCACCGGATTATTCCATTTTGATTATAGGCCAGGCCACAGGGATACCGGCTTTAACCATGCCCTATTTTCCGCAGGACGGATCAGTAGCCAGGTCAAAAAAAACCGGCACTCAGGCGCCGGTTTTGTATTCAAAATGGTTGAGGATTTACCTGATAAGGGGACTAACTCTTGGGAAGTACAACCGTATCTACTACGTGTATTACACCATTGCTTTGATATACATCCTTGATGGTTATGGTGGACATGCCGCCGTTTTCATCCTTGAGGACGATCTTGTTGCCTTTCATCATGACCATTAATTTACCACCCTGTACGGTATTCAGTGTCGCCATACCGTTACCTTCCTTGATGAGACGGGCCAGTTCCCTGGAATCCAGCTTGCCTGCTACCACGTGGTAGGTGAGTATAGCTGTAAGTTTGGCCTTGTTTTCCGGTTTAACCAGTGTTTCTACGGTGCCTTTAGGCAGTTTACCGAAGGCCGCATTGGTTGGCGCAAAGACAGTGAAAGGACCTGCACTTTCCAGGGTTTCCACCAGGCCAGCGGCTTTCACTGCAGCTACCAGTGTGGTGTGATCTTTAGAATTGACGGCATTCTCAACGATGTTCTTGGATGGATACATGGGAGCCCCGCCCACGGTGACTGTTTTTTCCATTTGCGCAAAGGATACATTGACCATGAAGGCCGCGACCAGCATAAGTCCGAGATTTCTGATAGATTTCATAATTCTATTTGTTTTTTTTAAAATATAAATTGGTTTAGATAATACAACAGGTCGTTACATGTAATCAACAACCTAGATACGACAGACAGTAGCCCCCCGGATTTCTAAAAGCGATTTTTTTTTGTTTGCCCCCCGGGCCAATAGATGTTGGCGGTTTTTTGTTTAGGTTTACAGTATTAATTCATCCATTAATTGAAACGAATATGGCCTATTGGCTGGTAAAATCAGAACCCTTTAAATATAGTTGGGATCAGTTCGTAAAAGATAAAAAGGCTACCTGGGACGGGGTCAGGAATTATGCGGCACGCAATTTTTTAAAGGCAATGAAAAAGGGGGAGGAGGTGTTGTTTTACCACAGCAATGAAGGCCTGGAAATTGTTGGCATAGCCAAAGTGGCCAGGGAATTTTACCAGGATCCAACCACCGAGGAAGAAGCCTGGGTCGTTGTGGATATCAAGCCGCTTCGGAAACTGAAGCGCCCGGTAACACTTTCCCAGATCAAAGAAGATAAAAGACTTTCCCAAATGGCCCTGGTAAGGCTGGGAAGGCTTTCTGTACAACCTGTCACGGAGGAGGAATGGGAGGTCATCATGGAACTGGCCGGATAATAATAGCAGGTTGGCATTTGCGTGAATGGACTTGAGCATATTGGTTAGCTCCTTACGGCTGCAAGCCTGGCAGTCCTTTCCCTGGCTGGTCATACCAATTGGGTGATTTAATATCGTATGCCAAAGCAACTTATCAGACAGTCAAGCCGTATCTTTGACCACATATTTACGGGGCATCGGACCCTAATCTGGTCGGCCCTTGTTATTTTTGAGCTATATTATTTAACATTATGAACAAATTGTCGTGCATTTTTGTGGGTTTTTTCTTTTTTTTGTCCTTGCATACTTTTGCCCAGTCCACTTTGACTGATTCCCTGGCACCGGATAAAATTTCAGTCGGCGTGGGAGCCGGTTATGATTTCGGTGGATACGGCGGAAGCCTGATCTATTATCCGCAGCGCAGTGTGGGTGTTTTTGCCGGAGTAGGTTATGCGGTAGCAGGTGTCGGATATAATGTCGGTTTTAAACTCAGGGCCCTTTCTCACAGATCCGTAACCCCTATTGTCCCTTTCGTGGTAGGCATGTATGGTTACTATGCCTGGGCAGCACCCAAAGGATATTCCTATTTCAATAAATTATTCTACGGACCTACCGTAGGAGCCGGGGTGGATTTCAGGCCCCTTAAATCAAAATTTGGGTATCTGACAGCCACCGTTCTGCTTCCCATCCGAACGGATGATGCTAAAAATTACATCGAAGACCTCAATACAAGGCAGTCCATTAGCTATTCTCATAAACTTCATGCGGTAAATGCCTCCATTGGCTATAAGTTCATCATCCGGTAGCCTCCATGAAGGCTGACCGGTTTATTGCAGGATTTTAGCCGGCATTAGGTTACTGGTCTGGAACCCGCAGGGACGCTGCCGATTTTTCCCGCTAATGGGTAGTCCAATTAACTGCTTGCCGGTAATGGGCTAGTTCAACACCGCGCATTTTTTTGCCTATGGATAAGAAAAAAAAGCTGGTCGTTCTCACGGGTGCAGGTATCAGTGCAGAAAGCGGGTTAAAGACCTTCCGCGATAGTGATGGTCTCTGGGAAGGATACGATATTGGAGAAGTGGCAACACCCGGTGCCTGGCGAAGGAACCCCGCATTGGTGCTGGAGTTTTA
The DNA here is from genome assembly GCA_903906365.1 of uncultured Bacteroidota bacterium. Taxonomy (GTDB): domain Bacteria; phylum Bacteroidota; class Bacteroidia; order Chitinophagales; family Chitinophagaceae; genus Puia. The sequence continues at coordinate 59,706 of CAIVKC010000040.1, read as the reverse complement.
CAACGAACGCAGGAGAAATGTCATGCAGGCCCAACCCAATAAAGCACACTTTGAACTGGCGGCCCTGGAGAAATTTTTTGATGTCCGCATCATTACCCAGAATATTGATGACCTCCATGAGAGGGCTGGTTCTACCCAGGTACTTCACCTGCATGGGGAAATATTCAAAATGCGCAGTGAAGGTGATACCGGGACGCTCTATGAAATCAGGGGCGATATCAGGCTGGGAGATCTTGCCGCTGACGGATTGCAACTCAGGCCACACATAGTCTGGTTTGAGGAACCCGTCCCCATGATGGAACTGGCGGTACCTTTGGTCAGCAGCGCTGATATTTTTGTGGTCGTGGGCACTTCCCTGGCAGTTTATCCGGCTGCCGGTCTGTTGCATTATGTACCAACTGGCATTCCTACCTTCATAGTGGACAAGAAAATCCCGGAAACTTCTGCTGCCACCCGGCTGGTAAAAATCCAACAGCCAGCCAGTCTGGGCCTTTTGGCACTCCGGGAGATGCTTTTCAAAGATCATCTTTAAGGTTTCACTAACATACAGTTTTCTATCATTGCAATAAAATGGGGATGATAAGAAGCACAGTTTGCAGCATAATTCTAGCCCTGGTCCTGCTTACAGTATCTGCCCAGAACGTGCCCCAGCTGCAAAAACTGAAGCAATATTGCAAGCTCTCATCCCCACCCGGATTTGACAGTACCCTGGAAAATCTCAGCCTGTTTAGGGGCAAGGAGTTAAATTATCTTTACCCGCTTTACCAGTTATTTCGGGGGGAGTCTGCCTTCCGCCGGCAGCTTGGCAGGTCCGGTTATTACGACCAGCTCAGTCAGGCCATTTGTTTTACGGAGGATTACCAGAGTTCACTGCAATATGCCTTGCTGGGATACGATACCCTGACCCCTGCTGGGGAAAAACAAATTGAGCGCACCGTTGCCTCCTGGAAAAACGTCAAGTATGCCGATGCCCGGAAATATATTTTATTTGCTGCCAATAATTACCGGGTAATAATGATTAATGAAGCCCATTACAAACCCCTGCACAGGGCTTTTGTCATTTCCCTTCTGGCAGATTTTTACAAAAAGGGTTTCCGCTACCTGGCCATGGAAATGCTCAACAATACATCCTCTGCTTCTCCGGCCAGGCTAACCGCAGTTTCCGGATATTATTGCAGGGAGCCCGTAGCCGGAGAACTGGTGCGCATTGCACTGGAAACAGGATTTACATTGGTCCCCTATGAGGATACGCTGGGAGAACGCCATACCCTTACCCAGCGTGATTCTGCACAGGCAGCCCATATTCAGGGTATTTTGCTCAAGGATACGGCGGCAAAAATTCTGGTCCTTGCCGGATACGGCCATGTTGCCAAAATTCCTTTAGGGGATGACTACATACCCATGGCCTTGGCCTTCCAGCGCATTTCCAAAATCCCCGCTTTCTCCATTGACCAGACGGACATGACTGAGGAAAGCAATCTGGCTTACGGTAGAAAGTTATACCAGGAGTTTCTGCAAAAAAACCCGCTTGACCACCCCGGTGTTGCTTTTGTGGGGAATGACCCGGTAAATATTGCCAATAACCAGGCTTATGATCTGGCCATTATTCATCCTCCAACCACCTATAGGGATGGCAGGCCGGAATGGCTTTCCCTGAATGGACTGCGCAAACCTACCTATATAAAGCCACCCGGTAAGGGAGCCTTTCTGGTACAGGCCTATTATCAGAGTGAAATGACTGCTGCCGGACCCGGGCAACTCATTCCCGCAGATCAGACTTATATTACTACCAATAAAGAGAATTTTCTGCTCTTTTTGCGGAAGGGAAAATATATAGTCGTATTCCGGGACATTGGATACCGGCTTCTGGGAAAACAACTCATTGAAGTCAGCTGAATACTTCCCTAAAACGGATGCCTCTTTGTCCAAGTTCCTTGAGTACGGGTCCGTAAATTTCAGGCAGAATGGGTATATGAAGCCCCTTCAAAGTAATCTCACCCAGCAGAATCTGGATGGCCGCAATACCCAGGGGCAGTCCCACCGTCTTTGCCATGGCTGTCCGGATATTGTTTTCACCCTTTACCATCAGGGCGCTTTTTAGGGAGCGGGTTACGTTTTCCAGTGTGTAATCGATTTCGTGTAACATGACGATCATGTCCTTATCGTCAGGCTGCATGGCAAGTCTGGTTTCCAGCAGGTATTGCAGAATATCGGCATTGGACTTTGCCTGTTGGGGAAGGGGGCTGTCTTCAAATAATCCCAGGAACGCAAGCTGTGCCCTATTGGTTTCATTCACCCAGGGAAGGACCGGGGCCGACCATTGTTTTATATTGCGGGCATGGGGATCGGGGGCCTTCTTTTCATCAGTCAGCCCTGCTTTGACCAATTGGTTCCAGGCGGTACAGAACTCGGGATACCTAAGTGTCGTTCGTATGAAGGTATCAGCCTCCTGTAGGGCATATACGGGAATATAACCCAGTGAATCCCTGTTGGGATAGTAGGCCAGAGCGCCCAGTCCCGGTATATGCACCTCTGTGCAAGTATTGAATATATCCTGATAAGGTATGGTTTTGGTTTGCTGGTTTTCCCGGTAAACCGCGCCGGCACTGCCTGCAAGAACCACATTCCTGGGATTCCAGCTTATTTTATAGTGCCAGGGGTTATTGTCGTCTTCGGGTGCCACCAATCCACCGGTATGGGATTTGAACGAATGAATCCGGCCACCCTGGTTTTTAATCCGTTCAATGAGTTCAACCGCGCTCATGTGGTCGATGCCGGGATCCAGGCCCATTTCGCAAAGAAATAGCAGTTGTTTTTTTAGGATTTCCGGACCGAGGGCTTGGATCTTTTCATCCACATAGGATGCCGTGAGTAGGTTTTTGCCAAATTCAAGACAGGAGCCGGCTACCAGGAAATGAAGGGCCGGAGGTAGCAGGGATATGACAATATCGGCCTGCCGGATAAGTATATTTCGCTGTTGATCATTTTCCACTTCCAATCCACAGGCCTTGGCGTGGGGGGCATTGCCTATTTTAGATTGTGCTGTTTCCAGGTTACCATCCGCCAGTAAGAACTCCCAGCCACGCAGGGCCGTTTCCTCCAGCAGGTAATCAATCAGGCAGGTGGCAGATTTACCCGCACCAAATAACAGTATCTTTTTCATATAAAAATACAAGATACAGAATCAGGGCCAATCCTAGGAAGCGGAGGCGTAACAAGCGGGTATTTTAGTGCCAGCCAGGGGGTGGTTATTTCCCAACAGAGACCTATTTAATCCAGGGAGATTGTGCCAAGGTCTATTTTTTTGCCTTCCAGTGTTTCGATATTGTCCAGTTCCTTGTACTGGCGCAATCCTTGGGTAGTATATATGATCAATTTCCAGGTGCCTGGCCGGACATTTACGTTAAATGTGCCTTCTTCTGTAGAAACTTCCGTGGAATCCCGGCCTTGTACCACCCAAATATCCTTTACTTTATTTTCGGGTAAAACAACCCCTTTTATAGTGGCCGTTCGCTGGATTTTCAGAGCGTGTAACCCTGAAATGACTAAAATAAGTATGCATAGTTGCACGAATCCCATTTTCATAGTTGGTTAATTTATTATTATTATACGAATCATACTGGCAAAACTTACCTACACATTATATCAAAATATAATGTAAGAAAATTTTGAGAGTTAAACAGTACGATGAGGGATAATAGAGAACTGGCAAGTAATCAGAGCGATGTTCCAATAGGCGTGCCAAAGATAAATGAAAATTTCATAACATCCCAAAAGGCCCGCCTAAATTCCACTTAGAAACTGGAATAGGATAATCCCGAATCCTTGGTATTGATGAGGGTGACTTTGTATTCTATTCTGATTCCCCGGGGAGATTTTGGGGCTTCCTGCATCAGTGCCGAACCGGGCCCGATATTTCGAAAATAGAGGTTCTCGGTCTTAAATATTTTCTTATTGGCCTGGATATACTGTATTTCTACCACCACCAGGTCCAGTGGATGCGGCGACCTGTTGGTGACTGTCACCTGCAGGTCAGAAATGCCACCAAAAGTTCCCACCGTGTATTTACCAGTTGATACCCCAACCAGGCTAAACAGGCTGATTCCCTTGATGTCTTTATCATTATTGTTGTCCGAGCGATGAATGGCTTCGCGCCGGGGGGCGGCCGATTCTGTCAGGTTGGATGCAGAATCAAGCTTTACCGGGGGGGAGGGCTGGGCCACCTTCATTTCATCTTTGGGTTTGGAGGCCTGGTTTTTTAATTTTTCGACGGGTGTTTTCCGGGCTGAAGCGGCAGCCAAAGCTCCTGAATGATTCAGGCCGGGCAAGGCCGGATCTTCACCGGTTCCATTTCCCCCTTCGCCAGGCTGGGAGGCAGGGGGAAGGGTATTATCGGGGGAATAGTTGGTTGTGAGGTTGGACCCGAGCGGTTGGACCCTTGCCGGAACGTCGTTACTCTTGTCGGATGGAATCGGCCGGTTGTTGATCTGGAGGCCAATGAGTATACCCATCCCGACCAGGATTAGTACGACCGCAGCAAGGAGAACCGTTTTTCCGGCCCGGTCCAGTTCGATGCGGGTGGCCCCAAAACGCAGGACCGCGGGTGGGTTGCCTGGATGAGAGACATGTTGGTAAGGGGCTGCAGCTGTCGCGGTATAGCCGTTGGCCAGGATGCTTTGCTCAGGCGGCCTTTGTCCGGGGTCGGCTTCCCGTTGAATTTGACCGGCAGGGGCACTCGTATTTTGCCGGGAAAAGTCAACCTCTTTGACTGATTCCCTTACACCTGCGGAAGTGTAGGCGGCGGGTAGGGTCACATAAATATTCTTTTTGGTGGGCGGTAGGGTAACCTGTCCGGTTTCCTGGCTTTGGGCACGGGGCTTTTGGGCAAGGGCAGGTTGCTTTTCAGCATCCGGCATCCTGTCTTCTGACGGGGCAGGCTTTTTAAAGAATCTGTCAAAAGGCTGCTCCACTACAGCAGGGGCAAAAGGTTTGAGTTCTTCCACCTCTCCCGGATAACGCCAAGCGGCACTTTTTCCTTCCACCCATACGAGGTCATAGGCCTTTAATCCTTTTGCTTTCATTTCTTCCAGGCTCAAGGGGCCATGCTGCTTATTATCCCTTAATAATAAATACGTGGACATCTGATCTGTTTGAGAGGTGTAAAATGACTTTCGGGAGGGTAGGAAGGATTATATCAAATGTACAACCTGTTTTTGTGAACACTTAGTTATAGTTTCACCAGGAAGTATAACTAATGGGTAGGTTAAATGTACAAATTATATTAATACAAAATATACATTAGCAAGGTCTTATTAAGAATTATTTGAAATTTCACATTAGATAAGTTGGCTGGGCGTTCGGTAAAGGGTAAACTGGCCGAAGAAATATAACTTTTTGGGCAGATTTGATAATATTCCCAATCTTACCGATATTAGTCCGTCATTAGCGTATTAACCCTCCCATAAATCAAATCTAAAAAAATATGGATGCTGCCATTCAGGACAAAGTGAATAGTTGGTTAGAAGGTAACTATGATCAGGAAACCAAAGAAGAGATCAGGCGCATGCAGCGCGACAATGTCCAGGAACTGACTGAGAGTTTTTACCGGAACCTGGAATTTGGGACCGGCGGACTCCGTGGAATAATGGGGGTTGGCACCAACCGAATCAACAAATATACCGTTGGCATGGCGACCCAGGGATATGCCAACTACCTCAAAAAATCCTTCCCCGGACAACAGGTGAAGGTTGCCATTGCCTATGACAGCAGGAATAACAGTCCTTTTTTTGCCGAAACCACCGCGAAAGTTTTTGCTGCAAATGGAATCCGGGTCTTTTTGTTTCAGTCTCTCAGGCCAACACCAGAACTGAGTTTTGCCATTCGTCACCTCGGTTGCCAGGGAGGGGTCGTTTGCACGGCTTCCCATAATCCCAAGGAATACAATGGTTATAAAGCCTATTGGAATGACGGTGGCCAGCTGGTACCCCCTCATGATAAGAATGTTATTACGGAGGTTGAAAAAATCGCCTCCGTGGATGAAGTAAAATGGGGCGGAGGGGAAGTGAACATTTCCATGATCGGCAAGGAGGTGGATGAGGCCTACATGAGCATGGTGAAGGGTTTGTCTGTTTATCCGGAAATTATCGAAAAGCAACATAATTTAAGGATCGTATATACCCCCATCCATGGCACGGGCATTAAGCTGGTTCCCGAGGTATTACGCAGGTTCGGGTTCAGTAATGTCCATGTGGTGGACGAGCAGGCAACCCCCGATGGTAATTTCCCTACGGTTGTTTATCCAAATCCGGAAGAAAGTGAAGCGATGAGCATTGGTTTGAAAAAAGCCAAGGAACTGGAAGCGGATATCCTCCTGGGTACGGATCCCGATGCAGACAGGGTGGGTATTGGCGTTCGTGATACCTCCGGAAACTGGGTATTGATGAATGGCAACCAGACGGCGGCCCTGGCCTTTAATTACATGATAGAGGCCAGAAAGGCCAAAGGTATAGCGCAGCAAAATGACATGGTGGTTAAGACCATAGTAACCACCGATATGATCGATGAAATCGCCCGGCAGAGCAACATTAAGTGCTACAATGTGCTTACCGGATTCAAATGGATTGCAGAACTAATAAAGGAAAAAGAAGCCACTGAAAATTATGTAATAGGCGGAGAGGAAAGTTATGGGTTAATGATCGGTTCAAAATTACGGGACAAAGATGCAGTGAGTGCCGTTGCCCTGCTTTGCGAAATGGCAGCTTACGAGAAAAATAAGGGGAGGACGCTCTATGAAAAGCTGGTTGAACTCTATAAACAATACGGTTTTTTTAAAGAAAACCTGATTTCCATTACCAAAAAAGGAATGAATGGGCAGAAAGAAATAGCAGAAATGATGGAGTCATACCGCAGTAATCCGCCTAGGACCATCAACGGGTCACCGGTTGTACAACTGCTTGATTACGAAATAGGTATTGGAAAGAACCTGATTCGCAATGAGAGCTGGGAAATCAAACTTCCCAAATCCAATGTACTGCAATTCATTCTGGAAGACGGCAGCAAGATTTCTGCCAGACCCTCCGGAACGGAGCCGAAAATTAAATTCTATTTCAGCGTAAACAGCAGGTTGGAGAGTACCAGTGATTTTGAGAAAGTGAAAGACCTGCTCGATGCCAGGATTGCCGGCATCATAGAGGATATGCATTTGAAGTAGTCCCACAATTCTGTCCAAGTCTGCCTTTAATCATGGGATCCCCTGGGATGGGATGGATAAGGGCAGATTTTTTATTGCTTAAAATTTGCCTGTATGAGAAATATATGCCTGTTGACCCTTGTGCTGCTTTGTGGCTATAGCCTCCAAGCGCAGCTGAAGCTACCTGGATTGTTCGGAGATAATATGGTCTTGCAGAGAAATCAGCCCATTGCTGTGTGGGGCTGGTCAAAACCCGGGGCAAAAATCACGGTGGCTTTCGACAGGCAGCAGAAAATGACCCGGGCCGGCAAGGATGGTAAATGGATGGTTCATCTCGACCGGGAGGAAGCAGGTGGTCCCTATGAACTGGCAGTTAGCGGGGGTGGGAATATTATTTACAGGAATGTGCTGGTGGGCGAAGTCTGGCTATGCTCCGGTCAGTCCAATATGGAAATGCCCATTGCGGGATGGGGAAAGATTAACCGGTTTGAACAGGAGATGGCAGCTGCCTCCTATCCCCAGATTCGACATATCAAAATTCCCAGGGCTACCAGCACGGTGCCCCGTGAAGATATTTCACAAACCGCCTCCTGGGAGGTTTGTAGCCCTCAAACTTCGGGTGAATTCAGTGCCGCAGCCTATTTTTTTGCCCGTGAAATTTATAACCGGCTTCATGTCCCCGTGGGGTTAATTAATACTTCCTGGGGGGGAACCATGATTGAAACATGGATCAGTCGGGGCGCCTTCGAACAAAGTAAGGAATTCCAAACCATGATATCTGGCTTACCGGTCACCGGGCTGAAAGAGTTGCATACCAAAAAGAAAGAAGCCTTGAAACATGCCATAGATGCCCTGCAGGGTCCCAGGGAAAGCATGCAGCCCTTTCAGGAAACCTCCCTGGATGACAGTCACTGGCCTATTATGAACCTGCCCGGACTTTGGGAACAACAGGGGACCGGCCTAGAGGAGTTGGACGGTGTTGTCTGGTTTCGGAAGACTATAACCATTTCTGCGGAAAACGCCGGTAAGCCTGCCAGCCTATTTCTGGGTAAAATCGATGATTCAGATGACACTTACCTCAATGGAGTCCTGGTGGGAAGGACAAGCAATAAATACAGTGAACAGCGGAATTACCCACTGGCAGCCGGATTACTCAGGCCTGGCAAAAACCTGATTGCGGTCCGGGTGGAAGATACCGGCGGCGGAGGAGGTTTTTTTGGCGATCAGGAGGATATGAAGCTGGTTATCGGCAGCCAGCAAATACCATTGGCCGGAGCGTGGAGTTTCAGGATCGATTCAGTCTATGATAAAGGAGACCAGGGTATGGACCCCAATGGTTTCCCGACCCTGCTCTTCAATGCCATGATCCACCCCCTGATACCCTTTGCTATTCGCGGGGCGATATGGTACCAGGGTGAAAGCAATGCGGGCCGTGCCTACCAGTACAGGAAGGCATTTCCCCTGATGATAACCGACTGGAGGAAGCAATGGGCCCAGGGGGATTTTCCCTTCCTGTTTGTGCAGCTTGCCAGTTTCAACGCCGCTGGCGGTGACAGTCAGCAGGGGAGTACATGGGCCGAATTGCGGGAAGCCCAGTCGATGACGCTTTCCCTTCCGGGTACGGGCATGGCTGTAACTACCGATATAGGCGATCCCCTTGATATACATCCTAAAAACAAACAGGATGTGGGTAAACGGCTGGCAGCCATTGCCCTTTCTACCTGCTACCGGCAGGAGGGTGAGTACAGCGGACCGGTTTATGAGTCCATGGAAATAAAGGGAAATAAGGTCCTGCTGACATTCAGCCATATTGGAAAAGGCTGGGAGATAAAGGACAAATACGGGTATATCCGGGGCTTTGAAATTGCCGGAACAGATCATAAGTTTCATTACGCAAAAGCCCGGTTGGAAGGAACACAAATCATTGTTTACCAGGAAGGTATCGATTTTCCAGTTGCTGTAAGGTACGGATGGGCCGATAATCCCACGGAAGCCAACCTATTCAACCTGGATGGTTTTCCGGCATCCCCTTTTCGCACCGACACATTCCCTGGAATCACCGAACAGGAGGGCTATCATATTGCACAATAAGTGACCTGCATTCTTTGTTGATCAGAACGGCCAGGCGGTTTTATAAAAATATGATTGTTATGCGATTGTGGAAATGGAAGAAAATAATAGGATAAGATTGTACTATATATTCTATAAAGAATGTAGATTGCAGCGCAAAAAAAAAGGGTCCTTCCGTAGAAACGGACTGACCTCTAACGATTGCTTGCCATATGAAAAAAGTTACTATTTATTTTTAGGCTGATTCACAGCTTCATCTTCCAAATGAGCCTCTAACGATTTCCTGCTTTAACGATTGCTGCCGTATGATTAACTCATTTTGCTTACACAAAGGTAAGACCCTGCTGAATACTGTTTTAATCAACTTACCAGTGATTTAATTATGTCAAAGCTGGATTTTATATGATAAAATCCTTTGCTGTATTGAATTTCAGGATAATTATCTCATTATGTCCAACCGTTACACTGATACCTTATTCCAATTGATTCATTCCCTTGAAAAATCGGAAAAACGTCATTTTAAACTATATATTAAAAGAAGTTCGGCTAAGGAAAACCTCAAGATTGTACAATTATTCGATGCCCTGGATAAGTTGACGGAATACGATGAGAAGATGCTCCTCAAAAAACTTCCAGGTACCGAAAAGCCCCAGCTTTACAACCTGAAGACACACCTGTATAAGCAAATTCTGGCCAGTCTCAGACTGCTCAAAAGTGCTGACAGCATTGACCTCCAGCTCAATGAATTGTTTGATTACGCCCATATTTTATACAAAAAAGGCCTTTTTGTACAGAGTCTCCGGCTGTTGGACCGCGCCAAGGAAATGGCCAAGGCCAACCAGAAATTTAATTTCCTGATTCAGGTCCTGGCACTGGAAAAACGCATTGAAAGCCTGCATATCACCCGAGGCATGCAAAGCCGGGCAGAACTGCTGAGTACAGAAGCGGTGGAAATCAGTATGAAAATAGACATGCTGACCAGGCTTTCAAACCTGTCCCTGCAATTATACAGCTGGTATATCAAGAATGGTCATGCCCGCAATGAAAAGGACGAAACCGGAATTAAACAGTTCATGAAGGACAACCTGCCTTCGGGCGCCTTTGAACAGTCCGGCTTCTATGAGCAACTCTACCTGTACCAGAGTTATTCCTGGTACGCCTTCATACGGCAGGATTTCCTGATGTATTACAGATATTCTCAAAAATGGGTGGATTTATTCGACCAGCAGCCCCTCATGATCCGGGTGGAAACGGGCCATTATATAAAAGGGCTGCATAACCTGCTGAACGCTCATTTCGACCTGCGCAATTATACAGGATTTGAAATCACCCTCCGGCAGTTTGAACAATTCGCGCAAACCGACCGGGTCAGGGATCACGACAACTTTCGCATTCAGGCATTTATTTATATCAGCAGCGCCAAAATCAACCAGCATTTTATCCTTGGAACCTTCAAAGAAGGTCTAAAACTGGTGCCCGGGATCGAAGAAAAGCTGAATGAGTATGCCCTTTTTATCGATACCCACCGGGTCCTGGTTTTCAATTATAAAATCGCTACTTTATATTTTGGAAGCGAGGATTACGAAATCTGTATTGATTATCTGCAGCGTATCATCAATGACAATGTGGAACTTCGCAATGACCTCCAGTGTTATGCCAGGCTCCTTCACCTGATGTCCCATTTCGAACTTGGTAATTTTGAAATCATTGAGTCACTGACCAGATCGGTCTACAGGTTTATGTCCAGGATGGAAAACCTGACTGTCATCGAGGAGGAAATGTTCAAATTCCTGAGAACCTCCTTCCATGTTTCCCATAACCGGCTTAAGCCACAGTTTGAAAAATTCCTGCAAAAGATAAAACAATTCGAGAAGAGCCGATTTGAGACCAGGGCTTTTGCATACCTGGATATCATTTCCTGGGTGGAAAGCAAGGTATATGGTAAACCTGTCAGTGAAATCATCCGGGAAAAATACCTCCATAGTAAGAAAAGACATTATACCAGCTGAATGGGTAAACCATCCTGCAGGCATTAATAGCGGTAAAACCGTATTTTTGCAGGCACACCGGAAAGTCCGGCATCTTCCGGAAATTATTCACTTTAATTTGATAAACATGAAATACCTGTATTTGGGTTTTTTAGGCGGTGTGTTTTTGTTTGTGGCTATGCAGGCGGGAGCACAAATCAGGATGGTGGACAGCACCCTGAAAATGGGAAAGGCGGGGTACCATGTTATCTGTAATAACAGAAATCCGGAAAAAAACGAACTGAGGGTCAAACTCATTGGCTTTGAGAACACGGCCAGGGACATGGACTTTTATATAAAGGGCAAAGTTACCCGCGAGGAAATCGATGATCTCAACAATGACGGATATCCCGAGTTACTTCTATATATCTACAGCGGCGACAGCTCCGTATATGGCACCGTATATGTTTTTGTTTCAGTGGAAAACAAATCCTGCGCTCCTTTTTCACTGCCGGATGTCATGCTGGATGGTAAACTGCGGGACGGATACCAGGGCCATGATGAATTCACCCTGCTGGAAGGAACCCTTGTCCAAAAGTTTCCCATATACAAGCCAGGAGACCCTAAAAACAAGCCCACCGGGGGTAACCGAATTGTTCAATACCGCATGGTCAATTCAGAGGGTGGAGGGTACAAGTTCAAAGTATTACATACCTATGAAACCAAATAAACCTGCTTGGTCTGATGGCGGGGGGATTGCTATGACAGGAGAAACGCTTTAAAATAACACAACAATTTCAATATTTAAAGGCAGCAGGCATTATTGCCGCTGCCTTTTTGATGGTGTAACTAGTCCAGTATCTTTTCGGTAATCTTTCCGGTAAGCTTGTTTTTGATGATTAGTTTTTTTGCCCCGTAATGGGTCATTTCCTCCTTAACCAGGTAGTGGTCCTTATCGTATTCCACGAGGTGACTGTCCTTGCTTACACCTACCTTCCCGCGCCAGAGGTCCAAAATAACCGGTTCCCATAATTTTGTCCTGGCAGACCGGTAGGCTGCATCCAGAACGGCATTGACTACATAACCATCATAGAAGGTTTCACGGGGTTCGGTGCCCTTTTCAAGAGCGTTGAACATATCGGTAAACATATGGTTATAACCCAGGTCATTTAATTCATCACCCACCGGAAATAACCATCCCGTATTGCTTTCTGCTTTTTCGGCCACATAGTCGGCCCCTTTTCCCGTAGTGAACATCTCCAGCCCGGTCCTCAGGAAATTATTAATCCATATGGTTCCTTCCGTTCCCATCACCTCATCCCGCAGGTCCAGGCCTCCCCTGAATGTCCAGCTGACTTCGAATTGTCCGATGGCCCCGTTCTCATATTTAACCAGCGCTATGGCATGGTCTTCGGCATCGATGGGTTTTACCTGGGTATCGGCCCAGCACATCACTTCCACCGGTTTGATATCTTTGCCAATAAAACTCCGGGATATTTCCACGCAATGACAGCCGAGGTCCAGGATACAACCGCCTCCGGCCTGTTCAATGTCCCAAAACCAGTCACTGTGCGGACCTGGATGGGTTTCCCTGGATTTTGCCCAAAGAATCCTTCCGAGGGCCCCATTTTTTACACTCTCATAGGCTTTCAGGAATTTGGGAGTATAGACCAGGTCCTCGAGGTAGCCGTTGAAAATACCCGCGGATTCAACCGCTTCCAGCATCCGTTTGGCTTCCTGGGCATTGCGGCCCAGCGGCTTGGTTGTTATAACTGCTTTTTTATGTTTACAACACAGCATGACTGCCGCTTCATGGATATGATTAGGCAATGAAATGCATACGATATCCACATCGGGCCTGGAAATGGCCTCCTCCATATCGGTGGTCCAGTGTATGCACTGATAATCGGCTGCAAATTTTCGCGCACTCTCTTCCCTTCGGGAATAAATACTAATAATTTTGTCCTGGCTTCTTTGTCCCTGGAGAGAGTCGGCATAAAACCGTCCGATAAATCCAGAACCAAGCATGGCAATTCTCTGCATTGTAGTTTATTTGAAGTTAAAATAATTCTTTGGTTCAGCTATTGGGTAACATGCCTGATGGATGAAGACCATTAGGCACCAGGCAGTCAAGCTGCCGGTTGCAACTGCTTTTTTTCCCTGAAAAAAATTATAAAATAGATCAGCACGCCCAGTGCAATATAGGCTGGAACAAACCATATACTGTTCCAGTTATGGCCATTTGCAGTCCTATAATTGTCCACAATATAACCTGAAAAACGGGTCCCTATTAACATGCCGACACCGTAGGTCGCAAAGGTGAAAAGCCCCTGGGCGGCATTTTTGATCTTTTTGCCTGCCAGTTGTTCGGTATACATGTATCCCGTCACAAAAAAGAAGTCATAACATATACCGTGCATAACTATACCGGCGTATAGCATCCATGTATGTGCTCCGGTGTCACCATAGGCAAAAAGAACATACCTGATTATCCAGGCTGCCATGCCAAGCAGCAGCATTTTTTTTACTCCGATATTGGAAAACAGGAAGGGGATAGCCAGGATGAAGACGGCTTCTGATACCTGACCCAGAATCATTTTACCCGCTGCATTGTGTAAACCCAGTTCATTTAAGAACGGATTGGCAAAACCATAGTAGAAGGATAGGGGTATGCATACCAGGATCGCTGCTATCAGAAAGATGATATAAGGGACATGGCTGAACAGGATAAAGGCCTCTTTGCCCATCGATTTTCCTGCCGATACCCCTTTTTCGGCGGCCTTGGGTGGGGTACTGGGTAAAAGAAAACAATACAAACCCAGCCCGGCTGAAACCTCTGCCGCAATATAAAAGGTTGAAGGGGTTCTTTCAATGTCCAGATTCCCAATCACCAAACCGGCAGCAATCCAACCCAGGGTCCCGAAAACCCGGATCCATGGAAACTGCCTGCCTGGGTTGCTCATCTGGTTAAAGGCCACACTGTTGGATAGGGCAATGGTTGGCATATACAACAGGGAATAGGCCAGTATGACCCAGAAAAAAAGGTTGCTATCCGTTACCTTGGTGGCCGCTACCAAAAGCAAGGCGCCCAGCAGGTGCAGGATACCCATGAGATGCTGGGCGGCAAAAAAACGGTCGGCAAACAGGCCTATAAAAAAGGGGGAGATGATCGTTGCAATGGCCAGTGCACTATAAGCCATGCCAATATCCCGGCCGCTGGCATGCAGGTGATTGACCATATAGGTTCCCATGGTCACATACCAGGCACCCCAAATAAAATATTCAAGGAACATCATGAAGGACAATTTGACGCCGGTGGTCTGTTTCATGCATTATCTGGTTTTGATGAAGGGGCCGGGAAACCCCGGTTGCAAGATATCCCTTTTGCGGATTGTTTCCGGAGGTCTGTAAATCAACGGGTAGGAACTTCCTTTTCCCACCCCGTTTCCATGAGTGCGGGATCTTTTTCCTTTTTTAGAAAATCACCGGACTCCGACGCACCCAAACGGTCTGTTTTCAGCAGGCAATCGTCAGCCACCGTCTGCACGGGTGTTTTCCAGGAAGTGGATTCATCATTATAGGCCGGGTTGCTTAGGGAATTGTAACAGGATATGATGGACCACCTGGGCCTGTCGGAAGTATTTGCTTCAGAGCGGTGCAGGAGGTTGGGATGGAAAAAAAGCGCATCTCCTGGCTGGAGTTCTACATAGATATGTTCCATGGTTTGCAGGGCGTGATTGACCATAACCATGTCGGCTCCGACCTGTTCCCCGGCAAAACCATGATTGAGTCTGCCCATCTTGTGTGATCCCCGGATCACCTGCAGGCAACCATTTTCTACATTGGCTTCCGTCAGGGCCACCATAACACTGATAAGCTGGTCGGGAAACAGGAATTGGTTTTTGTACCAATACCCGTAATCCTGGTGCCATTCCCAGGCCCCGCCAACCCTGGGTTCCTTTTGCATGAGTTTTGTATGGAAATGGCAGACCGGGCTTGTGCTGTCCAGCAATCCGGCCACAGAATGAATCATCCTTTCGCTGCGGATCATCATACTGTATAGGTCCTCACCTGGGTTGAACCAAAGGGTCAGCCTGGTCTTTTTTCCCGTCTGGTCATTGAGGTCAACGGCATGATCGCGGATGACGTTGTCCTCTGTGGCAACCGCATACATTTTGTCAATTTCAGGTTTGCTGAAAAAACGCCGCCGGATGATGTAGCCATCGCGATGAAAATCGGTCAGGTCTTTTTCGGTAAGACAGGAAGCCATAAAAACTGATTGATGGGTTTGAAAATGAAAATTTACAAAAGAAAAATGTACTGGCTAAATATTTCTTAAAGCCATTAACTTGCATCTGCTTATGAGAATATATGAAGATACGTACCGGCACAAGGGAATGCGCAAACAACTGGTGGATGCCATCCGGGGCAAAGGGATTTCTGACGAGCGGGTTCTGGATGCGATGATGAACATACCCAGGCATTACTTTATGGATTCCGCTTTCGATAAGATTGCCTATGAGGACCGCGCTTTCCCCATAGCAGAAGGTCAAACCATTTCCCAGCCTTATACGGTGGCCTACCAGACGCAGTTGCTGGAACTAAAACCTTACGAAAAGGTGCTGGAAATCGGTACTGGAAGCGCCTACCAGGCTTCTGTACTGGCGGAAATGGAAGCACAGGTATTTACCATTGAAAGGCAGCGGACCCTTTTTGAGCTGAACAAGGAATTTGGATTCCTCAAAAAATATCCCAATCTGAAATTCTTTTACGGGGATGGATTTGAAGGCCTTCCCACCTATGGACCCTTCGACAAGGTAATAATTACCGCCGCAGCCCCCTTTATACCTCCTAAACTGCTTCAGCAGCTCAAAACAGGAGGCAAAATGATCATCCCGGTTGGAGAGGGACAGGTGCAACGGATGCTCAGGTTGACAAAGACAGCAGAAGGGGCTATTTCTCAGGAAGTCTTCGACGATTTTTCCTTTGTTCCCATGCTGGAGGGAAAAAATAACTGATAGCCTGGGTTTACTTTGGTTCAGCGGACCCTTTGTTCACATACTCGCTTCCCTTGCCGGATTCCAATATTATTGTATTTTCAGGCACTTATACCGTTTTTCAGACCCGTCATTTCTTATGGCCGAAAAAAAATATTCAGTCCTTCGCAAATGTTTACTGGGCTTTACAGCGCTGCTGATACTGCTTTTTTTTCTGGAATCGGTGGCTTCCATCGCATATTACCAGCGTAACGGTGGCTCCCGTTTTGCCCTGGTCGGTCTTTATCATAATGCCATGCGCAATCTCCATGGTCTTTTCAACACGCAAAAAGGATCCCGTAACCAGCAACTGGTAAGACCGGATTCCACCCTGGCGGTCAGTGAACAGATTAAAGCCGAGACGAGTGCCTGCAATAAGACGGTTTATGATCCCTGGTTGCAATTCAGGATCGCAGATTATACAGGAAAATATGTCCATGTAAAGGGGTACAACCGCCTGAGTATTCCCTGGCAGGCCGGGTCTGGTGCAGAAAATAAGGATACACTGACTATTTTTTTCCTGGGTGGATCCACCATGTTTGGTTATAACGTATCTGACCAGGAGACTATACCCGCTCAGTTTGCGACACTCTACCAGCAGCAATATCCAACAGGCAGGCCGGTCAGAGTGCTCAATTTTGGAAATCCCTATTATTATTCCTACCAAGAACTGATGCAGTTTACCCAGTTGCTGTACAGGGGGAGTAAACCAGATATGGTAGTTGAACTAGACGGCCTAAATGACTGCTTGCAAATACGATCCTCACTGGAACGGATTCCCATGCTAACCAACCTCATTCAGCAGGTCTTCATCAGGGGGGCAGCCGGAGGGAGCCTGGTGGATTCCAATTACCTAATGTACCTGCCACCGCCGGATATGAAAACGGAGGTTTACGGGGAAAGGATATACAGAAACCTGCTGGAAAATCTCAGACTCACCAGAGATCTGGCTGCCAGCCATGGAATCAAGCCCTTCTTTTTCATTCAGCCGGTTCCTTATTACCATTACCCGAACCGCAGTCATGATCCCATATGCATCCAGGATGAAAGACCCCAGTTCAACTATATTTATCCGCTGTTGGATAAGGCAAGCCAGGGATCGGACGATATCCAATTTCTGGGAAATATGCTGGAACAGGAAAAAGGCCTTCCTTTTGTGGATAATTATCATTATTCCCCACGCATGAATAAACGGATCGCCTCTGCCATCCTGGAAAAAATCGCACCTTCCATGGCTGCCTTCCACCGAGATACCACCCTGAAAAATAAGGGCCTATAGATAGTCAACCAATTCCTTCACGATTTCCGGATCCCTGTATATTTTCCGGTGACCCAGCCCCCTGGTAAAAAGGAACCTGACCGATGGGGGATGGTCCTCCTTCACCAGCAATACATCCTTCAGGGGAGTAATGTCGTCATCTTGGTCATGAACCCACAGGATCGCAGCATGGATAGCCAATAGTGAACGCCGAATGGAATAATAGGCTGCTGGATGCCCTGCCTTTTTTTCGATGAAACGGTAAAACTCCAGTCTTACTTCCTGCGATAGTTCCAGAAATTGACAAAACTTGTCAATGCTGGTAGTGGTTTCGGTAGCCGGGGCTACCAGGGCAACCCTGGTTTCCGGGCTATGGGGTATATGCTCCAGGCTGAGGGCCAGGGCTGCCCCCCCGAAAGAATGTGCAAGAAAGCCCTGAAAGGGGCCGAACGTAGCTGCGATTTTATCAATCATAGCCGAATACAGCGGCAGGTTGATCTGGTTTCCCGAAGAGAATCCGTGGGCAGGAGCATCGAATCCAAATACTTCATAACCTTTTGACCGAAAAGCTTCAATGAAATGATCAAATTTTCTAATACTGGAATCAAACCCATGCAGAATCAGGATCCGTTTAACCGGGATACCCCCACCTTCAGGAGCCCACTTATACCCGCGTATGGTATGTCCATCCAGCCGAAAGGAAAGTCTTTGGCCTGCTTCAAAAACAGGCGGGTATTTTTTGACACCCTGCTTTCGTGGAGTACAGAATATACGAAATGCTTCCCTGGCCGCCTTTCGCGGGGAAGCCAGGGCGAGGATATGAAGCTTGGCCTTGATATAGATGATTGCCAGTTTTTGTCCTAATTTCATGTCTTTACAATAATTGGATATGAAGATAGTGATAATAGGAGCCGGAAATACCGCAACGGTCCTTGGACGAAAACTCAGTGCGGCCGGCCACGAAATACTGCAGGTCATGGGACGCTCCGGGGCCCATGCAGCCGTCCTGGCATCCACATTGGGTTGCAGCTACACCTGTAATCCCGCAGAGATAAATCCAGAAGGGGAAGTATACCTGGCCGCTGTAACGGATTCTGCCCTTGGTCATCTGGGGGAAACCCTTTGCCTTCCCGGTAAATTGATTGTGCATACAGCCGGTTCGGTGCCAGGCCATGTCCTCCGTCCGGTCAGCGGACGCTATGGCGTATTTTATCCGCTCCAGAGCCTTCGAAAGGAAATGGATACCATTCCCGAAATACCCATTTTGGTGGATGGGGTCAGCGAGGATATCCGAAACCTCTTATTCGGCCTGGCACTCACCATCACAGACCAGGTTATTTTCGCCAGTGACCTGGTGCGCGAAAAATTGCATGTGGCGGCCACCCTGGCTAATAATTTCACCAACCATCTTTATACCCTGGCTGCGCAATACTGCCAGGGAGAATCCATCGATTTTGCCCTGCTGTATCCGCTCATAAAGGAAACCGCCGGGCGGATCAGTCACCTTTCGCCCATGGACGTGCAGACCGGACCTGCCGTTCGCCGGGACCAGCTTACCATCGAAAAACATATTAACCTTCTGCAGGGCTATGGATATACCCGGGAACTTTATATCCAAATGACTGAAAATATCCGCCAGTTTTATGGGCTGTAAAGGGGGCTGCCGATTTCGAATTACGGAAATTTTGCCGGCTACAGGGAGGCTTTTCCTTCAATGTGGGCAGTATTTCGGAATTTTGTATGGTATTAGGCAATTTCCTGATACTTTTGCACCCTTTAAATGCAGGATTGAAGATGTATACCGTTACCTATAATTTTGAACAGAAGGGGTTGAATCCAATGACCTTCCATAATGTGGAACCATTACAGAGCCTTTTAGAACTTGCCCTGACCCATGACATAGACCTTCATCACAATTGCGGGGGCGTTTGTGCCTGCAGTACCTGCCACCTGTACGTGGAGTCAGGAGAAGAGTTTCTGGAAGAACTCTCCGATAAGGAAGAGGATTTTATCGACCGTGCCGTCAGGCCCAGATTGAACTCCAGGCTGGGATGCCAGTGCGTGCTGCAGCCGGGCACAGGGCAGGTTATTGTTACCCTGCCCGACCAGACCCAGTTCCTGGGGGAATGATTTCGCTTTATTATTAACATAATTGAAACCGCCTTTCAAACACTATTATGAGTCATTTTGAACCTCCTATCCACTGGAATGATTATGAAGATATTGCAATCAAACTTTATGAAAAATTCGGGGATGATTTTAATGAAGGAAAAATATACCGAATCCGGTTTACCGAATTGCTGGAATGGGTGCTGTCCATCCCTCATTTCGCAGGGACAAGGGAACAAAGCAACGAAGGGCACCTTGAAATGATCCAGAGCGCCTGGGTCTACGAATGGAGGGACAACCAAAAGTAGGACCTCATTTTTTAAGGAATAGTTCCATTTCTATCTTCTATCTTGCAGGATATAATCCCCTTGAACATATGAATCTGGCCGCAGCATTCCTTCGACTTATCAGATGGCCAAACCTGTTTTTTATAGCCCTCACCCAGGTTCTATTCTATTTCCTCATCATCCTGCCCGCATTTCACCCAACGGCCCTGGAAACTTACCAGAACCGGCTCCACCCGAATGAATTTTTTCTACTTAGTTTATCATCGGTTCTGATTGCCGCAGCCGGTTATATTATCAATGATTATTTTGATCTTGACATTGACCGTGTGAACAAACCCCGAAGGCTGGTGGTGGAAAAACACATCAGGCGCAGGTGGACTATCTTTTGGCACTGGATATTATCCCTAACCGGGCTACTGATCGGAGTGTATGTCAGCTGGAAAATACGCAATGCCCTCATTGTTTTCTCCCATATTTCCTGCATAGTTTTACTTTGGTTTTACAGTACTACTTTTAAAAAGAAATTGCTGGTTGGTAACATCATCATCTCCCTGCTAACCGCCTGGGTCATACTGATTCTGTATGTATGCGAATTCCGGGTGGGCGTGGTATACAACCCGGCCTACCATCATATTTTATCCCGGTTGTTCAAATTTGCTATTTTGTATGCCGGCTTTGCATTCATCATATCTCTTGTCCGGGAAGTGGTAAAGGATATTGAAGATATGGAAGGAGATGCCCGTTACCAGTGCCGAACCATGCCAGTGGTTTGGGGCGTGCAGGTTTCCAAGATATTTATAGCCACCTGGATCATTGTCCTGACGGCCTCACTGCTAATTTTGCAGGTGTATATGCTGCAGAGCGGATGGTGGTGGACCGTACTGTACTGTATGGCCCTGATCATTTTACCTTTGGGTTTTATTTTGCAGAAATTGTATCACTCCGCCACCCCGCAGGACTATCACAGACTCAGCTCTCTGATCAAGGCGGTCATGTTTACCGGAATATTATCCATCATTTTTTTTTAAATACGATTGCACCATGGAAGAAATTATTTTGGCTTCCCAGTCGCCGCGCAGGAAACAATTGTTGGAATGGGCCGAAGTGCCATTTGAAGTCAGGGTGGCAAATACCGATGAAACCTATCCGGAAGGGCTTTCCATGGATGAGATTGCCATCCATATCGCCCGCAACAAGGCTTTGGCCATCCGCAGACAGGCTGATCCCGGGGAGCAAAGAACCATCCTCGCGGCCGATACCATTGTTGTGCTTGGGGGTGAAGTTATCGGCAAGCCGGCCAACCGGGAACAGGCCCTGGATATACTTTCCCGCTTGTCGGGCCAGAGACATGAGGTAATTACAGGGGTCTCCATTCTTGGACTGGACCGCGAAATTGATTTTGCCGACAGGACGGAGGTCTGGTTTCATGACCTGACCCGGGAACAGATCCTGTTTTATATCGACAAATACCGGCCTTATGACAAGGCTGGAGCCTATGCCATCCAGGAATGGATCGGTGTAACGGGTATAAAGTCCATCCGGGGTGACTTTTACAACGTAATGGGACTGCCGGTAAGCCGCGTCATTCAGGCCTTATCTGCCCTGGGATAGACCCGGCCAACCTGCTGCAACTGACCAAGCCACCCATGTTTGGGGTTTGGATATCCCATTTAAGAATGAGCAGCCTGTGCCAGGTTCCAGTGAAATTCTAATTTAACTTCAATATCAGGGTGAATGCTGTACATCACAGGGCAGGTCTTGGCTGCGCGCTCCAGGATGATCCGCTGTTTTTCGTCCGGTTGCGTGGAGGATGGAAAATGAACGGCCAGGTTAATGCCACCAATTCGCCTTGGATCCGATTTCATGATCTTTTCTATTTCTATACGGGTTCCTTTCAGCTCAACACCCATATCCCTGGCCTTTATACCCATAATGGTCATCATACAGCTTCCCAGGGCAGTAGCCACCAGGTCGGTGGGGGAGAACCTTTCGGCCCTTCCTTTGTTATCGAGCGGTGCATCCGTTTCTATTTTATTGCCGGAGTACAGGTGGGTGGCAACCGTTCTGAGCTCGCCTTCGTAAATAACAGTAGAAGTCATTGTATATTTTTGCCTAAATTTACATCAGATATATTAAATCGTTACCGGTGAACAAACTTTTCTTACTTGTATTAGCCTGTGCTTTATGGGTTGGTGCCTGGGCACAGGATTCGACCAATAATGCTTCGTTATACCAGAAAAAGGACAAGAAATCCCAAAAAAAAGACCGGATTAACCGGATGATGCGCATGGAGGAGGAGGGTGAACTGGTATTTAACAAGCACAATATCTTTGGCATCAGACTGGCCACTGACGGGTATGGGATTTCTTTTGAAAAAGGGAAATATAAAACCAACACCCGCACCCTTATTTATTCTTTCGAACTGAATGAAAAAAAGAGCCAGAAGGAACATAAACTGGCGGCAGCCAGTTATAACGGCATAGATATCAATTCTTTCATTGTCGGGAAACTAAATAATTTTTACCAGTTCAAACTGGCCATCGGACAGCAGCATCTGCTGGGTGGAAAGGGAAATAAAAACGGGGTAGCGGTCACCGCTCTTTACACCGGTGGATTGTCCCTGGGTATTTTAAAACCATACCTGTTCAACGTGCCGGACTCCTTGGGAAATATCCAGAAAATGACTTATTCTGATCTTTTTCAGCAGGGACTTGAACAGGACATATCAGGCTCAGCCGGGTTCACTTCCGGCTGGGGGCAGGTTAAGTTTAAACCCGGCATTAACGCGAAAATTGCCATGCGTTTTGATTATGGCCGCTTTAATCAAACCATCAGCGCCATAGAAGCAGGCCTTACTGGAGAATTCTATTTTAGCAAAATACCCCAGGTATACCTGGTTAACCAGAAACAGTTTTTCTTCAACGGCTACGTCGCGATCCTTTTTGGTGGCAGAAAGTAACCTATTTTTGCAGTAAGTATCAGTTGTCTTTTAACCGAATTAATGAGTATGCAGGAATTACCCGTTGTTCCGGCCATTCCGGAAAAGGAATCCGTTATTAAAAAACCTAATTGGCTGCGTGTGAAGCTGCCAATCGGGGAAAGCTATAAACACGTGCGTGGCCTGGTGGACACCCATAAACTGCACACCATCTGCGAAAGTGGTAACTGTCCCAACATGGGAGAGTGCTGGGGAGAAGGAACTGCCACTTTTATGATTTTGGGCAATATCTGTACTCGATCCTGTGGTTTTTGTGCAGTGGCTACCGGAAAGCCCGATGCGGTAGACTGGGATGAACCCCAGCGCGTAGCCGAGGCCATTTACCTCATGAAGGTCAAACATGCAGTCATCACATCGGTGGACCGGGATGAATTAAAGGACGGTGGATCGGTCATCTGGCAAAACACCATTCGGGCTGTGCAGGCGCTCAACCCCAATACTACCCTGGAGACCCTGATTCCGGATTTTAAGGCCGAAAAAGAAAACATTGAACGTATCATCGAAGCTGCTCCCCAGGTGGTATCCCATAATATTGAAACGGTCGAGCGCCTGACACGCCAGGTGCGCATCCAGGCAAAGTACTGGCGTAGCATGGAAACCCTTAAAATTTTAAAGGAAGGGGGCATGCGAACCAAGAGCGGTATCATGCTGGGGCTCGGAGAAAATAAGGAAGAAGTGGTTCAGACCCTGAAGGACCTGTATAACAGCGGGGTTGATGTGATTACCATCGGACAATACCTGCAGCCTTCCAAAAAACATCTGCCCGTCCATAGGTTTGTTCATCCCGATGAATTTGAAGAACTCAGGCATATTGGGTACGAATTGGGCTTTGATTACGTGGAAAGCGGCCCCCTGGTGCGCTCCTCCTACCATAGTGAACGGCATGTGATTGCGGGTTACGGCAAAAACAAATGGAAACAGGAGCGTGCCCTGGCCTTATAGCAAACTACCGTACACTCCATACCGGCCCTGAGTTCACAAAATGCATACATATGGTAAAGTGCGTAAAGCTCCTGACGGTACTTTTTATCCCATTATTGTGCCATGCTCAAATCCACTGGCAAAATGTGGATACCCTCTATGGCGAACTCCCTTCTTCGGTTCACCTTTACCGTACCAGGGATTCACTTGACGGCCATCCCTTTGTGGCCTATTATCTTTCTGCCAGGCTCAAGGACAGAAACCTGGTTTTCACTTCCCAGACCGGCAATGGCCAGCGATACACGCCCCAAAATTATTTTGTTCGTGAAAAATCACCCTTGCTGGTGGTCAATTGTACATTTTTTTCGTTTGAAACCAACCAGAACCTCAGCATGGTTATGAAGAACGGAAAACTTGCGGCGTACAATATTGCGGCCCTCCGGGGTGCCGGCAGGGATTCGGATTACTTTTATTATCCTACCCGCAGTGCCATCGGCATCGACCGGAAACGAAGGGCAGATGTTGCCTGGATATTTACCGATTCCTTTCACCGGAAAGCCTATGCTTTTGAATCCGCTCCGGTAATATCCAAAGGCCTGGAGGCAAATCCCGCAATCAATGACCTGGAGGATGTGGAATGGAAATGGTGGCGGATGGAAACAGCCGTAGGCGGCGGGCCTACCCTGATCCATGACGGGACCATCCTCATCACCAATAAGGAGGAGCAGATGTTTGTGGGTAAGGAAGATGAAAAGCATCCCAGGACTGCCATGGGTTATACGTCCAATGGCCGACTGATCATATTGGTTATACAGGGCCGCTTTCCCGGAGAAGCAGATGGGGCTACCCTTCAACAGGAAGCCGCTATCCTCAAACAGCTGGACTGTTATGAAGCCCTTAACCTCGATGGCGGCGGCAGCAGCTGCATGCTGGTTAATGGAAAGGAGACCATACGCCCCTCCGATAGGGAAGGAGAGCGCAGGGTACCTGCTGTCTTTATGATACATATCCACCCAGCCAATCATTGAGTACTATTTACCCTTGCCTGTATTACAGTCAAACTTTCATGCCGGCGGTAAATTGGTACTCTCACCGCAGGGTGAGCAGGCTGCAGGCTCCTGCCGGCCGGGGATATCCACCTCACCAAGCTTGCCTTCCCATCCAATGGCCTTCATTATAAGCCCATCCTGCAAACCGGGGATTCATGCATGGGAATCGACACCGGTAAAATCCTGACAAATCATTGAAAATACCGTGTAAACCCCGTTGGCCGGCCGGGGAATTTGGGCGAATTTTGAGGCCTAAGAAGCCGGAAGTAAAATTTTTGCGACAGCCGGGTGGAAGCATAATCGGAATGCCTTATATTGTAATCGGATTCCGGGGATATAGATTTGAGTTAGACGGTCCTCCCAGAAATGGGAAAGAGGGGTTTAGGTTTATTTTCGCTGTATCTGCCCATCGTCTGGTTTCAAAAGAGCAATGATCGAATGCTCCCGGGTCACCTAAATCCATTGATCCCGTCCCTTACATGTTTTGTTACTGCTTATCCTCATTCCAACAAAAGAATCATTTTCCGAACAAATGTCCGCCCTGATCGTCAGCTGACCTCTAACCGGCGTGTCCCTTCAATATGAGGGGAACAATGGCCGCCGGCAGGTTTGTGCCTCCAAAGGGCCGGTTTCATGACAAAGTCAGGTAGTGGTCTGATAGGAAGGTGGTGGAAAACAGCAATTAAACCTTACTATGATATACTCCCAAACCTTAACCGACCGTGAACTCATCCGTCGTTTCCAGTCAGGAGAGACCAATGCCCTGGAAAAACTGGTTCACCGCTACAAGGATGGCACCTATACTTTCATTCTTTCCCTGGTCAAAGAAAGGCATACTGCCGAAGATATCTTCCAGGACCTATTTATCAAACTTTTCGAATCCCTCAGGCAGGGCAAGTACAAGGAAGCCGGTCGTTTTCAACCCTGGCTCATGCAGCTTGCCTACCGGCTGTGCATGGATTATTTCAGGAAGACAAAAAGAGGACAGAAATGGCAGGATAAATACCTGCAGGAACAGGATTGCCCCAGTCTTTTTATGTCCCAGCCTTCTGATATGGGAATTATACGCAGGGAAATCAGCGAGCAGGTCAGAAAGGCGCTGGATAAATTACCCAGGGAACAGTTGGAGGTAATCCTGCTTCGTCATTATGGGAATATTCCATTCCGGACCATTGCCGAGATGACTGGCTGCAGCATCAATACTGCGCTTGGACGCATGCGCTATGGCCTGCAGAATATGCAGAAAATGATGGTAGAAAAATAGGGTGGCCCCTGGGGGAGTATGTCTGGAAAACAGGATACCTGTAACCGGAGTGAATCAATCACTTGCCAGATCTATATTTTGCTTTAAAGGCCGTGTGTACTGATTTGGAATATCCGCACCGGCTGGAAAAAAATTAGTTGAGTTCCATGAAAATGCAACACCATCTGTTATCCAGGGCCCTTCTTTTTTTTATGCTAGGCCTTCCTGCGTCTTGCTGTTTTGGACAGACCAATCCGCCTCCGGTATATGTTATACCGGTAGTCTTTCATATCGTAAGCCTCAATCCGGATGCCATACCTGATTCTGTTATGATCAACGGGCTCAAAGACCTCAATGATGCCTTCGCTCACACGGGACCCTATGCCGCAGGCGGACCGGGAGCCAATACCGGAATTACGTTCTGCCTGGCCAGGACCGACCCTGATGGGGGCATTACAACAGGAATCACTCGCACCAAGTCGGATTTGACCAATTTTGACAAGAATACCGAAGATGACAGACTGAAAAACCTGGTCTCCTGGGATACAAGACAATATTGCAATATATGGTACGTGGACGGAGTCAAAAGTGAGGACTATACCAATTTCAGCTGTGGTATTTGGACCCGAACCCATAACCTGGAATATTCCACCTTTGAAAGTGATGGGAAATTTACCGATGGGGTGGTTACAGCAGGTTTCGGTGCCCCGCTTGCCTTCCTGGTTGCCGGCTATCTCGGGCTGCATACCACTTATGTGCTGAATGATTGTACCAATAACAATTGTGCCGTCGACGGTGACGGCGTGTGTGATACGCCACCAGCCAGCCAGCCAGGGGGTTCCTGCGCAAGCTTGCAGAATAGCTGCGTGACCGATACCTTATCCAACCATTCCAACGGTTTTTTTCCAACCGATGTTCCGGACCTTACCTCCAATTTCATGAGCCAGAGTGCCTGTGGTAATTCTTTTACCAAGGGCCAGGCCCAAAAAATGATTACCAACCTCACAACCTTCCGAAGCGGGCTGATTGCTACCAGTAAGTGTAATCCCCCCTGCAGTGAAAATATTGTGGCCAATTTTCAAAGGGACAACTGGACCCCCAAGGCAGGTGATATCATTCATTTTACCAGCTCTTCCACCGGCGGAACTAATTACCAGTGGAGTGTGGATGGGAAAGTAGTGGGCAGCAATAGCCCCTCGTATGCTCAGGTTTTTCCCATGGCTGGTAAATTCAAAGTCACTTTGAAGGTCTACAACACGGATGGCGCCTGCTATGCTACCTATTCGGACTTCATTTTGGTGAACTGCGGGGTGACAGCCAGGTTTTACCCGGATATTCGGCAGATTGCTGCCAAAGCACCTATTTTATTGGACAGCATATTTTTCACCAACCGTTCCGATCAGGCGACTTCCTTTCAGTGGTGGATGGCCAATGATGCGGGCATGGCACCACACATCGTAAGCACTGCCGTCAACCTCAACTACACCTTTTCCACGCCTGGTAATTACCAGGTCTGGCTGGTAGCTTCTAATGGATCCTGTGTCGATACCACAGAAAAGTTCTATTTTCCTGTCTACGATCCAACCGTGGATGCCACTTTGTATTTCAATGACGTGGAATGTTACCATGAAAACAAGCTGCTAGTGACAATGACCGTTTGTAACAACGGGTATGTGCCCATCCCTGCCGGGACACCGGTTTCCTTTTATGATGCAGATCCCAAGGTGGCCGGAGCCAGGAAATTGTCCCCAACCTTTTTCCTGCCTACCGCTGTGGCGGGGAAATGCTGTTTTTCCTATTCGACCATCCTCAATATTACCACACCCGGCCTGAACCAGCTTTACGGGGTGGTAAACGACAGCGGAACGACCAGTCCGCTGGTGCTGCCCAATACTCCTTTGCCGGAAACAAATTATACCAACAATAGTTCCTTTACTAATAATTTTCAGTTCAAGGTAAACGTAATTCCGTCGGCAGTTTCCTTGCTGCCTTTTGATACGCTGCAGCTGGGTGTGAGCCTTAATCATGCATTCGGTTTTGGCTATTCCTCCTCTTTTGTATGGAGTACCCCGCAGGATCTGAACTGCACGGTATGTCTTACACCTTTTTTTATCGCCGAAAAAAAGATTTATACCATAACCAAAAAGCTCATTGGTACAACCAGCTATGGCTGTGTGGACAGTTCCTTTGTTGTGATCAGTATTCCCCCCTATGATGATTTTACCATACGGTTGGACAGCGCAGATTGCGCCGGTTCCGACAGCCTGCAGGTAGGGTTCACCCTTTGCAACCTGTTCAATAAGGGTAATATTCCGTCCGGCCTTTCAGTGAGCCTCTATGATGGAGATCCGGCTTCCCCCAATTCCCAAATCCTTGGTCCCGTTTTCAGGACTCCTTCCGCCAGTCCGGGACTCTGTGCCGCTTATACGGCAATCATTAAAAGAACCACCACCGGCAAAGTCTTTGCGGCTGTCAATGATAATGGTACGACCATACCCCTGCAACTTCCCAACAATCAGAATTTTCCTGAAAAGAATTATGCCAACAATGTGTCCTCCATTGATTATAAACATTTCCAGGTCAGTGCCTTACCGGCGGATACCACCCTGCTTCCCGGGGACACCATTGCCTTAAGGGCTGTTTCCGGGCCTGGTACGGCCTCCTTTTACCAGTGGAGTACCCCTCAGGGTATCAGCTGCACATTATGTGACAGTACAATATTTATAGCCGGTAAAAAGGACATCACCAAAGAGGTGGTCGCTATAAATAATTACGGATGTGCCGATACCGGCTTTTCCGTAATTCATATCCCCCCGGCTGATGATTACACCCTTGTCATAGATTCAATCAACTGTTCGGCCAATGACAGCCTGGCGGCAGGATTTACCATTTGTAACCTTTTCAAGAGAGGTATAATACCAAAAGGGTTAGCGGTTTCCTTTTTTGATGCGGATCCCTCAGGGCCCGGGGCCCACCAGCTGGGTCCCGTCTTCACTGTTGGCTCGGACGAACTTGCAAAGTGTGCATCCTTTAACTTTACTTTTAAGGGCCTGGGGGGAGGTTCAGGCTCGGTGTATGGCGTGGTAAACGCAAATGGAGCGACTATCCCCCTTATTTTTCCTTTCGACACCCTATTTCTGGAAAAGGATTATACCAATAATTCAGCGGTATTTGCCTACCAGCCTGCCACCGTTTCCCTCCAGCCTGCAGATACCACCATATTGAGAAAGCAATCCTTCCCATTTTCCATCAATACAACCATTTATGACCCGGCTTCCACTGCCTGGTATCCTGGCAATGGTTATACACTCAGATGTCTGCAATGCCAGGCACCCGTCATTACTGTGATGGATTCCGCTGTGGTTCACATGGAGACCTCCAACCAATACGGTTGCCTGATAAAGGGTACAGCCACCGTCCATGTTTTCCCTCCGGATCTTACCCTTCAGATTCTGCAGACCAGTTGTTACAGCAACAGTACTACCCTGGTAAAATTCCTGCTATGCATTAAAAACAACTATGACAGCCTAATGACCGATCTGCCGGTTTCTTTTTATGATGGCAATCCATCCGGGGGCCGGGCCCAGCTGCTGGAACCAGTTTTTCATACCCCGCATATTTACCCTGCTACCTGTGATACGTTCAGCTTTATAGTCAATTCGCCCCTTCAGACCAAAGATCTCTATGCGGTAGTCAATGACCGGGGCGATAACCCGGCCCAGGTGCCCGATAAGGTTTTTACAGAAACTGATTACAGCAATAATTCCGATCACAAAATCATAGTTCCCTTTAGGGCACTTATCAGTCCCTCGGATACCACCGTTTTCCGGGAAACCACTGTAGGACTGGTCGGTTCGGTGACAGGCGGCCAACTCCAGCAATT
This sequence comes from uncultured Bacteroidota bacterium, assembly GCA_903906365.1. Lineage (GTDB taxonomy): Bacteria > Bacteroidota > Bacteroidia > Chitinophagales > Chitinophagaceae > Puia. The sequence goes on along the minus strand of CAIVKC010000040.1, from coordinate 29,696 downwards.
TACCTGGCAACCCACCGAATACCTTTCCTGCAGTAATTGCCTGACCCCTGTGGTTACCCCTCCCTATTCCATGGAATATTCTTTCATTGCGCAAAATGAAAACCAGTGCCTGGATACAGCCTACGCCCAGGTTAAAACCTTTGCGGGGGGCTATGTGGATATCCCCAATGCCTTTACACCCAACGGGGATGGCCGCAATGACATTTTCTACATATTGGGTAGCCGGGATATCGTCGGTTTAAAAGAATTTTCTATATATACCCGGCTGGGGCAGCCTGTATTCCATGTTGGCCATGTGCCTGCCAATGATCCCCGCTATGGCTGGAATGGCATGTTTAAAGGTCAGCAGGCGGCGGCGGGAACCTACGTATACTATGTGATTGTTGAACTGGCCGGCGGGGGGAGCCAGTTATTCAAGGGAACGGTGGTGCTGGTCCGATAGGTCATGGTGGCTGAGGATTTAAGCATTTCAATTACTGGATAGATTTTACATTTGTAGGGCGGGATTTCGCCATTGGCCTTCATTGCCAAAAACCCAGATCAAGCAGATAAATAAAAGTGCAGTGGATAAAACCTTGAAAAGCAAACCCTATTAATGAGTAAAACCTGTTTTATGAAAAGAATAATTTTAAGTATTTGTTGGTTGGCATTTTTTTCGGGCTTGTTGGCCCAGCCCAAAACAGGGCCTGTTTTCAAAATGCCGGTGGCTGTTACGGCTGTGGAAAATGTGAAGGAATACAGGCTTGATAACGGCTTGCAGATACTGCTAGTGCCCGATCCGGCTTTGACCAATGTGGTGGTTAACGTGGTTTATCATGTGGGTTCCCGCCAGGAAGGGTACGGAGAAACCGGGATGGCTCATTTGCTGGAACACATGATGTTCAAGGGTTCCCGTAAATTTTCCAGCATCAAACAAACCATTGCTGATAAGGGGGCATTCGCAAACGGCACCACCTGGTATGACAGGACGGATTATTATGAAATATTGCCTGCAAAGGACAGCAACCTTAGCTGGGCCCTGGAAATGGAAGCGGACCGCATGGTCAACAGCCTGATGAAACAGGAGGACCTCAAGAAGGAATTCTCGGTGGTCAGGAACGAGTTTGAATCGGGGGAAAATTACCCGGGTAATATCTTGCAGGAAAGGATTTTGTCCACCATGTACCTTTGGCACAATTATGGCAAATCCACCATCGGCAGCAAGGAAGACATAGAACGTGTCCCCATTGATAATCTCCGGGCTTTTTACCGAAAATATTATCAACCCGACAATGCCACGCTGATTGTGGGCGGTCATTTTGATGAAAAAGCGACACTTTCCCTGATCTCTAAATATTTCGGGAGCATATCCAAGCCAACTCGAGTCATCCAGCCACCGTATACCGTGGAGCCTCCTCAGGACGGGGAAAGATACGTAGAACTCAGGCGAAACGGGGATATCCAGTATATCGGAATGGCATATCACACACCGGCTTATTCTGATAAGGACTATGTAGCCAATGACGCCGTCATCGCCATTCTGACCAACGATCCATCTGGTGTTTTTTACAAAGCACTCGTGGAAACCAAACTGGCCACTAATGTCTCCGGATACAGTCAGACCCTGTTTGACCCGGGATTTTCCTATTTCAGCTGCAGCGTACCGATGGATAAAAACCTGGACAGCGCCCGGAACGCCTTCCTGAGCGCCGCCGATAAAATCTCATCCCTAGAGATCAGCCAGGAAGACCTGGACCGCGCTAAAAACACGTTGAGTAAGCAGGTTTCAGATATGCAGGACAATACCTTGAATTTCTGTATAGGTCTTGCCGAGGTAATCGGGGCGGGGGATTGGCGTCTTTTCTATATTTACCGTGACAGGCTGGAAAAGCTTACCCTGAGCGAGGTCCAGGCTGCAATGAAGAAATATTACCTGCCCAGCAACCGCACCTGGGGTGTGTTCCTTTCTGATAAGACGGCCCAGCGGGTAGTGGTCGGAGAAAGACCTGATGTGGGTGCTCTGGTAAAAAATTACCAGGGAAAAGCCACCCGCCTGCAGACGGAGTCATTTGAAACCAGCATTGAAAACATCCGGAAAAACACCCAATATGGCAAGGCCGCTAACGGATTTGGTTATGCACTCCTCAAAAAGCCGGTGAAAGGGGATAAGGTTTATGGCAGTTTTGTCATTAAACTAGGGAACGAAAACAGCCTGTCCGGCAAGAACCTCATACCCCAGCTGACTGCACGCATGCTAAAATACGGTACGGCTACCCGGACAAAAAAACAGATTAACGACCTGCTTGACAAGATCAAAAGTTCCATTGATATCAGTGGGGACGGCCCTAATCTCAGCATTTCTTTAAATACCGACAAAGACAACCTGGAGGCAGCCCTGGACCTGCTGGCAGATATGCTGTTGCATCCCTCCTTCGATAAAAACGAATTTGATAAGATGGTGCTGGACCTGAAGGGCGAATATGAATCCAACCAGAGTGACCCGCAATACATAGCCTCCATCAGCCTCAGTAAAAAGGTTTCCCTCTATCCCCAGGGGCATCCCCTGTATCCGGAAAGCATAGCCGAAAGCCTGGAGGACCTTAAAAAAGTAACGGTGGATGACCTGCGGCATTTTTATGAAGAATTCTACGGCATGGGACATGGTTATGCCGGTTTTGTCGGAAATATTGACCAAAAGCTGATCACGGCCTTTATTGAAAAGAGCCTGGGTGGCTTCAATGCAAAGCAGCCTTATGGGGATATCGAAGAAAAGTTTTTTGATGTCAAGGGCAGTACCGAAGTCATCAATATCGCCGACAAAAAGAATGCTGTTTGTATGGGAAGTATCAACCTCGCCCTGAAACAAACCGATCCCGATTATCCGGCCCTGGAGATCGCCAATGAGTTATTGGGCGGTGGTGCCTTTCTGTCCTCGCGAATTCCCCAGCGGCTGCGTGAAACAGAAGGAATGAGCTATGGAGCCGGATCTTTCCTGAATGCCAATTTCAGATACCCTGCTTCCTCATGGGGCGTATATGCCATTTTTAATCCTGTTTTCAAAAACCGCCTGGACAGCGCCTTGCACGAGGAAATCAATAAGGCCCTGAAGGGAGGCTTCACAGAGGATGAATTCCGCAAGTCGGTGGCCAGCTGGCTGCAGCAGCGGAAGACTTACCTGGGAATTGATAATTTCCTGGCAATCAGGCTTTCGGATTACCTTGAAAAAGGCCTTGATCTGAATTACTACACGGAACTGGAAAATAAGGTTAAAAATCTAAAACTGGGGGATGTAAATGCCGTACTCAGAAAATATGTGGACCAGGCGAAGCTAACGCTGATCTATGCCGGCGATTTTAACGCCAAACCCTAAAGGGAGTGCAATATAAAATAGCTGACATAATGCTTAGAGGCCCCGCATTCGATGCAGGGCCTCTAAGCATTGGTATATTATTTAAGCAGTTAATTCCTAGACTGACCTATGTCTGCCCAAGCAGGGAAGGGTTGGCCAGGACTAATCCTTGATCTCCCAGACCAGTGCGCTGGCACCCAGGATGGCTGCATCCGATTCTTTGAGATGACTGATGAGTATTTTGACCTTGTTCTGGAATATCTGGATTAAGTTTTGTTCCATCGCCTCCCTGGTCGGTTTAAGTATCAGATCACCCGCCTTTGTCAGCCCACCAAATAATATGATGCTTTCCGGGCTGGAAAACATGACGAAATTGGCCAGTGCCATGCCCAGGATTTTCCCCGTATAATCAAAGATTTCCTTAGCAAGCTCGTCACCCGCTATGGCAGCCTCATATACTTTTTTGGAATCCAGTTGTTCTTTTGGAATATCTCTGAGCAAACTGGGTTCTGTGCTTTTTTCTAGCATTTCAATAGCAGTCTTGGTTACGCCCGTTGCGGATGCGTAGCTTTCCAAGGAGCCGTATTTGCCGGTACCCGGGTGGAAACGGCCGTTGGGAATGGTGATGGTATGTCCCAGTTCCCCGGCAAATCCGTCATGCCCCAGTATCAGCTGTCCGTTGGCTACTATACCGCTGCCCACCCCGGTACCCAGGGTAATCATGATGAAATCCTTCATGCCCTTGGCAGCGCCATACATCATCTCCCCAATGGCAGCCGCATTGGCATCATTGGTCAGGACAGTAGCCAGTTGAAACTTATTTTGGATCAGTTTGGCCAAAGGAATGATGCCCTTCCAGGGAAGGTTGGGAGCATATTCCACCGTCCCTGTATAATAATTACCATTCGGGGCACCTACGCCTATTCCCCGCATCCTGCCTGGGCCTCCAGCGCGTTCAATCATGGGGTAAAGGGAGTTATAGAGTTCTTCGATAAAACTTTCCACTTCTTCATGTCCCCTGGTCGAAATTTCACTGGAGAATAAAACATTGCCATTGCGGTCAACGATCCCGAATTTAGTGCCGGTTCCGCCGATATCAATGCCTATAGCAAGGGTATCAAGTGCAACAGAAGACTGGGTAGCTATTTTCTTTGCCATGAAAGGTTAATTATGGTTTTGTTTTTTCCGCAGGGACTGTCCTGCAGGTGACTCAGGGAGGCTTAATGGCCCCCGCTTACTTTGACATCGTAATCAATACCCTGGGATTTTAAGATGGCCTTTGAACGAACGGCATAGAATGCCAGGTATAAAAAACAGGCCACACCGACCCAGTAGCTCTGCTGTATACCCAGCAGGTGGTCCGAGGCTACAGCTCCCTGTAATATGCTGATAAAACCGCCGCCCATGATCATCATGATCAGCAGGCTGCTTCCCTGGTTGGTATGTTTGCCAAGACCAGCCACTGCCAGGGTGAAGATACAGGGCCAAAGGGTACTGCAAAAAAGGCCTACGCTGATAAAGGCAAATACGCTGACCATACCGCTGGTCATCATTCCTATTATCAGGGCAGCAATCCCCATGGAAGAGAAGATGAGTAACATCCTGGCCGGGCTGCCTTTACTCAATATATCCCCAATGATCATGGCTACGATCACAAAGGCGTACACATAGAAACTGCTTATGTCTTTTTTGGCGATGAGATTGGCCAGCAGAAATACAATGAATGCGAGGTAGGGCATCAGGAAACTGAGTACCTTCTTGGCGCCTGCACTTACGTCAAAGGCGCCCACCGAAGCCGTCCACCGGCCCATCATGAGGCTTGCCCAATAGAGGGAAACAAAGGGCGCCACCTTATCGGTAGGGGTATTTAGGTGCTGGCGCATGTATTCAGGAAGGTTGGAGGCCGTCGCTACTTCCACCCCCACATACAGGAAGATGCCGATCATGCCCAGCCAAAGCTGGGGATACTGGAAAACGGAAGGTTTATGCAGTACCTTGCTGTCGCTCTCTGCCTCGGAAGCCGCAACTCCTTCCAGGTCAATTTTATTGGGAATGGATGAAAACTTGAAAAAAACGGCAACCAGCAAAAACAAGGCGCCCAAAATAAGGTAGGGGATTTTGACGCTTTCGATGCTGGCAGTAGTGTTAGCTGTGGAGACACTGCCAAAAATGGCGAAACTGACCAGCAGCGGGCCGATGGTGGTTCCGAAATTATTGACACCACCCGCCATACTTAGGCGCTGGGAACCTGTCTTTGGATCGCCAATCACAATGGCCAGCGGATTGGCTGCAATCTGCTGTAGGGAAAATCCAAGGCCCACCACGAAAAGTCCTGTAATCATCAGGGTAAAAGAGCCGCTGTTGGCAGCCGGGTAAAAAAGAAGGGTGCCGATGGCTGAAATGAGAAGCCCAACGGCGATCCCGTTTTTATACCCGATCTTATTGAGCACGTCACCACCTGCCAATTTTGAAATAACAAAATAAATGATTGAACCAACCGTGTAAGCCACATAGAATGCAAAGGAGACCAGTTGGCTTTGTACCTGCGATAAATTGAAGGCTTTTTTAAAAACGGGTATGAGGATATCATTGCTGGCTGCCACAAATCCCCAGAAAAAAAACACCGTAATCAGTGTGCCGAATTGCGACCATTTGGTTTGTTGGTTCATAAAGAATCGTTAGTCTTAAAATGAGCCGTCAAAGTAACTTTTTTTTTTGATTAAAAAAAGAATACGCATTTTTGGTTGGAAGTCATATCTTATCCATTATTTCCTCGCCAGTTTAACCAAAGCAATCATTTTAAAAGTTTAATTCCCTTTCATGAACATGACCCAAACAATTGCCGCAGAGAAAAAAAAACAGTTTATGCCCATGCTGATCATCGGGGCCCTTTTCTTTATATTCGGGTTCATTACCTGGATCAACGGGACGCTGATTCCCTATCTTAGGGTGGCCTGTGAGCTGAAAACCAGCGTCGAGTCCTATTTTGTGGCTACGGCCTTTTTTATAGCCTATACGGTTATGGCCATCCCTTCCTCCCTGGTATTGAACCGGACCGGATATAAGAAGGGAATGTCACTGGGTCTGGTCATCATGGCAGCAGGAGCCCTGGTATTTATCCCCGCTGCCCATAGCAGGAGTTATCCCCTGTTTTTAACCGGACTCTTTATTATCGGTACCGGTCTGGCCCTGCTGCAAACGGCCTCTAACCCCTATATCTCCATCATTGGTCCCATTGAAAGCGCTGCTACCCGAATCAGCATTATGGGTATTTGTAATAAGGTTGCTGGCATCCTGGCCAGTCTCATATTCGGATATATTGCACTCAAGGACGCTGACCAGCTCACCGAAAGGCTTAAAACGATGGATCCCTCCCAAAAGGACGCCACCCTGCAGGAGTTGGCCGCCCGGGTGGTAGGGCCCTACACCATCATCGCCCTGGTACTGGTAGTACTGGCAGTGGCTGTTTACTTTTCTGCCCTTCCTGATATTGAAGACCAGGGCAAGGAGGACAGCGGAAATGTAGATTTTTCAGCGGGTAAAAACAGTATTTTCCAGTTTCCCCATCTGATGCTGGGTGTCTTGGCCATTTTCCTATACGTGGGAGTGGAGGTGCTGGCTGGCGATACGATCATCTCCTATGGTCATTCCCTGGGGATTGAAATGTCTAAAGCCAAATTCTTTACTTCGGCTACCCTTGTATGCATGCTGCTCGGATATGTAATAGGGATCGTGGCCATTCCAAAGTATATCTCCCAGCAAAAGGCCTTGCGTATCTGCGCCGTTATGGGCCTGGTATTTTCGGTCCTGGCTATTTTCACCACAAAATATATTTCTGTCGGGTTCATAGCATCCCTCGGACTGGCCAATTCCCTGATGTGGCCCGCCATTTTTCCGCTGGCCATCAAGGGGCTGGGCCGTTTCACCAAAACAGGGTCCGCCCTGATGATCATGGGGATTGCCGGTGGAGCCATCCTGCCCCTGCTCTACGGGTGGCTTTCCGGCATCAGCTCCAGCCAGCTGGCCTATGTGCTGCTGCTACCCTGTTATGCCTATATTTTATACTATGCCATCCTGGGGCACCGCAAAGGTTTGCCCAGTAAAGCATGACCAAAGCGGGTGTCCGGCAAATTGACAATACAATAACCCGGGAGGCCTATTTTTATTTGTTTAATATGGTTTAGTGGCTTAATTTGATAAGGCAAACTGATTTATTTTTCCATGGAAATAGTACACGTATCTGCTGAATGTTATCCGGTAGCCAAGGCAGGAGGGTTGGGGGATGTAGTGGGCGCCTTGCCTAAATATCAGAATGATCTGGGACATGTAGCCAAGGTGGTCATGCCGATGTACCGGACCCGTTTCCTGGTGCAGCATGATTGGGATGTGGTCCACAAGGGATATACCCATATGGGTTCCTGGTGGTTTAATTACACCGTCATAAAGGAAAGGACCAATAAACTGGGTTTTGACCTCTACCTGGTAGATATTTACGGGTTGCTGGACCGGGAAAAAATATATGGTTACAGCGATGATCCCGAGCGATTTCTGGGTTTTCAGATTGCCGTGGTCGACTGGATCGCTGCCTGGTCGCACCAACCCGATGTCATTCACGTGCACGATTATCATGCAGGGCTGATCCCCTTCATGCTCAAATACTGCCATAAATACCGGTTCCTTCAAAATATCCCTACTGTGCTGACCATTCATAATGCGCAGTACCAGGGGTGGATGGGCTGGGACAAAAGTCACCTGCTGCCCGAATGGGACAGCTGGGGATGGGGTATGCTCGAATGGCAAAACTCGATCAATCCGCTGGCCAGTGCCATCAAATGTGCCTGGAAGGTTACTACCGTTTCCTGGAGTTACCTGGATGAATTGAGGACGGCCGCCAACGGGCTGGAAGCGCTCTTTGAATACGAAAAGGGGAAATGCGTCGGAATCCTCAACGGCATTGACACTGCCGTATGGAACCCGGCCACTGATACATATATTGAAAACCACTATGGCCCATCAGATGCTGCGGATGGGAAACTAAAAAGCAAACAAATACTGTGTGAGCGCTTTGACCTGGATATTGACAAGCCCCTGATTGTTTTCATTGGCAGGCTGGTAGGTGAGAAAGGGGCTGACCTGTTGCCCCAGGTCATTGTGGATTCATTTACCCATATCGGGCGGACCATGAATTTCCTGATCCTGGGAAGTGGTTTTCCCGAAGTGGAATCCCAGCTGGATAATATGAAAGGAATCAGTAACCGGGACTACAGTGTATACATCGGTTATAATGAAAGCCTCAGCCATCTCATGTATGCAGGGGCGGATTTTATTCTCATGCCTTCCCGGGTGGAACCCTGCGGGCTGAACCAGATGTATGCCATGCGCTACGGTACCGTACCCATGGTACGCAATACCGGTGGCCTGCGTGATACGGTGGTTGATTACGGAGACCCGGATGGATATGGCATACGGTTTAACCATGCGGCCGTAGGGGATATCACCCAGGGGATATGGAGGGCAGTGCAGCTTTATGGACAGGAAAGTACATTCCAACGGATCAGGCAGACCATGATGGAGCTGGATTTCAGCTGGGAGACCAGTGTCCAGCACTACCTTGATCTTTACCAGCAGTTAAAGTAGCCTGATTTGAATGGCCTGGTTTGCCAATCATTTATTGTGTTTTTTTGGGTAAAACCCGGAGAATGGCAAAGGAAAAACAGGTAATTTCAGCAGGCGTTTTTATCAAAGCAGTCAATTCTTAACCTTCTCAAATAAAACTTGCATATGTCTAAAGAAATTTTATCAGTCATATTGGGAGGCGGCGCAGGATCAAGGTTGTATCCGCTCACAGCAAGCCGCTCCAAACCCGCAGTGCCGATTGCCGGAAAATACCGGCTGGTGGATATTCCCATTTCCAATTGCCTGAACTCGGGTATTAACCGGATGTTTGTGCTGACACAATTCAATTCGGCCTCCCTGAACAGGCATATTAAGAACACCTACCATTTCAGCGCATTTAGTTCCGCCTTCGTGGATATCCTTGCCGCGGAGCAGACACCCGATAACCCCACCTGGTATCAGGGAACTGCAGATGCCGTGCGCCAGTGCTTCCGGCACCTGGGTCCTTTTGAGAGTAAATATGTGCTGATACTTTCCGGTGACCAGCTTTACCAGATGGATTTTATGAAGATGCTGGAAAATCATAAAGCAAAAGGAGCGGATATTTCCATCGCCACCATTCCGGTCGGCGACCGGGAAGCCCCCGAATTCGGGATCATGAAAAATGACAAGGACGGCTATATAACCTCCTTCATCGAAAAACCCAAAAAGGAGGTCCTCTCAGAATGGACCAGTGATACAGGCCCCAAAATGCAGTCCCTGAGACGCAACTACCTGGCTTCCATGGGTATTTACATTTTCAACCGCCAGCTTCTGGCAGACCTGCTCCAGAATGAATTTGTGGAAGCTACAGATTTTGGTAAGGAAATCATCCCGCAGTCCATCAACAAATACAAGGTGGTAAGTTACCAGTATGACGGTTACTGGACGGATATTGGAAATACCTATTCTTTCTTTGAAGCCAACCTCGGGCTGACCAATGACATCCCGGATTTCAACCTCTTTGACAACGAGAATGCCATCTATACCAGGGCCCGTATGCTTCCCCCCGCTAAAATCAGCGGGACCACCCTGGAAAAAACCCTGATTGCCGAAGGTTGTATCATCAATGCCTCTCGCATCGAAAACAGCATCATCGGCATTCGTACAAGGATCGGCAGCGGTACCACCATTGTAAGCAGTTATCTTATGGGTAATGATTACTATGAAACCCTGGATGAAATCAATCATGCCAATGCCCACGGACTGCCTACGGTCGGTATCGGGCACCGCTGCTATATCCGCAATGCCATCATCGACAAGAATTGCCGGATTGGCGATGATGTGCGCATCAACGGGGGGAACCACCTGGAAAATGCAGACCATTCACTCTATACCATCAAGGATGGAATTGTGGTGGTCAAAAAAGGGGCCGTGCTGCCCAATGGCTTTGTTATATAATTTTTTATTCGATACTGATCCCGCATGGTGTCATGCGGGATTTTTTTTATGTACATTTACAAGTGTGTAATTTTTACATGATATATTAACCGATTGCTATGCCTTCCACCCTCCAACAGACCAAACCCAGGTTGTCTTTTTTGCAGATTTTCAATATGAGCTTTGGATTTTTTGGCATCCAGTTTGGCTGGTCGCTCCAGATGGGCAATATGAGTGCCATCTACGAATACCTGCACGCTTCTCCAGACCAGATTCCCCTATTGTTTCTGGCGGCACCCCTGACCGGTCTGATTGTCCAGCCGATCATTGGTTACCTGAGCGACCGCACCTGGCATCCGGTATTCGGCAGAAGGAGGCCCTATTTTTTTATCGGGGCGGTCCTCAGTACCATTACCCTGGTTTTCATGCCCAACTCCAGCAGTTTGTGGATGGCCGCGGGATTATTATGGATCATGGATACGTCCATTAATATTTCGATGGAACCCTTCCGGGCCTTTGTAACCGACAAACTCAATGACAAACAGCGAACTTCCGGATTTGCCATGCAAAGCCTGATGATTGGCGTAGGCGCAAGCATTGCCTCCGCGCTGCCCTGGATGATGCGCAACTGGTTTCATGTGGCGGGTAACGCCGGGTCTTCCATACCACCGACCATAGAATATTCCTTTTATATAGGAGCTGCGGTATTTTTGGGAGCCGTTCTGTACACCGTACTTACCACAAAGGAATATCCTCCTTCCGATATTGAGTTCAGGGAAAAGGTAAAAGAGTCCAACAAGGGGTTCGGAGGCGGAGCAAGGGAGATTTTTTATTCGATCCTCCACATGCCCACCCGCATGAAAAGACTGGCAGTGGTGCAATTCTTTACCTGGCCAGGGCTTTTTTTAATGTGGTTTTATTATTCTCCGGCAGTAGCCCGCAATATATTCGGCGCCTTAAGTGAAAAGGATGCCGTCTATACCCAGGGGGTGGAGTTTGCCAATCTCACCCTGTCTTTTTACAATGTGGTCACATTTGCTTTTGCCCTGTTCATTCCCCTGATTGCCGGCCGTCTTGGACGGAAACTGACCCATTCGGTTTGCCTGATCATTGGTGGCATTGGGCTGATTTCCATCTCATTCATAGCCAATAAATACCTGTTGTTTTTGTCCATGAGTTGTGTTGGAATAGCCTGGGCCAGTATCCTGTCGATGCCCTATGCCATGCTTTCGGGTTGCCTTCCGGAAAACAAGGTGGGAATATACATGGGTATCTTCAATTTCTTCATCGTGCTTCCGGAAATCATCGCCTCCCTGTTTTTTGGCTGGATAATGTCCCATTTATTGCATAATAACAGGCTTTTGGCCGTTGAAATAGGCGGCATGCTGATGTTACTGGCTGCAGCCATCTGTTACCTGATCGTACATGAAGAGTCTGATCCGGCAGAAGTGCCTGCAGCGGCGGCCGTCCATTAAGGTACCTGAAAAAATAATTGTATGATAAATCGATTCACTTCCTGCCTGCTTTGTATCCTGATTTCCTGCAGTGCCTTTAGCCAAAACAATATTCATGTCTATCCCACCAACTGGTGGATCGGCATGAAACACAACAATATCCAGCTGCTGGTCCGGGGAGACACGGCCACATTTTCCAAGCGTCAGGTAAAGATCAGCTATCCAGGCATACGCGTGAACGGAACCCATACCTTCGAAAACGGGAAATACCTGGCCGTGGACATTACCATCACCCCGGAAGCCAAAGCGGGCACCGTGGATATCAATTTTATCCAGGATACCTCCAGAAAATCCGTGAAATGGGCCTTGAAGGAGCGGCGCAAAGGAAATGGCACTTCCTTTGCCCAGGGAGTAACCTCAGCAGATTTCATTTACCTGCTCATGCCCGACCGGTTCAGCAATGGAGATACCAGCAATGACCATGTGGCCGGTATGAAGGACCAGTCGCTGAGCCGGGATTCCATCTTCACCCGTCATGGCGGGGATATGCAGGGTATCATCAACCACCTGGATTACCTCCAGAACCTGGGTGTTACTACGCTGTGGATGACACCGGTACTGGAAAACGACATGCCCAACCGGACCGAACACGGATACGCTTTTACCAACCATTATGTGATTGATCCCAGGCTGGGCGGCCCGGAAGCCTACAAAAAACTCAGCGACGAATTACACCGGCGTGGAATGAAACTCATCCAGGATGCCGTCTACAATCATATCGGGCTCTATCATTTTCTGTTCCAGGATGCCCCGGCCAAAGACTGGTTCCATCAGTGGCCCATTTTCACCAAACCCAATTATAAGGACCAGACCCTTTTCGATCCCTATGGATCGGATCGCGACCGCAAAAAAATGGTTAACGGATGGTTTACCACCGAAATGCCCGACCTGGACCAGGCCAATCCCTATGTAGCCAATTTCCTGATACAGCATGCCATCTGGTCGGTCGAGGAATTCGGTGTGGACGGATGGAGGATCGATACCTATATTTACCTGGACCTGCCTTTTATGAACAGGTGTAACCAGGCCCTCCTGGAGGAATATCCCCATATTACGATGTTCGGGGAAGCATGGGTACATGGAACGGTCAATGAAGCTTATTTTACACGTAATACCATTAACACCCCGTTTAAGAGCAACCTGACGGGAATTACGGATTTCCAATGCCTGTTCAACGGCATTCAGCCTGCTATGTCCAGTCCCTCGGGAGTTGATCAGTTATACCAGACCCTCAGCAATGACATCCTTTACCAGGAGCCCCTTAATAATGTCATATTCCTGGACAACCATGATATGACCCGTTTTTTTTCCCAGGTAAACCAGGATGTTGCCAAGGCCAAAATGGGAATAGAGTGGCTGCTGACCGAACGGGGCATTCCCCAAATGTATTACGGCACCGAGGTACTCATGCAGGGAATATCCAATCCGGATGGCTGGGTCAGGCTGGATTTCCCGGGAGGCTGGCCAGGGGATAAGAAAAATGCCTTTACCGGAGAGGGGCTCACCAGGGAGGAAATGAACCAGCAGGGGCTGATAAAAGTATTGGCCAATTTCAGGAAAACATCCTCAGCCCTGAAGACAGGCAAAATGATGCAATATGTTCCGGAGGATGGATATTATGTCTATTTTCGGTACGATGCAAAACAAACCATCATGTGTATCATGAATACCGGGGAAAAGGACGTCCGCATCCATTTCGAAGATTTTGAGGAAAGGACCAAGGGATTTACCAAGGCTGTCAGTGTGATTAATGGCGATGCGGTGGCATTGTCCGACCGGGTAATCATACCTGCCAAAACCATGTGGGTGCTTGAATTGAAATAGGTTCCACCTAATAAACCGGTCTGTTCAGTAAGGTATTTCCATGAAATCCTCCGAACAGACCGGTTGACTATTTTCGGGTGTGTGTTCAGGCTGCTTTGAGTTTCCCCAGCGCTTCCTTGAGTGCACCAAAATTGACCTGTGTTCCAGGATTTGCCGTTTCTTCCGAATAGGCAACCTTGCCGGCCGCATCCACAACCACGACCCCTCTTTTGGCTACTCCCTTCATACCGAATGCAAAATTGCAATGGTACATTTCATAATTATGGATGGCCAGTTTATTGAAATCAGAGAGCAGTGGGAAGTTGATATTATTCTTTTCCTTAAATACTTTGAGTGAGAATGGCATGTCCACCGAGATGCCTATCACGTCAGCCCCCAGGTCATTATAAAAGGAGAGCTCATCACGGCTGCTGCACAACTGCTCCGTGCAAACGCCGGTAAACGCGGCGGGGAAGAACTGGATCACCAGTATCTTGCCTTTGAAATCGCCCAGTGAAACTTCCTTGGCGTCTGAACTAAATAACCTAAAGTCCGGGGCGGCTTGTCCTACTGCTATGGCCATAATTTGATTTTTTTAAAAGGGATTACAAAATTGATTTGAGGACGCCAAATTAATTCAAAATATTGACAAACAAATGCTAAAACACAATCTACCCCCTATGGCTTACCGGTAGAACCGTTGTTTGACGCGCGATGGCCGGACCGAACTCCAACCGGCCTGTTTACCTCCCGCGGGGAGGGCTGTCATTGCAATGGGGTGGGGGGCTCTTTAAGGTATGGGCCGGTTTGCAGCATCAGGTAAAACCTGCAGGCAAAATCCTTATTCCGGCCAGGGGGGGTAGGGGAGGCATACAACGTAAAAACGCCCGGGATTTCCGGGCGTTTGGGAGCGGCAAAAGAGGTTCGAACTCTCGACCCTCAGCTTGGGAAGCTGATGCTCTACCAACTGAGCTACTGCCGCTTATGAAGCAAAAAAGGGACGAAGCTTTTGACCATGGGCTCCGTCCCGGTACAGTGGTTAACTATTTTTTGATGTATTCCTTGTTGCCGGCAGCAGTCAGTGTATAGCGTCCGCCGCGGGGCCCCTCATAAATGGTTCTACCCTTGGCATCCGTTCCAACGGCTTTGTCGGCGGATTTGTTCACGCCCTGGGTAACGGTCTTTGTTTTGGCGGTGCTGGGAGCGGGTGCAGGAGCCGGTTTGACAGCAGGGGCGGTGGTGGTCACTGTCTTTGCCTTTTCAGCGGCTTTGGCGGCGGCTTTATCGGCTTTTTCCTTTTCCTTGGCGGCAGCTTTGTCCGCTTTTTCCTTTTCTTTGGCAGCGGCTTTGTCTGCCTTTTCCTTTTCTTTGGCGGCAGCCTTGTCCGCTTTTTCTTTAGCTGCTTTTTCGGCAGGAGTCTGGGAATAGCTGTTGATACTTCCCAATAAAATGGTGATGGCTAGCAATGATGAAAATAGCTTCTTCATAAATTGATTTTTTGATCGTTAATGTTAGGCAATTTCAGTAATCCTTTTGAATTCAAAAAATATTAAATATTTATTGAACGCGCTGGGTGGCCGGCCTGATGCGGGCAGCCAGCCAGCTGCTATTCAGCGGGGTGATCCAGCGACCCACAAATTCCTTTTTATGTTGAACCGTATTATCAAAATAAAGGCTGTCGGGCTCGATAAACCGGTGCTCGATGGCATAGTTCAGCTGGGCGAGCGGTATCAGCTGCACTTTCCCCTTAACCAGAAAAGCCAGCAACTGCCTGTCAAAAAGGGTGACACCAAAATCCTTTTCGATCTCCTTGATCAGACGGACGGACGAATCCGTACTGCAGCCGCTGACGCCGGCAGCAGTCTCATCTGCCATCAGGACAATAAACTGACCGAAAAACAGGTTGCCAAAACCCTTGACCGGGGTTCCATGCGTATTCCAGGACTGCAAAAAGGTCACTAATCTGTCTTCCAGCTGCAGAGCCTCCCCCAGGGTGAACAGGCGGTTGCTTTGATAGATCCAGACCCTGGAATGGTCGGAAAAATCGGCTGGCACAAGTGAGGCGTAATCCATATTCATACGGCAAATTTAGGGCATGCATGGCTGATTGCGAAAATACAGTTTAAACCCATTTTTCCCATCGCCCTCAAATCGGAGCGGGACCTTCCTGCGGGCAGCTCAGGGGTATGTCAGGCCAGCGACAGGGCCACGAGTTCAGCGATATCCATCACCTGGACGGATTGTTCCATTTCCTTGTTTTTCACGCCATCGGTCATCATGGTATTGCAAAATGGGCAGGCCGCGGCTACTATGGAAGCCCCGGTTTCAAGGGCTTGGGCAGCCCTTTCCCAGTTGACCCTGGAAGATCCTTTCTCTTCCTCTTTGAACATTTGGGCGCCGCCTGCCCCGCAACACATGCCCTTGCTGCGGCAACGCTTCATTTCCACCAGTTCTGCATCCAGGACCTCCAGCACTTTACGGGGGGCTTCATAAATATGATTGGCGCGGCCCAGATAACAGCTGTCATGGTAGGTAATCTTTTTCCCCTGAAAGGAGCCGCCTCCCTTTAAGACGATTTTACCCTCCTCGATGAGCTGCTGGAGCAATACGGCGTGGTGAATGACTTCAAAATGTCCGCCCAGTTCAGGGTATTCATTGGCCAGCGTATTGAAACAATGGGGACAGGTAGTCACAATTTTTTTGACCCCGTATTGCTGTAAGAGCAGGATATTCTGATAGGCCATCATCTGGAACATGAATTCATTGCCCGCCCGGCGCACCGGATCGCCGGTGCACATCTCTTCATTTCCCAGGATGGCGAAGGAAATGCCGATATGCTGAAGTATGGAGGCAAAGGCCCGGGTGATCTTTTGGGCCCGCTGGTCAAAGCTGCCGGCGCAACCCACCCAGAACAGCATTTCGGGGCTTTCCCCCCTGGCCTGCAGCTCGGCCATCGTTGGTACTTCCATATGGGCTCCTTTTTTGCGTAAATCTAAATCAAATGGCACAAATAATGATATGGACGGAAAGCCTTTGATCATTTCATTGACTAAATTGTAACTTTATAGCCATTAAATACCGGCCAATGTCTGTGGATGAAAAGTTGCTATTGATCAGGAATTATGACCTGTGGTGTCATTTATCAGATGAGGAATACGAAGAATTGCACATCGAACACCAATTTATTGAAGCGCCCCGGGGGGAATACATTTACTTTGAGGCTTTTAACCACAACAGGCTTTATTTTATCAAGGAAGGATATATTAAAATTGGGTATATAGATGATGAAGGAAATGAAAAGGTCAAGGAAATCATCAGCAAGGGGGAGATTTTCGGCCAGTTTACCCTGGAGCGCAACAACCTGAACGGGGAATTCGCCAAAGCCTATAAAAATGATGTAAGCCTTTGCGCTTTTACCATAGAAGATTTTGAAAAGCTGCTCAAAAAAAAACCGGACCTGGCCCTTAAATTCAGCAAACAGGTGGGAGCCAAACTGCGGCATATTGAAAACCGGCTGGTTAATCTGCTGAACAAAAGCGTAAAGACCAGGCTGCTCCATTTTTTCTGGCACCTGGTGGAACAGGAGATCGGCCTCAGCACCACCCAGGGTTTTTGCATTCCCAATTATCTCACCCATGAAGATATTGCCAGCCTGATTGGATCCAGCCGCCAAACGGTAACCACCATGATCAATGAACTGGCCGCCGAGCAGGTCCTTTCCTATGACCGCAACCAGATCTGTTTCTTAGATGTTAAAAAATTACAAAAGCAGGCAAGTGTCGCTTAAATGACATTGCTTTGGTCCAGGGCCATCTATTTTTGGGTAGTAAAAATTTTAAATATGAAAAAAGCTTTAATTACCTGCCTGGCCAGCTGTATGTTTCTGTGGTCCTTTTCTCAGGACGCCGGTCAGCGGCAAAAACTCTTCAACCTCGACGGAGGCCTCGCCATCAAAGGATATGATCCGGTGGCCTATTTTAGCACAAATAAGGCAGTAAAAGGGGACAAACAATGGGCCCTGTCCGATCAGGGGGTTACCTATTATTTTTCCAGTGCCGCCAACCGGGAAGAATTCAGAAAGAACCCAGCCCGCTATGAGCCCCAGTACGGCGGATGGTGCGCCTATGCCATGGGAAAAGAGGGCTCCAAGGTGGACGTGGATCCGGGAACCTTTAAGATTGTAAACGGCAAATTGTTCCTGTTTTATAACCAGTTCTTCAACAATACCCTGAAAAGCTGGAATAAAGATGAGGAAAACCTACACCGCAGCGCTGACGCAAACTGGCAAAAATTAATTCACTAACCCCAAAACAACAACCCATCATGAAACCCAACAATGTCTTGTTATGGACGCTCCGCCTGGTAGCCGCGGCCATCATGTGTATGACCCTTTTTTATAAGTTCACCGCAAATCCCCAGTCGGTTAAACTCTTTACTATCCTGGGCATGGAGCCCTGGGGTCGGATTGGAACCGGAGTAATGGAACTCATTGCCTCCCTGCTTATCCTCTATCCCCGAACCACCGGTTATGGTTCGGTCCTGGGCATGGGACTGATGGGGGGAGCCATCTTTTTCCACCTGACCAAGCTGGGCATCGTCTTTGACGGGGATGCGGTACTGTTTATCTATGCGGTCATAGTTTTTATTGCCTGCGCACTGTTGGCACTCTATTACAGAAAGGATTTGCTGGGAAAATTGGGTTTATTAAAGGCCCGATAAAGCAAATCGGCGTGTGGGGAAAAACAGGGCATTTTTTTTCCTGCTACAGCGCTAATTTTGAAACCAAAGTCACCATAGATTAATCCCATGAAATATTGCTTATTTGCACTGATTTGCACCCTGTTTTATAGCGTCGTTCCCGCGCAGCAATATACGCCCGTGAACACAGGTACCACCATTTCCTTTAAGATCAAGAACTTTGGCTTTACCGTGGATGGTTCCTTTTCCGGTATCAAGGGGGCCATTGAGTTTGCTCCGGATGACCTGGCCAAAGCTTCCTTTGAGGTGACTATAGATGCGGCTTCGATAAATACTGATAATACCATGCGGGATAACCACTTACGCGAGGAATCCTATTTTGATGTCAAAAACCATCCGCTCATACGGTTCGTATCTACCCGGGTTAGTGCATCCAATAAAAAAGGTATATTCTTAATGTTTGGCAAACTGACCATCAAGGACCATACCCAGGAACTTTCCTTTCCATTTAGTGCCAGTTCCATGGCCGAAGGTTACCAGTTTGACGGTGAATTCAAGATCAACCGGCGGGATTTCAAGGTAGGCGGTTCCAGTACCCTCTCGGATAATGTGGTGGTAACTTTGCGGGTTTTTGCCAAAAAATAATTTTAATTTAAAGCACTAATATTTGTATATGCACTTACAAAAGGCTGTTTATAACGCTTTTGAGCAGTTGTGTTCCTCCCTGGAGCAATTGACCCCCATGGAATACAGCATGCCTTGCAAAACCCTGCATGGGAACACCATTGGCCAGCATGTGCGTCATATTATAGAATTGTTTGAGTGTCTGGAAAAAGGCTATGACATCGGCGTGGTCAATTATGAAAAGCGCCGCAGGGATCCACTCATAGAAGCAGATGCCGTCCTGGCTGCCCGCCTGCTCCGCAGCATCCATGACCGCTTGGTCAGGGACAACAAGTCCCTGGTCCTGGAGGCGACCTATGACCCGTTATCGGCAGATACGGTGACCATCTCCACCAATTATGACCGGGAGGTTGCCTATAATCTGGAACATACCATTCACCATATGGCATTGATCAGGGTAGGCCTGGAAGAAGCCAGCAGGGTGAGGGTGCCGGAAGAATTCGGCGTGGCCTCTTCAACCCTAAAGCACCGCCGGCAATGTGCACAGTAACCTACATTCCCTCCCCGGGCAGGACCTTTCTTACCTCCAACCGGGATGAGAAGCGCTGGCGGAGCCAGGCGGAAGCCCCTGAATTTCATACCTTGAAGACGGGTCGTGTTTTGTTTCCCCGGGACAGGGACGCCGGTGGCACCTGGTTTGCGGTGCATGAAAACGGAAACAGCCTGGTTCTGCTCAACGGCGGACTCTGCCGGCATATACCCCAACCGCCCTACCGAAAAAGCAGGGGACTGGTATTGCTTGATTTGGTGGATCATGACGACCCCGTAGAGAATTTCGAAAAATACGACCTGACCGGCATAGAACCTTTTACCCTTATTATGCATTGTCAATCGGGGTTATCAGAAGGCCGCTGGGATGGACAGGATAGGAAAATTCGCAGCCTGGCTGCCGGGCTACCCCATATCTGGTCTTCGGTCACCCTCTACGAGCCGGAGGTGATCACCCGCAGGGAGGCCTGGTTTGAAGCGTGGATCCGGGAAAACCCGAGTCCGGAACAGGAGGATATCCTGTGGTTTCATCAGTTCACCGGCGACGGCGACCGGCACAATGACCTGATGATGAACAGGGACGGCTTGGTTTTTACCGTCAGCATCACCAGCCTGGCCTCCACACATACCGGGGGACGGTTGCAATACCTGGATTTCAGGGACCAGCTTGTCCACGACCGGGAAATTATTTACTCCAAATCACTCATGCCCCATTGATGACCTGGTTCCAGCGATTGCTTCACCGGCCCTTCTTCATACGCCTGCTTCATTGGGAATACTGGAGCTTTAATACCGTCTATATTCCCATTTATCTGGTCTGGCTTGGGCTTTGCCTGCGGGCCAGGTCCCTGTTCTTTTTTGCTGCCTCCAACCCGGGCATCAAAAACGGCGGTTTTCTCAATGAATCAAAAAAAGAGATATTTCCCCTGATTCCCTCCTCACTTCATCCTGCAACGGTCTTTTTTTCCATACCGGCCTGCCCCGATCAGGTATGTGAAACGATAGGCCGTCTGGCAATGAGCTATCCCCTGATCGGGAAACCCGATGTAGGCGGCAGGGGAAGGGGGGTTAAGATTTTAAGGAACAGCCAGGATCTGGTTACTTATGTCAGGCAAGCCACCCTGGACTTCCACATCCAGGAGTTTGTACCCTATGAGATGGAAGCAGGCATCTTTTATTACCGGTACCCTCATCAGGAAACAGGGAGGATCTCCGGGATTGTCGGCAAGGATTTCCTGCAGGTAACCGGTGACGGAAAGCGATGCATCCGGGAACTGATCAGTACATCTCCAAGGGCCATCCTGCAGAAAGCTGCCCTCCAAAAGGAATACGGGGAAGCTTTGGGAGAGGTTCTGGCAGAGGGAACCCGGCGGATCCTGGTACCCTATGGCAACCATGCGCGGGGCGCAATGTTTACCGATGAATCCGGACGCATCGATGAAGCCCTCACCGACCAGATGGATGCCGTCTGCCGTCAGATACCCGGTTTTTACTTCGGCCGACTGGACATCCGCTTTAAAAGCTGGGAAGACCTGCGGGCGGGGCGTCATTTTTGCATCATCGAAGTGAACGGGGCGGGATCGGAACCAACCCATATCTACGATCCGGGCCATTCCCTGTTTTTTGCCTGGAAGGAGATCATCCGGCATTGGGTCATATTGTTCCGGATCAGCAGGCAAAACCATCGGCTGGGAATACCCTACCTTTCCTTTAAGGAAGGGATCCACATGTTCCGGGAAGACAAGATCATATCGGCTAAATTGGCAGAAATGACGCCCTGACCAATGACACCGCTAACAGAAACTGACCATAATTGGAGGATATGCACCCTGTATTTGTACTGTTTATTGGATGGTTACTCAGTTTCCTGGGTCAGCTCCCCCTGGGAACCATGAGCATTACGGCCACTCAGATTGCCGTGCAGGAAAATTTCCGGCGTGCCTGGCTGTATGCGGCGGGGGTCACGGTAGTTGAAATGGTCTATCTTCGGGTGGTGCTTTCGGGGGTGGATTGGATCATGAAACACCGTATATTTTTTGCCGTGCTGGGCTGGCTTACGGTGGTGGTATTCCTGGTGCTGGGCATATTAAGTTTCCTAGCCGCCCGCACACAGGCAGAAAACAAAAAGGCCCTCCTGCTGGATAACAACATCAACCGGTTCTGGCTGGGCCTGAGCATGAGTCTGTTGAACCCGGCGCAGATCCCCTTCTGGTTTATATGGAGCAGTTATTTCCTGGACATCAAACTGATTGGCTCGGATGCCATGGAGTTCAATGTATTTACCATCGGGGCAGGACTGGGCACCCTTTGCGGGCTATTTGTGTACATGTACGGGGGAAACTGGCTCATTACCAAGATGAAGACCTCCAATAAGACACTCAATAAGGTCATGGGGATCATTTTTATCGTGGCGGCACTTGCGCAGCTTTACCGTATGCTGTACAAGAACCTGCTGTAATCATCCCGGATGAACTTACTGGTTTTTCCATTGATCCCTGTCCTGGGGTGAGAATTTCCAGGGAGCAAAATTATTTTCCACATTGGAAAACATCGCATTCCATTCCTGAGGGGCATTGCTGTCTTCCATGACCAGGGACCGGCGCATTTCCAGGATGATTTCAAGGGGGCTGATGGATACCGGGCATTCTTCCACACAGGCATTGCAGGTGGTACAAGCCCTCAAGGCTTCGGTGCCGATATAGGAAAGGAGATTGCGGCCATCATCTTTGAACACCCCGTTGGCCCGGATATTGCTGCCCACTTCCTCCAGCCGGTCGCGGGTATCCATCATAATTTTGCGGGGAGACAGGATCTTACCGGTCTGGTTAGCGGGACAGGCGCTGCTGCACCGTCCGCATTCGGTGCAGGAATAGGCATCCAGCAGGTTTCTCCAGCTAAGCCCAAATACATCCTTGGCTCCAAAAGAAGGGGTGGGGGCCGCTTCCGTGGGAGCAAGTTCAGGTTGCATGGCATAGCGTACCTCCTGTTGGATGGCCGGCATGTTACGCATCCTTCCTTCAGGCCACAGACGGGCATAGTAGGCATTGGGAAATGCCAGCAGGATGTGGAGGTGCTTGGAAAAGGGCAGGTAATTGAGGAAAGCGAAAATCCCCAGGATATGAAGCCACCAGCAGGTCCGCTCCAGCAAAACCAGCTCCGGGCTGGAAAGGGACCCCAGCAAAGGGTGTAAATGATGGGATAGCAGGAAGTCCCCTGTCAGGTGCTGGCCGTAATGGCCATACCCCCTGGACTGCAACAGGGTATCTGCCGCATTCATGGTCAGAAACAGGGTCATCAGCACAATTTCAATGCATAGGATATAATTAGCGTCCGAACGGGGCCATCCTGCCAGATCGCCGCTGGTAAAACGCTTCAGGCGGATAATATTCCTGCGGCTCAAAAAAACCAGGCAAACGCCAATGACGCCTGCGGCAAGACATTCAAAACCGTTTATCAAAAGGCTGTAGGAATGGCCAAGGGCAGCGGAGAATAACCGGTGTGTTCCCAAAATACCGTCGAGTAAAATTTCCAGCACTTCCAGATTGATAATAATGAAGCCGGCATAGATCACCAGGTGCATCAGGGCTACCAGCGGGTTTTTGAACATTTTTTTCTGGCCAAGGGCCAGCAGGAGCAGGTTCTTCCACCTCCGGGCCGGTTGGTCGGAGTAGTCTTCCGGCAGCCCCAGCAATATATTTCGTCGTATGGCAGCCATTCTAGCCGAAAATAACCAGATCGCCGCGATGGCTGTAAGTATAAAAACCGCCTGCTGAAGGATAGCCATGATTCAATGCATTAGGAAGCTAAGTTAAGCGATAATTGCCATCGGAAATGCCGGTGCCAACGGGGATCAATTGAAATTTTTCCATTCGATTTTTCGTGTTTAATTTGTGAGATGGAAAAAAATTATATCCTTACCCGGGAAGTCGCTTCCAAGAAATTGCGCCGCATGGCCTATGAAATACTGGAGAACAATGCAGGGGAAAGTGGCCTGGTACTGGCCGGCATCCGGGAGAGTGGCAGCGTCATTGCCCGCAATATGGAATCCCTCCTGCGTGAAATTGGGGGCATCAGCACCGAACTCATTACCCTGAACCTGGACAAAAAATTGCCCATGGAGGTGACCATGAGCCGTACACTGCCCCTGGACGGAAAAGTAATTATCGTCATCGATGACGTGGCCAACAGCGGCAAAACCCTCTTATATGCCATGAAGCCTTTTTTGGAATTTCACCCCAAAAAAATACAGGTACTGGTGCTGGTGGAAAGAACCCATAAGACCTTCCCGGTCAAACCCGATTATGTCGGGCTTTCCGTGGCCACTACCCTCCAGGAGCATATCTTTGTTGAAGTGGAAGGTGACCAGGTTACCGGGGCCTACCTCAAATAAGCCGGGCCGCAGCTGATTTGCACTACCTAATTCACGCCCATCCTGCCTGAACCATAAACTTCCCCCTAAACTCAAATTACTATTAATTTAAAATAAGTGTTAATTCTTATGAATTTCCCCTGCTAAAATAAGGGGCCGGGCACCGTCGTTATGCAGGCGAACAGATCGTATTGATAATTTAAAGTCCATTTCCTATCCATGCTGACCAATCCCGTTGCACAAAACGAATCCGAGCGCCTCAGGGATCTGTACGAATACCAGATTTTGGACACCCCGCCGGAAGAGGATTTTGATGAAATTGTACGGCTTGCTTCCAGAT
Source organism: uncultured Bacteroidota bacterium (assembly GCA_903906365.1). Lineage (GTDB taxonomy): Bacteria > Bacteroidota > Bacteroidia > Chitinophagales > Chitinophagaceae > Puia. The sequence goes on along the minus strand of CAIVKC010000040.1, from coordinate 5,436 downwards.
TGTGTAATGCGCCCATTTCCCTGATTTCTCTGGTGGATGCTCACCGGCTGTGGTATAAATCCGCCTGTGGCCTTGCGGAGCGGGAAGGCATCCGGAATGTTTCCTTTTGCCAGTATGCCATCGGGCATGATGATATCTTCGTTGTAAAGGATACCCTGGTCGACCAACGTTTTTCAGACAATCCGATGATTCATGGGGAATCCGGAGTCCGATTCTACGCCGGCGTACCTTTGGTGTCCCCCCACGGCCATAAACTGGGTACCCTTTGCATCATCGACCGGGTACCGCGCAATATCACCCCATCCCAGCAGGAAACGCTGGCAGTCCTGGGCAGGCAGGTGGTCAAACTCATGGAACTTCATAAAACCAGGCTTTGTAATGATGAAATGGCGGCACTCCACCGCCTGCAGCAAAAAGAAATGACCCGCCTGGGGGAAATGCAGCAGCGGGTCCTTTCGATACTTGCCCATGATTTTAGAAACCCGCTGCTTTCCCTGCGGAGCCTGCTAAGGCTGATGCCCGATCAGCCGCAAAGCAGCCCGCATCCGGCCCTTTTCCGGGAAATGGCCCATCAGCAGCTGCAGGGTGCCCTGGGTCTGGTGGATAACCTGGTGGAATGGGGAAGACTCCAGATGCGGACGCCGGTGTCCGCGGAAAGACCCTATGCGCTGCGGGAACTGGTTCAGGACCTGCTAAAAGATTTCCAGGCTGTGATGGAAATGAAGGGCCTAGTGGTCAAAAACAGGGTAGACCCAAGCCTGGAACTCCGCATTGACAAAGACCTCCTGATATTCATACTGCGCAACCTGGTTGATAATTCCCTGAAATTTACCCGAAAGGGCTGCATAACCGTGGATGCGGTGCTTTCCCAGTACGATTTGCTGGTCAGGGTGGAGGACACCGGAATAGGCATGCCGCCCCCCATACTGAACATGTTGTTTCACGGGCAGAAACGCATTGCCAGAAAAGGTACCCTGGGTGAGCAGGGTTCCGGTCTGGGACTGTCCCTGGTGAGGGAATTCATCGAAAAAGCCAAAGGATCCTTGCAGGCCGAAAGCCAGGAATCAAAAGGCTCCATCATCACTTTTACCCTTCCCCTGCGCTGACCAGAAGCCCCTCAGAGGAGAAGAGCGGATGGTATCCACATTAGTGGATAAACAAGACTAAATTTCACCTATTTTTTTGGCGGAAAAACGGTCCAAATAAGATACATTTGCCTCCCTTGCAAAAGGGCTCTCCATTCAAATCAAATCAGCGGAGCCTGCAAGGGCAATATAGCTTATGGACGATAATACAACGCCCCCCGAAACACAAGACAATAACCGCATAGTTCCCATCAATATAGAAGAGCAGATGAAGACTGCCTATATTGATTATTCTATGTCCGTGATCGTCGGCCGGGCACTGCCCGATGTACGCGACGGACTTAAACCGGTGCATCGCCGGGTGCTTTATGGCATGAACGAACTGGGCAATAACAGCAACAAGCCCTATAAGAAATCCGCCCGTATTGTGGGGGAGGTCATGGGAAAATTTCACCCCCATGGAGACAAATCCATTTATGATACCCTGGTCCGGATGGCCCAGGAATGGAGCATGCGTTATGTCATGGTGGATGGTCAGGGAAATTTCGGCAGCCAGGATGGTGACGGACCGGCTGCGATGCGTTATACGGAAGCCAGGCTACACCGCCTGGCAGAAAGTATGCTGGAAGATATTGAAAAGGATACGGTTGATTTCCAGCTCAATTTTGACGACTCCCTCAAAGAACCCTCCGTGCTGCCGAGCCGCATTCCACAGCTGCTCATCAACGGTTCCAGCGGGATTGCCGTGGGAATGGCTACCAATATCCTGCCCCATAACCTCTCGGAAGTCATTGACGGCTGTATAGCCTATATCGACAAGCGTGACATCACGGTGGATGAACTCATGCAGCATATCAAGGCACCGGATTTTCCAACCGGAGGCATCATCTATGGTATGGAAGGTGTCAAAGCCGCCATGCATTTTGGCCGCGGCCGCGTCGTATTGCGCGGCAAACTGCACATCGATGCCAAACCCAGCGGACGGGAGCAGATCATCATCACCGAAGTACCCTATCAGGTTAACCGGGATGCCCTTTGCGACCGCATCGGCCAGCTGGTCAATGAAAAGATCATTGACGGCATCGCACACATTAACAATGAATCTAACCAGAAAGAAGGCACGCGTATAGTCATAGACCTCAAAAGGGATGGTGTGGCCAACTTATTGATCAACCAGCTTTATAAGCACACCGAACTGCAGACTTCCTATGGCATCAATAACGTTGCCCTGGTAAAGGGCAGACCCCGTACGCTCAACATACGGGAGATGATCAGTGAATTTGTGGAATTCCGCCATGAGGTGATCATCCGGAGAACCCAGTTTGAACTCAGGGAAGCAGAGAAGAAAGCCCATATCCTGCAGGGATACCTGATCGCCCTGGATCACCTCGATGAAGTGATTTCCCTGATCCGCGCTTCGGCAACACCGGATCTGGCGCGGGAAGGCCTCATTAATGCCGGCTGGGGCCTCGATGAAGTGCAGGCAAAGGCCATACTGGAACTGAGGTTACAGCGCCTCACGGGTATGGAAAGGAACAAGATCAAAGAGGAATACGATGAACTCATGAAACTCATCACCTTTCTCAAGGATCTGCTCGGTGATGAAGGCAAGCGGTTTGAGGTTATCAGAAAGGAACTGTTGGAAATCAAGGATAAATTCGGGGATGCACGCAAAACCGAGATCACCTACCTCGATGATGAAGTCCACATTAAGGACCTTATCAAGGAGGAGGACGTGGTTATAACCATTTCCCACCTTGGCTATATCAAACGCACTTCTGCCACCGAATACCGTCAGCAGCGTCGCGGGGGCCGGGGTGCCATCGGGGGCAAGACCCGGGATGAAGATTACATTGAACATCTCTTTGTAGCCTCCACCCACCACACCATGCTATTTTTTACCGAGGCCGGCAGATGCTACTGGCTCAATGTCTATGAGATTCCCGAAGGAGACAAAACAAGCAAGGGCCGGGCGATCCAGAATTTAATCCAGATTCCGCCCGATGATAAGGTCCGTGCCATCATTGATGTAAAGGATCTCAAAGATGAAGCCTTTGTAAATGAACATTATATAGTGCTTTGCACCCGGCAGGGTACTATTAAAAAAACCTCCCTGCAGGATTTCAGCCGTCCAAGGCTCAGCGGGGTCAATGCCATTACCATCGTGGAAAGTGACCAGTTGCTGGAAGCCAAACTCACCGATGGAAACAGTGAGATCATGCTGGCCGTCAAAAGCGGACGGGCGATCCGTTTTGAAGAGCAAAAGGTGCGTCCAACCGGACGCGGTGCCATTGGGGTGGGAGGAATTGAAGTCGATGACGCCACCGATGAAGTGATTGGCATGGTCTGTGTTAACAGGGAGGACAAAACCCGTACCATCATGGTGGTCAGTGAAAAAGGCTATGGGAAGCGCACTGAAATGGACGAATACCGCATCACCAACCGTGGTGGCAAGGGGGTAAAGACGATCAATGTTACCGAGAAAACCGGTAAATTAGTAGGGATATTGGACGTTACCGAAAAGGAAGATCTCATGATCACCTGCAAAAGTGGCGTAACCATCCGGATGCCGGTGTCAGGCATTAGTGCGCAGGGCCGGGCCACCCAGGGGGTAAAACTGATGCGTCTTGATGACGGCGATGAGATTGCAGCTATAACCAAACTGGATGACAACGAGGAAAACATCATTGCACCGGTTGCCGTAAATGCGGACGCAGCACCACAGCAAGAACAACCTGAAGGCGGGATACAGGATCCGCCTGCTGGAAATATAGAAAACCAATAATTAAATACTCCAAGTATGAAGAAGCTTTTATTTTTTGTAATGCTGGCAGCCTTTGCACAGATAGGCCAGGGGCAGGATTTTTCAAAGGTCAAAGGCTATGTCCTGGTACCAGGAACGCTGGAACAGGCTAAAACTGAAATTGATAAATTGATGGAGCAGCCCAAAGCGCAGGCCAAGGCCGAAGGCTGGTTATGGAAGGCAAAAGTGTATTCTGCCATTTATGCCAATGATAAACTAAGGGCCAAATATCCGGGTGCTGAAACTATTGCCAACGCTGCTTTTGAGCGTTATGTGCAGTCCGATCCCACCTATAAGATTCTCAAAGAAAACGGACTGCAGAGCTATGCCGGTGACATGTACGGTACGTCGTTTTCCCAGGGGGTACGCACCTATAATTCAAAGAACTGGGATTCTGCCGCTTATTTTTTCAAGTACTCGGTCAAATACAGCGACCTGATCTTTAAGAATAAATGGGGGAGGGATACCACCATGAGTTTTGATACGACTTCTGTACTCTATGCCGGGGTGGCCTCAGAAAAGGCCAATAACAAGGATACCGCTGCCCTTTATTATGGTAGGATCGCCGAAAACAGGATCACCAAAATCAGTGGATCTGACATTGGGGATATTTACAAATGGTTGGTTGATTTTTACTACAATACCAAAAAGGATGAGGTCATGACCGAAAAATACCTCGCCCTGGGTAAGCAGATTTACCCCAATGACCTGTTGTGGCCGGATACCGAACTGGAAATGGCCCGCAAAAAGGGCAATAAGGATTCCCTGTTTGCCAAGTATGAAGAGATTACCACCAAAGAAATTCCCAACAACCATATATTCATGTACAATTACGGTGTGGAATTGTACAATTACGCCATCGATACCAGCAGCGGAAAGCGCCCGGCAAATTCTGATGAAATCATCGCCAAGGCCAAAGAAAAGCTGAATAAGTCCCTGGAACTGGCACCTGATTATGCCCAGGCCGCCCTGCTGTTGGGACAAATCACCTATAACCAGGCGGTTGACATAAAGGCCGGTACCAAGGATATCAAGGGAACCAAGCCTGAGGACATCAAAAAAAGGGCTGACCTGCGGATTGCCGCGGGAAAGAAATTTGACGAAGCCATCCCGTATTTCGAGAAAGTGGAAAAGATTCTTGGCAGCCAGGGTAAACTGAAAATGGATAATAGGACCACCCTAAAGGACGCCTACGATCTGTTGATTACCATCTATGAACAGAAAAACCTGAAGGATAAAGTGGATTTCTATACCACCAAGTTCAATAATGTGGATAAGGAACATTAATATCCTTATCACATTGATTATTGATAATAAATAAGCATGTCCTGCACTTCAAAACCCGGATCTTTCCGGGTTTTGATTTTTAGGTACATCCGGCGCCGTATCTGGTACAAACTAGTCCATGGAGGTTCAGGGGAAAGAGGGCGGGAACAAGGAAAAATAGGGGATAGGTTGAGTTTTTTGATCCACAGTCCAATGGCGTCACTCCGGGCTAAAACGGGTTGAATGGGGGGATATAACAGGCAGACGCCTGATTAATCAATT
>CAIVKC010000039.1 GCA_903906365.1 uncultured Bacteroidota bacterium | reverse complement strand
TGCAGGTGCTTTCCTTTGTTTTCCTCTTTAGTGCTTTTGCCTTCAAACTTTCCATAGTCCCTTTCCACTTGTGGACCGCTGATGTGTATGAGGGTTCTCCCATGGCGGTAACTTCCTTTTTATCGGTCATTTCCAAGGGTTCGGTGTCTTTCATATTACTGATCATCCTGTTCAGGATCTTCCAGCCCATGGAAGAAATATGGTATAACATGCTGGTGGTACTTTCCATACTGACCATGGTCACCGGAAACCTCTTTGCCCTGCGGCAGCAGAATATCAAGCGGTTTTTGGCCTTTTCCTCCATTGCGCAGGTCGGCTTCATCCTGGTAGGTATGAGCGGGGGCAAGGAAATGGGAACGGCCGCCGTGGTTTTTTTCATCCTGGTATACGTCTTTTCGAACCTGGCGGCCTTTGGTGTGGCGGCTGTCATCAGCAGTCAAACCGGAAAGGAATCCATTGCGGATTACAGGGGATTTTATAAGACCAATAAGTTCCTCGGATGGATACTCACCCTTTCGCTGTTTTCACTGGCAGGCATTCCCCCGACAGCGGGTTTCTTTGGCAAACTATTTCTGCTGACCTCAGGGGGAGCAAGGGGAACTTACTGGTTCATTGCTGTGGCAGCCCTCAATATGATCATATCGCTGTATTATTACCTTAGGGTGGTCAGGGCGGTATTCATGGATAACAATGACAACCCCATGGAACATATCCGGCCCGCGGCCCCGGTTAGGCTGGGCCTGGTCATCTGTGCTTCGGGTATTGTCTTTACGGGCCTGCTAAGCTGGATATTTGATTATATACAATCATTAGTAAGTTGACAATATGGCTATCAATAAAAATCATGAATTCGAGGAGCTTGCCGGCGTCAAATGCGCTATTGTGGAGAGGAACCTGGAACCCGGCCGGGTAGCTTTTCTAACAGGCCTGCTTGAACTAAACGGCTATGTGGTAGTGGTGGTGCCCAGCCCGCCGCCAAAGGCGGCTGCCGCCCCGGCCGCCAGGGAAGCAGAGGAGCCGGTTATTGCAGCAACACCGGCTATAGAAACATTCACCCTGGGCGTTACTGATTATACCTTCAATGCGACCAATGCCATTTTCGGCCGCATGCTTAAAACTGCCGATGGGCATGTGGTTACGCTGGCCTACTGGCGCCAGAAGGATAGGGTCAGTCACGATGAAATCCCCTATTACGAAAACATCTGAGCGGATGGGCGCAGCCGAGGGCCTATAGCGCAGCTGGTCCGCATTCAATGTTTACTTTCCAGAATCCGGATGTAGTTGGCCCGCTCATAGGTGGTGGGGTCGGTAATGTTTTGCTGGCTCATGGAGCCGCGAAAGGATTCCAGCGACTCAAACCCCTTTCTCCCCATCCATTCTTCCAGATCCCGATGGATTGTTTTGAGGTATCCAATGCCCTTTTTATATAAGGAGGAAGCAGTCATCACCGCATCCGCACCGGCCAGGAGGTATTTAATGACTTCTTCTGCACTCTGCACACCGGTGGTGGATGCCAGGGAGAGCTTTAATTTGCCATACATCAGGGCAATCCATAGCAGGGGCAGCCTGATCTCCGATGACTGACTGAACTCCAGATCAGTCCGGATGGCGAGCTCTTCAATGTCAAAATCAGGCTGGTAAAACCGGTTGAACAGCACCAGGGCATCTGCGCCGGACTGCTGCATGCGCAAAGACATATTGCCCATTGAAGAAAAATAAGGATTCAGCTTTACAGCTACAGGAATCTTTACATTGTGTTTGACGGACTCTATTATATTGAGGTATCGGTGTTCCACGGCCGAGGAAGAGAGTCCCATATCAGCCGGGATGAAAAATATGTTCACTTCTATGCCGTCTGCGCCTGCCTGCTCCATCTGCCTGGAATAGTCAATCCATCCTTCGGAGGTGATGCCGTTGAGGCTTCCGATAATGGGAATATCCACCCGTTCCTTGGCACGCCTGATATGCTCCAGATACCCGTCGCTCTCCACGCTGAAATCATCCAGGCCCGGGAAATAACCTTCGGCCTCCGCAAAGCAATACCTGGTCTGTGAAAGGACCGTCTTGAAGCGGGCTTCCTCCCGAATGATCTGTTCTTCAAAAAGGGAAAACATGACTACCGCCCCTGCCCCGTTATCCTCCATGCGGACAATATTGTCGAGTTGCTCAGACAGGGTGCAGGCCGATACGATGACCGGGGATTTGAGTTTCATCCCCATATAGGATGCATGAATATTCATAATTATACATTTTAAGCCACCGGGACAAAATCGCTTGCCTGTTTGGTAGCCAGTTCTTCATATGTTTTCCATTTCAGGTTTATCAGTTCCTGCCCCCTTTTCAACAGTTCGACCGCTTCTGAGGGATGGGTGACCGACAGCACTTTGTAGCGCAGTTCATTGTAGGCATAATCCTTCAGGGAGATGGTCGGCCTGGGTGAATCCAGGATGAAGGGATTTTGATTTTTCCTGCGCAGGGCCGGGTTATACCTGAGTAAAGGCCAGTGACCGCTTGATACAGCTTTCTGCTGCTGGTCAAGGCCGTCTTTCAGATCATATCCATGCGCTATGCAATGGCTGTAGGCCAATATCAGGGAAGGGCCTTCATAGGCCTCCGCTTCACGCATGGCCAGCAGGGTCTGCTGGGGGTTGGCACCGAAAGCGACGCGGGCCACATAGACATTGCCATAGGAAATGGCCTGGAGGGCAAGGTCCTTTTTGCCGGCGGTTTTGCCTGCTGCCGCAAATTTGGCGGTAGCGGCAGTGGGCGTTGATTTGGACATTTGCCCCCCGGTATTGGAATATACTTCGGTATCCAGCACCAGTACATTGATGTTTTTACCGCTTGCCAGGGCATGGTCCAGTCCGCCATATCCAATATCGTAAGCCCAGCCATCTCCGCCCACCAGCCATACACTGCGGCGGACAAACTGTTCGATCACCGAAAGGAGCAGGCAGGCCTCAGGTGAGGAAATGCCAGCCAGTTTCTTTTTGACCTGGTCGACTCTTTGCTGCTGCTCGGAAAGTTCTGATTCCAGCAGGAGCCTGGCATCCAGGAGTTCCCGGGTGAGTTGCTCTCCCAATACCGGTTTTAACTCCAGCAGCAGGCTGCGGGCCATTTCAAGCTGTTTATCGGTGGTGATGCGCATCCCCAGACCAAACTCAGCATTGTCTTCGAACAGGGAATTGGACCAGGCCGGCCCCCTTCCCTGCTGGTTTACCGACCAGGGCGTGGTGGGCAGGTTTCCCCCATAAATCGAGGAGCACCCGGTTGCATTGGCAACCAGCAGCCTGTCACCGAAAAGCTGGGACAGCAACTTGAGATAAGGCGTTTCCCCGCAACCGGCACAGGCCCCTGAAAATTCAAAGAGGGGTTCAAGAAACTGTGCACCATGTACGGTCGAAAAATCAATCCTCGAACGGTCATTCCAGGGTATATTTTCAAAAAAGGAGATGTTTGTTTTTTCTGCCTGAAGGATCGGTTCCTTTTCAGCCAGGTTGATGGCCTTGCGCTGCCTGTTGGCGGGATCAGAGGCCGGGCATACTTCCACACAGAGGTTGCATCCGGTGCAATCTTCCAGATAGACCTGAAGCCTGTACTGTGTTTCGGGGAATCCCCTGGAATTGATGGGTGCTGTCTGAAAGCCGGCAGGTGCAGATTGCAGGTGGTCTTTATGAAAGAACTTTGCCCGGATCACGCTATGTGGGCAAACAAAGGCACAATTGCCGCATTGTATGCATAAATCTGGCTCCCAGACCGGCACCAAATCAGAAATATTTCTTTTTTCCCACTGTGTCGTGCCACTCGGATAGGTGCCATCGACGGTCATTTTGCTGACAGGCAGGCTGTCGCCATGACCGGCCATCATGACTTCGGTGACTTCCCGGACAAATGCAGGGGCCTTCTCTGAAATACGAACCGGTTCTGCCACAGCGGCAGAAACAAACCGGGGATAGTCCACCTCATGGAGGTTGGCAAGGGTCGCATCCACTGCCTGGAAATTCTGGTCAATTACCTTTTGGCCTTTCTTATAATAGGTCTTCTCAATGGCTTTTTTAATCTGGCGGATAGCATCCTCCCGGGGCAGCACCCCGGAGAGGGCAAAATAGCAGGTCTGCATAATGGTATTGATGCGACCGCTCATCCCGGTGTCCCGGGCCACCGTCGTGGCATCTATCACATAGAACTTTATTTTTTGGGTAATGATCCTTTCCTGGATCTGGGCGGAAAGTTTTTGCCAGACTTCCTCTTTGCCATAGGGGCTGTTCAGCAGGAAGATGGCCCCCGGGCTCGCAAATTCAAGCATTTCCACATAGCCGGTGAAATTGAACTGGTGACAGGCAATAAAATCAGCTTTGGAAATCAGGTAGGGCGCCCGGATGGGTTTGGGTCCGAATCTGAGGTGGGACACCGTCCTGGCTCCCGATTTCTTTGAGTCGTAAACAAAATAACCCTGGGCAAAGAGGTCCGTATTTTCCCCGATGATCTTGATGGTGTTTTTGTTGGCCCCTACCGTACCGTCGGCCCCCAGCCCAAAGAAAAGTCCCTGCCGCCAGGAGGATTCATCTAAGAGGAAGGACGGGTCATAATCCAGGCTGGTAAAAGTCACGTCATCATCAATACCAATGGTAAATCCATTTTTGGGCTGATCCTTTTTTAGCTCGTCCAGGACCCCTTTGACCATGGCTGGGGTGAACTCCTTGGAGGAAAGACCGTACCGGCCGCCAATGAGGCGCGGCAGATGCGGGAGCTTTCCCTGCTGCATGGCTTCCACCAGGGTGGAGAGCACATCCTGGTAGAGTGGTTCGCCGGACGCGCCCGGTTCCTTGGTCCGGTCCAATATGGCTATGGACTTCACCGAGGCGGGTAATACTTCCAGGAGGTGGTCCAGGGAAAAGGGTCTGTATAACCTCACCTGTATGACCCCGGTTTTTTCTCCGGCCTGGTTGAGTACCGCCACGGTTTCGGCCACCGTCTCCCCGCCCGACCCCATGATGATGATGATTCTTTCTGCGTCCGGGGCGCCCGTATATTGGAAAAGTCCATAGCTGCGGCCGGTCATGACCTGGAAGTCTTCCATGACTTCCTGCATGATCTGAGGCATTTTGTTATAAAAACTATTGACGGTCTCCCTTCCCTGGAAGTACACATCCGGGTTCTGGGCAGTACCCCTGATAAAGGGATGCGCCGGGTTTAATGCCCGGCTCCTATGGGAAAGGACCCATTCATCGGCAATCATGGACCGGATCTGCTCATCGCTGAGTAACTGAAGTTTATTGACTTCATGGGAAGTGCGGAATCCGTCAAAAAAATGAAGAATGGGAATGCGGGCCCTGAGGGTAGCCGCCTGTGCAATGAGGGCAAAATCGTGCGCTTCCTGCACACTGGCCGAGCTGAGTAAGGCAAACCCGGTCGTCCTGGCCGCCATTACATCCTGGTGGTCGCCAAATATGGAAAGACCCTGCGCCGCCAGTGAACGGGCCGCCACATGAAAAACAGCAGGAGTCAGTTCCCCGGCTATCTTGTACATATTAGGCAGCATCAGCATCAGGCCCTGGGAGGCGGTGAAGGTGGTCGTCAGTGACCCCGTCTGCAGGGCACCATGAACAGTGCCTGCTGCGCCACCTTCACTTTGCAATTCAATAACTTCAGGTACTGTACCCCAGATATTTTTTATTCCCTTGGACGACCATTCGTCGGCGAGTTCAGCCATGGTGGAGGAGGGCGTAATGGGATAAATGGCGCACACTTCGTTGACCCGGTATGCAATATAGACCGCAGCTTCATTTCCGTCAATGGTGGCTACGGCGTTTGTTTTACTTGACATCAGTGGACGTATTGACAGGTTCAGGAATCATTTCAATGGCATGGCAGGGGCATTGTTCATAACAGACCGCACAGCCCGTGCACGCATTATAATTAAAAGAATACCGGTTGCCCTTCCCCAGTTTAAGGATGGCATCCTCGGGGCAGGCACCAAAACAGCCGTCACATTCAAAACAGTTTCCGCAGCTCAGGCAACGCTGCGCTTCAAATCTGGCCTCCGGCTCAGAAAGGCCGCCAATCACCTCTTCGAAACTCTTAACGGCAACAAGGGGATCAAGCCTGCCCTGCTCCTGCTGGGGTGCTTCCGTCTTATACCACATGTGCAACTTTCGGTAACCGGCTGTGGGGTGTTTCTCCGGTTTCTGGTAGGTTTGAGCCAGCACAAAGGCGTTGATATATCTGGCGGCTTTTTTTCCCTGTCCGATGGCAATGGTGGAACTCCTGTTTTCCCCGGGCAGCATGTCCCCTCCGGCAAAGATCCCGGGGCAGGCCGTCATGCGTTGCGCATCCACCGGCAGGGTGCCGTCCTGGTTGATGACCAGACCCGGCAGCTGGCGCAGGAAGGAGGAGGCGGTTTGCTGCCTGTTGGCAAGGATCAGGACATCAGCCTGAACCGTCTCCTGCTGCCCGCTGGCAACGGCCTTGCCTTTTTCCACCACCAGCCTGTCGAAGGTGATCAGGTTTTGCTCAACCTTGGCGATACCCTTTAACAGCGATACATCCACTCCCTCGGCCAGCGCATCTTCGGTCTCATAGTCATAGGCGGGCATCATCTTTTTGTCACCGGGGAAATAAACGGACACTTCGGATCCAAACCGCTTTATCATGCGGGAAATATATAAAGCCAGTTTACCGCCTCCGTAGACAACCACCTTTTTATTCGTATAGGGAGCCGGGTTGGCTTTGGCCTCCTCAAAAAATGAAAAAGCATCCACGGTATACACCGACCTGTCATGCACATAGTTTTCAGGTGATATCATCTGGGCACCGATTGAAAGGTAAACCGCATCAAATTTTCCGGACTCCTTTTCACCCAGCAGGTCCTTTACCCTATAATTAACCCGTATAGAAACTCCCATCCGGGCGATGCGTTCAATTTCCGCCTCCAGCAATTCCTTGGGCAGCCTGTATTCGGGAACCCCGGACCACAATAAACCCCCGGCATGACCGGAAGCCTCGTACACTTCCACGGTATGACCCATCCTGGCCAGGTGATAGGCAGCCGATAACCCCGATGGGCCGGCACCGATTACCAGGATTCTTTTTCCCGTTGGTGCAGCCGCTCCCTGGACCTGCCAATGGTTTCGGATGGCTTCATCCCCGATATGTCTTTCCACTGCATGGATATTGACGGTGGTATCGATATGGTTGCGGTTGCATCCGGTTTCACAGGGTTTGACGCAAACCCTCCCCATGGTAGCCGGAAAGGGATTGTCCTCCATAATGACCTGAAACGCCTCGAAATAATTACCTGCCTGGGCATGAGCCATCCAGGCCTGGATGTTTTCACCGGCCGGGCATGCACTGTTGCAGGGTGGCATAAAATCAACGTAAACAGGTCTTTTCTGGCGCTTGGGGCCTGTGCCCTCGGCATGGAGGAACAGGTCAACCGCTTTGGTAAGGTCAGTCGCTGGCATGTTAACTGGTTTGAAGGGATAAACAGGAGTCTAACCCGGGAAAAGAAAATAGTGCTTGGGCAAAGTAGACCGGCAAGGCAGTAATTGAGCTGATAGAATTCAAGGAAGGAGCTGATTCCGGTCATTTTAACCAGGCGGGATTCAGGGGCCACCACCAGGCCGCAGGACCCGGACCATGGCGCCATAGCGGCTCACCAGTCCCCTGCCGGAGAATTTTTCCGGACTGAAGTAAGTCATTGCGCGCAGTGGCCTTTGGCTCAGCTATACGGGCCTCCCCGGGGCCGGGATGCAGGGATATGGGGACGTTAGCCCCTGCTAACCGGCCGCCCGGATAACCGCTCCCTAAAAAGGGGGCGGACTCACAGCCGTCCAGCCGCCGTCCACAATCAGGCTCTGGCCTGTAATATGTCGGGCCTCATCAGATACCAAAAACAGGGCCGTGCCTGCAATGTCTTCCACCGTGGCTGGCCGTCCCATGGGCGTTAGTTTCGACCAGGTCTCCTCATAACCGGGATCGTCCATCGTCCGCTCGGTCAGGGTGGCCCCCGGGGCAATGGCATTGACATTTATTTTGAAAGGAGACAATTCAATAACCAGGTTTTTTGCCAGCATTTCCAAGGCGGCCTTACTCATGGAATAGGCGGCCAGGTCCTTATGTGCCTGGTGCCCTGTTACAGAAGACATAAAAAGTATGGAGCCCCCGGAAGCCTGCTTTTTCATCTGGCCGGCAGCAGCCTGGGCCAAAAAAAAGGAGCCAAACAGGTTGACCTGCATGACCCGCCGGAAGGATTCTTCCGGGTAGGATAAAAACTCGCCAAACAGGGTGATGCCCGCATTGGCAATAACGATATCCAGGCTCCCGAAGCGGTTGACGGCCGTATCCACCATTTGCCGGATGACCGCGGTCTGGCTGCAATCGCCCGCCATGCCGATGCAGCAGGACGAATCAATGTCCAGGATTTTATCTTCGGCCTGGCTGGTCAGCAGCGGATCCAGGTCATTTAAAACTACCCGGGCCCCCTGGCGGGCCAGATAACGACCGATTTCAAAACCTATGCCCTGGCCTGCGCCAGTTACTATGGCCACCTTGTTGCTGAATCTCATAGCTGTCTGTTTTTATATTGGAGCCCCCGCAGGGGTCTTAACCACATCAACGTAGCTGACTCATCCTATCACAAAATTACCACCGGCCTTCCCGGCAGCAACCCCTACCCACACTAATGGGAATCGCGCGAGACCTGGCTGCCCGATCCACCCTTTAAAAAATCCATATCGGCCCCCAGGTGGGCCTGCTCGACATGATGCTGGTATAAATAGACATAACCGCGCGGCTGGATTTTTTCAGTTGGCTGCCAGGAGGCCCTGCGGTCCGCCAGTTCGGCGTCGGATACCTCCAGCTGCAAAAGACCCTGATGCGCATCCAGGCGGATGGTATCTCCGTTACGGACCAGGGCCAGGGGGCCGCCTGCCGCGGCCTCCGGGGATACATGCAATACGACGGTTCCAAAACCCGTTCCGCTCATTCTGCCGTCGGAAATACGGATCATGTCACTGACGCCCTGTTCCAGTATTTTTTTGGGAAGCGTCATGTTTCCTACCTCAGCCATACCCGGATATCCCCTGGGTCCCACATTTTTTAACACCAGGACAGAGTCTTTATCGATGACCAGGTCCGGGTCATCGACACGCAGATGATAGTCTTCTATATTTTCAAAGACAACAGCCTTGCCGGCATGCTTCAGCAGATGCGGGCTGGCGGCGGAGGGCTTGATGACAGCGCCATCGGGGGCCAAATTTCCCCGTACCACCACTATCCCGGACTCGGGCTTGAAGGGTTCCTGCAGGGTACCGATGATACCGCGGTTATACACCTCCGCCTGGGCTATATTCTGACCGATGGTCCTTCCGTTTACCGTCATGGCACCCGTATGGAGCAGGGTTTGCATTTCCCGCAGCAGGGCAGGCAGACCGCCGGCGTAATAGAGATCCTCCATATAATGCTGACCGGAAGGCTGTATATTGGCCAGCAGCGGAATTCCGCGCGAAAGGACATCAAAGTCATCCAGGCACAGCTCCACGCCGATCCTGCCCGCAATAGCCAGCAGGTGTATGACAAAATTGGTAGATCCCCCCAAAGCGGCATTTACCCGTATGGCATTTTCAAAAGCCGGACGGCCCAGGATATCTGACAAAACCACCTGCTGCCTGACCATTTCCACGATCCTCCGCCCGGAAAGCTGGGAAAGTACCTTGCGCCTGGCGTCCGCAGCCGGAATGGCCGCATTATTGGGCAGCGATAAACCCAGGCTCTCCACCATGACGGCCATCGTGGATGCAGTACCCATAACCGCGCAATGCCCCTGTGTCCTTGCCATACAGGCTTCAGCTTCCAGAAATTCTTCGGATGTGATTTCGCCCAGTTTGCTGGCCGCATCAAATCGCCATACATCGGAGGTGCCAATATCCTTACCTTTCCAGTGGCCCTTCAGCATGGGCCCTCCTGAAATCACCAGGGTGGGTAGGTTTACACTGCAGGCCCCCATGATCAGCGATGGGGTCGTCTTATCACAGCCGCAAAGAAGCACAACCCCATCCAGCGGGTTGGCCCTGATAGACTCCTCCACGTCCATGCTGACCAGGTTTCGGTAAAGCATGGCCGTTGGTTTTACCAGGGTTTCTCCCAGAGACATGACGGGGAATTCCACCGGAAAGCCGCCTGCCTCCAGTACCCCCTTTTTCACGGCTTCCGCCAGTTCACGGAAATGGCCGTTACAGGGAGTCAGCTCACTCCAGGTATTGCAAATACCAATGACTGGCTTGCCCTCAAGCATATCAGGTGGAATACCCTGGTTTTTCATCCAGGCACGGTAAATAAATCCATCCTTGCCTTTGCGTCCAAACCAGTTCTGGCTTCTTAATTTCTTTTGCTCCACAATTATTTATTTGACGGGGTGAACGATGGACTAAGCTAGTACATTTATTGGTAGCTTTCCCCCGCATAAGCCAGCTGGCTTTTGTTTTATACGGGTAACAGGCTGCTTCCATCACAATAAAGCTAAAAAAAATTACCTAACTTCAGCAGGATCCTTGACTGGTATGTTCATGCCTGCAGGGTACCCCCCGGTTGTTGTCACTTCTTTGATCATTGAACAGCAGATTAATAACGTTTATATGCAAGCAGACAGACGGATAAAGAAAATGGCCCTTTTGCTGATCTTATCCATCATGATGTACCCGGGCAGCCCGGTTCATGGTCAGTTGATGCCGCTGCCCCTCTACTGGAAATGGAAACTCGGCGATGACCCCCGATGGTCGGGGCCTTCGTTCCGGGATGAATCCTGGGAAAAAAGACCGGTGGGCAGGATACAGTCCGCCCCCGGTTACAAAGACCAGGTATATGCCTGGTACAGAATCAGGGTGGTGATACCATCCAGCCTCAAAGCGTCATCTTCCAAAATGGAAGGGCTGAAATTACAGCTGGGCCGAATCGATGATGCGGATCAAACTTTTTTCAACGGGAAACCGATAGGACAGACAGGCTCCTTTCCCCCTCAATATGAAAGTCGCTGGGACCAGGACCGTATTTATACCATTCCCTGGAAATCCATTCTATGGGATCAGGAGAATCTTATTGCCGTTCGGGTTTTCAGCCAGGATGCAGAAGGCATCGGACTCTATCAGGGGCCCTATGGTTTCGGACCTTTTGACTGGAAAGATTTCGTGTCAGCCATTTATTCCACGGTCCCGGGCAAAAACGACAGTTTTAGTACAGCCATCCAGGTAACAAACCGCGGCGCCCGTCCCTTTCGCGGAAAGCTCATCTGTCGCCTGAAGGATCCCGATAACCGCCAGCTATACTACTGGGAAAAGCACATAGCCCTGCCTGCAGGGCCCGCAAGCAGCGTCAAGCTGCAATCCCCGTCCTTTGGATCCCGCAGGCAGCCGCTGGTGAAGATTGATTACACCCTCAGTGAAGACGGCAGCCTCCCCAAACAGAGGCATGACCTTATTTATATAACGGACCCGGATATACGCATCGGGGTGGAAGGGCCAAGGGAGCCTGTAATAAAATACCGCATAGCCGACAAATATATGCCGCTGCCTTTTGAGAGGCAGCTGCTGCGGGGTTATCTGGGCAACCGCCTTGGACTGAACCTGGAGGAAAGGCTGTTGAAAATTGATGAAGCGGGCATTATGAGCGGATATCTGGAAAGACCGGGCAATCATCCCTGGATCGGGGAACATGCAGGCAAGTTCCTGGAGTCAGCCTGTAATACCTGGAAATACAACCAGGACGCCCGACTCAAAAGTCAAATGGACAGGATCGCCTATGTACTGATAGCCTCCCAATTGCCCGGGGGATATCTCGGGACCTACCAGCCCCAGGATTACTGGACCAGCTGGGATGTATGGTCCCATAAATATAACTTATACGGCCTGCTGGCCTACTACAGCGCTACAGGCTACCAGCCTGCCCTGGAGGCCTGCCGGAAGATCGGGAACCTGATGGTGGCGACTTTTGGAAACCAGCCCGGCAAGCGCAATATTATTTTGGCCGGCGAGCATATGGGCATGGCTGCCACCAGTATCCTGGACCCGATGCTCGACCTATACCGCTACACAGGTGAAAAAAAATACCTTGATTTTTGTTATTACCTTATCAGCGCCTGGGAACAAAAACAAGGGCCCAGGATCATCAGCACCCTGATGAGGTCAGGGCGGGTTAATGAGGTTGCCAATGCTAAAGCCTATGAAATGCTTTCCAACCTGGTCGGCCTGCTGAAATTCTACCGGGTGACCGGAGATACTCATTTCCTGGATCCTGTTTTGGCGGCCTGGAAGGACATCATTTCCAAACGGCTTTATATAACGGGAACGGCCAGTTCCATGGAGTATTTCCAGGATGACCAGGTGCTGCCTGCATCCGAAAAGGATCATATCGGCGAAGGCTGCGTGACCACCACCTGGATCCAGTTGAACTACGGACTGCTGGCTGCTTTTGGGGACCCTAAATATCTGGAGGAAATTGAGCGGTCCCTGTACAATCATTTACTGGGCGCAGAAAACCCCCAGACAGGGTGCGTCAGTTATTATACGCCCCTGATGGACCGAAAGCCCTACAGTTGTGAAATCACCTGCTGTACATCGAGCGTTCCCCGCGGCATTGCCATGATACCGTATTTTAACATCGGCACTGTAGATGGAATTCCCAGCCTGATGCTCTATGAACCGGCCTATTACCGGGATCTATCCGTGGTGACGGGAAAGGGCCGATCCCGCTTTTCCATGGAGGTAGGCAGCGGGCTGATTGAAACAGGACATAATACCCTCAGGATTAAAATACCCCAACCGGATTCCTTTGCCCTGGGACTAAGGGTGCCTTCCTGGTGCGATTCATTTGTAGCCACCATCGCAGACAGCCTTTATCGGGGTAAACCGGGCAGCTATCTGGTGATCAAACGTCTTTGGAATGACGGCGATGCGATTGATCTGTCCTGCAAGATACCCTTGCAAATGATCAGCGGGGGCAGGAGTTACCCGGGTCAGACAGCCTTTCAGCGGGGCCCGCAGGTTCTTGCACTGGACAGCGGATTAAGCTCACTGGCTTCCGGCAGCCGTCTTCCGGCCTCCCTTTCAGGTCAGGCGAACCATGATTCGTCCATGGTCGAATTGCCCGCCAATTGGATCGGTCACCAGGTGTATGGAATCGCTTTGCCAGATCCCCATGATCCGGCTGCTTTCAGGCCGCTGCTGCTGGTGCCCTTTGCCGATGCCGGGCAGAGGGGCGATGGAGTCAGGGTATGGATTCCATGGAGCAAAACCCCCTAAATAGCAAAACCCCTCCCGGTCCCGGATCCACCAGGCAGGAAGGGGCTGCAGACGTTCAGTTTTGCCTAGTCCTTATATTTTTTCGCTTCTTTTTCTGCGTGGATCTGGTGCTTCGCCCTTTGGACGGGGTGGTGCACGCCCATGTCCTTCAGGTTATCGGCATGCCGGTGTATGGCCTTTTTATCGGCTACTGCCTCTTTATGTTCTTCCTTGGCCTCATGAATTTTCAGCTTGGTTGCGTCTTTGACCATTTCATGATTTTCGGCTTTTTTGGCCTTGATGTCTTTACGCAGCATTTTTGATTCTTCCTTTTTTTCAGGTGTCTGTGCAAAGGCACCCATGGTGATTACCAGGCAGGCCATTACCGCAATTGTTTTTTTCATCTTACATATTTTAATTTACAAATCGATTCCAAGTGGTAGAAGGGCTATTTTCATGCCATTGAGTTACAGGGCCTGGCGACCCTGATTTTCAGGGCTGTTTAACCCAATTGGGGATTCTCAAAACCGGGATTTGGGAAGTAATCGCACTATTGGGGTATTATTTACACCCTTTGGGGGCTTATGGCTTCAAAAAAATCACTAACATGCAGGCGGCCGTTGCCGCAGTAACAGCGAATTTACCCATCAAACAACCGGTATGGTCTGATACTTATACATCTATATACCATGAGTCTTCTTAAAAAAACAGGATTATTGCTGCTTTACGCAATATGGGGGGCCCTTCAGGCCAAAAGCCAGGATGGATACCGCACCCTTCATTTCCTTTCCCCCCATACTTCCTTTCCCGATACGGGCAGGCTGCAGGGACATTGGTATGACAGCGTATTTTACCCTACCGCGGCCCATTATCAGGACAGTACCGTTCTGCTCATCGTCCCCAATCATCTCAGAAAAACCGGTAGCATTGACCTGTTGTTCTGGTTTCACGGATGGCGAAACAACGTCGATACGGCAGCTGCGTTTTATGAGCTGACGCGCCAGTTCATAGCCTCCGGAAGAAATGCGGTATTGGTGCTTGCAGAGACGGCCCGGGATGCGCCGGACAGTTATGGGGGTAAACTCGAACAACCGGCCGAGTTTGGTGCACTGGTGGGGGATGTAATAAATGCACTAAAAAAACAGGGCATGGTATCCCCAGGGGCTACCGCAGGCCATATTGTGCTGGCCGGACACAGCGGGGCCTTCCGGGTCATTGCCCATATTCTGGCAGTGGGTGACCTGCCGGTGCAGGAAGTTTGGCTCTTTGATGCCCTGTACAGCCAGCTCGATAAATACATGGACTGGATCGCGCGGGATTCGGCCCACCATTTTGTCCATTGGTTTACCAATCAGGGCGGAGGCACTGATCTGATGAGTGATACCCTGATGATGCAGTTGAAAACAAAAAACATTCCATACGGGCTGGTCCAAGAAGCCGGCATCAGGCCTTCGGATATAAAAATGCAGCGGGTTCTTTTTGTTCACAGCCTAAGGGAGCACAATGTTATCATCAACAGACCTGACAATTTTCAGCTTTTGCTAGAAAACAGCTTTATACTTTTACCCCTGGTTTCAAAAAAGGCGGGACTTACCAACAGGCGGGTGCCCGATCGATAATGCGTCCCTGACAAAGAGCCCCTTGAAAAACATCGAAGCTAAAATGGCTGTACAACAATCAGCGTTTAAAATAAATCAAATGAGCCAGATCAGAGAAAAAACCGTTTTAATTACAGGGGGTGCTTCCGGGATTGGCCTGCTAATGGGCCGGATTTTACTGCGGGAGGGGGCCGGATGCCTGATTATATGGGACAAGCGTGAAGATGCCCTGCAGGAGGCTGTAAGTTCCCTGAAGGCACAGGGATACCAGGTGCTGGGTTATGCCGTAGACCTCTCCGACACCACTCAGATGCTCCGGACATTGCAGGAAATGCAACAGGCTTCATTGCATATTGATATACTGATTAATAATGCGGGTATTGTGGTGGGAAAGGAATTTACCGATCACAGCACGGCGGATATTGAACGCACCATGCAGGTAAATGCCCTGGCTCCCATGCTGCTGACCAGATCCCTCCTGCCAAAGATGATCCAACAGGGAAGCGGGCATATCATCAACATTGCTTCTGCTGCAGGAATGGTTGCCAATCCGAAAATGTCTGTTTACTGCGCCAGTAAGTGGTCCCTGATTGGCTGGTCAGATTCCTTAAGGATTGAACTTGCCATGGCCAGGACCGGGGTGCAGGTCACCACAGTCACCCCTTATTATATCAATACCGGGATGTTCGAGGGCGTCCGCTCACCGCTCATACCCATCTCCGATCCCCTCAAAGCAGCTGAACGGATCGTTGGGGGCATCCGAAAAAACAGGATGTTCGTGCGCCTGCCCGCCATCATCTACCTGCTACCCCTGATAAAAGGCCTGCTGCCGGCCAGGTGGTTTGACCTGGTCATAGGAAAGTGGATGGGTATCTACCGGTCCATGGAGCATTTTAAAGGTAGAAACTGAATCGCAAGGGAAAATGAGACTGCCGGCATCCCAATACTGAAAAAACAATCGGCTATCCTCCGGGTATGATTGATAAACATTATATTTAATCAGACAAACGCACTGCTAAAACCATAGGATATGCTTGGATTAATGATGAATTATCCCCTGACAGTTCCCGGGCTGCTGGACCACGGATACCGGATTTTCCCCCAGAGTGAAATCATCAGTATCCTTCCAGATAAGACAAGGCATGTTTACCGCTATGCCGATTTATACCGGCGCTCCAAGAAACTGCAATATGCCCTGCTTCACAAGCTTCAGGTTCAACAGGGTGATTTCGTGGGCACCTATGCCTGGAACCACTACCAGCACATGGAATTATATTTTGCCATACCAGGAGCAGGGGCCGTTTGCCATACCCTCAACATCAGGCTTTCCGGTGCCCAGACGGAATTCATCATCAACAATGCCGAAGACCGGTATGTATTTGTGGACGCCTCCCTGGTTGGTACGCTCGAACAGATTGCCGCCCTGCTGCCCACTGTCAAAAAATACATCATCCTGAATGCCCCTCCCGGGTTCAGCAGCAGCCTGCCGGAATTTCTGCTGTATGAGGAACTGATCGCCGATTGTCCCGAGGATGGCAGCTGGGTTCAGGTGGAAGAAAATGATGCATGCGCCATGTGTTATACGAGCGGGACCACCGGGTTGCCCAAAGGTGTCCTGTATTCCCACCGCTCCACCTGCCTGCATGCCATATTTCTGTCCCTGCCCAATTACGCCAGCATTTCTTCTTCAGACAGGATACTGATTGTGGTTCCCCAGTTCCATGTCATGGCCTGGGGCCTGCCCATGGCGGCCGTACTGGCAGGTGCAGCCGTCGTATTACCATCTTCCCAGATGCAGCCCGAAAACCTGGTACGCATGATCATGGAGGAGCGGGTCAATAAGGCGGGCGGCGTGCCCACTATTTGGCAGGGAGTCTATAACGTGCTAAAGAAAACGGGAGCCGCTAACATTCCCTTAAAAACATTTCTAATCGGAGGGGCCACGGCCCCACCCAGCCTGATTGAAAATTACCAGCGGGACTTTGGGGTGGAAGCCATTCATGCCTGGGGTATGACGGAAACCTCCCCGGTAGGTACCCTGTCCAGACTGCACCCCCATCATAGCCTGCTGCCCGATGCAGAAAAAATAAAAATCCGCAGCATGCAGGGCCAGCAATTGCCCTTCACCGAAATCAGAGCGGCACTGGAAAATGGCGAGATTGCCCCAAGGGACGGAAAAACCGTTGGAGAGGTACAGATCAGGGGAGTCTGGGTGATCAACGCGTACTTTAAATCCAACAGCCAGGAAAGCTTTACCGAAGACGGATGGTTTAAAACCGGTGATGTAGGCATCATTAACCAGGAAGGCTACCTTCAGATTACCGACCGTGCCAAGGACCTCATAAAAAGTGGCGGGGAATGGATTTCCAGCGTGGCCCTGGAAGTATCCCTGATGGCGCATCCATTGGTGAAGGAAGCTGCAGTCATAGGCATTCCCGACGAAGTATGGTCGGAGCGGCCGATGGCTGTCATCGTACCCATGGAGGAAAACACACAGCTCGATGAACAGGAACTCAAAACCTTTCTCTCCGGCTATTTTGTCAAATACCAGATCCCCGATAAATTCAAGTATGTTAAAGAAATCCCCAAGACCAGTGTGGGCAAATTTGACAAAAAGAAGATGAGGCAGTTGTATGCGGAAGGCAAATTATAGACCTGCTCTCCGGCCCGATCAGATACTGGCCCGGCCTATCCTTTAGCTAAGTATGCGCGGGCTGGTCACTGCGTACTGCGTATTTTCCATCCTTGCTTCAAAGGGTTTTAATAGCTCTGCCAGCTGAGATTACCTGCGGGAGAAATCATGGTGCAAAAAATCGCTCCAGCCAACAGTTGGAAGGTAACCCCGCTGACAAATTTGGCAGGGACCCAAAAGCAACCTATCCAACAGGTCTTCCTCTCGTTTTGACAACAAGATGGAAGCGACATAGGGCCTCACAAATAATGCCAAACGACTCAAACCCGGAACTACCCACCAGGAAATCAGGTACAGTGGGTTTACGGGAACCCCGGAGATTACAGGACAGGATGAGGTGAAAAATACCCGGCTGTTAAACATATTATGTCAACCAGGCATTCCGCGGCAAGGACAATAGCCGGGCTCCTTAATTCACCTGATAAAAAGATCTAATGTAACTGCCATCATTTCCACATCTGTTTTTTTTGTACTGGGTTAATGCCCTAACGGTAGCTGTTTCCAAGGCTCCTGGGCGTTTTGTCTATTTTTTGGGAGCTGCGGTCAAATTCATGGATAAACAAAACAGCATTTTGCGCCACGCGGTGTCTATATTAGCGATTAACCTCACCTAATTATTTTAAAAGCGCTTTTATGAGAAAATTTCAAATCCTTCTTGGAATAGCCTTATTCCCTGTCTCCCTCCTGTTTGGACAGACCAAAGAAATTACAGGCAACGTGGTGGATGCAAAGGACAACACACCGCTGGCCGGTGTAACCATCACTTCCCGGGGACCCAAAGCCACTGCTGTGAGCAGCAGCAACGGCAATTTTTCCATTAAAGTGGGCCCCAAGACTTCCGTATTGCATTTTTCCTACATAGGTTATGAAGAAAAAGACATTGCGATCGGACAAGCCGGCGAACCCATCCAGGTAAAGATGGAGACTTCCCAAAAAGCATTGAACGAAGTAGTGGTGGTAGGGTATGGCAAGGCCTTTAAAAAAGAGGTCACCGGTTCCATTTCAAAACTCATCTCCAAGGATGTTGAAAACTATCCTACCCCCAGTTTTGAATCCGCCATCCAGGGCAAGGCCCCGGGTGTGGTGGTGCAATCAGGCAGCGGCAAACTCGGCCAGGCCATACAGGTCAATATCCGAGGGATATCCTCCATTTCAGCCGGCAGCCAGCCACTGTATGTGGTAGACGGGCTCCCGGTGATTTCAAACAGTCTTTCCGACGCCACCAATGATGACACCAATCCGCTTGCTGATATTAATCCCAATGACATCGAATCCATAGAAATACTCAAGGATGCTTCTGCGGCGGCCATTTACGGTGCGCGTGCGGCCAACGGAGTGGTGTTGATCACCACCAAAAAAGGCAAGTCCGCAAAAAGGACCGTCATTGAACTCAATACCTCCAGCAGCTGGAGTAATCCGGCCAGGCAGCGCTCCTTCCTCAATGCCAAACAGTATGTGGATGTGGTGGAACAGTCGGCCGTTAATGACGGGACCTATGATTTCAACAACAATGTGAGCGGATTTCCCAGCCTGGACTCTGCCATCAATTACTATAAATTCGGTTTCTATGAACCCGTTTTAGACCAGTTTGCGCTGGGTACTGATTGGAGAAACCATGCGGTCAACACCAACTGGCAGGCCCAGTCCCTGCACAAAAATGCCCCATCCAGCCAGATCAACCTATCGGCTACCGGGGGTAATGATAAAACCCGGTTTTTTGCTTCGGGATTTTACAATATGCAGGATGCGATCGTAGTAAACAATAAATTTTCCCGCTACGGCGGCCGGTTCAACCTGGATCATAATGTGAGCGATAAGCTGGTGTTCGGAATCAACCTGGCGGTAGACAGATCGGAATTGGATAAAGTCACCAATGACAATTCCTTTTCCACACCCGGACAGCTGGTGGCGCAATTGCCGATCTCCCCCCTCACGGACCCCAATACCGGCTTGCTGAATAAAAATACGCTCTATCCCAACGGCCTCTACGATGCCTTATATGATTTCGACAAACAGGTCACTTTTCGAACCATTGGCAATGCTTACGGAAATCTCAGTATCCTCCCCTCCCTTTCCTTCCGCTCTGAATTCGGGGCAGATATCCTAAGCCTGAACGAGACCCAGTTTGCCGGAAAAGAAAGCATCGATGGCGCTGGAATCGGAAAAGGGACCATCATCCTTTCACAAAGCACCTCCTTCAATACTAATAATTATTTTTCTTTTACCCCGCAGATAAACGATCATAATAAAATTACAGCGGTACTGGGCATGAGCTACCTGCAAAACGACCTCTTACATTCATTTGCCAATGGCCAGGATTATCCTTCCGATGCCATTAAAAACCTGAACGGCGCCACCAACATCACCAGCGCATCCTCCACCAATAACCGTTATACCTTCCTTTCCTATTTTCTGAGGGGGAATTATTCCCTGCTGGACCGTTACCTGCTTTCCTTAAGCATCCGCACGGACGGATCCTCCCGTTTTGGGCCCTCCAACCGCTACGGGTGGTTTCCGGCCGCATCGGCAGGCTGGGTGTTGTCCGAAGAGGAATTCCTGAAAAATAAGACGGCCCTCAGTTTTCTGAAACTCAGGGCCAGTTATGGCCTTACCGGTAACTCTGAGATCGGGGAAAGCCAGTTTCAATCCCTGTATGCCGTTACCAATTATCCCGGCCTGCCCGGTTTCTCTCCCGTACAACTGGCCAACCCCAACCTGAAGTGGGAAAAAAGTGTTCAGTCCGACCTGGGCCTTGAATTCGGGTTTTTTAAAAACAGGATCTCCGGAGAGCTGGACTATTATAATAAACATACCACCGATCTGTTACTCAATACCAATATTCCCCTGTCCACAGGTTATGCCTCCATCTACCAGAACCTTGGCACCATCAATAACCATGGCTTTGAAGCGGCCGTCAATACCAAGAACCTGGAAGGGGCATTCAAATGGAGCACTTCCATTAATATCGGATACAATAAGAACAGGGTAGGCAATATTGGCGGACAAATTATAGAAAGCCCCGATCAGTTGCAGCGTGCGGTAAACGGGGAAGCGATCGGCAGTTTTTATATGCAGCAGTTTGCCGGGGTGGATAAACAAACCGGCGATGCCCTCTACCTGGATGCCAATAATAAAACCACCTCTGATTACAACCAGGCGGTCAGAAGGGTGGTTGGCAAGTACACGCCGGATTATACCGGCGGACTGACAAACAGTTTTTCCTACAAAGGGTTTGACCTGAATGTGTTTTTCTATTTTGTCAGCGGCAACAGCATTTACAATTCTGCCGGTGTTTATATGTCAGACGGCTTTGCCAATTATAATTTCGATAACCAGACCACCGATATCCTCCATGCCTGGAAAAAACCAGGGGATGTTACCAATGTACCCAGGACCGGTGTCAATTTCCCGACCGGTAACAGCAACTCCACCCGCTGGCTCTATAACGGGTCTTACATCCGGCTGAAGAACCTGACCTTCGGATATTCGATCCCGTCCTCCCTGGCCAGCAGCCTGAAGATCGCCTCTGCCAGGGTTTATATCGGCGCCGTTAACCTGCTGACCTTTACCAAGTACCCCGGGGATCCGGAAGTCAACACCTACACCGTTGGCCGGGTTGCCGGCGGAGAAGACTTCTACACCATCCCGCAGGCCAAGACCGTTAGCATCGGACTGAATGTCAAGTTTTAATCCGGATTTTTTTATAAACAAAGCACTACTACAATGAAAAATACATCATATATCATCGCATGCTGCCTGATTTTACTGTTTCCTGCCTGCAACAAAAAGCTGGATGTTCTGCCACAAAATAATGTGACACCCAGCCAGATCAAGACATCGGCCGATGTGGAAGCCCTCCTTTTTGGCGCCTATACGCTCTGGCAGAGCTATGGGGGCTTTGGGGAGCAATTCATACTGGTACCCGACCTGCTGGCATCCGACAGCCAGGTGAATTTCATCGGAACCTACCAGGATTACCAGGCGGTTCAGCATAAAAAAACGGTGAGCACCAATTCCATACCGGCCAATCTCTGGGCCAACAGCTATAATATCATCAACATCACCAACACCGTGCTCGACAAGCTTAGCATTGTAGACACAGCGGACCGGGCGACCATCGAAGGGGAAGCCAAATTCATCCGCGGAGTTACCTATTTTGAACTTGTCGGATTTTTTGGTAAGCCTTACAGTGATGGACAGGCATCCGCCAACCCGGGCGTGCCCATAGTACTTGCACCTACCTATGCCTATGATTCGCTCAAAAACAGGCCATCGCGGGCAACCGTCTCCCAGGTATATGCGCAGGTCTTAAGTGATTTGCAGATAGCCATTGCCAAACTGCCCTCCGCCAACGTGAATTTCAGGGCTGACCAGTTCAGCGCAAAGGCGATGCTTTCCCGCGTATACCTCAGTATGGGCGATTATGTCAATGCAGCCCTGCAGGCCAATGACGTCATCAATTCAGGAAATTTTACCCTGACCGGTTCCTACGACAAGGCCTTTAACAATGCATCCAACTCTTCAGAAGATGTATTTGCGATCCAGCAGAGTACCCAAAGCAACGCCGGCACCAGCAACCAGGGTCTCACCACGTTTTATAGCCCCCAGCCGGCAGGCCGCGGGGATGCCCAAATCGATCCCCTGTATTTCAACTTTTTCGAAAATGCCGATTTCCGGGGCGGCAACGTAACCCAGGGGGTCAGCATTGCTGGTTACCAGGGCTATTACCCGAACAAGTGGGCCAAATTCTATAAAGCCATTCCGGTTGTCCGGCTCGCAGAAATGTACCTCACCCGGGGAGAAGCCAACCTCCTGGCAGGAGGTGCCCCGGCAGGCGGGACCAGCCCGGTGGACGATATCAACATGGTGAGAATGCGATCCAACGCCAGTCAGCTTTCCACGGTAACCCTGCAGGATTTTATCGATGAACGCATGCGGGAGCTTGGATTTGAAGGAGACCGGCTGTGGACCCTAAAAAGGCTTCAGATGGACATCAGCGGACTGGGATACGATGACAACCTGCTGGTTCTTCCCATACCCCAAAGTGAAATCGATGTAAATAAAAACCTGGTGCAGAACCCCGGTTATTAAAATTAATATTACTATCATTGAAAGACAGGGGTATTGCCCCCTGTCTTTCAAAACCAACCTATTATGATGAGGTATTTCATGCTACTCTGTTTTATGGCAGCCTGCGGAGCCACCCATGGCCAGCACCCGGACAAACGTACCATCCAGCCGGGGGATATCTACCGTTTGATCACCCTGGGTGATTTGCAGATATCTCCCGAAGGTTCCTGGATAGCCTATACCGAGACCCGGGCGGACAGCAGCAGGGATAAATACGGGACCCATATCTGGATGACCAGTTGGGATGGTTCATCCACCCTGCAACTCACCAATGGGGAGGACGGGGATGAAACACCCAGATGGAGCCCGGACGGTAAATTCCTTTCTTTTATTTCCAGCAGGCAGGGTGGTGATGACAGCAAACTATATGTGATAGACAGACGCGGTGGGGAAGGGCAAAGGCTGCTGGAAGTGAAGGGCAAACTATTGGATTATGCCTGGAGCCCGGACGCCAGCAGGATTGCGCTGGTAGTCAAGGATCCGGATTATGCCGATACGGCCAAAACAAAAACCCGTCCACCCTATGTCATGGACCGCTATCATTTCAAGCAGGACGTGGAAGGGTACCTGGACGGAAGAAATACCCATTTGTATGTTTTTAACCTGCAGCATAAAACAACCGATACCCTCACCGGGGGCCGATATGATGAGTCCTCCCCGGCCTGGAGCCCGGATGGCAGTCAGCTGGTTTTTGTCAGCAACCGGACCGAAGACCCTGACAGAAATGAAAATACGGACCTTTGGATTATGCCTGCCGTGGCTGGTGGGCAGGCCCGGCGGTTAACCACCTGGAAGGGAGCGGACAGCAACCCCGTCTGGAGTCCCGATGGAAAATTCATTGCCTATCTGCAGTCAAGCAGTGAAGAAGACTTTACTATGTACGGGCATGCGATACTTGCCCTGGTTTCAAAAGATGGCGGAACCCCACGCCTGCTTTCCAAAGACCTGGACCGGCCCGTAAGGACCCCGCGCTGGTCAGCGGACGCTTCTTCAGTGGCCGTACTGGTCGCTGATGACCGAAAATCCCTGCCTGTTATTTTTTCCATCAAGGATGGTTCGATGAAAAAATTAGCAGAGGGCGACTGCAGTTATTCAGACCTGGCCTGCAGGAAAAGTGGTTCCTGGGCAGCCCTCATGAGTACACCCCAGCTGCCATCTGAAATATATGTCCTGGAAAACCAGGTTGCCAAAAGGATTACCCATGCCGCTGACAGCCTCTTTAATACGTTGGCGCTCTCCAAAGTGACAGGATTCAGGTCAACCAGCAGCGATGGGACCCTGGTATCGGGCATGCTGTATATGCCTCCCGGAAAGGTTCCTGGCGGCAAATGGCCGCTGATACTTTTTATCCACGGCGGTCCCGTTGACCAGGACAGCTATGAATTTTATATGGAAAGGCAATCCCTGGCAGCCGGCGGCTTTGCTGTGGCAGCGGTCAACTACCGCGGGAGTTATGGCAGGGGCGTTGACTATTGCCGCGCCATTTTCGCCGATTGGGGCAATAAGGAAGTAAAGGATATTGTGGGAGCAGCGGATTTTCTGATTGCCAGCGGGGTGGCTGATTCCACCAAAATGGGCATAGCCGGCTGGAGTTATGGCGGAATCCTTACCGATTATGTCATTGCCTCCGACAACCGCTTCCGGGCTGCCTCCAGTGGCGCAGGCAGTGCCTTGCAGTTAAGTATGTACGGGGTAGACGAATATGTAAACCAATACAACAACGAATTGGGTCCGCCCTGGGAACACCTGGATACCTGGTTGAAGTTATCCTACCCGTTTCTAAGAGCAAACCGGATCAAAACCCCTACCCTGTTCATGGCATCCCAGGCTGATTTCAATGTACCCAGTGCAGGGGCGGAACAAATGTACCAGGCACTCCGTACCTTACATGTTCCCACCCAACTGGTCATCTACCCGGGACAATTCCACGAAATCACGGTCCCCAGTTACCAGGTGGACCGCCTGCAAAGATGGCTGGTCTGGTTTGGCAGGTACCTGAAATAAATCCTGCCCGACAGCCCCCGTCCATCAGGCTGTCTGGCGGCGCATGGCCTGTGCCCTGGGAAAGAGGATGTTATTTTCCAAGTGTACATGCTGGTGCAAATCATCCTCAAATTCCTTCAGTTCTGTCAGACAAAGCCTGAAGGTGGTGCAGGCTCCCTGGGGGGCGCTATAGGTGTTTGTGAGCGCCCGGATCCGAAACAGGATCTCTCCGGCCAGTTCATGCTCAGCCTCCATCACGGAAATAGGTCCCAACACCGAAAAGATGGTTCCGGAATTACCCGGTCCGGCCTGGCTGGCTTTTTCAAGGTCTTTTATCATGGGAAACAAGACCGCTTCTTCCTTATTCATATGCTGTGTCATGTCTGTGCGGATCTCCCTGAACAAAGAGAGCACTTCTTTCATATAGGGAAATCGATCGCCGTGCTTCTCGGCCACTTTTTCCAGGTGCCCCAGTATGGTAGGCATGGACTGACGTACGTAAAAATGATGATGAATCAGGATATGGCCGATCAGCTGTTCTGCGCTCATCTCGGAAAAGGGCATCATCTTGCTGTTTTCAGGAGCCAGCACCTGCTCAATTTCACGGGAAATCAGCTCAGCGTCCAGCCCTTGTTCGCGGCAGGCATCCGTCAGGAGCCTTTTGCCCTTGCAGCAAAAATCCAGGTTGTATTTCTCCAGTACGGGTACTACCTGGTGAGTGGTAAGGACCAGCGACGCCAGTGATTGATTTAATGTGTTTGTCATACTCTTATTTTTTACAAAGTTGACATATGCTTGGTTGGTCCGTTGTGATCAGGATCATCTTTGTAAAATAACTGTCCTAAATTAAAAACCAGCATTCCTGTAAACAATCCTATGGCGGCACCGAATAAGCATTCATTGATCAGGGGAAGTGCCTCATATCGGAGGTCATAAATACCCTGGGCCATCAGCAGAAACTCATTGATGAAAATACCTGCAGTAAATAATCCCAGGCCGGACCAAACAAGGGCGTTGACCCGAACCATGCAGGAACCCACCATATAGGAGAGTAGGAAAAGGGTTATAACCGCCAACAGTACAAGGTGCAGGTAGCCAATCACGATCGGCCTGAACCCAAAAGCGAGTTTGCTCAGCACGGGAAGAACGGATCCGGCCTGCAGACATAGTTTTATGGTGCAGGCCGCGGCGCATAGGACCAGCAGCACCCTTGCATACCTGGAAAAACTTGTCAAAAGGGCGCTATAGTTCCTGGACAAACAAACCAGCAGCAGCCCCCATCCGGCGAGCTGGGCTATGGCGGAAGCCCCTACTACCACATATAGCCAGGCGGAAACAGGCCACCACAAAACAGACAGTAAAAAGGCCGGTATGCAGGCAATGGCAAATAAGCGGAATGCCCCTTTAAGATAAGCTGCGGCCATAAGCTCATAGGGAAACAGGTCAATAAGAAGCCCCATACAGGCAAAAAAGAACCATCCATTGTATTGAAAATGCAGAAAAAAATAAATGCTGGCGAGGTACCAGTTCTGCAACAGGTGGTGGGATGCCATCATATAGGCCAGGGAAAAGGGGCCCGCCGAGGACATGACATGGAACAGCAGGGCGGCCCGGATCCACCCCTGGCTGCGCGTTTTCCCAGGGAGTTTGCCCAGGTCCTTCCAGTACAGGATTGCAAAACCATAGGAAACCAGGATGGTCAGGGTGGAAAAGAGGATGGACCAGGGACCGTATCCCTGGAAAGGAAAACTAAACAGCATCCCGTAGGAGAAAGCGAGGTTAGCATAGAGCAGCCAGCGGTATTTTCTAAAATAATTTACACCGCTTCGCCGCGATATCAATCCAACCAACAGGGCCATAAGCACCTGGCTGACCCAGCCGGAGAATGCAAAATGGGAATGGGCGTGCAACAAAAACTTTTGGTTGACCGCGGGAAGCGGGAAAGCAATTTTATAGCGCAGTATCACACCGGCGCCCGCAACAATCATCAGGTTAAGCAAGGACACCTGCAACCATTTCCTCAGGGAGCTTTGCATTTTTTTGCTACAAAATAACTACCCGCGAAATGGTTTGTCTATGATCAGGCTCATAAACTCAGCAATACACTTTACCTTTTTCAATGGACAGGGCCCCTTTTTCCTGCAGGCTCCTGATACTCCTTATGACCGTCTCCACCCGCAAGCCCGTCATATCTGCAATCTGCTGGCGTGTGAGCTTCACCTGGTTGCAGCTGGGGCATATATTGCGCCGGGATTCCTTGAAATAACCGAACAGGGCCGTGATCCGGTGTTCGGGACCAAAGCAGGCGAGCTCCTTTAAGATCATGAATTTGAAGCGCAGCCTTTCCACAAATAAGCGGGTAAACCGCAGATGGATGTCCGGATTTTCTTTGAGCAGCTGCAGAAAAGAGGATTTCAGCAACCGTATGACAACGGAGGGCTTATCAGCCACGGCAGTCGCCGCGTATTGGGATTGATCGAAGAGCGGAAACTCGCCAAAGCTTTCCCCGGGTTCAATCAGGTTCTGGATGAATTCTCCCCCTTCATCATTGATATTGATCCACCGCACCGAGCCGCTCACCAGCTGGTGGTAAAAATGACCATCGGTTCCTTCCCGGAAAATAGTATCACCGGCATCCACTTTCTTATAAGAGGCACCCCAGGCGAGCAGCATATCAATATCGATCATCATATATAAAGTATATTTTATTCAAGAGATGATATTAAAAGTATCATTCACCCCCTCCCAGGAGGATGATACACGATAAGGGGGTACATGATTGTAATCAGGTAAGTGCATTTTGAGTGCATGGAACTTTCTTTGCAAAACCTTTACAGCAAAGGGTTTGATCGATAATTCCTGTCAATGAACTTCAAGGGGTGAACCAGGTGGATTTCCAAAATATGATCCAACGCATAAATGCCCGGACGGGGTCTTTATAATCTTGTGAAGTTAATTCATTCATCAAACATATAAATATGAAAAAGCTGATTGTTTTAGGTGCTGTTACCCTCCTGCTCACTTCCTGCGGAAACAACAATTCCGCGGAAAACAAAGACAATGCTGCCCCTGGGGCTGAAAAAACGGCTTCGGCCGACAACCCGTCCTATGATCCCAAAAGGGGTGAGGGCAAATTCACTTCTGTGGAGGTGGGCGCCAATCTGGATACAGCCCGCGCGGGATCGGGCAACAAGATCTATATGGTCAAATGCAGTTCCTGCCATAAACTAACCGATGAAAAACTGGTTGGGCCCGGTTGGAAAGGGGTCACCGGAAGGCATACCGCAGAATGGATTATGAATTTTGCGACCAACCCGGACAAGATGCTCGATAAGGACCCCAAGGCGCAGGCGATGCTGGAACTTTGTCTGGTAAGGATGCCTAATCAGAATTTATCAGATGATGATGCCAGAAATATTTACGAGTTCATGCGCAAAAATGACGGGGTAAAATAACCCGCGTCTGTAACAGACCACGAACCTTAACACCAACCCAACAAAATAATAACATGAAATCAACTAAAACAACCCTGGCTGCAACAATCGCATTGATGCTGTTGATTGCTGCCAATTCCTGCAAACCCAAGAATGCAGGCAACGCTGTCAGCGGAGACGCTGCCTCAAAAGCCTATGTGGCCCCGGGCAAATACGACGAATTCTATAATTTCGTATCCGGCGGATTCTCCGGACAGATGAGTGTATACGGCATACCCTCCGGCCGGCTGCTGAGGGTTATACCCGTTTTTTCAGTCGATCCTGAAAAAGGATATGGATATAGCGAGGAGACCAAACCCATGCTCAATACCTCACACGGCATGGTGCCCTGGGATGACCTGCATCACGAGGATCTTTCCCAGACAAACGGGGAAATTGACGGCCGGTGGATTTTTGCCAATGCCAACAATACACCCCGGGTGGCCCGGGTGGACCTTACCACTTTCCATACTGCCGAAATTCTTGAGCTTCCAAACAGCGCAGGCAATCACTCCTCCCCTTTCATTACCGAAAATACCGAATACGTGGTTGCCGGAACCCGCTTCAGTGTGCCGCCGGACAACGCAAACGGCGATGTGCCCATTAATTCTTACCGCAAGAATTTCAAGGGAACCATCAGCTTCATCAAAGTGGATAAATCTACCGGCGCAATGGACATCGCCTTCCAGCTGAGGTGCCCGGGTGTCGATTTTGACCTGAGCCATGCCGGCAAGGGAAAATCCCATGGCTGGTTCTTTTTTTCATGCTATAATACCGAACAGGCCAATACGCTGCTGGAAGTAAACGCATCCCAGCGGGACAAGGATTTTATCATGGCTGTCAATTGGAAGAAGGCAGAGGAATACCTCAAAGCCGGCAAAGGAGAGAAGCAAACAGTCAGATACGCCCACAATGTGTATAATGAAAAGACCCATTCCGCTACCTCGGAAATAAAAACCGAAGTCATAGTGCTCGATACCAAAGCCCTCAAAGAAATCTGTTATTTCATACCATGCCCCAAATCCCCGCATGGCTGCGACGTGGATCCCACAGGTGAGTACATTGTAGGGAGCGGTAAACTGGCGGCGTTGATCCCCGTATTTAGTTTTGACAAACTGCAGAAGGCCATTGCAGACAAAGACTTTATTGGCGACTACGAAGGGATCCCGGTTGTAAAATACGAATCCGCCCTGTACGGCGAAGTCAAAAAGCCCGGACTGGGGCCCCTGCACACCGAGTTCGATGGCAAAGGCAATGCCATTACCACCTTTTTTGTTTCCTCCGAAATCGTGAAATGGAATATCAAGGACCTGAAGATCCTCGACAGGCAGCCTACCTATTACTCTCCCGGACACCTCTGTATCCCGGGGGGCGATACCAAAAAGCCCAATGGCAAGTACGTCATAGTATACAATAAAATCACCAAGGATCGTTACCTGCCCACCGGACCGGAACTGGCCCAGAGTGCACAGCTTTTTGACATCACCGGCGATAAAATGCAACTGATCCTCGATTTTCCCACCATCGGCGAACCGCACTATGCACAGGCCGTTTCTGCGGATGTCATTAAAAACAATTCCCTCAAGTTTTACAAAATAGAAGATAACAGCCACCCCTTTGTGACCAAAGGGGAAGCGGATGCCAGGGTGGTGAGGAAAGACAAACGGGTAGATGTTTACCTGACGGCCATCCGTTCGCATTTTGTGCCGGATAATATAGAAGGCATCAAGAT
Organism: uncultured Bacteroidota bacterium; assembly: GCA_903906365.1. GTDB lineage: Bacteria > Bacteroidota > Bacteroidia > Chitinophagales > Chitinophagaceae > Puia. The sequence goes on along the minus strand of CAIVKC010000039.1, from coordinate 84,108 downwards.
GGGGGACGAAGTATACTGGCATGTAACCAACCTCGAGCAGGATTGGGACGTACCCCACGGCTTCGCCGTCAAGGGGGCCATCAACGGCGAGCTCCTGGTCATGCCCGGGGAAACACAGACACTCAAATGGACGCCTGAAAAAACAGGGATATTCCCCTTCTATTGTACTGATTTTTGCAGCGCTTTACACCAGGAAATGCAGGGTTATGTGCGGGTATCTCCTGCTGGCAGCAGCCTACCGCTGACTTTCAGCACCGGGAAAAATTTGCCGCCGGCCGATTCAACCGGACAATTCAAATAACCCGAACCAGCCCATGAGTGACCTGTTGACATTAAAAAAAATATTACAGCCATGAAACAAATAATAAAACCATTGGCCCTGCTGATGATGCTGGCCATCCTTTCCTGCAACCAGGGTCCTGACAGCACTGCCGTTAAAACCCCGGAAAACGAGGCTTCCCAGCCGGCCGGAGGACAGGAAAAAGTAAAGGATGATGAATCAGCCAAAGATGTCGTGAAGGTGGCCCTGGCATCCAAAGACCACACCACGCTGGTCAGCGCGCTGCAGGCAGCAGACCTGGTCACCTCCCTTTCCAATGCCGGCCCCTTTACGGTATTTGCCCCAACCAACGAGGCTTTCGCGAAATTACCCCAGGGCGTACTGGATGGTTTACTCAAAAAGGAGCGCAGGGAAGACCTGCGCAATATCCTGCAATACCATGTCACCCTTTCAGCCCTAAAGGAAGACCAGTTCCACGACGGACAGGTCCTGGGAATGGTAAACGGGGATAACGTAACCCTCAGCGTGAAAGACGGGAAGATCATACTCAACAATACGGTTCATGTCCTGCAATCTGTGGCAGCTTCCAACGGAATGGTCTATATCACAGACGGCGTACTGCTGCCACCGGCAGCAAAATAAGGGCATCAGATTATCTCAGATCAACCAGGTATCAATACAATGAAAAACAACATACTTACAAAAAGGGGCAGGGTCGTGTCGCTGCTGTGTGCTCTTGGGCTGCTGGCCGTCCTGTTTTTCCCCATCTGGCAGATTCAGCTGGCTGCGCCACAGTACCCCGAAGGGCTGATATTGCTCATTTACCCAGGGGGACTGGGAGGCAATGTGGACATCATCAACGGACTGAACCATTATATCGGAATGAAGACCCTGCATTCGGCAGATTTTCTGGAGTTTACCCTGCTCCCCTATATCATAGGGTTCTTTAGTCTCTCTCTGCTGCTGACAGCCTGGGTCGCCAAAAGATCCTGGCTCAATATCCTGTTTACCCTATTTGTTGTATTTGGCATAGTGGCCATGGTTGACTTTTGGAAATGGGAGTACAATTACGGCCATAACCTCAACCCGGATGCGGCCATTATTGTGCCGGGTATGGCCTACCAGCCCCCCCTGATCGGATTCAAGCAGCTGCTTAATTTCGGAGCCTACTCCATTCCGGATACGGGGGGCTGGATTTTTATCGGTGTTGGTATCCTGCTTTTCCTGCTGGTGGTTTCCGAAGCCAGGGCAACCCGGAAAAAAGCCATTGCCGCGGGTCAGTTCTCAGCCCCTGCGATGGCCCTGTTACTGCTTTTTTTCAGCTCCTGCCACACTCCGCCCGAACCCATACGTGCCGGAAAGGACAATTGTTTTTATTGCAAAATGATGGTCAGTGATGTCCGCTTCGGAGCCGAATTGATCACGCAGAAGGGCAGGGTCCAGAAATTCGATGATATCCACTGTCTGAGGTCCTATTTAAAGGAAGCGCCCGGTGATAAAGGGCAGGGTGCTGAAATCTACTTCCAGGATTTCTGCGACGGCAACCAACTGCTACCGGCGAAAGCCATGTACCTGCTTAACAGCGACTCCCTGAGAGGACCCATGGGAGGCCGTGTGGTAGCTTTTTCCAACAGGGACAGCATGCAAAAGACAGCCAGGGAGTTCCATGGATCTGAGATCAAACTGGCTCAATTATTCCAGCCGTGAAAAGAACCTTACATATCGCGTTGTGTTTGCTGATTGCCTGTCAGCATAGCCAGGCCGCGGTGTTCAGGGTGGGCAAAAACCAGCCGTATCAGACCATCCGGCAGGCTATAGCATCGGCCGGCCGGGGAGATACCGTTTTGGTAGCCCAGGGCCTTTACCTGGAAAAGAACATCAGCATTACCAAACCCCTCTGCCTGATGGGAGAAAATTACCCCATACTGGATGGGGAGAACCGTTTTGAAATCATCTCAGTGAGGTCTGATGAAGTGACCATCCGCGGGTTCCGGCTGGAACATTGCGGTGTATCCAGCCTACAGGATATCGCTGCCATTAAAATTTACGGTTGTCACAGGGTCTTAATACTGTCTAATATACTAAAGGCCGACTTCTTCGGTATCTATGTACAGTCAGGCGTCCGTTGCCGGATTGAAAACAACCAATTAAAGGCATCCGGGCGATCCGAGCAGCAGAGCGGTAATGGCATACATTGCTGGAAGTGTGACAGCATGGAAATTATCAACAACCGTATCAGCGGGCACCGGGATGGCATCTATTTTGAATTTGTAACCAATTCGGTGATTTGGAGAAATATATCCTCCCGCAATATCCGGTATGGACTCCACTTTATGTTTTCCCATAATGACGCCTATATCTCCAATATATTTCAAAACAACGGAGCCGGTGTATCTGTGATGTTCACCCATGGGGTGAAGATGTTCAATAACTTTTTTGAGGACAACTGGGGTGATGGTTCCTTTGGGCTGTTGCTCAAGGAAATTTCAGACAGTTATGTGATTGGAAATAAATTTACCGGCAATACAAGCGGGATATTCATGGAAGGTTCCAGCAGGATCGAAGTGAGCTCCAATGAATTCAGGGCCAATGGCTGGGCGATAAAAATTCAGGCAAGCTGCCTGGACAACGTGATCAGCCACAACAATTTTTTGTCAAATACTTTTGACATCGGGACCAATGGCTCCCTGGTACTTAATACGTTTAATGGAAATTACTGGGACCGCTATGAAGGCTATGACCTGAACCGGGACCGGATCGGCGATGTCCCCTACCACCCGGTGAGCCTTTTTTCCATGGTGGTGGAAAAGAACCCGCCTGCCATGATCCTTTTCAGGTCGCTGATGACCTCCCTGCTGGATAAAACAGAAAAACTCATGCCGAGCCTTACCCCGGAAAACCTGAAAGATGATTCCCCTTACATGAAACCTTTCAAATTATGATCATAGCCAACAGTGTATCCAAAAAATTCGGCAGGCTAAAAGCGCTCAGGGATGTCTCTGTGACCTGTAACCGGGGGGAATGTATTGCGCTGATCGGGCCCAATGGGAGCGGGAAAACCACCCTGATCAAAAGTATGCTGGGCATGGTGGTGCCTGACAGCGGCTTTATCACTTTCAATGGAAAGAACATTCTACACGACTGGGCTTACCGGGAATTTATCGGTTATATGCCACAAATCGGCCGGTACCCGGAGAACATGACCATCGGACAGGTGCTTTCCATGATGAAAGATATCCGGAAAAAAAACAGTTCCAGGGCCCTGGATGAAGAACTGGTCCATGCCTTCGGGCTGCCAGCCCTTATGGACAAAAGGATGAGAACCCTTTCGGGAGGAACCACCCAGAAGGTAAGTGCCTGCCTGGCATTCCTTTTCGATCCCGATGTACTCATCCTGGATGAACCCACCGCCGGGCTGGATCCTGTCTCTTCCCTCCTGCTCAAGGAAAAAATAACCCGGGAAAAGCAGCGCGGCAAACTGGTGCTCATTACCTCCCATATCCTGAGCGACCTGGATGACCTCATTACCCAGGTAATATATATGCAGGACGGCAGCCTGTTATTCCACAAAAGCCTGGAGCACCTCAGACGGGATACCGGTGAGGAAAAGCTTTCCGGTGCCATTGCCAGTGTGATGATGAAAAAATAAGGACATGAATAAGATAATCAAATACGTAGTAACCGATATTTTGCGCAATAAGATCGTATTGGCCTATACAGCTTTCCTGCTCGCGATCTCCCTGAGTGTATTTAACCTGGAAGACAATGCCTCCAAGGGTCTGCTGAGCCTGCTCAATATCATCTTATTCATAGTCCCGCTGGTCTGTATCATCTTTTCCACCATCTATATTTACAACAGCGCGGAATTCATTGAGTTACTGGTAAGTCAGCCCCTGCAGCGAAAGAAAATATGGATCAGTCTATTCAGTGGCCTGGCCACTTCGCTGCTGGTGGCCTTCCTGGCCGGTGCGGGTATTCCCATTCTGATCTATGCTCCCAATGCCACAGGCCTGACCATGGTGGCGATGGGATGTCTGTTGAGCATCATATTTGTGTCGGTAGCCATGCTCGCCGCAGTGACCACCCGTGACAAGGCCAAAGGCATAGGCGTATCGGTGCTGCTCTGGCTGTATTTTTCGCTGCTCTTCGATGGGCTGGTTTTGTTTGTACTTTTCCAGTTCCAGGAATATCCGATGGAAAAGGCGATGTTGGTACTCAGTGGCTTCAACCCCATTGACCTGGGAAGAATCCTGATTTTGCTAAAAATGGATGTATCTGCCCTGATGGGTTATACCGGGGCGGTATTCAAGGATGTATTTGGAACGACCAGCGGTTTTGCCCTGGCCCTGCTGGTTATGGTATTATGGGTTGTATTTCCTGCCTGGCTTTCCGTACGTAAATTCAGTAAAAAAGATCTTTAATTATGAAAAGACATGACAGCCTGGCCCCACTATCCAGGGAACATCACGAAAGCCTGCTGCTGGCCCAGATATTGAAAAAAAATGCCCCCCCTTACCGAGGGATGCCAACCGGGGGCGCACAGAAAGTGGCCCTGGCCGCCAGCCTGTTCCATGAAAAGATCCGGGAACATTTTACCAGGGAGGACTCTCTGCTGGATACACTCAGCGCAACGCACCCTGAGTTGAACCAGTTCCGCCAGGAAATCCAGTCGGAGCACCACCTCCTGAGCGAGGCATTTGAGTCCCTGCGCGCGGAGTCACCCGATCCGGCGGCCATGGATGCGCTGGGACAGGCACTGGAAAAACACATCCGCAAAGAGGAACGGATTGTATTTCCGCTCATAGAGCAGCTATGTAGTGAGGCGGAATTAAATCAAATCCGGGATTTACATGCCTGATAAAAATCAACCATGATGAAAAAAGATATTGAAAACCGGTCGGACATAGAAAAATTGGTGAACCGCTTTTATGAACAGGTGATCGCGGACCCGACGATTGGTTACCTATTCAACGAGGTGGCCCGGGTTAACTGGGAAAAACACCTGCCGGTGATGTATGCATTCTGGGAGAATACCCTTTTTTTTACAGGAGGTTACAGCGGCAATCCAATGGCCATGCACCAGCAGTTGCACCGGATGGCTGCGTTGAAACAGGAACATTTCCAGCAATGGAACAGGCTCTTCCTCTCATCCGTAGATGAGCTGTTTTCCGGTGAAAAGGCTGAACTTGCCAAACAAAGGGCCCTCAGCATTTCCACCGTCATGCAACTGAAAATCCTCCATCCCGGCCAGTTAACCGATTTGACTTAGGCTGTCTCCCCAGGCGGTAAAACCAGCCGGGCGCCCGGGTCCACCTTGCGTGCCAATGGTTTTATTTATAATAAGGACAGGGCCTGGTCGAGGTCCCCCAGTAAATCCTCCGCATTTTCTATGCCCACCGAATACCTGATCAACCCCTCGGGTATTCCGAGCCGGCTGCGCTGTTCGGCGGTCAGTTCCACATGACTGGTTGTCCTGGGCGTGCCCGCAAGCGTACTCACTGAACCCAGGCTGGCAGCCAGGTGTACGATCCTTAGGCCGGAAAGAAATTTTTTCACCAACTCATAGCCCCCGTCCAGTGAAAAAGACATCATACCGCCATATCCGGTCATTTGGGCTTTTGCAATGGCGTGACCTGCATGTTCAGGAAGCCCGGGATAGAAGACCTCCCTGATTTTTGGATGGCCCTGCAAATGCCGGGCAATGGTCATGGCAGAGGCATTTTGCCGCTCAATCCTCAGATCCAGGGTTTTCATGCCCCGGCCAATCATATAGGCGGGATCTGCCTGCAGGCTGCCCCCGTGAATCTCCCGGAACCTGAATACCTGTTCCACCAATTCCCTGCGGCCTGCCAGCAGTCCTCCCATGGCATCGGAATGACCGCACAGGAATTTGGTGGCGCTGTGTATGACAAGGTCCGCCCCCAGCGCCAGGGGGTTCTGGTTGAGGGGCGTGGCAAAAGTATTGTCCACCACCACGATGGCCCCCACTTTTTTGGCGGCAGCGGCAAGCCGGGTGATATCCACAATCTTCAGGGTGGGATTGGTTGGGGTCTCCAGGTAAACCAGGTCACAGCCCCTGGCTATTTCCGATTCCATGGATGCATGGTCACCCGTATCACAGAGGGTCACCTCCACCTGGTATTTGGGCAGAAAGTCCAGGAAAAGCCGGCTGGTCCCGCCATAGGTATCTTTGATGGATACCACGCGTTTGCCGGAAACCAGGAAACAAAACAGGGTATTGCTGATGGCAGCCATACCGGTGGCAAAAGAGGTAGCGGCCTCCGCGCCTTCCAGTATGCGTATCTTTTCCTCCAGTACGGCCACTGTCGGATTGGTATTACGGCTGTATATATGTCCTGCAGCCTGACCGGAGGCAGCAAGGTACCATTCATCGGGATCGCTGTAGGAAAAGGCCACACTGCTGACAATGGGGGCGGTGATCGGGCTGCCCTGGTGCTGGTCACTTTCTCCGGCCCAGACGGCTGCCGTTCCTTTTTTATATTGGGAAAAATCCTTCATACCCTTATTTTAATTGTGTAAATAGGCGGAATCTGCCATTGGTTTTCTAACCCGGCGATTATTTGCTCTGGTTTCAAGATAAGCAGCTTTTTTTAAAATACCTCCTGCATACATCCCAGGCCGCTTATCCCCCGGCCTCCTTTTCATAGCTTCTGATCAGTAGGGTACTGCCCCGGCAAGAGAGAAATTAATAAATCCGTTGAATGCCCGGGGATTTTTTGCAGCACCCGGCCTCGAATGGTCCGCCCAAAGCCAGCCGCCCTTAATAAACTTTGTGGTTTTCCGCAAATACCTTCGTTATTTAACGTGGCTGGAATCGGGAAATTACCAATACATATTATAAAATATTAAATAAGGTAAAATACTGAGGCAAAGGATAATAAATTATGTATTTGATAGTTTATAATATACTTATATTTGCCCTTAATCCCTCCCTAGTATTACCTCATACCAATAATTAGAAACCATGAAGAGATTTTTACCCATTGCCATTGGCATACCTGCCCGGCATGTACTCACCTTTCTGATCTTATTTTGCAGCCTGCAAAGCTTTGAACAGGCCACCGGGGATTACAGGTCCCAGACCAGCGGTAACTGGAATACCGTAGCCAACTGGCAGCGATTCAATGGTGCCACCTGGGTAACTGCCACGGTTGCCAATGGTTACCCCGGTCAGAATACGTCCACGGCCAATGTTACCATTCTCAACGGCAATTCGATGACCCTGAATGTTTCACCGGCCAACCCCATTGTCAGTCTTCAAATGGGCAGTACCACCAGCGCCACCAACGGAACCCTGGTTTTCAATACAGGCACCATCCTCAAAGTAAATGGTGCTGTCACCATGGGGAATTCAGGCGTGCTCAGCAGCGGAACCATTAATATGGCCGCTGGTGGGAACACTGCAGGTTAACAGCCTGGCGGTTTCCAATGCCGCCGGATCCGTATTTACACCCGGCACCCTCACCTCCACCGTACAATTCAACGCCGCCAATACATTACCCGCCACGGTATTTACCACTTTCAACCGGGTTACTTTTGCCACGGGAACTACCACCGCCTCCACCGGATTGACCATCACCGGCAATGTCATCATCAATGCGGCCGGCGGATTCAGTGCCGGCAATTTTACCCACAGTGTCGGCGGTAACTGGACCAACAACGGGGGAACATTCCTTCCTTCCACAGGGACCATCAACTTCAACAGCACGGCTGCCAATCAGGTGATATTGGGTACAGCAGCTACCCAGACCTTCAATAACCTGACCAACACCAACACGGGAAGGACACTGGCCATTGGGGGAAGTACCACCACCCTGAATATTACCGGTGCCCTGGCAGTAACCTCCGGCACATTTAATATTGGCGCCATAACGACCACGGTGACAGGAGCCACGACGATCTCCGGAACCCTTGGCATTACCAGTGCAGTCAATACAAAAATATTTACCGGTCTGATAACCGTTAACACGGGTGGAACCTGGAGCAATACCGCCAATGCCCCCATTACGGTTCGGGGAGGTATCACCAACAACGGGACCTTTACGGCAGGCACTGGGATTTATACCTTTGATATCAATAACCAGGACCTCAATGGAATACTTTCCATATCAAGGGTAACGGTCAACGTGATTACCCTCAACAACAACAATACTCTTACAGTCGGTACAGCCCTGGCTGGTAGCGGAGTCCTCAATCAGGTAGCCAACGCCTTGCTCAAAATTGGCGGAACGGCTGCCATCAGCACCCTGCAGGCGACCAGCAGCGGTAATACGGTTAATTATACGGGTGCGGCCCAAACCCTTAATAGCACCAATTACTATCATTTAACCATGAGCGGTTCGGGAACCGATGTGATGCAGGCAGGAACAACCAGTATCGGCGGTGACCTCACCATCAGCGGAACGGTTCGAACCTCCATCGCCGCCAATCTGACGGTTGGCGGGAATCTGGTGGTCGGAGACGGCACCATTTTTACAGTGGGTGCCTTTACCTTTGGCGTAACCGGCACGACCACCATCGGGGCCGGTGTATCCGGTTCGATCATCATATCTTCGGCTACGGGGGCAAAATCCTTTACGGGGCTGATCAGGGTCAATACCGGCGGATCCTGGAACAATTCAGGCGGGGCCTCCCTCTCTGTGGAAAATGGAATCACCAACAGCGGAACTTTTACTGGGGCAGCAACCGGCATCTATACCTTTAATACCAATAGTCAGGCCCTCAATGGAAGCCCCACCATCACCATGGGCAACGTGGTGGTCCCTTCCGGCATCACGGTGACCAACAACAACCTTTGCACCATCCCAACCAGCCTGACGGGCGCCGGCACCTTTGTGCAGGCGGCGGGAGCCACCCTCAGTTTAGGGGGGACTTCCACCATCACCTCCCTGCAGGCGACCAACAGCGGTAATACCGTTAATTATACAGGGGCCGGCCAAACCGTTTATTCAACCAACTATGCCAATCTCACCCTGAGTGGTTCAGGTACCGCTGTCATGCAGGCCGGGACCACTTCCATTACAGGCAATTTTACTTTTGGGGGGACCGTCAGAACAACGGCTGTAAAGGCGCTGACCATCGGAGGCAATCTGGTCATCGGAGCGGCGGCCAATACATTCACAGCCGGTGCTTTTACACACAGCCTGGCCGGTAACTTTACCAACAATGGCACTTTCACGGCTGCTGGCAGCACCCTGCTGTTGAATGGTAGCACTACCCAAACCATCGGCGGGAGCCGGGCTACCACTTTTGCCAGCCTGACCTTAAGCAATGCGGCCGGTGTAACCCTGGTGGACGGGGTCAATAACGTTAATAAGACAATTACCACCAATATCAACCTGGCGGCCGGGTACCTGACCACCTCCTCCACCAACCTGCTCATCCTAAACAATAATGCAACCGCTACCGTCGCCAATTCAGTGGCGGGCGTCCCCCAATACAACAGTCCCTATGTGAATGGCCCGATGAATAAGGTGGGCAACCAGGCATTTATTTTTCCGGTGGGCTCCCTGGGAACAGGCTGCGTGCCCATTGGCATCAGTGCCCCTACCCTGGCCACAGACGCTTTTCAGGGTCAATATAACCGGATTCCCGCCAACTCACTGGGTCCACTGTCTGCCGGTATGGCCACTATTGTGGCTTATGTGAATGTGTGTGAACACTGGATATTGAACAGAGTCAATGGTACTCCTACCGTCAATGTTACGGGATACTGGAATGCCAACAGCCCCTGTAACGGGGAAACGCCGGGCAATTACGTCAAAGACCTGGTGACCATTGCCCTGGTTCATTTCAACGGAACGCAGTGGGATGCCAGCAGCTATGGCAGCAGCTTTACCAATGGAGGAACCATTACAGGTTCCATTACCTGGACCGGGGTATCCACTTTTAGTCCTTTTGCCCTGGGTAACAATTTTGGTACCCCAGACAATCCACTTGCCATCAAGCTGGACTATTTTACCGCAGTAAAAGGCAACGGATTCAATACGCTTTCATGGAAGGCGCAATGTAACGCAGCCCCCAATACATTTGAATTACAGCGCTCGGACAACGGGATCGATTTCACCAGGATTGATTCTGCCACTGCAGTCAATCCCGCTGATTGTTCGCAAGGTTTTTCTTATAACGATTATGGAAGTACCTCAGCCAAATCTTACTACCGGGTGAAAATGACCGACAGCCACGGGGTTGAAAGTTATTCGGTGATCAAACTCATAACGGCTGAAACGCCCGCCCTGGAACTGATCTCCCTTGCACCCAATCCGGTGCACGAGTCTACGAGCCTGACCATCAATGCAACAAAGGCCGCAACCGTGGAACTGGTGATTCTTGGCATGGAAGGAAAACCCCTGCAGCGTCGTAGCGTGCAGGTTCAGCCTGGAACCAATACGGTCAGCCTGCAGACAGGTTCCTTGTCAAAAGGCGTATATATCCTGCAGGGAACCTTCCTGGGAGGTCAAACGCAAATCATCAAATTCCTGAGGAACTAACCGTTTTTCCCGCTAATTATAAGGATCCACTCCATTGAGGGGTGGATCCTTTTTTTGGGGGTATGCCACTGCGCGGCCCAGCCAGTTTTGTGGAGCGATCCGGCTGCCAGGAAAAAAGGTCGCCTCATCTATTGCAACTATCCAAAATGTGTTATACTTTTATCTCCAGCAACTGAGGAATTGTCCTCCTGTTTGTATGACCCATCTCCTCTACAGGCAGCTTTCATAAAATCCATTCCAATAGGTCAGATTCGCCCGGCAGCCTCCCCAACGGGAAGTAGCTCGCGATGAATAACCCTTCATGCGGCTGCCATCAATTTTGCAGCCGGGTATACCCCAAGCGCCCAAGGGGCGTTTAATCCATTTCCTGCCTGAGTGACCCTACTATCCTTCGGACCAAACCGATGCCCGCAAGGGCCCATCCCTGATATCCAATCCATCATGTTTTGCGTATAATCCAGCATTATTGGCTAATGGTTTTATTTGATCATATTACTGTTATTTATCTAAAATAAGAAACCAGTGCCCCCACAGGGCATCTCAAGGGAATACAGCTTCGTTTAACAAGGTAATCCGCCCGTTTTTTATCCAGACCCATGAAAAACCAGGTTCTTTCCGGCCCATCGCATTAATCAGGCATGGGCAACCGGTTGGAAGGATTTGGAATACTTTTTAAACCGTACCAGGATGAAAACATCTTTACCCTACCGAAAGGCAGTTATCTGCTTATGTACCCTGCTGTTCCTGATTCAATCAGGATTTTCCCAGGACAACAGCTATGCACCTGCCCTGAATGGTGCGGCAGGTACACTCACCGGGACCCCCGCAGACCAGTCAGCAACCCTGTACTGGAAGGATGCCCAATTTCCGGCTCCTGCTGGTTACAAGGCGGGTTACCTCCTGTTTTTTGCCACCAGCACCCCTTCCCTGATCAACGCGCCCAATGGCTTTGACCCGGAGCATGCTGTATACAACGGCATCATCGTGGAAACCAGCCAGACCAATCTGCCTTCCCTTCCTTTGACGCAGGCCACCGCTTCCGGTCTTAATAATGGTACAACCTATCATTTTTTGCTGGTAGCCTATATTTGGGATGGTAACAGCCCGGCAAGCTATGTATACTCCAACCCCATCGATATTTGTCTGACGATACCGCCTGCTGTTCCTCCCAGCCTCCAAATGTCAGCCGGTGGAATTACTTCCTCCATGATCAGCGGCTCCTTCACTCCACCCCAGTTCCCACCGGACGGATACCTGGTATTGTGCAGCAGCAGCCCTGATTCAAGTGTTATCAACGGGTCGGCCATCTATCAGCCGGGACAAAACTGCGGCAACAGCCTGGTGATTCATGCAGGCTCCAATACCGCCTTTAACACCTCGGCATGCGGAAGAAAGCTTGATCCAGCCACCACTTATTATATAAGAGTCTTTTCCTATAGTATATCAGGTTGCAGCGGCAACCCGGTGTATTCTTCCCAATATGTATCCAGCAGTATCACCACCCTGCCGGCTGCCCTGCCCCGGGACAGCAGCTACAGGCTGGAATTCACCGGCACAGTTCCCAATCCGGCTCATGACCAGACGACTCTGCAGATAAACTCCCCTGACGCAGAAAATGTGTCCATCCTGCTTTTCAGCGCAGACGGCCACTCCGTGCAGCAGCACCATGTCTTCCTGCAGACAGGCAGCAACCAGTTTAATCTTAACTTATCCTCCCTGGCCAGGGGCGTCTACTTCATCAGGGTCCTGTTTACAGGGGGCGGCGCTAAAAGCCTGCCCTTGCTGATTCAGTAGTTTAATAAACCCCCATGGTAAAGGATCCGGGTGACAGCGAAGGCAGTAAATACCCGCCGGTTTAAGGACCTGGCTGCTGCCTGTTGGTTACGGCTGCTGATGGATAATACCGGGTGCATTTAATTTCCTTAAGCCCTTTTTGGATTTCCTTATAGTTCACCCTGGCTAAGGGCCGGACAAAGCCGGTAGACAACATTTCCGTTTATCCTGCGATTATCCTGTCCGATTGTTTTTTCAGGGACAGGATGGTCAGGATGCATGTGATGGTATAGCAGCCGCCATTTTTTTATAATAAAGGTACCCTGGGTCCAGAAGCGAGTTCCGGGCCATTGGACATATGGACTCTCCCATCCATAGGCCCACCCGGCCCGGGGCTTATAAACAGGATGTCAGCGCGGTGATTCCCGATCCACAGGGAAGGGCTGAAAAATGTACCGATGACTGTGAAAATTTTTCCTCACCCATCACAGCCATGAACCTTTTTTTCCGGGTTCATTTTCACATTTTATTAGCGAATCAATCTAACCGCTGTTGGTTGTTGCAAGGGTCGGCCCAAAGGAAGGGTCATTTTCAGTTATTTATTCGTTAACCAAAATTCAGGGAAGACGGCAGGCATTTTCTTTGATGGGGGTATTTTAAAAAGCAGGTAATCACTATGAATACTTTCAGCAAACCTTTGGCATGTATCGCCCTTTGCGCAGGCATTTTCGCAGCGGGTTGCAAAAAGGAACCGCTCAATAACCTTTCCAATGAGGAAACCAGGATCTATGTCACCCAAGTGGATTCCTCGGCCCGTTTCCAGGGTTATAAAACCTTCAGCATCGCCGATTCGGCCGATATCATAGAGGACAACCAGTTCCTTGGCAGGCAATTGGGGCCCTATGAATCCGGACTGATTGCCCAGTTGAGCCAATCGTTGCAACAGCGGGGTTATACCCTGGTACCAAAAGCCAGTAACCCCGATCTGGCAGTCAATGTTTCGGAAGTCAGTAACACCTCCACCGGCCTGTTCAGTTATTCGGATTACTGGGACAATTATGGTTTGTATTATGATCCCTATTACTGGGGTTACCCGGGCTATGGATATTATCCGCCCACTTTTATTGGCAGCTACTCCATTGAAAGCGGCGGATTGGAAGTGGATATCCTGGACCTGAAAAATGCAGCCGCCAATGGCAATAAGCTCAAACTACTCTGGTCGGGTTTGGTGAGGGGTGAAGACATCTTTAATCCGGCCAATGCGCCGGCTGAAGCAAAGGCGCTGCTTGAGCAGTCCTCCTATATTAAAGCAACCAATTAATTTCAAATTCATGAAAAAGGAAAAATTGACATCTTGTCTCAGCATGCTGGCGATGGCCTCTGCACTGATTTTCTTTTCATCGGACGCGCAGGCCCAGCATTCCGCCGAATTCAATGCCGGATATATGGTCAATATACCTGCAGGAGCCTTCAGAGATCAGGTTAACCAGGCCGCCTTCAGGGGATTTACGGCAGGGGTGGCCTACCCTGTTAATGAACAGCTAAGCATTGGACTGCAGCTAGCCCACAACGATTATTATCAGAAGTATCCAAGACAGCAGTACACCCTTGATCAGGGAACTACGGTCTCGGCTGTATTGACCAATTCCATTCAGCAACTCCCGGTCATGGCTGCCCTCACCTATTCATTGTATAAAAAAGGAGTCGTTCTGCCTTATATTGGCGCAGGTGCGGGAGTGAATTTTATCAGCTTTGACCAATACCTGGGGGAATTTGACAACCCCCAGTCAGCCATCAAACCTGTTTTCCAAACGGATGCCGGCGTTCTCATACCACTGAGTAAATACGCGGGGACGGCCATCAGGGTGGGCGGGTCTTACCAATGGGCGCCCTTCCACCAGTTAGGAACGGCCAGCCTGAACAGCTGGGGCCTGATGGCCAGCTTTCGGTTCCGGTTAAGGTAAATAGACAGGCTCTTTTACCCGCCAGTCAGGGACTCGTATTTCCTGGTTATTTATGGGGGGTGTATTTGCGGAGAAATTCCTTTTTCGAATCATGGTAGGAGGAGATGGCACCGAGTTTGTAAAGCAGGAAAATGTAGATCCAAGCCAGGTCCAGCTGGTAAGGCAGAAATCCTGCCCTGGCACTGGCCGGATACAGGTGGTGGTTATTGTGCCACTCCCCCGCCAATAGACCCGGCCGGGATTCATTGATGGAGAGGTTGCTTCGGTCAAAGTCCACTCCGTCGACGTGTTTTTCCCGACCCTTTCCATGGCCGGTATAATTGAATGCCCTGACCAGGATAAACCATAGCATCGCTGCACTGAACATCGCGCAGGCAAGCGCCTGACCGCCGAGCAGGTAAAAAACCAAATACCAGAATACCCAGTTGAGCAGCCACAGGGCGATGGTATACAGTGGCGTTGCGATGGAACCCCAGCGCCGGTAATCACTATAGCTGCTGATCTGCACGCCGGTATGGGTCATAAAATGGGCAGCCTTCTTATAGTCAGTCTGATTCAGGTTCTTGGAAATGCTCTGATGATTGACATCGGACAGCATACAATATAAAAATCCCGCACGCGCATTATAGGGATCCCCCGGAAGATCAGACTTGGAATGATGAACATGGTGGGATACCACATAAATTTCTTCCGGAAATGTTTTGATGACCAGATTTTGTGTCAGGAATCGCCAGACAGGATGGCTGAATGTATAAGCCCGGTGGGTGCAAAAACGGTGAAACCAGATGGTGCCGTGGGTTCCCATGATGACCATGCTGTACAAAACGACCAGGGCGGTCAGTTTCCAGGAAAGATACTGGGTGAGGAAACGGTAGAAAAAGGGAAGCATGCATAGCACCATGATCCAGCTGATGGCGCTCATCCAGTTTTTTCTGGTTTTAAAAATATTGATCCTGCTAAAGGCTTCTTTGAATAGCTGGCTTTTGGTAGGAATACGGAGCTCACCTTTTTCATCAGTCCAGCCGTAAGCGGGCTGTTGGAGTACATAATCAATGAAGGGCATGGAATGGAATATACTTATTGAATAATTAAAATGCCTCCGGAAGTGATTTCCCCCCGCTGGCAGGGGTGATCCGGACCAACCTAACCATATTACCAGCTTATTTTACTCCCTGGTTGGATTTTCCTGTCATCTGAAAAACCGGGAACCTGATGCAGGGTTTTCAGCAACTGCTGTATCCTTTGCAATGAGATAAAAGCCTGGGGGAACAATGCCTGACAACACGATGTAGGTCGGATGCAGAAAATGACCTTTTTAATATGCTGGCCCCAAGGTAGTTCATTTATGCTGGACTAAAGCCAAACAGAGGCAAGCAAATGCCTGATCGGGAACCGGGGGTCCGGGACAGGTGATCGGGCAGGCCTGGAAGCTTAGCAAAGAATCCCTGCTGAGGTTTGTTTGGCAAACGTCCCTGGTATCATAAGAAGGATAATGGCGGAGTTTTTTTAGTAATTTCATTGACCGAACCGGTGATTCGGTTTTATCAACCCGGCTAAATTGTCTGTTATGCGTCGTTATGTTGTCATTGGGCTCATTGTATGTTCATTATGCTCCCAGACCCGTGCACAGGGAAAAGATACCAGACTGGAAGCAGAGATCAGCAACCTGATGAAAGGCTTTCATGGAGAAATCGGGTTATGTGTGTATGATCTGAAGGGCGGAAAAATGGTTTCCATTCATGGGGACAGCATTTTCCCCACGGCCAGTATCGTGAAGGTCCCCATCCTGCTGGGCATCATGCGGGAAACGGAAATAGGCAGGTTGGCCTATCACCAGCGCCTCACCTATACGGATTCACTCTATTACAGCGAAGGGGATGACATTTTGTCCAATTTCAAGGCAGGCAGCACCATTGAATTGAGCAAGGTCATGATGCTGATGCTGACCATCAGTGACAATTGTGCCAGCCTCTGGCTACAGGGGCTGGCCGGTGGCGGCGCGAGAATCAACCAGCTCCTTGACAGCCTGGGTTACCGGTATACCCGGGTAAACAGCAGAACACCGGGCAGGGAGGGAGCCCGTGAATTATATGGCTGGGGACAAACCACGCCCCGGGAAATGTGCCTGATCATGAAATCCATTGTGGAAGGCAGGGCGCTTTCTAAAACCTCGAGCGACAAAATGCTGCGTCTGCTGGGAAGACAGTACTGGGATGAGGAAGCCCTCGCGGAAATTCCGGCAGGTATCTTCACGGCAGATAAAAACGGGGCCATTGATGACAGCCGCAATGAAATCCTCTATGTCAATGCACCCCATCCCTATATTGTAAGCATTTTTACCAAAAACATTCAGGATAAGAGCTGGGAAAGCAACAACGAGGCCTGGGAACTGACCCGCAAGGTATCTGCCCTGCTCTGGAAATATTACAATTCCGGGGTAGCCGGAAAATAAGGCCCAGGGGGGCCAATGTATCACTGATGGAAATGTTTGAACTGCATACCGCCAACCAGGTGCTCAAAGTAGAAGCCTTCACCCTTTCGGGACATCGGCTTTTCAGAATCACGTTTCCGGATAAAACCCTCCCCCTGGTCATAACGCGTGCTACCCATGCAAACGGAGGATTGTTCTGGACCTCCGTTCCCGAGGGCAGGCAGGCGCTCTCAGAACAAACCGGCCTGTTCATTGAATCCTATTACAAAATAAAAAAATAGATCATGTGTTATTACAATGGTCAGCTGGTCACCCGCACGGAGTTCCTCCGGCTCAAGGAGATTGAAAAGGCCCTGGCAGGGTACGATTTCCTGAAAGATCCTGTGCAGAGCGGTTTTGATTACAGCAACAGCGCCGTATTAAGAAAGGTCCCCGGGCGCAAAGACTTCGACCTCGTCCAGATGGAATGGGGGTTTTTACCAGCTTATATCAAAACCAGGGAGGATGCCCAGAAAATGAGGCGGGGTTATAAAGACAGCCAGGGCAGGTTTCATCCGCCTATCACCACACTCAATGCCATCGGGGAAGAAATGCTGCATCCGGGTAAGATATACCGGGATGCAGCCCTCCACAGGAGGTGTCTGGTCCTGAGCAGTGGCTTTTATGAATGGCGGCATGTTTTTCCGGCAAACAAACGGACCGGGGAGCCGGTAAAAAACCCCATCAAGTATCCCTATCATATCGGAATAAAACATAAAGACTACTTCTATCTGGCGGGGATCTGGCAGCCCTGGACGGACAGGAATACGGGGGAACATGTCGATACCTTTGCCATCGTGACCACCAGGGCAAATCCCCTGATGGAACAGGTGCATAATTCCAAAAAAAGGATGCCGCTGGTATTAAACGAGGAGCTGGCCTACGAATGGCTGCTGGAGGATCTTTCCGAAAAAAGAATCAACGAGATCGTGCATTATTCATTTCCCTGGCAGGAAATGGAAGCCTATACGGTTGCCAAGGATTTTTTGAGTGCGCCGGATCCGGAAAATCCCTTCCATTATGGGGACCTGCCCGCACTGGACCTCCAGCCGGTGAAATAACCCAGGGTACACCCCCTGGAGTCAGGCCAGCCCGGTTCCTAAAGAGCCCTGCCGGCCCCCCTGGCCCGAAAGAGAAACTGTTCGCCATAACGGTGCTTGATGCTGTCAATGGCCTGGTAGAGTTTGATCATTTCCTGGGTATCATCAAAGAGACTGATCTGGTAATTGCCCGGAACCAGGTTGGTAAAGCGGATGCCTACCAGCCGGATCAGCATACGTCTTTCATAGAGGCTGTTAAAAAGCTCCCTGGCGGTTTTCAGCAGGAGATGATCGGCATTGGTATAGGGGATCGTAGCCTGCCTGGTGAATGTTTGAAAGTTTGAATAGCGGAGTTTTACGGTAACACAGCCGGTTAGCTTATGCTGTTCGCGCAGCTGGAAGGCAATCTTTTCTGTCATGCGGACCAGTTCGCTGTGCAAAAAAGTCATGTCGATCGTATCCTGCTGAAAGGTGCTCTCCGTAGAAATGGATTTGGCCTCCCGGTAAGGTATCACCGGGGTTTCGTCGATACCGTTGGACTTTCGCCATAGTTCCGTACCATTTTTACCAAGGAGGTTTTCCATCATTTCCAGCGGTATCTCACTGAGAATTTTGACCGTTTCCACCCCCATTTTGAGCAGCAGCATAGCGGTTTGTTTGCCGATGCCCGGAATCTTAACTATACTCAAGGGAGATAGGAAATTTTTCTCTTCCCCATAGGGTATCTCGATCTGCCCGTTGGGCTTTACTTCATTGGTGGCAACTTTGCTGATGAGCTTATTACTGGCCAGTCCGTAGGATATCGGCAGGCCGCTTTCCCTGAATACTTTTTTCCGCAGTAATGCGGTGAACTTGCTGCACCCAAAAAAGGTATCCATTCCGGTCAGGTCAATATAAAATTCATCGATGGAGGATTTTTCGAACAATGGGACATTGTCGCTGATGACCTCCGTCACCAGGCTCGAAAATTTACTGTACGCCTCGTAATCACCCCGGATGACAAGCACCCCGGGACAAAGTCTCCTTGCGATCTTCATGGGCATGGCACTGTGTATGCCGAAACTGCGGGCCTCATAACTGCAGGCTGCCACCACTCCCCTGTCTCCCGCGCCCCCTACAATGAGGGGTTTGCCCCTGAGTTGGGGATTTTTGAGCTGCTCCACCGACACAAAAAATGCGTCAAGGTCAAAATGTGCGATATGCCTTTCCCTGGATAAAAACATGTTATAGGTTTTTGTACTTCCGGTCCCGGTAACCTACCCTGTACATTGCATGTACCTCCACGCTGCAAGCGCTGAAATCTTCTACGACCTTACCGGTGATCCGGTAAAACCCGCCTCCCTGCAGCGGATACTGCCTGAGTGAATCCGGGAAATGAACCGTGTCAATCCAGTCCAGGTTGGCGTCAATAAAAGTCCCAAAAGACATGACCGTGCTTTTTTTGGTAGGCACGACCTTGTAGGTGACATAGTAACCCAGCAGGGTAATCTCCCGCCCGATATGCTGATCGAGCTCCCTGGCGGGTGTATATTTTGCCGGGTCATCGTTGACCAGTTCAAATGGATTGCGCAGGGGGAAACCAAGAATCTCCATCTCATCATACATATCATCCACGGGATGATCGATCAGCCGGGGTAATGCAAAAGCCCGGGGCTCCTCCCTGAATATGGACTGGTGTGCCGGAAGGTGCATCTTGTTTTTCTTTTGCAGAAAGTTGGCCTCCCATAATAATTGCTTTTTGCTTTTTGAGGTAAACCGGAGTGCCCCGATACTAACTAATATATTGAGCTGTTCGGCCGCTATATCGGTACGTTCGATAAAATCCTGCAGGTGAAGGAAACATCCGCCCCTTTTCCTTTCCGCCACGATTTGAAGGCCTAGCTCCTTTTCCAGCTCTTTTATATGCACCAGCCCGGCATACACTTCCCTACCATATATATGGGTTAGGTATTCGCTTTTATTGACGCAGGGGAGGTGAACCCCCGCGCCAGCCTTGATGAGTTCATAGAAGTAGAGGCTGGTCGAATAGAACCCCCCGAAATTATTGATAACCCCCACCATAAACTCCATCGGATAATAGGTCTTCAAATAGAGATCCTGGAAACTCTCAACAGCAAAGGATGCGGAATGGGCTTTTGAGAAACTGTAGCCGCCAAAACTTTCAATCTGCCTCCAGACCTCCCTGCTGATATCATCGGGATATCCACGCTCAGCACAATTCACAAAAAACTTATCCCTTATTCGCATCATCTCCTGGTTTCCCCTGTATTTTCCGCTCATTGCCCTCCTCAATATGTCAGCCTCCCCCATATCCAGCCCCGCGAAATGATGGGCTACCTTGATCACATCTTCCTGGAATACCATAACCCCATAGGTCTCAGCCAGCAGTTCTTTCATCACCGGGTGGATGTACTCAAATTTATCCCCGTTGTGGTAGCGGAAGATATATTCGCGCATCATACCGCTGCTGGCTACCCCAGGACGGATAATGGAACTGGCTGCCACCAGCGTAATATAATCGTCGCAGGAAAGCTTTTTGAGCAATTGACGCATGGCCGGAGACTCTATGTAAAAGCAGCCAATTGTATTTACGTCCTTTATCTGCTTTCGGACCAGAAAATCCTGCTTGAATTTTTCCACCTCCCCGATATTGACCTGCACCTGCCTATTGTCCCTGACAAGCCGGATGGTTTCCTTAATATGGCCCAGCCCCCGCTGGCTTAGGATATCAAGCTTATAAAGGCCGATATGCTCTGCGCCAAACATATCGATTTGGGTGGTCACAAAATTTTTGGGAGGCAGATAGGTGGCTGTATAGGTATGAATGGGCTCCTCGCTGATGAGCATACCGCCGGGGTGTATACTCAGGTGATCGGGGAAATTATTCATCAGTTTGCCATATTGTAAAATCAGCCGCTGTATGTTATCCTCCCTGGTCTTACCTGCGAAATGGGCTGCCCTGCCTTCCCCGTAATAATAGCCCCTTTCCCCAAGCAGATCGATCTCGGCCTTGGGAAGCCCAAAGACTTTGCCGAGCTGCCGTATAACAGCGTTGAACTGGAAGGTAGTATACATACCCAACAGGGCCACGCGTGATTCACCATACCGTTTGAACACATAGTCTATCACCTCATCGCGGTCAAGCCAGGAAAAATCAATATCAAAATCAGGGGGCGAACTACGGTATGGATTGAGAAAACGTTCGAAGTATAAATCCAGTTCGATGGGATCCACGTCGGTAATCTGCAGGCAATAAGCCACAATCGAATTGGCCCCGCTGCCCCTACCTACATAATAAAACCCCCTGGCCCTCGCATAGCGGATAATGTCCCAGGTAATCAGGAAATAGGCATTGAAGCCAAGTTTGTCAATGATTTCCAGTTCCTTATTTACCCGCTGCTGGGCAAGGGCATGGCTGGGACCATAGCGAAGGCGCATCCCCTCAAATGCCAGCTTTTTTAATAACTCAATATCATCCTTTCGGGCAGCACTAAAATTCCGTTTGTTTTTGTCGGTCCCGAATTCAATGCTGATATTGCAGGCATCCATCAGCCTGTAGGTATTGGTGATCAAAAAGGGATATTTACTGTACTGCTCTATCAGTTTCATTTCTGAAACAAAATATTCACCGGGTCCGGCCAGCCCGCTGGCAGGAAGTTTGGTTCCCAGGACATTTTTATCAATACACCGAAGCAGGCGGTGTAGGTCAAAGTGCTTCCTGTCCTGGTAGGTAACGGACTGTAATATGACCAGTTTCCGGGTAAAGCCGGAGAGGTCGGCCGCAAAAAGTTTATTGACTTCATGGGGTCTTATGCCTGAAAACTCATTGGCAAGCAGGTCCGGCAGGTTTTTTTTCCCGTAGGGATAAACGACAAACCCATCCCCCGGATCCCAGAAAAAACAGGCGGGACCGGCCTGCTCGGGGAATTTTTCCTTGGCAATCAGGTGGGTGGATATATAATAATTGATCCATTGGATCCCTTTGTTGTTGGCAGCCAGCAGGATGTAGAGCAGATCGTCTCCATTGCGGATTTCCGCCCCTACGACAGGCTTGATACCATGCTTATGACAGCTTTGCACAAAATCCCAGGCATCACAGGTATTGTTGATATTGGTCAGGGCAAGGGCCTGTATTCCCTGAGCCGCAGCGCTGCTCACCAGCTCTTCTGTGGCAATGGTCCCGTACCGAAAACTAAAATAGGTCTTGCAATTTATATACATATTTCATCCTGACTCCGGCGGCTAAGGTAGTCCTAAATGCTAATATTTTTAGCATTTAGTATGCTAAATATTTTAGCTTATTGATTGATCCTGGATAATCCGGCCTACCCGGGGGCAGGAAACAAAGAAGCCGTCAGCACCCGGGTCCCGCTGCCCATCCCCTGACCAGGGCATCCGCCGTTTTAAAATACCTGATCCCCACAGGGGGTTCATCGCCCAATAAATCATAATTTGCCTTGGTTAGCACCAAGGAAATCATAGGAAACCTTTTAATCCATGATCACAGCATTCGTTTTAGATCTTTCAGCGCTTTATCTGGGCGCAGGGTTTATTTTCGCCATCATCTTCATTTTGAAGGGCATCCAAAAAATGGACCCTGCTGCCCATGGCAGTTCCTGGGGATTCAGGATCCTGATTATTCCGGGTATGATGTTGATGTGGCCGGTATTGCTAAGAAAATGGCTGACCCTTAAATGATCAGAGAACATGGTGAAATCGCTCAGAAAAAGGCACGTACAGATCTGGATGGCACTTTCCCTGCTGATACCGGTTTGTCTGACGGCTTCCTGGTTGGGAATAAGGCGGATAGGGGATGCGGACCTATGGCAACCCGCCCCGGTTATAAGGCTCCCTGTCCTGCTGAAAACAGCCGGTCGCCCGGGGTATTTGCTGGAACTGCGGACCGACTCCCTGCAGACTGTCATACAACTGCAATTGCAGCGCACCGAGCCACTGGCTTCTCCCCAGGTCACCCTCTACCAGATTCCCGGGGCGGAAAGTAATATAGACCAGGGAAAATACTTAGGTATCATCGGGCCCAGGGGCACTTATCGTTTTCAACTGGAAAAAAGCAACCACTCCGATTACTACATCCTGGTTTATGATAAAATTCATCAGCGCGCATTGGAGCGTATAAAATTATAAGGGATTATGGGGGTATCATATGTGGCCGTAAGCTGGAACCGCCAGAAAAAAATCTATGACCTGGTGCTGGCAGGTTTCTGTCTGCTGTACCTGCTTTTCTTTATGGGTGCCACAGCCATTTTTAATCCGGATTATACTTTTGAAACCCTGCTGATCCGCTCCGCCTCCACACTGGCCCTGCTGCTGCTGCATCTGATCCTGTGCGTTGGTCCGCTTTGCCGGCTCAATAAAAAATTCCTGCCCCTGCTCTATAACCGCCGGCATCTGGGGGTAACGATGTGCTGCCTGGCTGCGTTCCACGGCGTATTCAGCATCCTTCAATTTCATTCCCAGGGAAACGTGCAGCCCCTGATTTCCCTATTGACAACCCCTTCCCCTGCCGGTCCCGTTGCCATGGTGCCGTTCCAGGTCTTTGGATTTGCCGCCCTGATCATTTTGGTCCTCATGGCTGTAACCAGCCATGATTTCTGGCTCCATAACCTGGGACCAAAGACCTGGAAAACGCTCCATATGATGGTCTATGTGGCCTATTTCATGATTTTGATACATGTAATGACCGGGGTCCTGCAATATGAGACAAACCCGGTTTTTATCATAATACTGGCTATTGGATCCTTCTCACTGATCATACTCCATCTGTGGGCAGGAAGCAAAGAGGTCAAAAAGGATCATACGGTCACCTCAGGCCAAAACCTGAATCATTTTGTGGAAGTCTGCGGCCTGGAGGACATACAGGAAAATTTGGCCAAGGTCATTTCCGTTGGGCCGGAAAGGATTGCCATTTTCAGAACGGAAGGAAAACTATATGCGGTAAGCAACTTATGCAAGCATCAAAACGGTCCCCTGGGAGAAGGAAGGATTATCGACGGATGCATCACCTGCCCCTGGCATGGCTACCAATACCTTCCCCATAACGGGCAGTCTCCACCGCCTTTTCATGAAAAAATTTCCACCTATGATGTTCGGCTGGAGCATTCCAGGGTATGGGTCAATCCGGTTCCCTTTGCGGAAGGAACAACCAGACCGGGAGCCGTCATTGAAACGGAAACGGCCCCATCAAAAAAAGCAGGGTCCCGGGATGATTTTTACATAGGCTGGAAGCCGCTTTCTTCCAAAGTCATTTCAGGAAGGTTCCAGAAACTGATCCTGCTGTTGTGCTTTCTTGCCAGCGCACTGTCTGTCCTGCTGGCTATTTCGCAGAAAAAATTCAGCGCTTCGGTTTTCGAAGCCGGTCAGCTCACCGAGCTTACGGGTGTTTATTCTTCCACACCGGTGCCCTGTTTAAGAATAAAAAATGACAGCTCCGGTCAGGCATTCCCCCGGTGGATCAGCATTCCGCTGGTTGGAAATGGCAAGCATGGGGCAGAAGATATTATGGTGGACCTGGAAAAGAAAGGTCATTTTTCCCTGCAACGAAAGGAGGTCACTCTGCGTGGAACCCTTTTGTATTTTGATGGAAAAACGCTGTTGCAGATTGACCCCTCAGAGCACCCGCTGGTTTCCGTGTCCCCCACCGGGGCCTTGGAAGGTATACCCCGGGACATAGCCGGTATCCAGACCATTCAGGGAGAGATTATTGATCCAAAATGCTATTTCGGGGTCATGAAACCCGGGGAGGGAAGGGCCCATAGCGACTGCGCCACCCGTTGTCTGTTGGGAGGCATTCCTCCGGTTTTTATGGTAAAAAATGCCCTTGGTCAAGCCAATTATTATCTCATACTGGGTCAAAATGGGCAACCAATCAACAATGAGCTGCAGCATTTTATAGGCATCCCTGTTACCTTACAGGCAAAACGGAAGACCCTGGATGACTGGATTATCCTGTATGTGGAAGATCCCGGGCAGATCCACAGGGTTTCCTACCTCAGGGAGCATTTTAACAACACCATTGAACGCTGTGCTGTCAATCCCTGAGTCATCCGCAGGGCCCTCGGAAATGCCGGCTAAATGCTGCTGAGCCAACCCCTGCTACCCTGATGGGAAAAGCTTTCCTTTCAGTTGGTTTGCCCGACTGTTTTTTAATCAACCGCCGCATCGATTTCCAAGGCGCTGCGCCCCCCGGGGGGCAATGTCCGCCATTCTTCCCAACGGGCAACTGCCGGATGGCCCCTCCTTTTTATCGGGGGGACTTCAATAAAGTCGCCCATCTGCTTTTTGAAGCCCCCCTGGATGTTATGGGTTTGCGGTAGGCCGAAAGTCATAGATGCCAGGTATGGATGAACTCACTGGCATTGGGCAAAACATCAACCATGGCATGCAGCGCTATGACCAGGTAGATGTTTTTAGTCTTCTGCCATACTATACCCAGAAAAAATCCAGCCGAAGACAATATAAGGATGCAGTATGTGATACAAAATAACAGGGAAGGGTGCTGGCCCAGCCCTTCTTCGGACCCGCTGCCCCGCAGATAAAGACCGGGGGCATGGGCAAGGCCAAAAATTAGCCCGCTTACCAGTATGCCGGCCAGTTCGGATTTCAGTATAACTACCAGCCTGCTTTGTAATAAGGCGCGGAAAAAAAATTCCTCCACCAGCCCGGCTTCCACAGCCATCCAGCTATATACCAGGGGTAATCCCCTTAGCAACTGGCCGGAACTGAGCTGGCCGTTACGCAGGGGCCTGGCGCCTCCACCCAGGAAATATTCGAAGCCCGCTATAATCAGTGCAAGCACCCCAAAAGTTGCCAGCTGCCTGTATCCCAAAGCTTCCCTGCCCTTTACCCTGAAGCCAAAATCAGGTAAGGAAAAGCCGGCTCTGAAATACAAATAAAAAGGAACCCCTACAAATACAACCAGCTTCCTGATCAGCCTGACAATCTCCATTTTTTGTGCGCTGTCCTGCCAGTCACGCGGAATCAGGTTAGCGGACCATTCACCACCGGCCGTCAGGTAAAATACCATCCATATCACAAGAGCCAGCAGCAGCAGGGGTTCCCTGGGAAATGAGGGCCGGCTGGCTGGAGCCGGCGGCATCCCGCGGACCAGCAGATAGCTGAGGACGGAAAACCCCAATCCGGTGATAAGGGCACCTGCCAGCAAATCTGCCGGGTCAAGATGATAAATTACCAACACGGTCACCGCACTTAACAAATAAATGAGCAGATAGCCAATCAGCAGTGGGTTGAGCAGCCGTTTTTTCATATCCGGTTTCTTTGGGTGAAACCTACGCTCTTTTTGATATCAGCCGACCGGGGCCTCTTTCCTGTTTTGGCCGGACGCAGGTTTTTGCAAACCCTTTGACGCGATTAGATTCAAAAAGGTTACAGGGCATGGACCCCGGCTGTGCCGGGCGGCAGCCAGCGGGGGCGTTTAAGCCGGGAGACCTTAAATAGAACTGCTGAACATTTTTTTATCCGGTATTCCTTTTTGCATCCACCACTTCATATCAAAAGCCTGACAGATCATGCGGATGTATTGTCTTCCGGTCCGGCTGACCGTAATTTCGCGCCCTTCCATGGAAAGCAGCCCATCTTTGGCCATCTCAGTGAGCAGGGGCATGGAATATTGCTTCAAAGGCTCCGAAAGGATGGCCGGAAGGGTGGTCCTGCCACGGCATGCGATATCAAGAATATGTTGTTTATAGACCTGATCCTCCGGGGAAAGGAAATACCCCTTATGGATGGCCAGTTCACCGGCATGGATGGAGCGGTAATAATTTTCCAGTTCCTTCTGGTTTTGCGCATACGCCGTACCGATATCACTGATGCTTGACACCCCAAGCCCCAATAAAAAAGCGGACGGATGGGCGGTATAGCCCATGAAATTGCGGTGGAGGCTGCCATCCAGCAGGGAATGATAGAGTTCATCGTGGGGAAGGGCAAAATGGTCCATTCCGATATCATAATAACCGGCTTCCGTGAGTATTTGCCGGCCGGCCTGGTATATGGCCGTCTTTACATCCGGGCTGGGCAGGTCATTTTCATCAAAAAGCCGCTGGGCCTTGATCTTCCAGGGAACATGTGCATAGCTGTAATAAGCGATCCGGTCCGGCTTCAACGGTAAAATATCGAGCATGGTCCTGGTGCCCCCTGACAGGGTCTGGAAGGGCAGGCCATAGACAAGATCATAATTTACCGATGTAAAGCCCATCATACGGGCCTCCTCGGTAACCTTTCTGACCTGCTCCAGGGGTTGTATTCGGTTGATGGCGTGCTGGACCACCGGATCATTATCCTGAATGCCATAGCTGATCCGCCTGAATCCAAGATCATACAGGACAGCCAAATGCTCCACAGTGGTATTATTAGGGTGACCTTCAATGCTGAAGCTGTGATCGGAGGGGATCACCGCTTTTGACAGGATGGATTCCAGCAGGTACCTGAGCCTTTCGGGGGAAAAAAAGGTTGGCGTCCCGCCGCCCAGATGCAGTTCCCGGATGAGGGGTGGCTCATCCATCCATTGTACATAGAGGGACCATTCTTTTAACAGGGCCTGTATATAAGGGTATTCCACTTCGTGATGGGTAGTTATCCGCTTATTGCAGGCGCAATAGGTACATAAGGATTCACAAAAAGGAAGATGAATATACAGGCTGATCCCTTTTTGGCCATTGTGGCGGTGAAAATTTTCCCTGAACTGGGCCTCCCAGCCGGAACGGTTGTCCAGATCATGCCAGTAGGGCACCGTGGGATAACTGGTATACCGGGGCACGGATTGGTTATATTTTTCGATCAACTCCTGATTTTCAAGCATTGGTTTTATTTGTACTGTTGCGGAAATTAACTTTTCGTAGTATTGGTAAAAATATTCACAATCCCCCAGCGGCCTGTTTATCAATATCAGATGGCCTCATGATTGTGATCAGACCTGCTGCCATAGGCTATAAAACAGGGCCTGGTTTCCCGTTGGGAACCTGGCAGTTGCCGGCTGCGGGTACACCGGTTTGAATATACTAACCCCCTGTTCAGTGGGCACTTACCCCTATTTTTGGCCCACTGTTGGAACCAAAGGCTTCTTTCGTATATTTAATGCCATGGAAGGCCTCTTCCAAAAAACATGAATTTCTATGCGTGGGAATATTTACCGAAGCCATTCAAAACCAATGATGATTTTCCTGCTTAGCCTCATTTTGGGGGGTAACCTCCGGGAAGCCAGGTGTCAGAAACCCTATTTTCCAGACTCTGTCTGGCAATCAAAGCCGCCTGAGGAATTACAGATGAGCAAAGCCGCCCTTGATTCGGCGGTGGCCTTTGCCCTGCGCAATGAAGTCAGGATAGACTATGACCTCCGGATTGCGGATATGAAAGCCTATGCCGATGAACCCAATTACCGGATACTGGGCCCTGTTCGCCCCCGGGGAAAGCCGGCAGGCCTTATTGTTAAGAATGGATATATTGTTGCGCAGTGGGGTGATATTCAGCGGGTAGATATGACTTTCAGCGCCACCAAGAGTTATTTGTCAACTATGGCAGGACTTGCCCTGGAAAATCACCTGATCCGAAGCCTGGACGACCGGGTCGTTGATTATGTATGGGACGGAACTTTCCGGGGGGCACACAATGCCAGGATCACCTGGAGGCACCTGCTTACCCAGTCATCTGACTGGTCGGGAAATCTCTTTGAATTGGATGACTGGGCCGACCGGCCACCCAGGCAGGGAGGTATCGATGATTGGAAAAAAAGGGTATTGGCCGAACCCGGAACCGTTTTTAAGTACAACGACGTACGGGTAAATGTATTGGCCTATTCCCTGCTGCAGGTCTGGAGAAAACCCCTGCCGCAGGTGCTGAAGGAAAAAATCATGGATCCCATCGGCGCGTCTGTTACCTGGCGCTGGTATGGCTACGACAATTCCTTTGTGAATATAGATGGCATCATGATGCAATCAGTTAGCGGAGGCGGACATTTTGGCGGCGGCCTGTTTATCAATACCCTGGATCAGGCGCGCTACGGACTGCTGTTCCTGCGAAACGGAAAATGGAAAAACCAGCAGCTTATATCGCCGGGCTGGGTCAGTGATGTTCATCAGCCCTCGGCAGCCAATAAATCCTATGGTCTGCTCTGGTGGAACAATCAGGAGAATATGCTGGGAAATACTTCCAAAAACATCTATGCAGCCATTGGTTTTGGCGGTAATTATATAGTCATAGACAATGAGCATGACCTCCTTATTGTTACCCGTTGGCTGGAGCCCTCCGCTATCGGTGAATTGGTGCGCCTGGTGATCTCAGCCCTCTAACAAGGATGCCCCTACTGGGGAGGGTCTGTAAAAAAAGGCCCGCTCAGAACCTTGTTTTGCTTTACCATTGCGACCGGTGATTTTTGGTACATTCGCAGCCAGTCATGGCTTCATACGGGAGCCTTCCTCCTGATTTAATAAGTTCAAAGGCCGGAACCACGGGCTTTAAAAAAAATATCGCCAAGATGAATAGGATATCTTCAATGCAATTACGATGCCTGCTGAAATAGTTGCCAGACTGGTCGGGGCCGGGAAAGAATATAAAACGGGGGATACGGTGATTACCGCCCTACAGGCCTCCACTACCGACCTCAGGCAGGGGGAACTCACCCTGATCATCGGACCTTCCGGATCCGGCAAGACCACCCTGCTGTCCCTGCTGGGATGTGTTATTTACCCCTCCTACGGCCAGGTCTTCATTGGCGGAGTCGAGGTAAGTCATTTACAGGAAAGCAAACTCTCAAAAATCCGCCTGGAAAAGATTGGTTTTGTTTTCCAAAACTTCAACCTGATAGCCCCCCTCAATGCCCTGGAAAATGTGATGATGCCCCTTCAGCTGCAGGGATTTGCGGACATCCATTGCAGGAAGCGGGCAACAGAAGCACTGGAAAAAGTGGGAATGGGAGACCGCATGAAAAACCTGCCCAAAGCCCTGAGCGGTGGCCAGCAGCAGCGGGTAGCCATTGCCCGGGCACTGGTTTCCAACCCCCAGATGCTCTTATGCGATGAACCTACAGCCTCCCTGGATATTAAAAGTGTGGCCATTGTCATGGAAGAATTAAAGAACCTGGCCCTCCAGGGAAAGGCGGTTGCCGTGGTCACCCATGATACCCGGCTGCGCCCTTTTGCCGACCGGGTGATTTACGTGCACAACGGCCAGGTGGCAGACCAGGCATTTGAAGAAGAATCTTTCCTTTTAAAATAAATACATATGAAGACCCGGTTGTTTATTTTCTGGATATTACTGCTACTGTTCTCCTGTTCAGGCAAAAAGGATGAAGACAACTTATCAGCTACCCGCAGTACCATCGCGGCGGTGAACCAGGTAATCGGTATTGGCAGAATCGAACCGGAAAATCAAATCCTGCAACTGGCCTCCGAAACCGGGGGCATCGTAGAACGGGTCCTACTCTCGGAAAATGATTCGGTTAAAAAAGGCGGGTTGATTATTGAATTGGCCCATGGTGTGGAACAGGCCACGGTAAACCAGTTGGAAAAGCAGGTCGCCACCCAGGCAGCCCAGATAAAAGCAGATGAAACAGCCATCTCCGAAAGCCGGGTCAGGTACCAGCATGCTGCCAGTGAACTGGAGAGACTGGAGCGGTTGTTTTCCAAAGGCGCTGAAACAAAACAGGCCGTTGACAACGCCAGTACAGATATGAAAGCCTATGAGGCCAATATTGCCCGGCTTCAGTCCCTGGTAGAAGTCTCCAGGACAAAGCTCGTTGAAACCAAATCCCAGCTTGAGGTCTCCAGACAGCAGCTGGAGTTGAAATTTGTACGGGCCCCAGTGAATGGAAAAATACTGGAAATAAATTGTCATGCGGGGGAGGCCATTGAACCAAGGCAATCATTCGGTCAGCTGAGCCCGGAGGGACGCATTATTGCCGTTTGCGAAATGGATGAATTATTTGCCGGTAAGGTCCGTACGGGCCAGCCTGCCTGGATCCGCAATCCCGGCTCAGCGGATACGCTTTCGGGGGGGAATGTATATTTCACGTCTTCTTTTCTGAAAAAGAAATCGCTTTTCACGGATCAGGCCGGAGAAAAGGAGGACAGGCGCGTACGGGAGATTAAGATCCTGCTGGATCACCCGGATCATCTGTTGCTGAACGCCCGGGTCGAATGTGTGGTGGATATTTCTAACCCCTCCAAATAAACAGGCGCTATGTTTCAGACAGCTTGGAAATTTATCCGCTTTGACAAGGCAAAGAGCATCGGCGTAACCGTTGGTATTATCATCAGTACTTTTTTAATCGGCCAGCAGGTGGGTATATTCCTGTTCCTGACGGGAGCCATGAAAGCCCTTGCCACCAATGTAAAGGCGGACATATGGGTCGTGGACAATAAAACCAGGGACATCAACCAGCTGGGCAAACTGGATCTCAGGGTACTTCGGGCCGTCCAGAGTATGCCGGGCGTACAGAAGGCCTTTCCCCTGCTGGTCTCCGGTGCCTCGGCCAATTTCAACAACGGCACCAGTGCTGCCATTACCCTCATCGGCGTAGACATCCCCCAGCTCAATGAAGTGCTGGACTCCTCCAAAATGCTGGACGGCCGTCCGGGTGATCTTCAGACCGACGGGGCCATCAGCGGGGAATTCTTTGAAAAAGTCAACCTGGGGGATAACATCAAACTGGGCACTGAACTGGAAATCAATGGCAAGAGGGCTTTTTTTGCACTGGATACCAAGGGATTCAGGGGCTTTGGAAGCAGTTTTTGTTTGACCACCATCGAAAGGGCGAGATTCTATACCAACCAGCCTGCCAATACCATCAGCGCAGTGCTGGTCAGGTCGGTTCCCGGAATCAATACGGACAGTCTGTGCAGCCGCATCAACGGGACCCTCTACGGCGTCAGGGCCTGGAGGTCAGACAAACTGGCCACCTCTACGGTAAACAAAATACTTTCCAGCAGCGGGATCGCTCTGAGTACCGGTACGCTTATTATTTTTGCGCTCATCGCCGGGTTCTTCATCATCGGGCTGACCATGTATTCCTCCGCCCTGGACAGAATCAAGGACTACGGAACCCTCAAAGCCATCGGTGCCGCCAACAGATTTATCAGGCATCTGATCCTGACCCAGGCCCTGATGTTTGCCTTGGCCGGTTTCATAATCGCCTTTGGGCTGCTGGAAGGTTTCCGCCGGGGGGTAGCGGCATCCGGCCTGGTATTCAGTTTTTCGCCGGTTATCACCACTGCCATATTCCTGGTGATTGTGCTTATTTCTCTGGGCGGCGCCTCCTTTGCACTGAAGCGGATCAGCGGAGTGGAACCAGCCAGCGTATTCAGATAAAAAAACCTTTTCAGGATGATGTATAAGAAATCATTTCAATTTTTCCTTGTTTGGGCTGTATTACTGACGGGTGTAAAAGGCCAGCCTCCCTTGAGCCTGCCCCAGGCCATCCGCGCGGCCTGGTCAAACCGCAAAAACATGCAGGCAGGGAGACTGGACTCAGCCATTGAGCGATTGCAGACCCAAGCCCTCATTCATAAGTATCTGCCGCAGCTTTCGTTGGAATATTCCTACCAGTACAACCCCCTGCTGCAGAGCTCCATTATTCCGGTGGGAAAATTCAACCCTTCCCTGCCGCCAAACAGCACGGAAAGCATTCAATTTGGCACGACCTGGTCCGGGGCCGCAGGCCTTTCCCTGGTGCAGCCGCTGGTGGATGCTGAAATTAAAAACCAGATCAGGGAAAGCCGCCTGCAGGAAAGAATTTCCGGAGCCACCCAGCAACAGGCCGAATATGAACTGGCCTATGATGTGGCCAAGGCTTACATCAATGTATATCTCAGCGAATTAGCGGTTAAATCCGCTGTGGTGGATTCCGCCAGTACCTGGATCAGCTGGATGTTACAGAAAGATAATTTTGATGCCGGCCGGCTGTTAAAATCAGACCTCAACAAAGCCCGGATCAACCACAACAATGCCAGGCAAAAAGTGGCTGACGGTTACTTTCAGGTGGTGGAAAACAAAATTCTCTTATTATTTCTGACTGGAAAACTCTCCGCGGGGCAACAAGATTTGGAGATTGACTCCACGCTGTTCAGCCGGGATATTTCCTCCTGGCTGGCCCTGAATCCGGCACCCGACTCCATTCCTGCCCTGGGGCAACTTAACCTGCAGGGGCAGCTGGCAGCTTTACAGCAAAATACCGAAAAAGCCAGATTCATGCCTACCCTCAGCCTGAAGGGATTCCTGGGGGCAAACCAATTTAGTAACCAGCTAAACCCTTTTGCCTCGAATTCCTGGTTTGGATATAGTTATATCGGCCTGGATGCCAAACTGCCTATTTGGACAGGGGAGGATAAGCATAGAAAGCTTCAGCAGCTCAGGCTCCAACAAGTCCAGTACCATCAGCAACTCGGTGATAAAACGGACCAGTATGCCCAGGCAACCGCAACAGCCAGGATTGAACTGGAGCGAAGCCGCAGCCAGCTGCTGATCCTGCAGGAAAACCTGCTGCTGGCCAGGGAATCCCTTGACATCATCCAGGACCGTGTAAGGGAGGGACAGGAGAGCGCTTCCCGGCTCAATACGGAGGAGCTTGAATGGCAGCGCCTCTCTGCTGAGTATGACAATGCCTCCAAACAGGCCTGGATTTACTGGATTGATTACCTGAAGGCCTCCGGCCTGCTGGGCAGGCTGTGGAACTAATACCCGGCCCCGGGGATTCCGGGAATCATGATACTGCGGGAGCCCCCCGCCGGAAACCGGGATTTTCACTTAAAACTTTTGACTGTGGCAACCCTTATGGCACGATAATCGTATGTTCCAACATTGAAGCAGCTTTTTGTTATTTAAACGGCACCGGCATTTACCAGATTTTTTAAATATGAAAATTTTATTACTGCTGATCTTCCCCTTCCTGCTATTGTCCCCTGTCCATTGGCTCAATGACATGGGGGAGGCTAAATTGGCCGCCCAAAAGGATCACAAGCATATTCTCCTGAATTTTTCCGGCTCTGACTGGTGCGGTCCCTGCATCCGTATGCATAGGGAAATTTTTGACAATGAGGCGTTTAAAATGATGGCTGATACTGACCTGGTGCTGGTGAATGCTGATTTTCCCAGGATGAAAAAAAACCAGCTGCCTGCCCGCCAGCAGGAGATAAACAATGCGATGGCTGACCAGTACAACCCCCAGGGAAAATTTCCCTTTACCGTATTGCTGAATGCCAATGGGAAAGTCCTCAGGCAATGGGATGGATTCCCCAACGGCAATGCCGAAAATTTTACCCTGGAGGTCAGAAACGGAATATATGCAGACCGTTAAAGCAGTTAGAGATAAATTGGTTTTTAACCGAACCCTGAAACTGATGGGAAATCGTTTCCAGATTACTGCTGTATCTGAAAATGAAGAAAGGGCAGTCCGGTCCATCGATAAGGCTGTGGAAGAAATCAGCAGGATTGAACAATTGCTTACCACCTACAGGGAGGACAGTGAAACCAGTCTGATCAACCGGAATGCAGGCCTTGCCCCGGTTACCGTAAGCAGGGAAACATTTGAGATCATTGAGCGGTCCATCCGGATTTCCAGGATCACCCAGGGGGCCTTTGATATTACCTATGGATCGGTTGACAGGCGATTATGGAATTTTGACACCGGGATGAAGGCGCTGCCGGACCGGGAAACAGCGCGAAAAATGGTACGTCTTATCAATTATCGAAATATTGAACTGGACCAGGCGCATTCAAGGGTGTTTTTGAAAGAAGAAGGCATGCGCATTGGTTTTGGAGGTATTGGCAAAGGCTATGCGGCCGAACGTGCAAAATGGGTAATGATGCAGATGGGGATTGAGAGTGGTATTGTGAATGCTTCCGGGGATCTGACGGCCTGGGGCCATCAGCCGGACGGAAAACCATGGACCATTGGAATTGCAAACCCCAATGAGGCCGGAAAGTTGTTTTCTTATATGAACATTTCCAATATGGCTGTGGCGACTTCAGGCAATTACGAGAAATTTATATTCATTGACGGTAAACGATATTCCCATACCATTGATCCCAGGACAGGACTGCCGGTTACAGGCATCAAAAGCGTTACCATCATTACTCCGAATGCGGAAATCGCTGATGCCATGGCAACCCCGGTGATGATCATGGGCATAAAAGCGGGACTTGATATGATCAATCAGATTAAAGACATTGAAGCCATCCTGATCGATGAGGATGATAAAATGTATACTTCAGACCATATTCGGCTGACCTAAAAAGATAGACATGAAAAAACAACACTTACTGAAAGGCTGCCTCGCACTTGGCGCAGGATTAACCCTGGTATCCTGCGTGCAGGTCAGGGAATACCAGAAAAACCGGATCAATGACTCAGAAATGGTCTTATCCAACCGGAAAGTCGAAAAAAATGAGCTGAATGCACAGTCATACCGGGAAGGCTCCTCCGGTGCAAATGGCGGCAAGACCGGCGGGGGCTGTGGCTGCAATTAATGCCCTCCCTCTCATAAGCAAACCAGAACCATTTAAGCGGGTAGTCCCGTGTACCCATAAGCTAATCATTACATGAAAAGAATCTGCCTTACCGTAGTAGGAATGTATTTCATGCTCCTGCATGCATTTTCCCAATTCACACCAAAGGATACTTCCACCTATAAGCCCAAAAAACTCAAGATGGAAGAAATCAATATTGTATCCAGTTATTATACCCAACGGTCGGATAAATCCGCCGTCATGGGAGGCAGGACAGACAGCAAGGGAATTGGGGATGTTACCGACCTGGCCAACGGATTTGACATAAAATTTGTTGGATGGGATCCCCGCAAAAGAAAGAATTCATTAAGCGCAGGTCTTGGCATTGATTATCATACGGCGGCTTCCCAGGCCTATGTGGATTCCAATGGGCATGCCAAAAATAACGGCACAAGAATCTACCCCACACTTGACTGGAGTATAGAAAATGAGCAGCGGGGGACAGAATTTGGGATCGGCGCCTATTATTCCGCCGAACACCATTATTACCACTCCCTTGGTCTGAATACCTCCTTTTCAAAAAAGACAAGAAAAAACGGGGAGTTCAGCGCAAAATTCACCGGATATTTTGATCAAATCAATATGATCAAGCCATCGGAATTTGTCCCGATAGACTCGGTCAAGACCACGGGTATTACCGACAGTATTGTGTATGTAACCACTGCCAGCGGCAGGACCCAGGCACTGAACTATTATACGGGTCAGGCAGTCGGCAAAAGTAGCCACCTGGAAATTCCCACGAAGGCAAGAAACACTTTAACGGCTTCCTTTTCCTTTGCTCAGGTCATCAATTCCAGGCTCCAGGCCAGTGTGGCCCTTGACCTGGTCTACCAAAACGGCTATTTGGGATTACCTTTCCACCGGGTTTATTTCAATACAGGTAAGGATACCATTGAAAACCTGCCTTCCCAGCGATTTAAGTTTCCCATTGGACTTAGGCTGAATTATTTTCTGGGAGACAATATCATTATCAGGACCTATTACCGTTTTTATGTTGATAACTGGGGGCTGGTGTCTCATACCGCCAGTCTGGAACTGCCTGTAAAAATAACACCCTTCTTTTCCCTATCCCCATTTTACCGGTATTACGTGCAGTCAGCGGTCAACTATTTTGCCCCTTACCTGGCGCATTCTGCCCAGGATCAGTACTTTACCAGTAACTATGCGCTCGCTGCCTTCAATAGCCAGGCTTTTGGAATGGGCCTGCGGGTGGCCACACCGGGCGGAGTATTATTCAAGAGTCTCAATGCGCTCGAAATACGGTACAGTCACTATACCCAGAGCACAGACCTGGTTTCAGATATGGTTTCCCTGAATCTGAAATTCAAGTAGCCAGGGGCCCCTGAAAGGGCTCTCAGGGGCCCGGCGCCCCCCTTAAGGATGGCGGACTGGTGGTTCATGAATTTTTATTAACCTAAATCCTCCTCTATATCCTCATCCCGCCATTCATCGTCTCTGGAGGCCGGGCTTTCCGATGCTTCAAAGGCATGGGCCGATCCGTTATGCACAGGACCTGTCTGCTCAAGAAGGGGTGCCAGCGGATTTAACTTATGCCATATACTTTCCAGGGTTTCATTGCCCGCATCACCCAATCCCACCAAAAGGGTCCGGTGTGCTTCAGAGGCGTCGAGCCATTCCTGCAGGATGGCCGCCTCCGGGTTTTCCAATTCCACCTTATAGTTAATTTTCAGCAATACTGGCACAATAGGGGGTAGTTGGCTACTCATAATAAGGTTGATTTATAAGGTGTAAAAGGTTTTTCAGCCATCCTCCGAAATAACTCTCCCGTAAGGGTCCCATCCGGTATATACCGAACAAGGATATCCCAAAATGGTCCCTTTCGGGCGAGGATCCCAAAGGGAGTCTCCGGCAAAAGAACTTATTTGATACCGAACTGTCAAAAAGTCAAATTTATTCATAAATTCGGCACCGTAATTGGTGGCCGGAACATAATAAAACCCCCACAAATAGCTGCCCGAAAAACCACTGGTAATGAAAGCTAAATATTTTAAAGTCCATGTTAAAACAAAAGACAAGGACCGGGTCCTGGTTCTTACCTACAAAAGCAAAGAATTACCCGAGCCAGGCGAAGAGTTGATGTTCTATTACGGGGGGGCTAACCGCCTGGTGAAGGTGGTTCGCATTGAAAAGAAGTTCTCCGCTGTAATTTATGCAGACGAAATAGATTCCAATTGACCCATGGAAGCCCATAAACTCGCCCGGGCCCTGTTCCCTGCTGAATGGATCGCTTAAAACCCGCATTCAGTTACAGGTTGCGGTAACCGGGATGATGATACAAACTGTAGACAGCCGGTTGCCCGCAGGGTCCGCGCATTGGGTAATTTTTCCTAATTTTAGTTTCTGGTACCCTGTAAAAGGCAGGTTCTTCCAAAAGTCACCTATGTTGTCAACCAACCTGCAATCAAATCCCGCCTTCCGGGATTATTCCCATACTGAGCTTTCATATGATGAACTGGTAGGAACAGATGGTAAGCTGCGTCCCCACTGGGAGACCTTTTTCACCTCTTATCACCAGTTGGGTGACCAGGAAATAATCAGCCGCAATGAGGATATTCTCCGCATGATTAAGGAAAACGGAGTCACCTATAATATTTATGGGGATCCTTCCGGTATCAGCCGGCCCTGGAAACAGGATATTATCCCTTTTCTGATCAACGGGCAGGAATGGTCTTACATCGAAAAAGGATTGCAGCAGCGGGCCCTCCTGTTGAACATGATTCTGGAAGACATCTACGGTGACAGGCAACTCATTAAAAACGGGCTGCTGCCCATGGAATTGATATACAACCACAGCGGCTTTTTACGCCCCTGTGCCGGGGTGCGCTCGCCCGGAAAACACCAGCTCATTTTATACTCCGCCGATCTTGCCAGGGGAACTGATGGCAGGATTTGGGTTGTCAATGACCGCACGCAGGCTCCCAGCGGATCGGGTTATGCCCTTGAAAACCGGACCACGATGACCCGCGTTGCGCCGGAACTTTTCAATAACCTGCAGGTGCGGCATCTTTCCCCTTACTTTTCAGCCCTGCGCAACGGGCTTCACGAAATAGCCCCCGGTGGAAATCCAAACCCGCGGATCGTCATTTTGACCCCGGGTTCAGGAAACGAAACCTATTTTGAGCATTCCTACCTCTCCTCCTACCTTGGTTTGACCCTGGTACAGGGGAATGACCTGATGGTTAAGGACAATTATGTCTGGCTTAAAACAATAGGGGGACTGGAAAAAGTGGATGTCATTCTCAGGCGGGTGGATGATTTTTTCTGCGACCCCCTTGAATTAAAAGAAGATTCCCAACTTGGAATACCCGGGCTGCTGCAGTCTGTCAGGAGCGGGAACGTGAGCATCGCTAATCCGCTGGGAAGCGGTATACTGGAGAACCCGGGCCTGATGTCTTTTTTGCAACCCCTTGCCCGCTATCTCCTCTCTGAGGATCTGATGATGCCAACCATTGCGACCTGGTGGTGCGGGCAGCCAAAAGAATTAGGGTATGTCCTGGAGAACCTGGAATCCCTGGTCATAAAAACCATACACCGGAATTCAACGGGAAGTTCCACGGTCGATGGGGCTTCCCTGAGCCACGCGGAACGCAGTGCCTTAAGAGACCGGATCCGAAACAGCCCCTCCCTGTATGTAGGCCAGGAAAAAGTGGGGGTTTCTCAAACGCCCGCTCTGGTAAACGGAAGAATCGAACCCCGTAAATCCCTGTTCAGAAGTTTTCTGGTAAGCCAGCAGGATGGATATACTGCCATGACGGGCGGCCTATGCAGGACTTCCTCTGACGCGGGCAATTTTATCATATCCAACCAGATGGGGGGAATGAGTAAGGACGCCTGGATCATTTCCCCTGAACCCGGCCGGATTTTCCATACCCTGACCGATAGCTCCGAAACCACCACGGCCTCCTACCAGCCTATGCTACCCAGCCATGCGGCAGAGAACTTGTTTTGGGTGGGAAGATACACGGAAAGGGTTTTGGGTAATGCCAGGTTTTTAAGAACCGTAATGGAGTTTGTGGCTGAAGGAAATAAGCTGGGAACGGACCAAATGGTGCAGACAGAAAGGAAATTACTGGAGGCCATGACAAGGTACAGTTTTACCTATCCGGGATTTGCAGATAAGGAAAATGAAGAGGCCTATTCACATCCCTGGCGGGAAATGAAAGATGTTCTATTTAACGAAAAGCGTCCGGGAAGTATCCAATGCAATTTCCAGATGTTCCATAAAGCCATCCATGAAGTCAGGGACCACTGGTCCACCGACACCTGGAGGGTAATCCGCTCCATGGAGGAGGCACTGAAGGCGCCTGAGTCAACGCCGCAACAGGGTCATCTTTCCATGATTCAGTCACTGGACAACCTCATTACCTCCATGGTGGCTTTTATCGGCCTGAACCGGGAAAGTATTTCCAGGGAGCAGGGATGGATTATGCTGGATGCCGGACGCAAGATTGAACAAAGCCTGCTGCTGATCACCATGCTGCAGACCACGCTGGTTAACAAAAGCAATGAGCAGGTGGAATACAACCTGTTACAGGGTGTCCTGATGAGTCATGAAAGCCTGGTAAACTACCGATACAAATACAGGATGCCGCTTAAAATCAGCCTGGTGCTGGACCTTATGCTCTTTGATCCAAATAACCCGCGTTCTCTAAGATACCAGGTAGACAGGATCAAAGCCTATTTGCAGCATTTGCCCAAAAATCATTCCGGGCATTCACTGACTGGCTACGAACGGCTGATCCTGGAGGCAGATACCCTGTTAAAATTATCAGACAAGAAGGATCTGTCCCGGAGCGGGGAATGTGATACGACATACGGGCCACTGGATGATTTCCTCTCCAGGATGCACGGGCTGATTTCTGGGGTATCGGCAGTCATTTCCAAAACCTTTTTCAAGCATGAACTGACCCCTAAATCCATTTTGCTCAGACCCTGACCAACTGCCAAATCTTTCATGAATTATATCATAACCCATAAGACGACCTATAGGTATTTTGAACCGGTAAGTCTCTGCTATAATATAGCAAGACTCATTCCAAGGAATACGGACAAACAGGTTTGTAAAAACCTGCATATACGTATTCATCCAAAGCCGGATATCATCCATGAATATGAGGATTTCTTCGGCAATAGGGTCATGTATTTTTCCATTGAAAAAGAGCACAGCAGCCTCAGTGTCACGGTAACTTCTGAAATAGAAAAAACAACAACTCCAGCCATAGACATGGGGCTTTACAATAATACCACTGCCGAGGAAGTCAAAAAAGAATTACTGGACAACAGGGAAGGTGGCGCTGAAATCTGGCAGTATACTTTGGAAACGCCCATGACAGCATGGAATGATGAGATTCAGGCGTATGCCCTTGAGTCATTCAGTCCCGGCAGGCCCCTTTTTGATGCCGCCCGGGAACTGATGACCCGCATCTACCAGGACTTTGAATTCGAACCCGGCGCCACTACCATAGCAACCCCCCTTTCCACGGTGATGCGGGAACGTAAGGGGGTCTGTCAGGATTTTGCTCATCTGGCAATCGCCTGTATCCGTTCACAGGGCCTGCCTGCCCGATACCTCAGCGGATATATAGAAACCATTTCCCCTGCCGGAGGGGAAAAGTTAATAGGGGCAGACGCTTCCCACGCCTGGTTTTCCGTGTACATTTCAAGCATGGGATGGGTGGAATTCGATCCTACCAATAATATGCTGCCTACCGAACAGCACATCACCATTGGCTGGGGAAGGGATTATGCCGATATCGCCCCGCTAAAAGGAATCATTCTGAGCAGCGGGCAGCATGAACTGGCTGTTTCAGTTCATGTGGAAAGGGAAGGCCAAAATACCCGGTAAGGATAGAGCCCCCAATAACCCGGGTGTTGGCTGATCCAATTACAATTTATTGCGTCTCCAGGACTGCCGCAGGTCCAATGTACAGGGATATTCCTCGCTGGTCAGCACGGGGGGCGGGTCGCACAGATAGGTATTCCTGTTGGCTTCGATATAGTGATCCACCAGGAAGCTCAGGGGGGCGGGCCGCAATACGGATTGGGTATGTGAATGGTCTCCAAACCGGCTTACGCGCCTGGATTCAGCCTCATAGCTGTTGACCGGGAAACTATCGTAACTTCTGCCTCCCGGGTGGGAAACAAAATAGGTACAACCCCCGATGGAACGACCGTTCCATGTATCAATGATATCAAAAGTCAGCGGAGTATCAACGCCAATGGTTGGATGCAGGGCGGAGGGAGGCTGCCATGCCCTGTACCTGATTCCACAAACCCATTCACCCATGATTTGCGTTGCACGCAGGGGTACACGGTTCCCATTGCACATCAGAACGTATCTGGATTGGTTGAAGCCCCGCAATTTCACCTGGACCCTTTCCAGGGAGGAATCCACAAAACGGGCTGTTCCGGAAGAAGCCATTTCTTCCCCCAGTACATGCCAGGGTTCAATTCCCATGCGGATTTCCATTTCCATATCACGCAGCCTGACGGTCCCGTAATGAGGAAAGCGGAATTCAAAGAATGGGTCAAACCAGCCCATGTCAAAGGGATAACCTGCCTCGTTGAGGTCATTGACCACATCCTGCATATCTGCGCGTACATAATGGGGAAGCATAAACTGATCATGTAATTCAGTACCCCATCTGACCAGTTTGTGCTGATAGGGTTTTTCCCAGAATACGGCGATCAGGGACCGGATAAGCAACATCTGGACCAGGCTCATTTGCCGGTGCGGCGGCATATCAAAGGCACGGAATTCCAGGATACCCAGGCGCCCGGAGGAAGAATCGGGTGAATATAACTTATCAATACAAAATTCCGAACGGTGTGTATTACCGGTAATGTCTGTAAGCAGGTGTCTGAATATGCGGTCAACCAGGTAAAAAGGGATAAACCCTTCATTAGGCACCTGACTAAAGGCGATTTCCATTTCATAGAGTCTTTCATCGCGCCCTTCATCAATACGCGGGGCCTGGCTGGTTGGGCCGATAAAGGCACTGGAAAAAAGGTAAGAAAGCCCCGGATGATGCTGCCAGTAAGTAATCAGGCTTCGCAGGAGGTCCGGTCTTCGGAGCAATGGGCTCTCCGAGGGACTGGCACCCCCAATGGTAATATGGTTCCCCCCCCCCGTTCCGGTATGCCGGCCGTCAAGCATAAATTTTTCGGTTCCCAGTCGGGCAAAAAATGCTTCACCGTAAAGGGTTTCAACAATACCCATGAGTTCAGGCCAGTTTTTAGCCGGGTGAATATTCACTTCAATGACCCCCGGATCAGGAGAAACGACCAGACGCTCCATCCGGTAATCCCTGGGAGGTTCATAGCCTTCCACCCGCACCGGCATATTAAGTTCTGCCGCAGTGGCTTCAATGGAAGCTATCAGGTCCAGGTAATGTTCTATGTAATCCATCGGGGGAACAAAGACATAAAGCATATCCTCCCTCACTTCCACACACAACGCTGTCTTTATAAGCTCCATGTCAAAAAGCGGGCGGACTTCCTCTAATTCCGGGTCGCTGGATTTTTTATTTTCCTGCCCCTTTTTTGGGTTGTCCTCTCCAGCCCGGCTTACCAGCCCGCCCCTAAAGGGCGGATGTTCATACACCATTCCATAGCGGCTTGTAATGGTCTCATGGAAAAAGGAAAGGCCCGGCAATTTTTCAAACAGGCTTCTTTCCACGGGCTGGGGCTGACTCTCTTTAGAGACTACCGGCAAAGAATCCAGTGGCAGCCGGAGTCCCATGGGGGAATTTCCCGGGATCAGATATACATGCTCCCGCTTAAGGACCCACCTGCAGCTTTTCCAGGTATTGGCATCATAATTCCATCTCAGGGGCAACAAATAACCACTGGGATGCTCCATACCTTTATCCAATAAGGCAGCCAGGGTTTTCCTTTCCAAAGGGTCTTTCAGGTTATATCGGAGGGGATCCATATTGACCGGAATTTTCCCCTCCGTCCACAAAAAATAAAAGATATCTTCATAGGCAGCCAATACGTTTTCTGCACTCACGGCCAGCCGGCGCGCCAGTTCACGGGAAAAAACAGCAGCATCGGCATGCGTAAACTTCTTTTTCATCCCTTCACGTGCTATCAGGTCCGGGTTTTTCCATACCGGATAACCATCCTTTCGCCAGAACAATCCATATTGCCACCGGGGCAGGGGCTCGCCGGGATACCACTTCCCCTGGCCATAGTGAATCATGCCCTGTGGCCCAAAACACTTGCGCAGCCTGAAAATAAGCTCATGGGAAAGCATTCGCTTTTCCTTACCATCGGCAGAGGTATTCCACTGGGCCGACTCCATATCATCAATGGATACAAAAGTGGGCTCCCCGCCCATCGTCATCCTTACGTCGCCCCGTTGCAGGGCTTCATCCACCTTATAACCCGTAGCCACAATAAGATTCCACTGCTCCTCCGTGTAGGGTTTGGTAACCCTTGGGTCCTCCCTGAGACGGGTTACCGTATTGTGGAAGGAAAACACCGTTTCACAAACGTCGGTCGCACCCACCACAGGTGCCGCGCTGCCATAATCGGGCGTACTGGCGAGCGGGATATGCCCCTCCCCCGCAAATAAACCGGATGTCGGGTCAAGGCCGATCCAGCCGGCCCCGGGTATATATACTTCGGTCCAGGCATGTAAGTCAGTAAAATCCTTTGGTGGACCAGAAGGCCCGTCCAGGGAAGGGATGTCTGCAGTAAGCTGCACCAGGTAACCGGAAACAAAACGGGCAGCCAGTCCCAGGTGCCGTAATACCTGGACCAGCAGCCAGGCAGAGTCTCTGCAGGAACCAAGGGTTCGGGAAAGGGTCTCCTCGCAGGTCTGCACCCCGGCCTCCATCCTGATACTGTAATTGATGGCCCGGTTTAGCTTCTGGTTCA
This sequence comes from uncultured Bacteroidota bacterium, assembly GCA_903906365.1. Classification (GTDB taxonomy): domain Bacteria; phylum Bacteroidota; class Bacteroidia; order Chitinophagales; family Chitinophagaceae; genus Puia. The sequence continues at coordinate 39,634 of CAIVKC010000039.1, read as the reverse complement.
GGTATACCAGGAAGTCATTGATATTGCTTTTTCCCCGGTCGATACCCGCTATCCACTGGTTCAGCAGGGGGCCGCTTTCTTTGATCTCCAGATAGGGTATTAATTCACCGGCCAGCTGCTGTTTATAGGCAAAGGGATAATCCTGTGCATATTCCTCCACAAAAAAATCAAACGGGTTAATAACGACCAGATTGGCGATAACCTCCACTTCCACCGACAGTTCCCTGGTCTTTTCCGGAAAGACGACCCTGGCCTGATAGTTCCCAAAGGGATCCTGCTGCCAGTTAATAAAATGATCGGAGGGCTTCACTTTAAAGGAGTAGGACTCAATATGGGTTCGGGAATGAGAGGCTGGCTTTAATCGGAATATATGGGGTGTAAGGGAAACAAACCGGTCATATTGGTAAGTGGTCTTATGGTTGATTGCTACACGTATGGCCATAAATCAATATTGATTGGGTGAATGGCAGGCAAACGGTTGACATGACAAACCGGATGAGTCAGGGAATCCTGTACCGGAAAGGTTTGGGAAGATAGTTTATTTTATTATTTCAGGAGAATTTAAAATAACAGCAATTTTTCATGGAGCCAGGCTTACAGGGCAAATCACCAGGAGGTCATCCCCGTGTAAAGGATACAAAAAACCGGAGGAGCCAGGCGCTGTATATACCCCTGTTTCCTCCGGTGGCTGATTTAAATAAATTACGCGCCTATTTGGAAGTGTTTTTATAAACCAGCACTTTAAAACTACCCGGAACCGGATTTCTGGTTCCCGGCTCAAAATCAACCACACTCAGGTAGATTTTATGGGTCGTGGCATCAAGGGCAAGGGTCTTGGCCCTGACCTGGGTTGCCAGCGTCTGGATAACCGCATATTTATCGGCAGCCTCCTGGTGGATGATGGTGGTGGTTCCATCTCCATTTGAACAGAATATGAGTTGGGTAGCGGCATCATAGGCAACCGCATCCACCCCTGCCCCGATGGGAAGCGTTGAAATGACTTTACCGGAGGAAATATCAATTACACTCATACCCTTATTTTCCCGGCATACGGTAAAAAGAAGCTGGTGAATGGAATCCATCGCCAGTCCTGTCGGGCCGCCGCAGGGTGACAGGGGGTAGGACGCGAGGATCTTGAGGGTTTTGGAATCAATCACACGCAGGGCATTTTTGTCTTCCATATTATTATAGATTCTGCCCCTGCCGTCAGCTACGGCAAATTCGGGGCCGCCGTTGAGTGCAATGACAGCCGACTCCCTTAAGGTAGCGACATCTATGACGGAGGCATTGTCGCTTCCTCCGTTAAAGGCAAATACCTGGTTGGAGAAAGGATCATAGATGATGGCATCCGGCTTTTTTCCCGTAAGGGAAATCGTTTTTATGGTTTTGAAGGTATTCAGGTCAAATACTACGACGGCATTGGCCTTGCCGTCACTGATGAATCCCTGTTGGGCACCCGGCGCAATGGCAATGCCATGGTTTCCCTGCATTCCGTCCACGGTTCCAATCAGTGTTTCTGTCTTAAGATCAATAATATGTACGGTTGTGCCATGGGAAACGTAGAGTCTTCTGGAAGACTGGTCAATAGTCAGATAATCATATCCGCCGTCTCCGGGAAGGCTGATTTTCTTATCGAGCACATAGGCGGACTGTTGGGCTACCGCCGGTGCTCCCATGGATATCAGGCCTAGGAGCAGGAGAGATTGGTAAATAATCTTACTCATAAATTGTTTTTTAGAAAAGGTATGAAGAGGATACAATAACAGCAGCAAAGTAGGATTGCTGCTGTTATTTTCAAAAATGAATATTTAAGTAACCTGACTTAGTGTTTATTTCCTTTTCCATCTGAAGTATAGGCACCCATGTCACTGTTATACTGGGAATTGCCTTTTCCAATGGCCGGCGAGCCGGATAACAAATGAAAATCGTTGGAGGTGACGGCTCCATTGGGGGTGGCCACTTTGCCATCAAAAGATTTAAACTTAGGATCCTGGTTTCCCACTGCGTTTGATATCAGGTCTGTAGACTGGGGTTTTCCAACACCGTCACTGGGATAAAAATTACCCCTGATGGAAATGGACAGGCTCGCTCCCTGGGTAGTGTCGGTATAGGTATCCTGGGAGGCGTAAAAAAGGTTATAGCCATATTTGGTGTTCGTGGTATCGGCATCCGCGAATATTTCTATGCCCTGATAGTTATCCACGATGATGTTGTTGTAAATATTGCCAATAGCGTTCACACCGACGGAGACGCCCCTGCCGGGTTCTGCCTGGCCCCTTCTCCAGCCATTGGACACCAGCGTATTGTTATATACATTCACAATGGTCTGTGGAAATGGCTGCAGGGCGTTTGTTTCCAGCTTAACGCCGGTCCCGGCCTGGCTGTAAACCACATTATAGGCCACGTCCCCGGTAACGCCGGATTTCAGGTTGATGGCCTCCCCGTCAGTGCTGCCTGAGCAAAGAATCGTATTGCGCAGTATCGTGACATGGGCTCCCTTTTGCAGCCGGATAAGATCATCCTGACCATTGGTAAACCAGCTGTCTTCAATGTCCACATTAATGGGGGCTGCCACAAATACCGTCTTCCTGGGACTGCCGGAGGGATCGGGTCCACCGGTATTATCAACATGGGCCCATTTGATGGTAACAGACTGAGCACTGTCGCACTGGAAACCGCCCCAGGAACCTGGCATGTTGGAGGAAGAATTGAAAGACACCGGCTGGGTCTGTGTGCCTACGAGCAAAAGAACTCCCTGAATGTTTATCTGGGCATTGTTACTTACAATTACAGTAACCCCCTGCTGGGAGGCCAGCGTATCGCCTGCTTTAACCGTAAGGTCAGCCGTAATAGTATAGGTATTCCCGGTAGTCAGGGTACCCTTGACAAAACCGGAGATATTTCCTGGAGCAATCGGGTTGGAAGCGGGAACGGTTGGGGTGATAATCGTGGTCTTTTCACTGCTTTTGGAGCAGGAAGCAAACAGTGCCGCAAGGCCTGCAGCCAGAAGATAGAACTTTGTTGTTTTCATTTTTTCTTTTTTTTTAAAGATTAATTTGAATATCGAATTCCAACACTGAAATTGAATTTGGTGATTTCACTGACCACCAGTAAACTGTTGATCTTGTTTTGGCTGGCCGTATTCAGGAGATTGTTGAATTTGGTGAAAACCGTAAAATGCCGGTTGGGAAGGCCCTTTTCAGCCGAGAAAGCCAACAAGGACTGGGGTTGCTGGTAATAATCGTATCCGTAAAGCGGATATACCAGCGCCAAAGACCGTCCGATGTACTGGAAAGCAAGCTGCGCATACATCGCCTTTTTTTCGTCTCGGTATAACAGGGATACGTTGAGCGTGTGGTCTGTTTGTCCCTGCATTGGCCTTTTTTGTAATGTATCCGGTACGGGCCTGGGCGGGTTATAGCTGTAATCGGTATAGGACTTATTGGAAGAAATGCTGGAATTCAGGTAGGTATAATTTCCGGTCACTCCTATTTTACCAAAATACCTGGTAAATGCCAATTCAAGGCCGTAAACCGTGGCTGTCCCAAAGTTTTGGGGCTGGTAAGTGGTTCCGGATATATAGGCATATTCAATGGGGTTTTGAATGCTCTTGTAAAAGACGCCGGCCAACAACTGCTCCTCCTCTCTGGGAAAGTATTCATAGCGGAGGTCGAAGTTATCGGCCACGGAATGAACCAGGTTGGGATTGCCATTGGTGGTCGTAGCGTTACTGACACTGACAATGGGGGCAGGAACCAACTCATAATAATTGGGTCTGGAGATGGACTTGAAATAGGAGGCCCTCAGATTGGTCTTATCGCTGAGCTTGTACTTTATCATGGCACTGGGAAGCAAATCCGAGTAATCTTTGGTCAAACCGTTGATGCCGGTCGGATAAAAGGTATTCAGTGTGAAGCCCTGGCTGGTATGTTCCTGGCGTACGCCTCCGAAAATATCCAGGCTTGGGAAGGAAATCTTTATCTGGCCAAATTCAGCCGTAACATCCTCAAAAAGACGGTAATTGTTCTTGTCATAATCATAGGTTCCGTGACTGTTATATACAGTCCATTGGGCGGAATTAATGTTATAGAAGATCTGTTTGATACCACTGCTGCTTGTAGAGGGCAGTAGATTATAGGTATCCTGCTTGTTAAAACGCACTTTGTGGCGGTATAATCCACCTGCCTTTATCTCCAGGATGGCATGCCGGGAAAACCTGGCCTTGTAGGTAAGGTTGGCCAGCGCATCATAATCCTTGTCTTCATTGTGCTGCCATATCCTGTCGATAACATCAAAATAATTGGGAGTGGTAACAAAACGGTAGGGACCGTTTATATCAGAGGTGGTGTGAACGGTGTCTATCTTTTTATTGAGGGCCAGATCAGCCTGATCCGGAGTTCGTTTGGCTGCATAGGAGAATACCCCGGTCCAGTCAAAGAGGAAATGCTCGGATAAAATATGCTTTCCTTCCAGTTTGGCATTTTGCACATATTGGTGGCTGGTGACAGATGTATAATCGGTGGTGACCGGGCCTGTTCCTGGTACGGTTCTTCCGCCGTTTCCTCCGATAATGGCCGTGTCTACAATAATGCGGGATTGGGCCAGGTAGCTATAGAGGAATACATTGGTGAACACAATCTTATTTCGACTGTTGAAATTATAATCCAAATGGAGTACAATCCCGTTGTTGAGTTGTTGGGTGGAAAACTGCCGGTTGGCATAATCGGAGAGCCCCGGCTGGTTTTTATGAATGTCGGGCGCGGCCTGATTGAAGACGGAATTACTGCCATAGTACTGATTCTGAAAATTCTCAGCCACCATGACTCCTAATTTGTTGTTGAGAAAGCGCTGTCCCAATGTGATGCCGACTATACCGTTGGGTATGGGGGTAGTGAGTTTAAAATCAAGATTAGACCTGCTGAAATCCCCCGGCGTGGCTGTGTAGGCAGGCCCATAGGACTCAATCAGGCTTTTTTGCCTGATATCGGCGGTAGAAAAATGATCGAATTTCCTGTCAAAAAATATTTTGTTGTACCCTATTGATCCCAAAACACGGATGATCTTTTTTTCGGGCGCATCCTTCATGACCATATTGACGGTTCCGCCAATAGCATCCCCTTCCATTTCCGGAAGGAGGCTTTTATGCACCTCTATACTTCCCAGCAAATCCGAGGGGACAATGCTTAAGGGGACATATCGGGATTTTTCGTCGGGGCTTGCGATTTTTATCCCGTTGATCAGGGTATTGTTATACCTCGGATCCAGGCCTCGTATAATGGCGTAAGCTTCATCCCCGCCTCCGTTGCGATCGATGGTAAGTCCGCTCATGCGCTGCAGTACATTTGCCGCGTTTATATCAGGAGAACGTTCCATGGCCCTGGCAGAGATGACATTGACCAGGTTATTGGCCCGCTTTTCCTTCTGGCGGGCGCCCTGGTCCTCTTCCTGACTGATTTTGCCAAAAACGCTCACTGACTCGAGTTCCTGGGACTTTTCTTCCATCCCGATGTTTACCTTCAGCATTTCCTTATCCTTGAGCCTTATTTTCCTGGTAACAGAAGCATACCCCACAAATTCAACAGTCAGACTATAATCACCCAAGGGCAACTGCGGGAAAATATACAATCCGGAAGGATCGGTGGACACTTTATAATTTACATTTGAAGAGCCGGCAATCATCACAAATGCGCCCGGAAGAACCTCACCTGAGCGCGCGTTGGTTACTTTTCCCTGGATACTTCCTGTTTGGGAAAAACACAGGCCGCCACAAAACAGGGTAACGATGATGCTTAGGCTGATTCTCATACTTTTTTAAAATTGATTTTGCGAAACTAGGCTCACCCTCTCCAATAAATCCGGGCGACTGATGGATTTAACGATTAAGTCATTTTGATTTCATCATTACTTTACAATTTGATAACCTGTGATATATATTAAATATTTTAGTTTTAAAAAATCAGCCTATGCTCAGAATATATTCATGAAGAATTAATTGCTGATACATTCCGGATTAGGCCGATTGCTCCATGGATCTTTTCCAAATAGGCTGCCAGGTCATGGTTCGTTCAGGGGCATCCGGGAAAAACAGGGCTCCCTTCGGGTGGTTTTTAGGAGGGATAATAATAAAATAATGAAGGCTGCAGACCGGATTGAATAATTTCGCCTGACATCAACCATACTATTATGAAAAAAATAATTAACCTGATTATTCTTTCCCAGCTGTTGGTTTGCGGATCCCTGTTTTCCCAAAATACGGATACCGTCAAAAGCGATTTACAACTCACCATTACCAAAAAAGCCCTGAATTTCATAGCCATGGGAGACTGGGGACGCAATGGGGAGTATATGCAAAAGGAGGTGGCCGTGCAGATGGGAATAACGGCTAAGGCAGTCAAGGCCAATTTCGTGATAGCAACCGGCGATAATTTTTATCCCAGTGGGGTGGCCAGTACACAGGATCACCGCTGGATCGATTCCTACGAAAATATCTATACGGCCCATTCCCTGCAGGAAGACTGGTATGTAGTCCTGGGTAACCATGATTATAAGGGAAACCCGGATGCGGAGGTTGATTTTACAAAGATAGACAGGAGGTGGAATATGCCTGCGAGGTATTACTCAAAAAAGATCCTGCTGAATAACGACAGTACCCAGCAGGTGCTGCTTGTTTTCATTGATACCACACCCCTGCTTTCCGAATACTACCAAAGCGCAGACCATGCGGCCCAGGTGAGGTCGCAGGACACTGCCCGTCAGCGCATCTGGCTGGAAAAAGTCCTCAGCGACCCTTCTCCCAATATCCGCTGGAAAATTGTAGCCGGCCACCACCCGGCCTTTACAGGGGGCAAAAGAATGAATGGGGAGGAAACCAGGGAAATGAATACCTTTTTGAAGCCGTTGTTTGACAAATACAGGGTGGACGCCTATATCTGCGGGCATGAACACAGCCTTCAATACATCAAGCCAAAGGGAACCACCCATTATTTCATCAGTGGGGCCGGTTCGGAAACCACCCCGGCGGCTTTGCATCCGGATGGGGGCAAATTTGCCCTTTCCCAGAATGGATTTATGGTTTTTACCCTGACACCGGAAGCCATGCTGGTGCAGATCGTCGACTATAAAGGGGCCGTCCTTTACAAGGAGTCCATCAAAAAATAAACAGTGCCCTTTGCTCCCAGGGGCTAGGCTACATCACTCCATTAAAAAAGCCTGGGTCAGGTCTCCAGAGACTGATCCAGGCTTTCCGGTTATAGCAATATTATTATACTCCTTATTTTTTCTGCATATGGTAGTAGGCCCGCTGCAGTTTAATATTGGAAGCGGGAACAACCACCAGCGGCAGTTTTTCCACCAGGGTTTCACTGGAGTCCAGTCCAAAAGCCTTATCCTCGCCAAGGGCCAGCTTTTTGATACCGAAATAGCTGTTGAGTATGAAGCCGTCTCTCACGGAAAACTCGTTGTCGTAGGAGAGGAATTTTTCCAGAATAACAAAACGGAAATCATCGGCAATCTTATGCTTTTTAAGGGATGGGTAGCGGCTCATGATATCGAGCTCTTTATTGCATATCATTTCATCCACCACTTTTCTGAACATCAGGCCGACACGCGGCTGTACCCTGAATCCGAGGCGAAATTCCACACGAATGACCTTATCAGCCTTGATCTCTTCCACTCCGTATTCCATGGTATAGGGCTCGTCGGTGCGTTCAATGTGAATGAACCAGTATACATCTGCCCTTTTGGGATTGTGACTGAAAATGGAATAGATGATCTTTTGCTCCACCTGGGACGGCCTGTTGGCCTTGGTCAGGTAGATCAGGTGCGTGGAAAATTTAGGCACTGATTCGTCCTGGCTCAGCATCTCCAAAAGGGGAATGTTTTCATCCAGGTTTACAAAATTTAGGAACCTGTTATTGATTTTCCTGGCCTGGTACCATATGTACATGGTAAATATCAATCCAAATTCAAATACCAGGAAGAAGAGACGCTTTAAGATCTTGGCGGCATTGGTTATGAAAAAAGCGCTTTCCACGGTGAGGAATACCAGCAAAATCGGGATAACCAGCCAAAGCGGATAATGTTTTACATAACGCAGGAAATGATACACCAGGATGGTTGTCATCAGCATGGCTATGGTGATGGAAAACCCATAGGCAGCCGTCATGCTTTCCGAGGTTCTGAAATAGAGTACTACCATGAAACACCCAAGACAAAGCACCCAGTTGATACTGGGTATATAGATCTGCCCCCGGATGTCAGTGGGAAACTTTACGGTCACTTTGGGCCAGAAATTAAGGCTGATGGCCTCACTGATCAAAGTAAAAGAACCGCTGATCAGCGCCTGGCTGGCAATGATGGAGGCTGCCGTGGCAATGAATACGCTGGGGATCAGGAACCAGTGAGGTACTATCGCAAAAAACGGGTTTAGCCCTCCCAGGTCGGATTTATTTTGTAACAATACCCAGGCACCCTGCCCGAGGTAATTTAAAACCAGGGCCGATTTAACAAAGATCCAGGAAACCTGGATATTCTTCCGTCCGCAGTGCCCCAGGTCCGAATACAGCGCTTCGGCCCCTGTGGTACAGAGAAAAACTGCGCCCAGCAGCCAGAATCCGCTGGGATGGTGGACCAGCAAATCCCATCCGTAATGCGGGCTGAGGGCAGCCAGAATCTGGGGGAAATGAAGGATCTGGTTTAAACCCAGCGCAGCCAGCATACTGAACCAAATCAGCATGATCGGGCCGAAGGACCCACCCACAATCTTTGTACCGAAGCGCTGAAATACAAAGAGCAGCAGGATAATCACCAATACAATTTCCACAACCAGGTTGTTGCCTGGAACAATGATGTTTTCAAGACCCTTTACGTTATTGAGACCCTCTATGGCAGAGGTAACTGAAATGGGGGGCGTGATGATTCCGTCCGCCAGCAGGGTTCCGGCACCTATAATGGCGGGATACACCAGCTTTTTCCCATATCTTCTGACCAGGGCATAGAGGGAGAATACCCCACCCTCACCATGGTTATCGGCCTGAAGGGTGATAATGACATATTTGAAAGTCGTCTGCAGGGTCAGGGTCCAAAATACGCAAGAAATGGCTCCAAATACAAGTTCTTTGGACACCTTGCCCCCCTCATTGAGGATGGTCTGGAAGGTGTACAACGGCGAGGTTCCAATATCACCGAAAATGATACCCAGGGTAACAATCACACCGGCAGTCGTGACTTTCTTAAAATGGCTGGAGTCCATAAAGGCTTTTAGTGTTTATAAGTATTTAAAACGTAAACCATGGGTGCACCTTTTGAAAATCCACAAACATGCGATCATGAATGCTTTCTAAAGAAAAACCCTTTGCAGGGCAAAAGATGCATTGCTGAGGAGTTCAGTTAATTTACTTTTAAATATGGCAGGCCAGTCGTATGGAGTACGCAAAGGTACTAAAGGAGTCTTTGTTCGCAAATTTCGTACCCGATTAGTAAAAACAACTCTCAATCACTGAATTGATTGATTTTAAAGGACTACAAGGCAAACCTATCTTTGGCCTGGAATTAGGTTTAAGGAAAAACCATATCATTATGAAAATATACTATTTCAAAATGGTAGGGTCCAAAGACCGATTTTCGCCCACTCTATAGTATTTTCATTTTTCGGATCGGTCCGCAATGGGATTCCTGAATCAGGCTTCCATTGAAAGGGTGGCTGTCGATCCAAACCCGAACGTACCTTTAAAAAAATAACATCTTGGTCCTGAACCGAATTGTTTTCCGCCTGCACAGCCTGGCTGGTATCTGTGCTGGTCTTTTTATACTGCTGACTTCCCTGTCAGGCTCAATCCTGGTTTTCCAGGAAGAACTGGAGGACCTGGGAAATCCGAAAATTACCATGAAAAGCGGGTATCCTTCCATTGGCCTGGACAGTCTGTACCGGGTGATCCGGTACAAATTCCCGAAAGCAGCCATTTACAGTGCCTCTCTGCGCACCGATGGTTCCCGCGCGTTCCCATGGGTCATGTATGATTCTTCCTACAGGGAGGGCAAAGAGCCCCTGCGGGTATATTTGGATCCGCAATCAGCCAGGATGATCAAATCCGAGGGAGCGGGCGGGGATTGGAAGCATAATCCCCTGGCCTGGATTGCCGGATTCCACAGCAGTTTCCAGGCCGGTAAGGCCGGGGAAGTTTTGCTGGGTGTAATTTCAATGGTACTGCTGGTCAGTTCATGTACAGGGCTCTACATTTACCGCCGGGAGCTATTTTCAACACTGCGTTTCAGGAAGCCGCCCTGGTCAGCAGGCCATTTGCATCCGGCCCTTGGCGCTTACAGCCTGCTTTTCATCCTGGTTATGGCTGTTTCGGGAGGCTGGATGCAGCGCTATGTATTTGACTGGGCTTTTCTGCGTTCTCCCGCTTATAAGCAGCGCAGCTTTCAGCCTTCGGGGGATCTTCCCTACGGGGCGGGAAAGGCCATAAGCCAGCTGGAAAGCAGGTATCCCGGTTTTAAAGCCTGGGTGATCTATTTTCCCAGCAGTCCCGGGGGCAGGACCGCAGTATATGGCAGCAGGTCTACCAACTCATTCATACATTCCAAAAAATATGCCGACGCCATCTTTCTTGACAGCGCCGGGCGCATATCCGGAACCCGCTTTGTGGATGAAATCCCCCGTTCTGACCTCTATGACATCATCAATGCCCAGATTCATTATGGCCGGTATGGGGGTTTGTTTGTAAAAATGCTGTACAGCTTTTTTGGTTTGTCAGTCAGCTGGCTCAGCCTGACAGGCGTAATTTTGTTTTTCAAAAGAATAAGAAAACCCACCTAGTATGAAACCTCCTTGCTGGTTCCTGGTCTGTATGACTCTGCTGCTTGGCTGTTCGGAAACCTCCCCAAGACATCCGCATGTGATTATACAATCCGCCAACGGGGAAATTGAACTGGAACTGCTGCAGGACAAAGCACCCAAATCGGTGGCGGCTTTCCTTTCCTATGTGGATGCCGGCTATTACCGGAACTGTTCCTTTTACAGGGCGCTCAATGAAGATAACCAACCCACCGGGTCAGGGGGAACAGACCTGATTCAGGGGGGTGTCTGGAAAAACGGGGCAAAGCTACCCCCACTTCCGGGTATCGAACATGAATCCACGAAGCTTACGGGTATTCACCACCTGGACGGTACCGTTTCCCTTGCCAGGCTGGCCCCCGGAACTGCGGGGACAGAATTCTTTATTTGTGTCGGAGATCAGCCCGGTTTCGACTTCGGTGGAGAAAATAACCCGGATGGCCAGGGATATGCTGCCTTTGGACAGGTGGTAAAGGGCATGGACCTTGTCAAAGCCATGTGGGCTCAGCCGGTGCGGGGGGAATATTTAATGCAAAGAGTGCGCATTTACAATATAACCAGGAAATAACAAAGCAGCCCCCGGAGATCCAACCGGAAAACCGGGGGCTGACGGAAAAAGGCTATGATTTGAAGCCGGCTCTTTTTCTCAGCTCCGTAACGGGTATATTGATTTGTTTACCAATAGGTATTCCATTCCGGTAGGTGATCACTTTAAGGGTAGCGGCATCTTTTGGCACCGGCACAGGGGAGGTGTATTTGGGATAGAAATTATCCGGATTGGTTTCATCAAAAGAATAGAAAATATCCACATTATCCATTTCCTTTCCCAGTACGACAAACATATTCCCGTTATCGTCTTTGGTAGCCGTTATGATCGGGTCATACATGCTCCTGGAATATTTCACCTCAGCTATATCCATTCTGTCAAACTGTTTTTCCACCCGACTGACAAAATCAGGCCAGTCCTTTTTGTCGGCCGGGGACCAGACGCATTCTGAAATGGCAAGGGCCCGGGGCCACATCATGTATTCCACTGCCCGAAAATTAGGCAATTGTTCTGTCCACAGGTTTGCCTGGCCGCCGAGGATAAATTCCGGATCAACGCCCTGCGGAACGGGTTCAAACGTATAGACTTTGTTCAACCGGAGGCTGGCATAAACAGGAGGTTCAGTGGTTGGTTCCCCTTGAGAAAAATCCAGATAGGCATAATCTGTCGGGGACATCACCACATGGTGGTTCATTTTGGCAGCAGCAATACCGCCGGTCATTCCCCTCCAGCTCATTACCGAAGCATTTGGTGCCAGTCCGCCCTCCAGAATCTCATCCCAGCCCATTACTTTTTTTCCCTTCGACTCGACGATTTTTTCCACCCGCTTCTCATAATAGCTTTGCACCTCCTCCATTGTTTTTAGGTTCTCCTTTTGCATGAGGGCTTTTATGGCGTCCGATTTCTGCCAGAAATTTTTGGCACATTCATCCCCTCCTATGTGAATATATTCAAAGGGGAATAACTTAGCCACTTCGGAAAAGACCTTATCGGCAAATTCATAAACCTTTTCGTTGGCCGGGCACAGGGTATTATCCACCAGTGCGGTCTGCTGTCCATTAGCCCCCCAGACCATGAACTCCTCGGAGGCATTTACATGATAATCCCCGGGAGTGCAGGAAAGTTCAGGGTAGGATGCGACGGCTGCCATACTGTGCCCGGGCATATCAATTTCAGGCAAGATATTGACGTACCTTTCTTTCGCATATTTTACCAGCTCCCGAATGTCGTCCTGGGTATAGAATCCGCCATAATCCCTGGGCTCATCTGCTGCAGGTGCCTTACAATTGGCCCATTTCCCTTCCCGCTTGACCCGCCAGGCACCCACCTTGGTAAGATTGGGGAGACTCTTTATTTCAATACGCCAGCCTTCATCTTCTGCAAGGTGCAAATGGAGCAGGTTGTATTTGTATTTTACCATTTCATCAATATACTGTTTGACTTCCTGCATGGTAAAAAAGTGTCTGCACACGTCCAGCATCAGACCCCTCCAGGCAAAACGGGGATAATCCGTTATTTCCACACAGGGCACCTTCCAAGAAAGGTGATTTACAGGTGTCTTGCTTTCGATTTCCTTGGGAAACAACTGCAACAGGGTCTGCATTCCGTAAAAAAGACCTGCCGGCTTTTTGGCAACAATGGTAATGGCCTGTGGATTTACGGAGAGCCGGTAGCCTTCATTCCCAAGCGACTCTTCAGAGGATGAAATCATCAGCCTGATACCCGAAGCGGAGGCACTGGAGCTCATGGCATTCCTGAAACCGGCAGCCCGGTTGATCCTGGAGGCCAACTGGGAAGCAATATGGGCAGTGGCCTCATCAGCACCCGGCGTGCTGATGAGGGTCTTTTCCGTAAGCAGAAAATAACCCTCCTTATGTACCATCGAGACAGGGGTAGGAATCAGGCTGATTTCCTGGCTGGATGATTGCGATTTTACTGTTTGCATCAATAAAAGTAAAAACAAAGAGGTCAGACAATTTTTCATGAAGTATACTTTATAAAGTAATTATACATTAAGAAAGATCTGCAATTTAAGAAAAGGCGGCTACCTTTCCTCGGCCTAATATTATTACCTCAAAAGAAGGGCGGTATATTTTGTCCCTTACATTCCCCGGCCTGCCCAATCCGGTGGCAATCGCCGATATTTGCACCATGTCACTATCCAGAGCTTACCTGTTGATCCTTGTGATATGCTGGCGGTCTCAGCTGCTGAAAGGCCAGTCCGTCAGCAAACCTTTCCCCCAACACCTATCCTATGCTGCCGGCACCATCAAACCCAATCATATTACCCAGGCAGCTATGGACTCTTGCACCCGGGAATTCTATGATCGCTGGAAACATCGATACCTGCGACAGGGGGATGATCAGGAACTATATTACGTTTGGTTTGAAGAGCCTGGGGGAAAGATCTCCGTTTCCGAGGGCCAGGGATACGGCATGCTGATTGTTTCCCTCATGGCAGGATATGATACGGCCGCAAAAACCATCTTTGACGGGCTATTCCGTTATTACCTGCGCCATCCCAGCAAAAAAAACCCCCGCCTGATGGCCTGGGCACAAAAAAAGGATTTCTCCGACGCCGACCAAAGTTCCGCTTCCGACGGGGATATGGATATAGCATACTCCCTGCTGCTGGCCAACCGCCAGTGGGGTAGCACAGGCGCTATTGATTATCTCCGTGAAGCCCGTGAGATGCTGGGGGAAATCATGAAAGCGGAAATTAACCATTCCACTTTTTCAGTGCTTATCAGCGACGCGGTGGAACCCGACAGTCCCGATTATTTTGACATGCGGACTTCTGACTTTATGCCTGCCCATTTCAGGGAATTCCTTCGCGCCTTTCATGACTCTTCCTGGGACAGGGTCATCAACAGGAATTACCGGCTTTTTGACGGCATGCAGCAGCACTACAGTCTGGAGGCCGGCCTTTTACCCGATTTTATTGTACATATTAACCTAAAGCCGGTCCCCGCCCCGGCCCATTACCTGGAATCCAGATTTGACGGAATCTATAACTACAATGCCTGCCGGGTACCCTGGCGGGTTGCCACCGATTACCTGCTCAATGGAGACTTGCGGGCAAGCAAAATGGTGGATAAAATGAACCGCTGGATCAGGGAAACCACCCGGGATAATCCCGATAATATCTCCGCCGGGTATACCCTGCAGGGAGAGGATTTGCCTTCTCGTCATTTTGAGGCATTGAGCTTCATCACCCCTTTTGCGATTGCCGCCATGGTAGATAAGCATCATCAACTATGGCTCAACAACTTATGGGATTATATCAATCAGTTCACCCTGGATGAATTCGATTATTACGACAATACCATAAAAATGATCAGCCTGATTATAATTTCCGGCAATTACTGGTCCCCATCGGACCATCAGGCCCTTCGATGATTCGGCAAGGGGCGCCCGGTAAGCAGATCGACTTAATTACAATATGTCAACCGCGCAGACACGGTCCTTTTCCCGTGCAGAAATTATCCATTGACCGTTTTCGCTGGTTATTTCCTGAAATCAGCTGCACCGATTCCCTCAACAGGCTTATAACAGGGATAAGGGGCCCCGAGGGCCGTCCAATGGTTTACCCTGATTCCAACTATTGTCTGGGATTCCTTGTTTATAAACACCACTTCTGTACTTTTACAAAAAATACTATTACTATGAATCTTTTTGTAGCTGGTCTGCCCTATGATGTAGACGATCAGGAATTAAGACAAATATTCGAAGAGTTCGGCACCGTTGGTTCGGCCAAAGTGATCCTGGACAAAGAAACACGCAAAAGCCGCGGATTTGGTTTTGTAGAAATGCCTGACAAAACCGAAGCAGAAAACGCCATTAAGGGCCTCGATGGCGCCGCACTGGACAATAAAACCCTTGCAGTCAAAGAAGCCGAAGAAAGAAAAAGCGGCGGCGGCGGCAGCGGTGGTTACCGTGGCGGCGGCGGCGGTGGCGGATATCGCGGTGGAAGTGGCGGCGGCGGAAATCGCGGCGGCGGCGGTGGTTACCGTGGTGGTGGAGACAGGGACAACAACAGGTATTAATTTTATATATAGCTGTCTATTCCGATCGGCTCCTGGTCACAAGGCCCTTTCACATCACCATGTGTATTGGCCTGTCATATAACCGGAAGCTAAAAATATAAAGGGCCACAGCAAATGCTGTGGCCCTTTTTTTGGGCTGAATAATCCGAAAAATACTGAACTATAATTTGGTGACAACTACATTTTCAGTCAGTTTTGTATTAACTACAAAACTGCGCTCGATTTGCTGATTACCCGCGCGGATAATAAAGGTCGGGCGGATTTCACCATCTTCTCTTAACAAATGAAAGTTCTTGGAAAAATGTGCATCGGTAAACTGTTCCTGATAGACAGTAGTACCAGCCTCATTTTTTACAATAAGAACAAATTTCTGAGCCGAAGTATTTTCGAATTCGACGTGAAAAACAAAACTGTTGTCATTGGTACCGATGTACTGAACAGACACCTGTTCATTGAGGATACTTACAGGTTTTGTACCATGGTCGTTGTTGGCATAACTGCCTGTTGGGTTTCCGGCAACTAACACTGCGGCTGTAGCCAGGATCGACATTGCTTTTAAGGTGGACTTTACGAAATTGTGGTTCATAGTTTTACATTTTAAAGAATTATAAAAAAAATTGATTTACTTAAATTTGTCTGGCAGACAATCGGGGAGCAGGCAATCTGAAGAGGGTAAAGCCGAAGGCTGATTTGATTATGATCCCGATCTTCAATGCAAATGTAGACCGCTTTGCACTGCGTATCAAACCACATTTAACTGATTTCTATTATACCAAAGGGCCATGAAAACCTCCCAAAGTACTGTACCCCAGTACTTTTTATCAACAACCATCCATGATCACCAACGCCGATTTACCCCCCGGACCGGCCTGAATTAGAATAGGAGGCAGATAATCAGATAAACCCGACTATTTTTAAACCGGGATGAACATATTGGATTTATGTTGACTATATTCAGCCCATTAATATCTAAATACCTGCCATGTCTGCTGTTATTCCCATAAAAAAGAAGCTGGGCCTCTGGACATCCACTTCGCTGGTCATTGGAAACATGATCGGGGCCGGGGTCTTCATGTTGCCCGCTACCCTGGCTACTTTTGGAGGCATCAGTTTAATCGGCTGGCTGGTCTCTTCGGTGGGTGCCCTACTGCTGGCAAGAATATTCAGCCGCCTTTCCACGATGCTGCCCCAGGGTAACGGTGGTCCTTATGCTTATACCAGAAAAGCCTTTGGGGACCTGCCCGGTTATATGGTTGCCTGGTCTTATTGGGTTTCCGTATGGTGTACCAATGCCACCATTGCTGTTTCACTGGTGAGCGCACTGAGCATTTTTTTTCCACCACTCACCACCCATGCGCTGGCGGCCATCACCACAGGTCTGGGTGCCATATGGCTGCTCACCTGGATCAATACCCTGGGCATCAGGGAATCGGGGAATATGCAGCTGGCTACAACCATCCTCAAACTCATTCCACTGATTATAGTTGCCATAGGCGGACTTTTCTACCTTCATCCTGAACATTTCAAACCTTTCAACTTAACGGGGGGGACCGGTTTTTCTGCAATTACTGCCAGCGCCACCTTAACTTTTTTTGCATTTACCGGTTTGGAATCCGCTACAATACCTGCCGGAAATGTTGATAATCCTGCCAAAACGATTGCCCGTGCTACCATGCTGGGCACCATCATTGCCACCCTCGTTTATGTGCTGGGGACCATTAGCGTGATGGGCCTGATTGCACCCAGGAACCTGGAACATTCAGGTACCCCTTTTGCAGATGCGGCCGTAGTAATATGGGGAAAAGGCGCCAGCTACTGGGTAGGCGCCGGGGTGGTCATCGCAGCATTTGGCGCCCTGAATGGATGGATTTTGATACAAGGGCAGATTTCAGCAGCCCTTGCCAAGGACAAATTATTCCCTTCCCTGTTTGAAAAGGAAAACAGCCGCGGCGTTCCTGCAGCCGGTATTATTGTTGGCAGTATCCTGGTGTCTGTATTCATGCTCATGAATTTCTCCAGCAGCCTGGTCGATCAGTTCAGGTTTCTATTGTTGTTAACCACCATTACTACCCTGGTGCCCTATCTTTTTTCAATGGCATCTTATGCTGTATTGTCTATAAAAGGCAGGGATGGCAGGTCCTGGGCTCTGGGCCTAAAGTTGGTTTCTGCATGCTTGGCCTTTCTTTTCTGTCTTTGGGTGACCATTGGTTCAGGTGTTCAGGTAATGCTCTGGGGATTAGTACTCATTATCGCGGGGCTGCCTTTTTATTTCTGGAACAAACACAAAACAAAAAACAACCAGCCATGAGTTTTACATGTCAGTCTGAAACCGGAAAATTGAGGTCTCTTTTGTTAAAAAGGGTCTCAGACGCCTGGATAAATGAAAAGCTGGTCCATGACCAGTGGGAACAGCTCCATTTTCTAAGCAAACCCGATCTGAAAAAAGCAGTGGCGGAATACAGTGCATTCGAAGCCATATTCCACAACCGGGGAATTGAAATCCATTATCTGAGGGAGGATGTTTCCCTTACCATGGACTCCCTTTATTGTAGGGATGCTTCCATCGCCACAGATGCCGGCATGATCCTTTGCAATATGGGAAAACAGGCCAGGAAAGGAGAACCTAAGGCCGAACAGGAAGCGTTTATGAAGGCAGGAATACCTGTGCTGGGTGAGATCGCTTATCCGGGTACCCTGGAAGGAGGAGATGTTGCCTGGCTGGACCAGCATACGCTGGCTGTAGGTTACACCTACAGAACCAACCTGCATGGAATCGGGCAGTTACGGGAAATGCTTGCTCCGCTGGGCATTGAAGTTATAAAAGCTGATTTACCCCATTACCGCGGACCCGCTGATGTATTTCACCTGATGTCGGTATTCAGTCCGGTTGATAAAGACCTGGCTGTTGTATTTTCTCCCCTCCTTCCCATTGCCTTTCGAAACCAATTGCTTGACCGGGGCTATCGGCTGGTAGAGGTGCCGGAGCAGGAATTTGATACCATGGGATGCAATGTCCTGGCCCTTGCACCCCGGGATTGCCTGGTCTCAGAGGGCAGTCCCAAGACCCGGGAATTGCTGGAAAGGGCCGGTTGCTATGTTCAAACTTACATGGGCCACGAAATCAGCGTAAAGGGAGGGGGAGGTCCCACCTGCCTGACCAGACCTGTCCTGCGGGAACTTACCTAGAATCTGGCATGTCTATACCTGCCATTTTATTGAATTGTTAAAGGCTGGGTTTTGGGCAAACATGGCGCTGGTAACCGAAGCATTGTGGAATTATTTTCTCAGTGTCGGGAAATATATTCTGGAATTACCCCGCATCAGATAAAACAGGAACATGTCATGTGTCCGTTGGAGTGGGGAATTGGGAAGTCAGGTATCCGACAGACTGGTTGATGTCCCCATCCCAGTAATACGCTTTCTGAGGTTTTACCTTTATAAGGCATATATCGGATTTTGGCTTACCGTTTAAGAAAAGGACATGGGCTACCGGACTCCAGAGTTCATCGATTTTGATACGGTCCTCAATAAGAATGGCCTGTCCCCAGATATCCACAAAATTACTTTTGGCCGGATGTGAGAACACCAAATGCACTGCCCTGTTGGCTTCTATATCCATGACCTGCTTTGAATTTTTTTCAGTAAAAAACCAAAGGGTGGAATCTTCATCTACCCTGGCAGTACTCATCAATCCGGAAACTATCCTACGCTTAAGAAAATCACTGGTGTTGAAAATGCAAATATTGATCTCATCAAGTATGCCCTTTAATTTCCTGGAAACTTCCATATTAATCAAACTTTTATCCATAAAATGATTATTTACTCGTTTTTGCCAAATAGTACCATACCTACCAATTATTGTCAAAATCATTCCGAAATTATTTTTTTCTAATATTAAATTTCACCACCCTTCGTGGACTGCAAGGGATAAACTGCCAACCGGAGTACTCCTCTCAATAATAAATCAGCGTTATGGTCCTTTAGGGTATATCTTTACCTGACCGTTCACACCCCTCCCTAAAATATTTCGCCCAAAGAATATGGCATGTAATTCGTTCTGTTATCATAGGATAACATATGCCCTTTATTCAGGACGGGGCAGATAGGATTAATTTATTTGCACCTGCCTGGAAATCTTTCATTAAAAACTGATTCAACTATCTTGAAAACCACTTCTATACAGGAACTTCTCTCACACCTGAGGATTTCTTTTCCTGGCGACAACCTGATGAAGAAATACATCAACGAGAAGCCTCCGTTACGCGCAGAATTGTTCAGCGCGGATCAAATGGAGCAGTACGGAAAAAAACTGGCAGGCCGTCACCAGATTGCAAAGCAAAGGGCTCCCAATAAACTACTCAAAAGGCTGGCAGCTAACGAGGAACTGCTGTTGGAAGTTCATGGACTTCTTACTGATGCTGTCAAGGCAAAAAGCCGGATTATTCCCGCCGGGGAATGGTTGCTTGACAATTTTTACCTAATTCAGGAACAAATTAGAACGGGCAAGAAACATTTGCCAAAGGGCTACAGCGAAGATCTTCCCAGGCTTCTTATGGGCCCTTCTGCAGGTCTACCCAGGGTATATGATATTGCCATAGAAATCATTTCGCACAGCGATGGCAGAATTGATTCCAAAAGCCTGACCAATTTCATATCTTCTTACCAACAAAACACCAAATTGAAACTGGGGGAGCTCTGGGCCATTCCGATCATGCTTCGGCTCGCCCTGATAGAAAACCTAAGAAGACTGGCAGCCCAGATCGCCATGGACAGGATATATCAGAACCTGGCCGACTATTGGGCATCAGAAATGACTAAGACAGCGGAAAAAGACCCTAAAAGCCTGATATTGGTGATCGCAGACATGGCCCGTTCAGGCCCGCCCATGGTCAGTTCATTTGTCGCTGAATTAACCCGGCATTTACAGGGCAAGGGCCCCTCCCTGGCACTGCCACTCAACTGGATCGAACAACGACTGTCTGAAACCGGCCAGACCAGCAATGAACTTGTATTGGCTGAAATTCAAAAACAGGCTGCTGACCAGGTTTCCATGAGCAATAGTATAAGCTCCCTTAGATTTCTGGGTACAACAGACTGGCAGGAATTTGTGGAATCAACAAGCGATGTGGAAAAAATCCTGCGTGAGGATTTTAACGGAGGGTACGCAAATATGGATTTTTCGACCCGCGACCGCTACCGGCACATCGTAGAAAGGTTGGCTAAGAAGAGTGGATTGTCAGAGCATGAAGTGGCACTGTTGGTTGTCCAGCTTGCCCGCGAAGGGGATCAAAAAGAAGATCCCGATCTGCGCAGCCGCCACGTTGGCTATTACCTGATCGGAAAAGGCATTCGCGAAACAGAGAAACATTCAGGATATCGATTTTCCCTGGCTGAAAGAGCGCGATGGATCATTTACCGGTTTCCGCTATTTTTTTATGCAAACTCGATTTTCATTATTTCCCTCCTTTTTGGAGGAGGCCTTTTCGCGAAAGCCTATTATGGAGAACATCTCCAGGCCGGATGGCTATTGCTAACGGCCATCCTATCCGTATTGTGCGCAAGCCAACTTGCGGTCTCCCTTGTAAACTGGCTGGCAACCCTGGTGATCAATCCGCTTGAACTTCCGCGGATGGACTTTTCCAGGGCCATTCCGGATGTATGCCGGACTCTTGTTGTGGTGCCAACCATGCTTACGGATTTGAATGAAATAGAAAAAATGACAGAAACGCTGGAGGTGCACTTTTTGGCAAACAAGGACACCCATCTCCATTTCGGACTATTGACAGATTTTGCTGACGCTCCCACGGAACATCTGCCGGAAGACGAGATCCTGCTGCACGCTGCCAGCCGCCAAATAGAAGAATTAAATAATAAATACAAATCGGAGAGAAAAGACATCTTTTTCCTATTTCACAGGCCCAGGAAGTGGAACCAGCCAGACAAAATGTGGATGGGATATGAGCGCAAACGCGGCAAACTAACTGAACTAAATGCATTACTTCGTGGCCAGGACAAGGACTTCTTTTCGGCCCTGATCGGAGACCAAAGTATCCTTCCAAAGATTAAATATGTCATCACACTCGATACAGACACCCAGCTTCCAAGAGATTCAGCCTGGAAAATAGTGGCCACTATGGCCCATCCACTCAACCAACCCCGCTACCATGAGAAAAAAAAGCGGGTAACCGAAGGTTACGGAATTCTTCAGCCCCGTGTAGCCATGAGCCTTCCTTCGGCTGATAGTTCGTTGTTTGCAAGGGTCCATGGCAATGTGGAAGGGATTGATCCCTATACTAGGGCGACTTCTGATGTCTATCAGGATCTTTTTGCAGAAGGGTCCTTTATTGGAAAAGGGATCTACGATGTGGACATATTTTCAAAAGTACTGGACAACCGTTTTCCCGAAAACAGGATCCTCAGTCATGATTTGCTGGAAGGCTGTTACACGCGCTGCGGACTACTGAGTGATGTGCAATTGTATGAGGAATACCCTTTACACTACAATACGGATGTAAAACGCAGGCACCGATGGATCCGGGGGGACTGGCAGATAGGCGCCTGGCTGCTGCCTTTGGTACCTGGAGCCGGAGGCCGCTGGGAAAGAAACCACCTTTCTGCTCTTTCCCGCTGGAAAATTTTCGATAACCTTCGTCGAAGTCTGGTGCCGGCTTCCCTTCTTTTTCTGCTCTTATCCGGGTGGATAATCCTGCACGCTGCCTGGTTCTGGACCATTTCGGTGATTGCTATGATTTTACTGCCCCAGCTGGTTGCCACCGCAGGTAACCTGCTGAGGAAACCAAAAGACATTTCAACGGCACAGCATTTCAGGGATTCACTCAGTGAGGCTACCGGCAATTTCCTTCAGACCATTTTTACCATTATTTGCCTGCCATACGAAGCCTACTACACCCTGGATGCCATACTCCGAACCAACTGGAGAATGATTATTTCCAGAAAAAAACTGCTGGAATGGAACCCTTCCCACCAGAAACCAAATAAAAGAGCAAAAACCCTGGTTGCAACCTATTCCCTGATGTGGTTTGCCCCAATTACCGGAATCGGTATGCTGGTTTATATCACCGTTTCATCACCCATCAGCCTGGTTACCGGTATACCCGTACTTTTCCTGTGGATTGCAGCCCCGGGCATCGCCTGGTGGGTGAGTTTGTCTAAGCCATTATCAAAGACCGTTCTTAAACCGGAACAGGCCGTATTCCTGCGGAAACTGGCCAGAAAGATCTGGGGATTTTTTGAAATCTTCGTAGGGGAGGAAGACAACTGGCTACCTCCGGATAATTTCCAGGAACATCCAGTGGAAAGAATCGCACACAGGACATCCCCTACAAACATCGGATTGTCCCTGCTTTCCAATCTCTCCGCATGGGACTTCGGATACATTACTACCGGTCAACTAATTGAACGTACCGGTAATACCCTGGGCACTTTGCAAAAACTGGAGCGGTTTCACGGGCATCTGTTCAATTGGTATGATACCAAAACCCTGCATCCACTGCCCCCCAGGTATATTTCGACAGTTGACAGCGGTAATTTAGCCGGACACCTGATTACCCTATATAACGGTCTTCGCAATGCGGCTGGACGTAAAATTATTACCCGCAGCTTTTTTGAAGGACTCGGAGATACCCTTGATCTGCTGCAGGATGAACTCTCGGGTGAATTCGACCTGGCACCATTGAGGCTGCAACTCGAACAGGCAGGGAACGATTCTTCCTTATCCCTATTTGATGAAAGGAATCGGATTGAAATCCTTCAAAAAGAATCCTCCTCTTTGATTTTACAGCTGGATTCGCAAAAGGAAACAGAGGCCTATTACTGGTCAAGGAATTTATTGAGCCAGTGCAGTCAAATGATAAAGGAAATTAATGAACTGGTACCGGCTCCTTTACTCGTGCCCATGCCGGAAAAATTCAAGGACTTTAGCTACTTCACCGATATCCCTACACTAAGGGAACTTAGTGTTCTTAAAGAAACGCTTGCAGATAGGCTATTGGAAAAATCCGGGAATGAAAATACCGAAGCTGAAAATAACTGGCTGGATGTGATCGAAAGTTGCAGTGAAAAGACAGGATTTTTTGCCAGAGAAAAATTAGCAGCACTGGAAAACCTCGCAGCAATGTGTTTGGCTTTTGCAGACATTGATTATGAATTCCTCTTTGACAGAGGGCAGAAACTCCTGACCATAGGCTACAATGTGGAAGACCACCGGAAAGACCCGGGATCATATGACCTGCTTGCTTCTGAAGCAAGACTGGGGACATTTGTTGGAATAGCACAAGGGAAACTGCCACAGGAAAGTTGGTTTGCACTTGGGCGGCAGCTGACCAACCGAAGCGGAACCCCTGTTTTGCTGTCATGGAGTGGTTCCATGTTTGAGTATTTGATGCCGCTGCTTGTAATGCCTGATTACGACAATACGCTGCTTAACCATACTTACAAGGCGATGGTGGATATTCAAATCAACTATGGAAACCAAAGAGAAATTCCATGGGGCATTTCCGAATCCGGCTTCAATATGGTAGATGCCAGCCTGAACTACCAGTACAGGGCATTCGGGGTACCCGGTCTTGGTTTCAAAAGGGGACTTGCAGAAGACCTGGTTATTGCACCCTATGCTTCTGCGCTGGCACTCATGGTAGCGCCAGAGGAAGCCTGCAAGAATCTGGAATTGTTAACTGCACGGGGTTTTGGCGGAAGGTATGGCCTTTATGAAGCCATTGATTATACCCCATCGCGTCTGCCAAGGGGTCAGTCCAGTGTAACCATACGGTCTTTTATGGTTCACCATCAGGGTATGAGTCTATTATCACTGGCCTATCTCCTGCTTGACAGGCCCATGCAAAAAAGGTTTGAATCGGAGCCCCAGTTCCAGGCAACCCTGCTGCTCCTGCAGGAGAAAGTTCCAAAGTCCATTGCATATTATTCGCCATCGGCAGATATCGAAGAATCAAGCGTATCGGCGCCTGAATCCGAAATGCAGGTGATTAATACACCCCACACACCCCTTCCGAGTGTTCAGTTGTTGTCCAACGGCAGGTACCACGTCATGGTTACTAATTCGGGAGCAGGGTCGAGCAGGTGGAAAGACCTTGCGGTAACCCGCTGGCGAGAGGACAGCACCTGTGATAATTGGGGAACATTCTGTTATATCAGGGACCTGGAAACCGGAAATTTCTGGTCTTCCGGATACCAGCCTTCCCTTCGTCCAGCCAGGAACTACGAGGTCGTCTTTTCACAGGGGAGGGCGGAATTCAGGCGCCATGATGATTTGATAGAAACATACACAGAGATTGTCGTTTCTCCGGAAGATGATATAGAAATAAGAAGGCTTCATATCACCAACCGTTCCAAAAAGTCAAGAGCATTGGATATTACCAGTTTTGCAGAGGTCGTACTGACTTCGGCTGCCTCGGATGCTGCTCACCCTGCCTTCAGTAATCTTTTTGTACAAACCCAGATACTGGAAAGCAAACATGCCATTCTCTGTACACGCCGGCCAAGATCTTCGGAAGAACAATGTCCATGGATGTTTCATCTGATGAATATTCAGGGTGTCGCCAAAGAAAATATCTCCTATGAAACGGACAGAATGAAATTTGTCGGGAGGAAAAATTCCGTCATCAATCCCAGAGTCATGTCGGAGTCCGGACAGTTGTCCGGTAGCGATGGATCTGTGCTTGATCCAATTGTCGCGATCCGTTACAGGATAAACATAGAACCCAATGAAACGGCTATAGTGGACATGGTTACCGGCATAGCAGAAAGCAGGGAAATCTGTCTTTCCCTGGTTGAAAAATACCAGGACAGGCATCTCACCGACAGGGTATTCGAACTTTCCTGGACACATAGCCAGGTCGTGCTCCGTCAGATCAATGCCACAGAATCTGATGCCCAGTTATACAGCCGCATGGCCGCATCGGTGATATTTTCAAATCCCGCCCTTCGGGCAGATCCGGCCCTGCTGGTTAAAAACCAAAGAGGCCAGTCGGGGCTTTGGAGCTATTCCATTTCGGGGGATCTGCCCATCGTTCTATTGCAGATTGAGGACCCCGCCAACATTGGCCTGGTTAAACAATTGGTACAGGCCCATGCATATTGGCGCCTCAAAGGACTTGCAGTGGATCTGGTCATTTGGAATGAGGACCATGGAGGATACAGACAGTTGCTGCAAAATCAGCTGCTCGGCTTGATTAGCGCCGGAGTGGATTCGGACATCAGTGACCGCCCCGGGGGTATTTTCATCAGGTCGGCAGATCAGATCTCTGAAGAGGATCGTATTTTGTTTCAGGCGGTTGCAAGGATAGTGGTTTCAGATCTGAAAGGTTCCCTGGCCTATCAGATCAACAAACGGATTATCGTCAAACCAAGCATTCCCAACCTTTCCCCCAAAACCACCTTTGCCCCCATTAACAGCCCTCTAACTGTTTTGAGTGACTTAACCTTTTTCAACGGGTATGGCGGCTTTTCAGGGAATGGGAAAGAATATGTCATAATCACCCAGGGAAATAAGGCCACCCCTACTCCCTGGGTAAATGTACTGGCCAACCAGCAATTTGGAACGGTGATTTCGGAAAGCGGCCAGGCCTATACCTGGTCAGAAAACGCCCATGAATTCCGGTTAAGTCCCTGGAACAATGACTCCGTATCTGATCCATCTGGCGAAGCATTCTATCTCCGTGATGAAGACTCTGGTTATTTCTGGTCCCCAACACCCCTTCCCGCCTGCGGAAAATCCGTTTACCAAACCATTCATGGTTTTGGCTACAGCAGGTTTGAATGCAAAGAGGACGGAATTTATTCTGAAATGACCGTTTTCGTTGATCCGGTCTGCACCATCAAATTCATAATAATAAAAATCCGCAATGAAAGCGGAAGGCCGCGCAGACTTTCTGCTACAGGCTATATTGAATGGGTATTGGGTGAATTGAAAAACAAATCAGCTGCCCACATTATTTCCAGGGTACATGTGGAAAGCGGGGCAATTCTGGCTACCAATACCTACAACACGGAATTCTGTGAAAAAGTCTGTTTTTTTCAGGTCAATGATCCATCAAGAACGTTTACGGCCGACAGAACCGAATTCATCGGGCGTAACGGCACCCTCCAAAAACCAGATGCCCTTAGCCGCACTCATCTTTCGGGTAAATCTGGGGCAGCTCTGGATCCCTGCACTGCCCTGCAGACCTGTTTTGATTTGACAGATGGCCAGGACCATGAAGTCATATTTTCCCTGGGAACAGGAAGAAATTATTCAGATGCCATCGACCTTCTTACAAGATACCGGAATATGGAGAGCATTCATAGCTCCTTTAAGGAAAATACGGATTTCTGGGAAAGGACCCTCGGCAGCCTGCGGGTAGAGTCAGCGGATCCCTCCCTTGACTTATTGACCAATGGATGGCTAATGTATCAGACGCTGGCCTGTCGCTTTTGGGCAAGAAGTGGCTTTTACCAATCGGGGGGGGCATTTGGTTTCCGAGACCAGCTACAGGACTCCATGACAATATTATACACCCATCCGGCCTTGGCCAGGGAGCATATCCTGCTATGCGCGTCCCGTCAGTTTAAGGAAGGGGACGTGCAGCATTGGTGGCATCCCCCACTTGGGAAAGGGGTTCGTACGCGCTGTTCTGATGATTATCTGTGGCTTCCCTTTGTTACCTACAAATACATCTCCCAAACCGGTGACAGGGAAATACTTGATGAAAAATCCCATTACCTGGAAGCCAGATTATTGACTCCTGGTGAAGAGTCGGTGTATGATCTTCCCACACGGTCACCCTTGGCAGAAACACTCTATGAACATTGTGTGCGTTCGATAAAGCATGGGTTGCAATTTGGCATGCACGGTCTGCCACTGATTGGCTCAGGCGACTGGAACGACGGGATGGATAAAGTTGGAAAGTCTGGCAAAGGAGAAAGCGTATGGCTTGCCTTTTTCCTGTATAAAGTTCTCATTGAATTCTCGGCTATATCCCGGGATAGAAAGGATCAGTCATTTTCAAACCTGTGTCTGGATGAAGCGGCAAAACTCAAATCAAATATAGCTATCAGCGGATGGGACGGAAATTGGTACAGAAGAGCCTATTACGATGACGGAAATACGATTGGTTCAGCCGGTGACAGTGAGTGCCAGATAGATTCAATCGCCCAGAGCTGGTCGGTCCTCTCAGGAGCAGGCGACCCTGAGCTCTCCTCAAAAGCCATCCATATGGCGGACATCCATCTCGTTAATAAAGAGGCCTCATTAATTCAACTGCTCACCCCTCCTTTTGACAAATCCGAATCCAATCCGGGATATATAAAAGGTTATGTACCCGGTGTAAGGGAGAACGGGGGCCAATACACCCACGCAGCCATATGGCTGGTAATGGCTTTTGCAGCCGCGGGCAAATACGAACGTGCCTGGGAGCTATTCTCCCTCATCAACCCCATCCACCATGGGAGTACAGGTGAAGAAACAGCTGTTTACGGGAGCGAACCCTATGTTGTGGCCGCAGACGTGTATGCCGTTTCTGGTTTTACAGGAAAGGGAGGCTGGACCTGGTATACAGGATCTGCTGGCTGGATGTACCAGCTTATCATAGAGTACCTGCTCGGAGTGAAAATTCAGGGAAACAGGATCTCATTTTCAGCAGGGTCGGGTCCCCTGGGTAAACCATTTGTATTTCACTACCGTTTTGAAAGCTCCCTGTACCATATCGCAGTTGCTCATCCCGGTATTGAACCAGAAACCCGTATCGTAACGGATGGAATAACCCGGGAGGGAAGGGAATTGATACTTGCTGATGATGGGCTTGAGCACCAGGTAAAAGTGGCAGTTGGTTCATACAACCCCGGATTGGGTTAGGCAACCAAGGATGGTCGGCTTATTTTCCTCCGCACGAATTCTTTACCCTCAATGACCGCTACTTGATTTTCCGTGGAAAAGGGGGGCAAGTGTATGCCATGCCAGTGCCGGGAAAAAATGCATCGGCACAGTCAGTCCGGGGAATAATTCGGGATTTTGTATATCCAGGGGTAGTTTGGCAGCGAAAGGCAATAGGATACTGCCGAAAGAAGCAACGGAAAATAAAATATTAAACATGACTTCCGCCCGGTTTTTGGCCCATTTTTCCAACAGGACATAACCTAGGGCCGCAAGCATACAAGCCAGCACATTGGCTGCAATTAGACTGCCGGGGTTCACCAGTTTGGAGAAATTAGCCTCCAGGGCAAAGAAATAAATACGGTTATAAAGCAGCGCCGCCACTGATGCCAATGCCCCCGCTGCAATGCCCTGGTAAAATCTTTTTTTGAACATATTTTGTCAGGATTTGCTTACAGGCACTGAAATATCCACCTTTAATTTGGCAGCTCCATGATTGGGTTCGGCCGTATTGATATTGAAATCCATCCTGTTAATATCGAAACTGGCTGTGAATAGGCCTCCTTTCTCATCATGGCTGTAAATAAAGGGAATAACAAATTCTTTTTTTACACCATGCATCTCAAGTGTTCCTTTTGCCTGGTAACCGCCGGCCGTTTTGGTTATTTCTGTGGAAGAAAAAGTGATGAGGGGAAATTTGGCTGCATCAAACCATTTCTCACTTTTTGCGTGTGTATTTTTCATGCCGTTACCCGTATTGATGGAGGCCACATCCACAGCCACATCAAATTTAGAGGAACCCAAGTCATTTTCATCGAACTTGACCGTTCCTTTTAATCCCCTGAATATTCCCGAAGGATCTTCACTGGAAAACTTAATAGAGTAATCATCGCTTATTTTCCAGTCCTGAAATCCTGCAAGGCTGAATGCGGAGCTTATCAAAATCGCGACGGTGGCAAAGGGAAAGAATAATTTTTGCATGAATTTGATTTTTTTGGAATTTATTATTTGATCCTCCCTGTAATGACAGGTGCCGGCAGAATACCCGGGACAGCACCAAAACTAGGTAAGTAAGCTGAGTTCCGGGTCGAAAATGGGACAAAACGGACTTTATTGGATACCAATCCCCAAAATTCGGAGAACAAACCTCCCTAAAAATCACTTGCCGGCCATGGGATGCTTATTTACTGTAATAAGTGCTCCTTTTCCTTTACACCAAATAACCCCAGCCATTTAAAAAGGAAGGCAAAGGTTAATACAGCGTGTGCCCAAAAAGGCAGCGCCCTGCAGCATGCTGCAGGGCGCCGGCCCGCTATTAGACAGGAAGACTGTTATTTTTTGTGGATTACAATTTCAGCACGGCGATTCAGCCAGGAAGTATTGGGATCATTGTTGTCGGCTACGGGGTTTTCCTTTCCAAAATAATGAGCACTCATCGCCTCTGAGGGTATTCCTCTTGAGTTCATATAATCAAAGACCATTTGCGCTCTCATCTTGGACAGGAAGATATTGTATTCCTGGGTGCCCACATCATCGGTATAGCCCTTAATTTCTACGGATAACCCCGGATTGCGGCGAATTTGGTTGATTACCCTGTCAATGGCGGCAAAGGCACCTGAATTCAGGGAATACATATTGAACTCAAAATAAACCACGAATTTAATAACCCGCCGTCCATCGGCAGAATCAATCTTGTAGTCACCGCGAGTAAAATCATGGAGATCCAGGGGATCAAAATGATCGTTGACACCACCCTGTCCGTCAGAACCGTTGGCCCCTCTTTTGGCATTCAACAGGGAATCCATATTGATATTGATATAAATATTATTCACAATGGTGCCATTTTTGGAAGCCGTTGTATCCGATTTGGAATTGTCTTTTTTAGCATCGGCAAGGAGATCCTTGTCGTCCTTTTTATCCTTCTTATTTTTTGGCTTGTCGGAAGCCTCTTTGTCATCCTGATCCAGATTTTTATGCTTTTTGCTGTTGATGGGCAGATACATTCCAACCGAATACATCATGGTGTTGGCAATGTTCTTGCTGACCGAATATCCATAGGCAGCCTGTCCCATCAGCATGATTTTCTTGGAGTTGAATTTAACCCCCACCCCTACCGGGGCACTTGGATAAGATACCGAATTAATAATATCGTTTATTCCCAGAGAAATATATGGCTGCAACCGGTAGTTGGCAGGCAGCAGGTGATAATAAACGGTCGCATTGAGAAGGTTATAGGTCTTGGCGTTGGTTTGGCTGATCAGGGTTTCTGCATTGGTCACATGCCCATAGCTGATCCCAAGATCGGCACTGAAGGAAATGCGGGAAGTGATATTCTTGTAAGCAGAAAGGGAGACGGACATATTACTCTTTTGCTGGAAACTCAGGGTATTGGCATTGCTCAGGTAGCCGTAATGATTTTTTTCCAGCATACCGAAATCCTGCACCTGGAATTTGCAAAGGGGTGAAATGAACCAGCGTGTATCCAAATCACGATGGGCAGTCTGGTGACTTTCCTCGGTAACATCCTTCATTTGCCATTTGCTATCATTGGCCTTCCTGGAAGTATCGGCAGAGACTTTGGTGGCAGTATCCTGTATTTTAGGCGGCATACTGTCAACAATCAGCCGGGCGCTGCTGTCTACCGGAATTCTGGAGGTATCCTGTGCGTGCAGTAGTTGGGCTGCAAACAGCATGGATACTATAAAGGCAATAATTACCTTATTCATGGGGTCGTATTTTTCTATCGGTTATTGGATGAAGGAGGCGGGTAATTCTAAAAATCGATCCTCAAGGAAAGTTCAAGTCCGTTTCTCTGAATACCTGCCGCACTTATGGTTGAAATATTGATATCATACATTAATCCTACAATCAGCTTCTGGTACTTTAGTTCTATACTCGGTACAATGGCATCCGTGTATCGGTATCCAAGCCCGATTCCAATGGCCGCTCCCCCTGGAACATTTGGAATGGCTTTGGAATAACATAGTTCGTAAAAGTGCCTGTTGGCGGGTCCCTGCCAGTTCATATTCATGTAAAAGGCCACTTCATCATCGCTGGAAGTAATATACCGGTACCCCCCCTGTATTCCTATTCCTGTTTTTAAACGTAAAGAATCCGTTTTTAGTTTGTCAGTGAAGGGATGATTTACCTGAAGCACGGAGGTACCCAGGTACCATTTGTTACTTTTGGAGTTACTAAATATAGAAATACCGGCATTTACATTAAAATGACCATAGGACCAGCCATTGGCCAGCCGGTCATTGCTGGCAGCTCCTTCAATGGGACCATAGTTGTCATATTGATCCCCAAATGCATTGGAAACCCCGCTTAAATTGAGCTGACTATGATAGTATCCCCCCTGAAATCCGGCGCTTAGGTACGTTTCATGGCGCGAAATGGGTATGGCATAGGAAATACCCAGCATACCCAGGGTATTGTTGAGGATGCCCTGGTTTGATTTATCGGATGCACCGGCTACGCTGAAACTGAAATATCCTGCATTTCGCTTGTCCTTTGCAGCTTTGGAGAGAAGGGGCATATCATACATGGCGCTCACGCTGTTATATGCTATAGATCCGCCGTATTCCACGTTTCTGTAGTTGAGTTTAAGACTGTTCAATTTATCGGTTTTCAGAGATTGATTGTACCAAATGGCCATATCCTGTACCCTCGAAAAATTGATCTCCTGCGCGCAGACAGATTTGGCAAGAAAAGTCAAACTCAGTAATAAGAATAAATTTCTCATCTGGATATTTGATTTACACATTTTTATTATCTCTGCAACCACGGATCATTACGGTTTATCATCATGATGTAATTGTTTTTACCGAACCAGCGATACCATTCCCTTTTGAACAACGGTTTTACCCTCGGAATTGATACCCTCTGCAATCCACAAATAGGTTTCAACCGGCTGAATTACCCCCTTAAAAGTTCCGTCCCACCCTGCATTGGGATCCTGGGTCGTAAAAATCAGGTTCCCCCACCTGTTATAGATGCTGAAATAGTGGAAAACAGGGATGCCAACCAGAATTGGCCGGAGGATGTCATTGACTCCGTCACCATTCGGGGTGAATACCCTCGGAACATATATGTCTTCAGCCACAAATCGCAGTTTGGCCGGGCTACCATGAATAATCTGCAGTCCATCAACGGTGGCCGTTACGGTAACTGCACCCGGTTTGGAACTGGTAAGGAAGATCACAGCGTTTCCGCTGGAATCGGTCATCACCGAATCGGCCCCTGTAAATCCGGCTGTGCCGCTGGCCACCGTGAAGGTCACATACCGGTCGGGAAGGGGTGTACCATTTTGGTCCGCAATATGGGCCCTGACCGCATTTTGGGCCACGCCGTCTGCCATTGCATTATTCTGAATTACAATTATATAGGTAGAATCGTTGGAAGGATCAGGAGCATTCACAAAGGTTATCTTCGCAGGACTGCCATTGGTAATTTTCAGTGAATTGACCGTAGCTGATAAATAAGCATCCCCGGCAATGGTACTGGTAAGTTTTACTATGGCATCCCCCTGGGCATCCGTCATAACGGTATCAGATCCCACGAAACTCGCCGAGCCACTGTCAAGGGAGAAAATAACCGCCTGGTTGGCGACCGCATTGCCGTATGCATCTGCTATATGGGCCTCCACGCTGTTGGTAGAGGTTCCGTTAGAAGTGGCATGATTGGTAAGGACCAATAGTTTGGTAAGACTGTCTGTTACTGAAGCCGCACCTGCAATAAAGGTGACTACAGCCGGGCTGCCATTGACGATATTACTGCCATTAACGGTGGCAGTAATGTTTACACTGCCGGCTACCGTTGAATTGATCAGTATGACCGCATTTCCGCTGGCATCCGTACTAACCGTGTCAATTCCGACAAAATTTCCGCTGCCGCTGGCAATGGTGAATATGACCGGCTGATTAGCCACCGGGTTACCCTGGGCATCGGCAATATGGGCCTTTACACTGTTTGTAGCTATTCCGTCTGCTACGGCATTGTTGGTCACCACGCTCAGCCGGCTGGCAGTATCTGAAACACTGGCGGGCCCGGCCACAAATTTAACAATAGCCGGACTGCCATTGGGTATGTTTGTTCCGTTAACGGTAGCCGTAATGTTTACCGAACCAGCCAAGGTGCTGTTCAGGCTGATCAGGGCATTGCCATTCGTATCTGTAGTAAGGGTATCGGTACCCACAAAACTGGCAGTGCCGCTGGCAATGGTAAAAATAATGGTCTGGCCTGCTGCCGGGTTTCCGTGCTTGTCCGTAATATGGGCATTGACAGAGTTGACGGCTGTTCCGTTGGCAATGGCGTTATTGGCTACGACAGTCAGCCTGGTGGTCGTATCTGAAACATCGGGAGCGCTAGCCTGGAATTTAACGGTTACAGGGCTGCCATTGACGATGGCGGCTCCGTTGATGGTTGCTGTAATTCCTACCGAACCTATCTGGGTACTTACCAGGGATATGACTGCATTACCACTTGCATCAGTTTTTACCGAATCCACTCCAACAAAACTGGCCGTCCCGCTGGCAATGGTGAAAACCACGTATTGATTGGCCACCGGATTGCCGTTGACGTCCACGATATGGGCCCGGACACTGTTGGTGGCAGTATCATTGGCAGCGGCATTGTTGGTAACAACACTCAGCGCGGTTCCGGGGTTACCCACTGAACCACTTCCCGCCACAAAGGTGACAATAGCGGGGCTTCCGCTGGTTATTGAAATTCCGTTTATAGTGGCGGTTATCCCGGCATTTCCTGCCACCGTGCTGGTCAGGGAGATGATGGCATTACCGCTGGCGTCTGTTTTCACCGAATCAATTCCCACAAAACCAGCAGTACCACTGGCTATGGTAAAGACTACAAACTGATTGGCAACCACGTTTCCGCTTGCATCCACAATATGGGCCCTGACGCTGTTGGTGGCAATTCCGTCTGCTACTGCATTATTGGTCACGATACTCAGGGCAGTGGCAGGATTACCTGCAGAAGCGCCGCCGGCTACAAAGGTCACAGAAGCCGGAGATCCGTTTATGATGGATGTCCCGTTAATGATGGCTGTAATGCTCACATTACCGGCCACCGTACTGGTCAGCGCGATGATTGCGTTTCCGCTGGCATCTGTTGCCACACTGGCCGTTCCCACAAAAGTACCTGTACCGCTGGATATGGAAAATATGACTGTTTGATTGGCTACCACATTACCGTTTGCATCTACAATATGCGCCTTGACGCTGTTGGTGGCGGCTCCGTCAGCCACCGCATTATTGGTAACAACACTCAGGGCGGTGGCCGGGTTACCCACTGAAGCGGTGCTTGCCACAAAGGTAACAATGGCCGGGCTGCCATTGGTAATGGATGCCCCGTTTACCTTAGCCGTGACGGCAACGTTACCCGCTAAGACGCTGTTAAGCGCAATGATGGCATTGCCGCTTGCATCCGTTGTTACAGTAGTGCTGCCGACAAAAGTACCAGTTCCGCTCTGGATGGAAAAAATGACCGGCTGACCCGCCACCACGTTACCATTGGCATCTACGATATGGGCTTTCACACTGTTGGTGGACACTCCGTCAGCGGCCGCATTATTTGTTACCACACTCAGCGCCGTGGCGGGATTGCCCACTGCGGGGTTACTGGCTACAAATGTTACCACAGCGGGACTTCCGTTGATGATGGGGGTGCCGTTTACCGTGGCTGTAATGCTGACATTGCCTGCTAAGGTGCTGTTCAGGGTAATGACTGCATTACCACTGGCATCGGTTGTGACCGTAGTACTGCCGACAAAGCTGCCGGTACCGCTTAATATTGAAAATACGATGGTTTGATTGGGAGTCGGGTTACCATTGGCATCCACGATATGGGCCTTCACGCTATTGACGGCCGAACCGTTGGCAGCCGCATTGTTGGTCACCACACTCAGGGCGGTGGCCGGATTACCGACAGCCGGCACATCCGCAATAAATGTGACTACGGCAGGACTTCCGTTGATTATACTGAGTCCATTGACTTTAGCTGTGATTCCGACGTTTCCTGCCACTGTACTGTTCAGGGTTATGACGGCATTGCCGCTGGCATCTGTGGTGATACTATTGGTACCCACAAAAGTGCCTGTACCGCTGGATATGGCAAATACAACCACCTGCCCTGCCACTACATTCCCGTTTGCATCGGTGATATGGGCCTGCACACTATTGGTGGACACTCCATTGGCCACCGCATTATTGGTCACCACACTTAAGGTGGTAGTGGGGCTGGTCACTGAAGCGCTGCTCGCTACAAAAGTGACAACCGCCGGGCTGCCGTTGATGATGGATATACCATTTACTTTGGCTGTGATACTGACATTGCCTGCCACCGTACTTGTCAGGGAAATGATGGCATTACCACTGGCGTCCGTGGTAAGCGTGGTGCTGCCCACAAAGGTGCCTGTACCGCTGAAAATAGCAAAGGTGACGCTCTGGTTGGGGGTTGGATTGCCATTGGCATCCACAACATGGGCCCTTACACTGTTGGTGGCGGCTCCGGAGGCCGCGGCATTGTTGGTCACCACGCTTAAGGCGGTGGAAGGGTTAGACACTGAGGGGCTGCTGGCAACGAAGGTCACTATAGCCGGGCTTCCATTGATGATGGATGTTCCGTTTACTGTAGCCGTAATGCCAACATTACCAGCCAGGGTGCTGTTCAGTGTGATGATGGCATTGCCACTGGCATCCGTAGTGACTGTGGAGGATCCCACCAAAGTGCCGGTTCCGCTTGATATGTTAAATACGATGGTCTGGTTGGCTGTGGGATTTCCATTAGCGTCCACAACATGCGCCTTCACACTATTGGTGGCTACACCGTCGGCGACCGCATTGTTGGTTACCACACTCAGGGCGGTGGCAGGATTTGCCACCGATGGGCTGCTGGCGACGAAGGTTACTACCGCCGGACTTCCGTTGACGATCGCCGCGCCGTTTACAGTGGCAGTAATATTCACGTTTCCGGCCACCAGGCTGTTCAGGGTGATGACCGCATTGCCGCTGGCATCTGTGGTAACGGTGGTACTGCCCACAAAGGTGCCGCTTCCGCTGGCTATGGCAAAAACAACCGCCTGGTTTGCTACTATATTGCCATGAGCATCCACAATATGCGCCTGTACGCTGTTGGTAGCCACTCCATTGGCAATGGCATTGTTGGCGACTACACTCAGGGCAGTGGCGGGATTGGAAACGGCTGGCACATCCGCTACAAAAGTCACCACTGCGGGACTTCCATTGGTAATGGGCGTACCGTTTACCGTGGCCGTTATGCTCACATTTCCGGCAACTACGCTGTTTAAAGCAATAACAGCATCTCCATTCGCATCCGTGGTAAGGGTAGTGCTGCCAACGAAAGTTCCCGTTCCGCCGGATATGGTAAAAATTATGGTTTGGTTTGGGGTAGGATTGCCATTGGCATCCACGATATGAGCTTTCACGCTGTTGGTTGCCGAACCATTCGCTTTTGCATTATTGGTCACCACGCTCAGGGCTGTGGCCGGATTGGAAACGGCTGGCACATCGGCTATGAAAGTCACCACGGCAGGGCTGCCGTTTAGGAGTGCAGATCCATTAACTGTGGCTGTTATTCCAACATTACCCGTAACAAGGCTGTTTAGCGAGATCACGGCATTTCCGCTTGCGTCCGTTGTAACTGTGGTACTTCCCACAAAGGTACCCGAACCACTGGCAATGGAAAAGATGACTGCCTGACCGGCTACCACATTCCCGTTGGCATCTACAATATGGGCCTGCACACTATTGGTGGCAATCCCGTTTGCCACCGCATTGTTGGCCACCACACTCAGTGCGGTGCCTGGGTTAGATACGGAGGGAGGGCCTGCCACGAAAGTAACAATGGCCGGGCTTCCGGTCACAATGGCCGATCCGTTTACGGTAGCCGTTATATTTACGTTACCCGCTTTTAAACTATTGAGGGAAATTACGGCGTTGCCACCCGCGTCTGTGGTTACACTGGTACTTCCTACAAATGTACCCGTACCGCTGGCAATGGAAAACACCACAACCTGGCCCGCTACCACATTTCCGTTGGCATCTACGATATGAGCCTGCACACTGTTGGTGGCCACACCGTTTGCAATGGCATTATTGGTCACTACACTCAGGGCCGTTGCCGCATTGGCCACCGAAGCAGGCCCGGCAACGAAAGTTACAATAGCCGGGCTTCCAGTGACAATGGCAGCCCCATTTACGGTTGCTGTTACACCTACGTTTCCGGCAACAATACTGTTAAGGGTGATGACGGCATTTCCGCTGGCGTCGGTTGTGACAGTTGTGCTGCCTACAAAAGTTCCCGTTCCGCTGGCTATCGAGAATACGACATCCTGGCCAGCCACCACATTTCCGTTGGCATCCACGATATGGGCGCGGACACTGTTGGTGGCCGTCCCGTCTGCGACCGCATTATTGGTCACCACACTGAGCGAGGTTGCTGCGTTCCCTACGGAAGGCGCACCTGCCACAAAAGTAACGGTGGCTGGACTTCCATTTAGGATGGAAACCCCGTTTACTTTTGCGGTAAGACTGACATTTCCCGCTAAGGTACTATTGAGGGTTATCACGGCATCCCCGTTTACATCGGTAGTAACTGTTGTGCTGCCGACGATGGTACCGGTTCCGCTGAGTATGGAAAATACAACAGTCTGGTTGGACGTAGGATTTCCATTTATATCAGTAATATGTGCTTTGACACTATTGGTAGCTGACCCGTTGGCGATGGCATTATTGGTCACCACACTCAGGGCTGTGGTGGGGCTTAGGACAGAGGGGGCACCAGCCACAAAAGTAACCACAGCGGGGCTTCCGTTAACAATGGACAAACTGTTAACCGTGGCTGTCACGCCGACATTGCCTGCCACCGTGCTGTTCAGAGATATCACTGCATCTCCGTTTATATCCGTAGTTACCGTACTGATACCGCCTACAAAAGCGCCTGAACCCGAGGCAATGGAAAAGACCACCGACTGTCCGGCAACAGGATTGCCGTTGGCATCCGCTACATGGGCTTTGACGCTGTTGGTAGCCAATCCGTTGGCGATGGCATTGTTGGTGACAACACTCAGGGCGGTGGAGGGGTTAGAAACGGCGACGGGGCCTGCTACAAAAAATACGATGGCCGGGCTTCCGAAGGTTATGATAAGGCCATTTACTTTTGCTGTTACCGTGACCGTTCCCACAATGGTGCTGGACAGGTCCAGTACCGCATCCCCGTTGATATCCGTTTTAATCACGGGATTGATGCCGGAAGTGCTGAAAGCAACGTCCTGATTTGCGATCGGGTTTCCGTTGGCATCCACGATATGGGCCGTAATGCTGTTCTTTGCCACACCGTCAGCAACGGCGTTGTTGGCGGTTACAACCAGTTTGGTGGCCGGATTGGTAACCGAAGGCGGGCCTGCTACAAATGTAACCGTTGCCGGGCTGCCGTTGATCAGGGCCGTCCCGTTGACGGTTGCCGTGATGGTTACATTTCCTGAAACCGTGCTATTGAGTGTAATGACTGCGTTTCCGCTGGCATCTGTATTTACCGTTGAAGATCCTACAAAACTGCCGGTACCCCCGGAAATGGCAAAAACAACCGCCTGGTTGGCAACCAGGGTTCCTGTGGCATCTGCAATATGGGCTTTGACACTATTGGTGGTCACGCCGTCTGCCACGGCATTGTTGGTCACCACACTAAGGGCGGTGGCGGGATTGGTTACATCGGGTGGACCGCTCAGCATGTTGGCGGGTGAAGGGAATGCTTCACTTTGTATGGAAAAACCCACCGTAAAAAACAACAACAATGCCAGCACGGAAAAACGTTTCCCGCTGACATTCCCCTTGTTCAAAAACAGGTAGGTTTGGTCATCAATCTTAAAGGGCCAAGTCATACGATATAGGATTTATTCTAGTCTAACACTTTATTAACCATACTGTTACTTCATAATTTCCCTAGGACAAATTCTTGGCATGCCTTAACAAAGATTCCGGAATGATTCTTGCAATTTGCAGGAAGTGATGATGTAACAGTATTTTCATAATCAGTCTTTTGAGGTGCTTTTAGATTGCGCCTAATACTCTATGCGAACGTAGAAACAACTATTAAATTACACAATAGAGGTAAATTCTTACCTAATAATAGAATTAGCCTCTAAGTAATAGAGGCAATTGGCTTACAGGAGAAGGCTTACTCTTTTATTTATTATTCCCTCACAAACTGCTCCCGCCTGGTAAGAGCCATTCTTTTTGTAGTGCCTTGATAATCATATTAAACAAAAAATTAAGGAATCA
>CAIVKC010000038.1 GCA_903906365.1 uncultured Bacteroidota bacterium | reverse complement strand
GATGAGAGCCCGCTTACCGGTGCCAATTACTACCGGATCCGGATGGTGAATGTGGATGATATATCTGGTCTTACCAAGATCAAAGTCGTTCGCCTGCTCCAGGTCAAAGGCATCAGCGTATTTCCGGTACCAGCCAGGGATTTTGTGAATGTTACCATCAGCGGGGCCACCGTAGATCTCAACATCAAGTTGATCAACCAGCTGGGACAGGTAATGCAGGTCAGCCAGGTAAAGGCC
Organism: uncultured Bacteroidota bacterium; assembly: GCA_903906365.1. Taxonomy (GTDB): domain Bacteria; phylum Bacteroidota; class Bacteroidia; order Chitinophagales; family Chitinophagaceae; genus Puia. The sequence continues at coordinate 153,302 of CAIVKC010000038.1, read as the reverse complement.
GGAGCCAATACAACCCTTACCCTGGATGTGCATAATTATGCTCAAGGCAGTTATCTGCTTCAGGTCATGGGGGCAGACGGCACCCAGCAGACGAGCAAATTAGTGATCATGAGATAAGAGAATCTGTTTATAAGAGTTTGTTTAATATTGTATGAATGCCAAATAGAGCGGCCCCCGAAAGGGGGCCGTTTCTTATATTTGAACCTGTCGAATATTCCCATCTCATCCATCGGAGAGTTTCTTTTCGCCTTCGGAAATGATATGTAACAAACATAGGTGCATCGAATACGCGTAAATAGCCGCGCGTAAATTGGGTAGTCCATACTGCCGGTATTATGTGAAACGATTGCCTAAGAAAGCTTTTGGAAAAACCCGCCTCCAAAAAGGGGCGTCTCGTTTGTCATATCTCCCTTATTTCATTTATACTCTGGGGAAATAAGGCGCTCATTGGGTAGTTCCGAGAAAATTGTATACTTAAAATAATTAAAGTATAAGTATATATTAATAAAGAACTTAACAAATGAAAAGTATTTGTGATTTCTAGACTTTGATGCCAACATTAGCTAATAGAAAACATCTAAATACTGTTAGATAGTTGTTTGGGGGAAAAGCAAAGTAATTACCTAGCTGTGTTTTTTGGCAAGGAACGGCCTTTTGTAGCCGGGATTTATGGAGAAGACCGCAGGTGAAGAATATAAAGAATTAATAATTAATTATTTACACTAAATCAGGCAGGAATATTCTTTAATTTTTTGCTTCGAAATCCAGCCAAATCAAGCAGTAACACTCCTAATGTTTTTGGGTAAAAAATAGATATCATATAATATTGATATGCAAATACTTGCAAAAGAATATAAATAGCATTTAAAAAATATTTTATATAAATCATTGCTAATACAGATAAAGATTTATAGTTTTATTATCAAATCATGTAGTTAATTATAGTTAATTACCTGCATGTAGCCTAAATCCATTCTTATTAAATTTCTTCAGTGTTGATTCCCTCTTGACCTCAAGGGCTGGATTATTACTCAAGGTAATTTTTCGGCTTTTACGGCAAATCCATTCTTATCGAATTTCTTCCTGCATGATGAATCAGTTTTAAAAAATACGGAGGTATTTTTTTGTGGGATAGTCATGCCCGGAGAGCACAGCACCTGACATTTCAAAAGCAACATATTATAAATCAAGTTTTTAACAATATCCATCCTTAAGAAAATCCCCACATTACCGCTTTCTCCACCACAAAAGACAGGCTTTCCTGGAAAAGGGACAGATTCCCTACAGGTTACGTCTTGAGCAATGATTTATGAATGAATCTTATTTATTGGAATTACCCCTGATCAATCCCTGAGGTTTGACTTATGTCAGGCTGTGGGCGTATTTTAATTTATTTCTTAACAGTACTTGTATGAAAAAGTTTTTACCCGCTATCAAGGCATTAGGCTTCTGGATGATGCTGATGCTTGCCTTTACCGCCGCTGCGACTGCCCAGGTTTCGCTTACTCCCGCCTCAGGGGGTACGCTCATTTCAGCGGACAAGGCTTCCAACGCAAGTTCCCCAGTTTATACAACGTTGGGGGATATCGTAATTACTGAAAACAGTGTGGGGGACATCGATCCATCCACTACAAGTATAGTGTTGAATGCTCCTTCCGGCTGGCTTTTCCAGACTTCCGGCGTGACCGCGAACGTGACCGCTTCGGGAACACCGGATGTTTCCAAGACAGTTACAGCATCAGATATCACCGATGGCACTAAGACCGCCAATGTAAGCACGGTAACCGTTAATGCTTCCGCAGCCACCCATCTTGGATTCCTTGTACAGCCTGTCAATACGGCCGCTACGGCGACCATTACTCCTTCCGTGAAGGTACAGGTGCTGGATGCCTATGGAAACGTGGTTACTTCTGATAACACTAACATAACCATTGCCATTGGAAATAACCCAAGTGCGGGAACCCTTTCAGGGACACTTACCGTGGCAGCCTCCAGCGGCGTTGCAACCTTCAACGGACTCTCCATAAATAACCTGGGTACTGGTTATACGCTTTCGGTCACAGATGGCGCACTGACCGGAGCTACCTCCACCGCGTTTAATATAGTAGTGGGCGCAGCCAGCAAACTGGTGATCAGCACACAACCCGTCAATACAGTGGCTGGAGCCACCATGGCCTCCGTCGTAGTTCAAATCACCGATATCGCGGGCAATGTTGTAACCGGTAATACCAGTAATGTCACCATGGCCATTTTGACCAATCCGGGTGGCGGCACGTTGGGAGGAACAGTGACAGTGGCTGCAGTCAATGGCGTGGCTACTTTTAGTAATCTAAACATCAATAAAACAGGTGTTGGATACACGCTTCGGGCTACTGACGGCGGGCTGTCTTCAGCTACTTCCAGTGCCTTTAATATTACGCCTGGAGCGGCCAGTCAGCTTGCTTTCAGCACGCAACCCGCCAATACCGCAGCTGGTGCCACCATGGCCAGTGTGGTAGTTCAGGTGCAGGATGCCAATGGAAACGTCGTAACTACCGACAACAGCAATGTAACGCTTTCGATCGGCGCCAATCCGGGTGGCGGCGCGCTCTCAGGTACACTGACCGTGGCAGCCGTCAACGGGGTGGCTACCTTTAGTACGTTGTCCATCAATAAGACAGGTATCGGTTATACGCTCATTGCAACAGGCTCATTCACAAAAACGTCCAATACATTTAATATTACCCCAGGCGCAGCTTCTCAGCTGGTCTTTAGCACCCAGCCTGTAAGCACAACAGGTGGGGCAACCATGTCCGCTGTGGTGGTTCAGGTGCAGGATGCCAACGGTAATGTGGTTACCACCGACACCCGCAATATCGTCATGTCCATCGGGACCAATCCGGGTGGCGGAACTTTGTCCGGTACACTGACCGTGGCTGCGGTCAACGGGGTGGCCACCTTTAGCAACCTGTCCATAGATAAGGCAGGGACAGGCTATACACTGACCGCTACCGGTACACTTACTAAAACCTCCAGTGCGTTTGATATCACGGTGGGTGCTCTTTCTAAATTTGTGTTTTCCAATATTAGCACACAGACAGCCGGAACACCTTTCACGGTGACTACTATTACGGCAGCAGATGCAGGTGGCAATGCCATCACCTCCTTTACAGGAACAGTTACCCTTTCCAGCAGTGCGACAACCGGCACAATAACACCTACCACTTCTACTTCTTTTGTGAGCGGCGTATTGACCGGTCAATCCATTACCCTTACTCAGGCCACTAGCCAAACGATTACGGCTACCTCAGGAGCCGTAACCGGGACCAGTAATGCCTTTACGGTGAACGCGGGTGCTGCGGTAAAACTGCAGATCTTGTTACCCGGTGAGACGGCCGCTCCGGGATCGGCCACCGGAAAAACCGGTACACCTACCGGACAAAATGTGGGGGCCACCGTGATCGCTACCGTTAATGCGGTCGATGCTAACTGGAACATTGTAAATACCGTTACGCATACTATAGCCATTAGCTCCACGGATGGAGCAGCCGGTCTGCCGGCCAATGCAGCCCTGGTTGCGGGAACAAATACTTTCAATGTTACCCTAAATACACCCGGTGCCCAGACCATTACGGCGACCGACCAAAACGGCAGCCCGCTAACAGCTGCTACCAGTTCCGTGGTGAATGTCAATCCGGTTTCTGGTGCGGCAGTCATTGTCAATTATCTATTCAGCAACAATAGCACTTTACCATTTTATACTGCACCAAATATTAGCAGCACATTAACCGCTTCTAGCACCCTAGCCATGACTACGGGGGGTACAGCTGCAGGCGGCAATGCAATCGTTGCAAATCCAGTTGGGACAGGAAATAATGCCTTGACCCAGCTGCACGATAATTCATGGACCTTCCTGCTTAACGGGTCTGCGCTTCCGAGCTATAGTTCATTTAAAGTGTATTTTCAGGTAAACAGAACCGATGGTGGCGGGCAGAATATTACCCTCCAGTACAAGCTTACCCCAGGTGGAACTTATACAACGGTGGGTGTTAATCCGGTTAATCCGCCTAATACGCCTAACGGGGTTACCATTGGTTCGGGCACCTGGGTTGAGGCATTGTTTACACTGCCCAGCACGGCAAATAATCCAAGTGCACTTTACTTAAATGTGGCTTCTGCAACGGGCACATCGTCCTCCACACTGCTGGATAACTTTCAGGTCCAGGCTACGACAACGGTGCTTGCCCCTCCTGCATTAACAGCTGCGGTGGGAGCCACTTTAGACAATCCCTTTACCATTACCTTTACCGATATTTCAGCCTGGAGAGCGGCCATTACCAAAGTGCAGTTTGGGACAACCACTTTGGTGTCTGGAACAGACTATACGATTTCCGCCGGTCAGATTGTCCTGACACCCGGCGGCCTGATCAAAACCGCCGGCACCCAGACCATTACAGTGGTTGCTACCGGCTATACCAATGCCATCGTATCCCAGGCCATTGCAACAGGCGCGTTCAATAAACTGCTTCTGCTGCTCCCAGGGGAGACAGCTGTACCGGGCTCAACGCTTGGAAAGACCGGTACTCCGACTTCAGAGGCTGCCGGAGTAGCTTTCAATGCCACCGTACAGGCGGTTGACAAATACTGGAATCCGGTCACTTCCACCAATACCGTGGGAATAACATCCTCCGATTTAATCGCTGTCCTGCCCGCCAATAAAGCACTGGCTGGAGGTGTGCAGACTTTCTCTGTTACACTTAAAACAGCCGGCTCCAAGACAGTGACGGCGACCGATATCACTGATGGCACAAAAATCCTGAATTCCAGCACCGTGACGGTAATCGGGGGTGCTGCTGCCAATATTGCCATAAACACCGGCAATAACCAGAGTGCAGGCGCAGGCACTACCGTGCCCATTGCCCCCAGCGTGCTTGTTACGGATGCCTACGGCAACCCTGTATCCGGGGTAACTGTGACCTTCGCGATTCTGAGCGGCGGGGGAACCCTGACGGGAACTACCCAGATAACCAACGCCAGCGGTATTGATACCGTCGGCAGCTGGACCCTGGGAGCAGTTGCGGGTACAAACCAAATGACAGCCACCAGTGCGGGTCTCTCCGGATCGCCGCTGACCTTTACTGCAACCGGTGCATCTGTGTCCACCGGAACGATCACCGGCGCGCCATTTTGTGTCACCGGTTCTACCGGTGCGAGCGTGAGCGTGCCTTTTACCAGCATCGGAACCTTTGCCTCCGGGAATACCTATACAGTACAACTTTCCAACGCATCCGGATCATTTGCATCCCCGGTTAATATAAGTACGCCACTTTCCAGTACCGCCAATTCCGGAACCATCAGTGCGACCATTCCTGCCGGAACGGTATCTGGTACCGGTTACCGGATCCGGGTGGTGGCCAGTAATCCGTCAGTGAACGGAACTGATAACGGTGTAAACCTCACTGTTAGTTTGCCCACGCTGACTTCCTTTAGTCCATCTTGTACCTCCGCCCCGGGCGTATCGGTTACCATAAATGGTTCGGGCTTCTTAGGGGCTACCGGCGTATCCTTTAATGGCACCGCTGCCACCTCCTTTACCGTGGTCAGTGATGTGCAGATCACCGCTACCGTTCCTGCAGGAGCCACTACGGGTCTGATCAGGGTGACTACCACCTGTAACCCTTCGCTGGCCAGTGCCACCAATTTCACTGTGAATGCAGCACCCAATTCACCCACCGGGCTCATTTCCCTGACGAGTACGACTACGACTATTTCCGGAAGCATTACTGCGCCAAGCCCAACACCGACCGGTTACCTGATATTCTTTAGCACCAGTACCACGGTACCGGTACCGGTCAATGGAACGACCTATACCCAGGGAAATACATATACTTTAGGTGGAATCAGCTATATCGCGGGTTATGTGGGAACATCCAGCACCTTTACTTCCAGCACCCTGGTGTCAAATACCAACTATCATTTATACATATTTGCATACAATAATGCGGGATCCTGTTCAGGAGCGTATTCTACTACGCCACTGCTTACCAGTATCTACACCTGTGTGGCTGCTCCGACTGGCCTGACTTCTTCAGCCATTACCGGAAACTCCGCCACAGTGTCCTGGACAGCTCCGGCAGGATCAGTTACCTCCTACACCCTGAATGTTAATCCGGGTTCAGCAGGAGCCCCCTGGGCCAATACGTATACCATTACAAGCGGAACCAGTTTCAACCTGACGGGTTTGTCTAATTCTGTTACCTATTATTACCAGGTAATAGCCAACAATTCAGCCAATCTTTCATCGACCTGTGGAACGGCCGGCGTAGCGTCTTCAACGGCTAACTTTACGACCACCTATATCAGCCTGAATACTGACTATTTTAAATCAGTGACATCAGGTAACTGGAGCAGTTTAAGCACCTGGAACAGTTCTCATGACGGGGTGACCTGGCATGCATCCAGTCTTATTCCTGACCAAAATGCGACCGAGGTAATCATCACCACTACCGGTACCAGCAGCCTGACTGTCACCGTGGATGTGCCATCAACTGCCAGTAACCTGCAGATCAATGACGCAGAAAATGGCGGTAACCTGAATCTGACTTTGCAGGTAAACCAAAACCTGCATTGCACCGGTTCTGTCAGGATCAATCCCCCCAACTTAAATTCCTTTACTGACCAGATCTCGGTAAGCGGGACTTCGACCCTGACCATTGACGGCAGCCTGGACGTTGAGGGAATTAACATCGGGGTCGGTTCTTACCGGGTGGGTCAGCTGACCCTGGCTGCGGGCGCTGTAGTCAATGTCGGCGGTGATATCACCTCTTCTGGGACTTCCCTGGGTGCAAGGATTGTATTTGCGGCCACAGGCAACGGAGGAACCATTAACCTACAGGGCAACTGGCTCTATCCCAATACGGCCCTGGGCGTAGCTATCCTGACAGCCGGAGTAGGTACTGTGAACTTTAATGGTACGGCAGCCCAGCAGATTGGCGCCAATGCCATCAGCGGCTTCTATAACCTGACCAATTCCAATACAACAGCCGCGTTGAGTGTTCTACCCAACAATACCACCGTCACCCATACCCTGAATATGAATGGGGCAAGTACCCTGCTCATACCGGCTGCCAATGCAGTGTTTAACAATGCGGCGGCTGCAGGCACGATCTCGGGCAACGGAACCCTTCAGGTAACCAGGGTTGCCTCTACAGCCGATTATTATAACCAGTATAAATTCCTGACCAACACCCTCTCTGCAATGACAGTAGATTATATTGGTGCTGGCAACCAGACGGTCAATGACAATACCACCCGCACCATCCTTCCTTATGGCAACCTGATCCTGGAAGGAAGTGGCACCAAGAGCCTTCAGGGGTCCCTGGGAACCAGTACGACCAACGGGGTGAATGGGTACGTGAAAATCAAGAGTACCGCCACCCTTTCTGCCGGAACCTTTGGCCTGACTCTGGGCGGTAACTGGGCGGACAGCGGTACTACCAATGTTACTGCCGGTAACCTGGTTCAGACAACGGGCACCGTTTACTTCAATGGTGCAGCCGCCCAGCAGATCTATGGGACGGTCACCGGTGAATCATTCGGGGGACTCTCCACCGTGGCCGCAGGAACTGCGCTGAGTGTGGGAGGAAGCATCACTACCCTCAATCTCAGTAGCAACCTGACCATGGGCAATTCCACCAGCTTTGCTGCCGGTACCGCGACCAATATCTTTGCCAGCGGCAACTGGACCGATAATAATACAGGCAGTGCGACCGGAGGATTTACCCCCAATGCAGCCGGTACGGTGACCTTCAAGGGCGGTATCGCCCAGGCCATCAACGGGACGGCGCTAGGACAAACCTTCTATCATCTTTCCACGGCCACCAGCAGTACAGCCCTCAGTGCGGCAGGCAGCATGGCGAGCCTATTTGTAAACGGTAACCTCACCATCGCCGGCTCTACTTCGCTTTCCGCAGGTACGGCTACCAATATCAAGGTCGGTGGCAACTGGAGCAATAACGGAAGCTTCACAGCCGTTTCCAGCACGGTTACTTTCAACGGTGCTGCCGCCCAGGTAATTGGTGGGGCCACGTCTACTACTTTCAACGGTCTCACCATCAACAATACCAGTGGTGGTACGACGCTCATTGACCCGGCGCATGCCAGTGTGGCCAAGACGGTGACCGGGGCACTGACCCTGACCAGCGGCCTGCTTTCCACCGATGCAGCTGATCTGCTGATCCTGACCAACACCGCTTCTGCAGTAGCTGCTGTACCAGACCCGGTGGCAAATCCGAACTATTATACGACTACCTCTTATGTGGATGGTCCCATGCAGCGCACTGGATCGACCAACTTTACTTTCCCAATTGGTAAATCCTCCAATGGATATGAGCCCATTTCGATCTCTGCCGCCAGCAATAGTTCAGAGCAGACCTATACGGCAGAATACATAAGGGCCAATTCCCAGTCCAGGGGCCTTATCGCCTATGGATCCCCGCTGGTACGCACCAGCACCTGCGATTACTGGACGCTGAACCTGGCCAGTGGCAGCAGCCTGCCGCTGGGTGTAACAGCCAACCTGACCATGTATTGGAACCCCAATAATCCATGCAACGGGAAATTGTATGTGACCGATATACCCACCCTGGCCATAGCCCATAATGATGGTACGGCATGGGATGCAGTAGGAATCGGTGCCTATGTAACCAATGGCAGTGTAACCAACGGGTCCATCGGGTTTGCAGGGGTGAATGCCTTTAGTCCATTTACGCTTGGATCGACCAGCATCATCACCAACCCACTTCCGCTCAACCTGATTGATTTTGATGCCGAGCTCAACCCCGACAAGACTGTGGGCCTGAAATGGACTACCCAGCAGGAAGTTGACATGAGCCATTATATGGTGGAACGCAGTGCCGACGGGCTCAGCTGGAAGGATATCGGCAGGGTAGAGGCTAAGGGTAATTCGCCTGTGCCAAGTACCTACGGATTTACCGACCAGTCTCCGCTGGGTGGTGCTAACTACTACCGCATCCGGATGTACAACCTGGACAACGCTTCCGGTATTACCAGGGTCAAAGTAGTAAGGTTGCTGCAGGTGAAGGGAATCAATATATTCCCGATACCTGCCAGGGATTACCTGAATGTTTCGGTCAGTGGGGCCACCGTAGATCTCAATATCAAACTCATCAACCAGTTGGGACAGGTACTGCAGGTCACACAGGTGAAAGCCGGTGCCAGTACCATCGTCACACTCGATACCCATACCCTCGCACAGGGAACCTACCTGCTACAGGTAAGTGGGGCCGATGGAATTCAACAGACCAGTAAAGTACTGATCATGAGATAAAGCCTTCTATTTCTCGATATTATATGAATGCCAACTGAGAGGTGGCCCCCTAAAAAGGGTCACCTTTTTTTATGGAATTGATTTTCTGTATTTTACAAAATATATTTTTATATTTCTTATATCCATATGTAAAGTCTATCACTTAATTGGCAATAACAGTTCCCTAAAATCTTCCCACCCATAATTTATTTTTATAATTTTCTACCGGATAGACATAATAATCCCGGTTGTATATCCCTTTTTTGGACAAACCAAAAATGACCTTTCCTGATCTGTACCCCTACGTATTTCTATCTGAACACTGTTTTCTATATCCTATTATTTTGGCAAATGTTGTCTTGAATGTAAATGGCCTTTCATACAGCCCGGCTTTCTTGAGTTTCTGCTTACCACCTCTGTAACGCAATGATGTATTGGGTTTGTAATCTTGTGTTTTTCATAAGATGTACATTTCCTTCCGTCCTCTTGAACGGAAGATTCCTGAATCTATATCCCCTGTAACATCGTGTCCTCCATTTATTTTGGTCAGTACCTGCTGGGCATTGATGCTGTATTCCGTCTAATGCGGAAATCAAATCAGTATTGATCGTATTGCCTTTTTTTAAGAAAAATGAAATTCTATTCTCTTTTTTTAATAGTATGATTATGAAAACAATTTTACACTTATTCAGGAAGGTGCCCGTAGCTATGACTTTGTACTGCCTGTTTGGTTTATGTACGGCAGGTTTTGGGCAGGTACAATTGATCAGCGCCAGCGATGGGGGATTTGAGAATGCCACCTCTACTTTTTCAGCCAATGGTTGGACCGTAGTAAACGGAAACTCACCCAACTGGTATGTGGGTACAGCCGCGGGCTCTAATTCCGGGACCAAGGCCGCTTTCACCGGAACAAATTCGAGTAACTTTTCAGGGGGCTCGGGGAATACTGTAGATCATTTTTACCGGGACATTGCCATACCCGCCGGCGCTACCAACATTAGCCTTGGATTCTATCTTATTTTCCAAAATACCGATCCTAATGGTGATTTTTTAAATGTGTATACCACCACAACTGCCCGAACACCAGTGGGCAATACCATTCCAACAACCGGGTATACCAATGTTTATTCCAACACCTCTAATACCTTTAATACTTTTTCCCTCCAAACGGTTACCCTTCCCAATTCACTGGCGGGAACTACCGTACGTCTTGTCTTTACCTTTATCAGTGATTTTGGTTTCCCCTATGCAATGGCTGCGCTGGATGATATTTCACTGAGTTATTCTGGGATTCCCTCTGTTTCAACCAATACTATAACCGCTATTACCAATACTTCCGCCCTCAGCGGGGGAAATACCCTGTCCCAGGGGGCTTCCTCCATAACAGCAAAAGGAGTTGTCTGGGGACTTAGTGTGAATCCGACGGTCCCTAGCGCCAATTCTACCAATGACGGATCCGGAACAGCCAATTATACCAGTACCCTGTCGGGTTTGAGTCCCCAAACACTCTATAACGTCAGGGCCTATGCAACCAATGGTTCCGGTACCGGATATGGGTCTGACCTCAATTTTTATACCCTTTCCAATCCGGTTACGGCCCAACCAACCTCCTTTACAGCCACACCGGCCAGTGCATCAGTAGTACTAAACTGGAATGCAGCGACCTATCCCGGCACTGGAGCTACCGGTACGGGCTACCTTGTGCTGTATTCAACAGGCACACCAACATTGACTTCCGCTAATGGCAATGCACCCTCCGGGGGTGCAGGAACCACCATAGTGAATATAACCAATGGAGCCACCCTGACCACCACCGTCAGTTCTCTCACCAATGGTACCTTATATAATTTCCTGTTGATACCCTATACATGGAACGGAGTAAACGCCGCTACCTACAATTATCTTACCAGCGGGGATCTCACTGCCTCCGCAACCCCTGTTGCATTGCCGTCGGTTACCACCTCACCCATCATATCCATCACCAGCACTACCGCTTCCAGCGGTGGCAGCAGCCTGGCTGCCAACGGTTCTTCCATAACGGCAAAAGGGGTTGTCTGGGGACTGAGTGCCAACCCGACCATACCCAGCGCCAATTCCACCAATGACGGAACGGGTACTGCCAACTATACCAGCTCTATAACAGGACTCAGCCCTCAGACGCAGTACAACCTGCGCGCTTATGCCACCAACAGTGCAGGTACGGGTTACGGCTCTAATCTGACATTTTTTACCCTGTCCAGCCCTGTTATTTCCCAGCCTACTTCCTTTATTGCCACACCAGCTAACCTTTCTGCGGTACTGAACTGGAATGCGGCCACTTATCCGGTCAGCGGGGCAACGGGTACGGGCTACCTCGTGCTGTATTCAACAGGCACACCGACGTTGACTTCAGTTAATGGAAGCGCCCCCTCCGGAGGTACAGGAACTACCATGGTAAATATTACCAGCGGTGCCACCCTGACAACCACCATCAGTTCGCTCACCAATGGAACTTTGTATAATTTCCTCCTGATACCCTATACATGGGATGGTACCAACGCAGGTACTTATAATTATTTAACTGTAGGCGCTCTAACCGCTACAGCGATACCTGCCGGGATTCCCTCCGTTACCACCAGGCCTATCACAGCCATTACCAGTTCTTCAGCCACAAGCGGTGGCAGTGGACTCTCATCCAACGGGGCTTCCATCACAGCCAAAGGGGTGGTCTGGGGCCTGAGCGCCAACCCGACAGTACCCAGTGCAAACTCAACCAGTGACGGGACCGGCACGGGTACTTATAGTAGTTCGGTGACTGGACTGAGCCCGCAGACTCTGTATAATATTCGGGCCTACGTCATCAATAGTGCGGGCACTGGCTATGGTAATAACCTCACTTTTTACACCCTATCCAGCCCTGTTTCTGCCCAGCCCACTTCTTTTACAGCTACTCCTGGAAACAGCTCGGCAGTACTCAATTGGAATTCGGCTACTTACCCAGCCAGCGGAGCGACAGGAAACGGATATCTCCTGCTTTATTCAACGGGTACACCGACCTTGAGTTCTGCTAATGGGACAGCTCCTGCCGGAGGTGTGGGAACCACCTTGGTGAACATTACCAGCGGGGCTACGCTAACCTATACTTTAAATGGGCTCAATAATGGGGCTACCTATAATTTCCTGCTGGTGCCTTATACCTGGGACGGCACCAATAATGGCACTTATAACTATTTAACGGCGGGGGCCCTTACTACCTGTACCGTACTAACTCCTAATCAGCCGGGAGGCTTGACCCTGCCAACTGCAACCACCACCACTTCAATCACCGGTTCAATAACGGCAGCATCACCAGCACCTACCGGGTATGTCATATTGTATAGCACTTCCAATACCATTCCAACGCCTGTGGACGGCACAGTGTACAATGCGGCAGGCAGTCCATACGTAATTGGCGGAGTCACTTATTCAGCCCTTAATACCCTGAGTGCTGGCAACTTTACGATTAATGGTCTCACCTCAGCCACTACCTATTACGTCTTTGTATATTCCTATAGCAATACCAGTTGTGGTACAACTCCCATCTATTCGGGTGGTTTTGTCTTCGGTAATGCTACTACGGCCATTGCCAGCTGGTACCTGGGCAGTTCAGGCACAGCCGATCTGCTGAGTTCCTGGTGGAGTAATACCAATTCAACAGGTTCCCATCCTGCCAATTTCACTGCGGCTGGTGTGACCTTCAATGTCATCAATCAGGCAAATCCTTCCCTGGGTGGGAATTGGACGGTCAGCGGATCTGGATCAGCCATCAATATCGGGGACGGGTCTGCCAATACCCCTACATTGACAGTGGGCAGTAATTATGTACTCAATGCAACGGTTAATATCCTGGCCAATTCCACTCTGTACCTAAGTACCACCGGATCACTCAATGGTATTGTGGCCGGAAGCCTGGATCCGACCAGTACGGTAAACTTTGCCTCTACCGGACCACAAACAATTCCTGCCTTGAACTATGGCAACCTCACCAGTAGCAGCACCGGCGCAAGGACCTTGTCCTCCAGCGGAACCATCGGCGTTTCTGGGGTATTTACGCCTGGTACCAACAACTATACCATTACAGGCAGCCTCATCAATTTTAATGGGACCAACCAGACGGTTCCGGCGGTTTCCACTTTCAGTTTCTATGATCTGGCGGTTTCCAATTCAAATTCCGGCAATTCTACAATCCTTGCCCCTGGCACTATTAATATTGCTGATAATTTCACAGATGGCAATGCCGGGATCTATGTAACTACTGGAAATACAGTCAATTTTACAGGAGGAGCCATAACCATCCCCGCTATATTTCCTGCTTATAATAATGTGACTTATTCTGGTTCTGCCAATTCAGGTAACCCTGCCAACTTCAGCAGCGGGGCTACCATCAATGGCACATTTACGGTATCAAGCGGTTATTTTGCAATGGACGCATCCATTCTCTATACACATACCATCAATAATATGGCAATATCAGGATCAGCCCAGGTTGATCTGGCAGAAAATGGAAACTTTCCTGCTGTCGTTAATCTGACAGGCAACTTCATCCAGACCGGAGGGAGTGCAAATAATCCCGGCCTGCTATCCTCCACCGTCACTGGAAACGGGACATTGAATTTTGCAGGAACAGGCACAGTACAGAACTTCAGTGCCAATGCCATTCAGGATGTAAATATAAATATCAATTCACCTTCTTATGTGGTGCTAAATGGCAATGTCAATCTGGAAGGAGGATCCTTTTTTGGAGGATTTATTACAGTTAATATGCCGTTGACAATTAATTCCGGGGCTACACTGGATTGCGGCACCTATTTTATAAAGGATATCAATTCAACGGCTCGCAGTTCTTATCTCAACCTCAATGCCGGAGGAATCCTGGAGATCGGCGACCCCAATGGAATTCAGTGCCTTACCAGTTCAGCGACCCGCCAGACGGGTACAACGGGTAATATACAGACTTCTTATAGGGTTTTCAACAGCGGAGCGACCTATGTTTACAAAGGAACTGTTGCCCAGCATTCAGGGGTATTTGCAACCAGCTCTAATCCGAAGATTGCCAATTTATATATTGAAAATGCGGCAGGTGTTACCATGCAACAATTAACGACCATTACCGGCTCACTGAATATTGGGTACTCGCCCTCCAGCGCAACCACCATCACAGCCGTACCAAGCAGTAGTTTAAACGACGGCGGCTTCCAGATCAGTTCGATTTCCCCCGCTGTCTTAAATCTGGGGGATGTGCCTTATGTGAATACGGTATTTTCAAATGCCAGCAAACTGGTGTTGGGAAGCTCCAGTTCGGCTACTAGTTTCCCGGCATTTACTACTGTAAATATTGGATCAGGCACTACCGTTCAATATGCTGCGGGCGTCGCCCAAACCGTATCCTCCAGCCCGGCCTATTATAATATTGCCTTCTCGGGTAATTCTGCAAAAACCCTGAACGGAGCCCTTTCTGCCTATGGAAACCTGAGTATCCTAGCAGGAAGCCTCAATACGAGTGGCTCCGGTTATGGCATCACATTGGGAGGCAGCTGGACCAACACAGGCGGTTCCTTTGTGCCTCACAATAGCACTGTGACTTTCAACGGAAGTACCGGCGCGACTACCACCCAGGTGGAAACTTCGACCCAGTCCCTGAATTCAGGTGGCAGTTCATTTTACAATGTGGTTCATAATAACAATTATACCCTGCAGCTGGCAGTTAACCCCCTTGCCACCACGGGCAACTTTACCAACAGTGCGGGTACCTTTGATGCAAACGCACTTGCCCATACCGTATCATTAGTTTCCACCATTAGCGGCGGGACCTATCTGGCCAGCACCAACACACAGTCTTTCAATGGCGGCCTGCTGGTTTCCGGCGGGATATTTACCGGTTCAACCGGTACGGTCAATTCGGGCAATGTTACGCTCTCCAGTGGCACCCTCACGGCCCCTTCCGGACCATTTAATGTGCAGGGCAACTGGCTGCAGTCAGGAGGACTCTTTGATCCAGGAACCAATACGGTAAGCTTCACCCTGGGTTCCGGAACACAGACCATTAATACGGGGGGCGTGCCCAATAGCTCATTTTATAACATCAATCACTCTGGGGCAGGCACAGCCCTGATATTTACCAATTCCCTGGTTACCGGAGGTACCTTTACCAATGCAGCAGGTTCGGGAAATTTCGATGCCAATACCCAAATCCATACGGTAACCGGCCTGGCAACAGTTAATGGCGGCAATTACCTGGCCAGTACCAATACACAGAACTTTAACGGAGGCCTGACCGTTTCAGGTGGCAACTTCACAGGTTCCACCGGGAATGTGAATACCACTAATGTTACCATCAGTTCCGGAACGCTGCAGGCTCCGTCGACTTTGATGAGTGTAACCGGAAACTGGCTTTTCAATGGAGGTGTTTTTACCCACAACAATGGCCTGGTGAACTTCAGCGGTACCAGCCTGCAGACCATCGGAGGCACCCATAGTGCAAGTTTCTATGATCTGGAGAACAGCAACGCTACGGGTATTTCCATTATTAGTGCTGCAGGGACTTTTGTCAATGACAACCTGAACCTGGCAGCCGGTGTCATCAATACCTCCAACAGTTTCCTGCTCACCATGAATGCAGGGTCCAGTGTCACTGTTGCCAACGCCCTGTCAGGGGTGCCACAGGCTAACAGCCCTTACATAAACGGACCTTTGCAAAAAGTGGGCAATACCGATTTTATTTTTCCGGTTGGTGTTACTGCTGCCGGTACGGGAGCTGTGCCCATCGGCATCTCCTCCAGTTCCGGCTCCTCTACCGATGTGTTCAGAGCTGAATACCGCCACGAAAGTGCCGGCCTCCTGTTTACGTATTACAACCCATTGCCCAACGCGTCACTATTCCTGGATCATGTCAGCCGTTGCGATTACTGGACACTGAAGTTGGTCTCCGGAACACCCACCGTTAGCGTGACCGGATACTGGAACAGTAATAATCTTTGCCTGGGACAAACTCCGGGTGATCCCAGCCATTATGTCAATAACCTCTCCGATATCGGTCTGGCCCATTATGACTCTACTAATTTATACTGGGATAAATTCGGCGGCTTCCAGGGTTATTTGGGTGGCAATTCCACGGCAACCGGTACCGACCTGCTGGGTTCCGTTACACTGACCAATGTAAGCAGCTTCAGTCCCTTCGCATTGGGTTCGGGCACCATTGATAACCCGCTTCCGGTGCTGCTGGTCAATTTCGAGGCCGTTCTCAACCCCGATAAGACCGTTGGCCTGTCCTGGACTACCCAGCAGGAAGTGGGCATGAGCCATTTTGAGGTCGAGCGCAGCGCGGACGGACAGCACTGGTCCTCCATCGGAAAGGTCAATGCCAGGGGCAACTCAGCGGTACCGACCGATTATGTCTTCACCGACCAGGCGCCGCTCAGCGGGGCCAACTACTACAGGATCCGGATGGTGAACCTGGACAATATCTCCGGCCTGACCCGGATCAGGGTGGTGCGGATACTGCAGGTCAAAGGGGTCAGTGTGTACCCGGTACCTGCCAGGGACTTTGTCAATATAACGGTCAGCGGAGCCACCGTAGACCTCAATATCAGACTGGTCAACCAGCTGGGACAGGTGATGCAGGTAAGCCAGGTGAAAGCCGGAACCAGCACGACCATTACCCTGGATGTGCATAACTATGCCCAAGGCAGTTACCTGCTTCAGGTCATGGGGGCTGATGGCACACAGCAAACCAGCAAGGTGGTGATCATGCGCTAAGGCAGCAAACGAATAAAAAAGTCTTTGTTTAATATTGTATGAATGCCTGATAGAGAGGCGGTCCCTTTAACAAGGACTGCCTCTTTGTTTTATTAGCCCTGATTGCCCTTGAAAAAGGGAAACCGGGCCCCATCGATTGGCTATGGGATGGCTTTGGGGACCCGATTTAGGTAATAAGGTCCGGGCTGCTATACAGGTATTTCCCTATAGTATTAAATAATTACTGCATTTGAGGGAAAACGTATACTAATACCAAATGTTTTAGAGTTAATAGAGAAATCCAATATCTAGACCAAAAACGTATGAATCCCCTAAAACCAGGTTTTAATGGCCTCCGGCTGTTAATCCTCTATATAATTCTGTCACAGATGCCTGCTCCCTCCTTTGGGCAGTGCACCTCCACCCTGAACACCGAAACCTTCCAGACCGTGCTGGGCGGAACCGGTAACAATTCCTGGGGCTTCGCCTTTCCGCAGTTCAACCCGACCCTGGGGACCCTGGTGGCAGTAGACATCAAGGTGCATATTTCCGTCAATTATGCTTTTCAACTGGAAAACCAGGCAGGGGTGCCCACCAGCTACGGACTCAGCGTGGAACGCAGGGATTCCATATCCAACAGCGCTTTTGTTTCCCCCATTACCCATGCCCAGACCAGCAGCTTCGGGCCTTTCAGCCTGGCGGCTTCCGACGGCACCCCGGGTTCGGGACCCGATTATACCAGCCAGCCCACCACCGCCCTGCTGAGTGCCTATCCCATACATGATTCCATTGTTGGTTCGGTGGCAGGTTTTATCGGACTGGGCTATTCCATTTTCTATTGCAACCCTTCCACGATTTCCACCGTCAGCGGGGGCACCAACTACAGCCTTTCCGATAATGTGAGCGATACCATGCATTTTACGATGACCTATTATTATTGCAATACCTCCATACTGGCCTCTAGCCTCACCGATTTTTCGGCCACCCGGGAAAATGCCGGCACCGTGCAACTTCTCTGGCAAACGGTCAACGAACAGACCGGCAACAGCTACCAGGTGGAGGAAAGTGCTGATGGAAATCTCTTTCATGAGGTCGCCACCGAAAATGCCGAGGTGGGCGCTGACCAGACGGGCCATTACCAGTACCAGTATGGTTTGGAGGGTTCAGACCACGGCAATATTTATTTCAGGCTCCGGGAGACCAGCCGACAGGGGACAGTGCATTATTCGGAAATCAGGATGGTGGAACTCGGTGAGGGGACCGCAGCAACCCTGTCGGTCTACCCCAATCCCTCCAGCCAGTTCATCAACCTGTTATTCGGGGGACACCGTTCCAACTGGCAGGTGGAAATTTATGCAGCCCATGGGGCCCTGGTACAGCGTAATTACGTTGCGGGCGCAAGCCGGGCCTTCATTACTTTTAAGCAGAAACTGGCGGCCGGCGTGTATTTTATACGGGCCCTGGATGAGCAGACCCGTCAAAACCAGGTAACAACTTTTGTGGTGGAATAATCAGATACCCTCCAGAGTGCCATCCGCTCCGTGCCGGGCGATGTCCATGCACAGTTCGATCAGCACGCCCCCGGTATCTTTTGGATGGAGAAAACAGACCAGCATATTATCGGCCCCCGGTCTGGGCCTGTCCTGCAGCAGGGTAAAGCCCAGGGCTGATAGCCGCTTCATTTCAGCTTCTATATCACTCACCCGCAAGGCAATATGATGGATGCCCTCCCCCTTTTTTTCCACAAACCGGCCAATCACCCCGCCGGGATCGTTTCCTTCCAGCAGTTCAATTTTGGTATCCCCCTGACGGAAAAAAGCCGTCTTGACCCCTTCGGAGGCCACTTCTTCAGTCTTATAGCACTGAGTATCAAGCAGTTTTTCAAATAATGGGACGGAGTGGGCCAGGTTCCTGACGGCAATGCCAATATGTTCCACCTGCTGCATGGGTTGGTTTTTTTGTAAAAATAAGCCCTATTTCCCATGCGCTAAGCGGGCATTTGGGAGCAGGCCCCTGGCCCGGCAGTCCCTTTACGAAATCAGGAAATTGAAGGCCGGTTTTTGACTGCCGGCATCAATTGTCAACCTTATGGACTAAATTTGTGTTATTACTTTTTAATAGTTTTCGATATGATTAAGTTCCCTATATATCTAGATCACAATGCGACCACACCCTGCGATCCGAGGGTGGTGGAAGCCATGATTCCCTATTTTACGGATCATTTTGGCAACGCGGCCAGCCGCAACCATCCCTTTGGCTGGCAGGCGGAAGAAGCTGTTGATTATGCACGCGAACAGGTGGCCAAACTGATCGGCGCCGACCCCAAAGAAATCATTTTCACCTCAGGAGCCACCGAAGGGGACAACCTGGCCATCAAAGGGGTATTTGATATGTATGCCTCCAAAGGCAACCACATCATTACGGTCAACACCGAGCACAAGGCGGTACTGGATACCTGCAAGCATATTGAAAAACTGGGCGGCGAAGTCACCTACCTGTCGGTCAAAGCCGACGGGCTGATTGATCTGCAGGAACTGGAAGCCGCCATCAGGCCCACCACCATCCTGATAGCCATCATGTATGCCAACAATGAAGTCGGGGTGATTCAGCCGGTACGGGAAATATCCCGGATTGCCAGGAAGCACGGGGTGCTTTTTTTCAGCGATGCCACCCAGGCCGTTGGCAAAGTGCCGGTGGATGTCATCCAGGACGGACTGGACCTGGCCGCATTTACCGCCCACAAGATGTACGGTCCCAAAGGGGTCGGAGCCCTCTATGTGCGCCGCAAGAACCCGCGGGTGAAAGTCACCTCCCAGATGGACGGCGGCGGTCATGAAAGGGGCATGCGCTCCGGTACCCTCAACGTGCCGGGGATCGTGGGTTTTGGAAAAGCCTGCGAACTCTGCCGCCTGGAAATGGAATCCGATAACAAACGGATCAGCGCCCTGCGCGATAAACTCGAAAATGCCCTCTCCCAAATAGAAGAGTCCTATGTAAATGGAAGCCGGGAGCACCGCCTGCCGCATGTCAGCAATATTTCCTTTAAATACGTGGAAGGGGAAGGCCTGATGATGGGCTTCAACAAGGAAATCGCCGTTTCTTCCGGATCGGCCTGTACCTCCGCTTCCCTGGAGCCCAGCTATGTGCTCAAGGCCCTGGGCCTGGGCGATGACCTGGCGCACAGTTCACTCCGCTTTGGGCTGGGAAGGTTCACCACCGAAGAACAAATAGACTATACCATCGAACAGGTGACCAAAACGGTCAACCACCTCAGGGAAATGAGCCCGCTCTGGGAAATGTTCAAGGAAGGCATGGATATGGACAAAATTGAATGGGCGCACCATTGATATGATCCCAAAAGGTATTAACCTGTCAACTAAAAATTATACGTTATGTCATACTCAGAAAAAGTCATCGATCACTATAGCAATCCCAAGAACGTGGGCACCCTGGACAAGAGCAAAAAGAATGTGGGAACCGGCCTGGTAGGGGCGCCCGAATGCGGGGACGTGATGCGCCTGCAAATCGAAGTCGACGATGCCACCGGCCTGATCCGGGATGCCAAGTTCAAGACCTTTGGCTGTGGCAGTGCCATTGCCTCCTCCTCCCTGGCCACCGAATGGCTGAAGGGAAAAACCGTGGATGAGGCCCTGAGCATCGACAATATGGACATCGTGGAGGAACTCAATCTTCCCCCGGTCAAAATCCATTGTTCGGTACTGGCTGAAGACGCCATCAAGGCCGCCATCAATGATTACCGAATTAAAAACAACATGGAAGCCATTAAATTTGAAGGCTCCGTGGTTCATTAATGATTCCGCAGGCCCTGGTTGAATTGCCCTGCCCAAGGCAGGGTAGGAAAGGGCAATCGCCAACAGCAGCCATAGCCTCCATTGCCGCTGGAAGCGGGCCGAAGTAAACCGTTTAAGTCTATGATTTACGTAAGTGATAAAGCGAGGGAAAAAGTAAAACACCTAATGGCGGACGCTGCCATTGCCGATGCCCCGGATTATTTTGTGCGGGTATCTGTGGTGGGGGGCGGATGCTCCGGCCTCAGTTACAAGCTGGATTTCGACAACGAGCAAAAACCCATGGACCAGGTGTTCGAAGACAATGATGTAAAGGTGGTGACCGATCTGAAGAGTTTTCTCTACCTGGTAAACACCACCCTGGATTTTTCCGACGGTCTGAATGGAAAGGGTTTTTATTTCAGCAATCCCAATGCATCCAGGACCTGTGGCTGCGGGGAAAGTTTTGCTGTCTGATCTACTTCCCCTTAGCCTCAACCTCTTTTTGCGGGGGAACACAGCGCCTTATTTTTTAAGCGATCAACCCATATGCCTTCCCGGCCTTTTTCCGGGAAGGCTTTTTTTTGTCCCCCCGGAGCCTATTGGAAAGTTCTTATAAAAGAAAAATCCCGCGGTTAGCGGGAATTTTTCGTGCAGTTGGTTTCGGCTAAATATTTTTAAAAAAATGTCTTAACCTGTATTTTTTGGATAGGGAGGTTTTTTATTAATGAGCAGCGAATATAGAGTAAAAAGGTATGTTAAAAAAATTATTTACCATTTTGGTGACCTGGGGAATTGACCAATCGCATGAATTATAGGGTTGAACTTCAACAAAACGATTATATCACTTATTTTCGTGTTTATGTGGGCAGTATGTAAAAAAGAACTCAGGCAGTTTTTCAGCAGCTTAACCGGCTATATTGCCATCCTTGTTTTTTTGCTGCTCAACGGCCTGCTCCTGTTTGTTTTTCCGGATACCAGCATACTGGATTATGGTTTTGCCAGTTTGGATAAATTTTTTGAACTGGCGCCCTGGATCCTGCTGCTGCTGATACCGGCCATTACCATGCGTAGTTTTTCAGAGGAGTTTCGCACGGGGACCTATGAAATCCTGCAGACCAAACCCCTGCTGAATTACCAGTTGATCGGCGGCAAATATTTTTCCAGCCTGCTGGTGGTAGTCATTGCCCTGCTTCCTACCCTCCTTTATGTATTTACCATTGAGCACCTCAGCGCCCAGGCGGGTATGGATCTGGGAGCCACGGGCGGATCCTACATCGGCCTGTTTTTTCTGGCATCCGTGTTTTTGGCCATCGGCCTTTGCTGCAGTTCCTTTACCACCAACCCGGTGGTGGCCTTCCTTTCGGCCGCTTTTTTTTGCTTCCTGGTCTACAGCGGATTTGGTGCCATCAGCCATATGCCCGCGCTGGCAGGCGGTGCAGATTATTACCTGGAGATGCTGGGCATCGATTTTCATTACCGTTCCATGAGCCGGGGCGTCATTGACAGCCGGGACCTCATTTATTTTATAAGTATGGTATTTTTCTTTTTAATATGCACCCGTCGCAACCTCGCCGGTCGGTGACAATTCCAAGGCAATGAATAAACTGATTGGTTCTAGATACTGGTGGCTTTATCTGATCATCCTCCTGGTGGCCCTCAATTACCTGGCCTCTGCTTTCCACGGGCGCATTGACCTGACCCGGGAAAAAAGATATACCCTGAGCCAGCCCACCAAAAAACTGCTGGGCAGCCTGCCGGGAGATATCAGCGTGGACGTATTCCTGCAGGGCGACCTTAAGTCGGGCCTGCGTAAACTCTCCAAGAGCACCCAGGAACTGCTGGAGTCCTTCCAGGACTATGGCAGGGGGAAAGTGCATTTTCGTTTTTTCGATCCGCTGACCACCCTGGATGATTCTGCCAAAAAACAGCTGGTTGATTCCCTCAAACACATGGGCATAGAACCGATGACCCTGCAGGCGCAGTCCAAAAAAGGCGAGGAACTCAGCGAGCGGTTTATCCTGCCTGGCGCCATCGTAAAATACGGTGACCGGATATTCCCGGTAAACCTGTTCAAAGGGGTGGCCAATACCGATGAAAACAGCCTCTACAATAACGCCGAGGCCCTGCTGGAATATAAGTTTGCCAATGCCATCAATAAGCTCACCCAGCAGACCATGCCCGCGGTCGGCTACGTGGTGGGAAACGGCGAGCCCCTTGATTTCAGCGTATACAATCTCATAGAAGGCCTGCGTAAAAATTACCGCTTCGGGATCGTCCGCCTCGACAGCCTGCCGGTGATACCCTCCGCATACGATGCCCTGGTGCTGGTAAAGCCCACCTCCGCATTTTCCCTGCAGGAGAAACTCAAGCTCGACCAGTATGTCATGCACGGGGGATCCATCCTGTACATGATCGATAACCTGCATGCCGAAATGGATTCCATCCGCCTGGATAAGGAGACCGTGGCCTATGACCGGGGACTGAACCTGGAAGACCTGTTTTTTAAATATGGGGTGAGACTCAATCAGGACCTGGTGCAGGACATGCAGTGCGCCACCATCAATTTTGTGGTCGGCATGACCGGGGACAAGCCCCAGATACAGCCCTTACCCTGGCCCTATTTTCCCCTGCTCTCCGGCAGCCTCACCCATCCGATCTCCAAGAACCTGGACCCCGTCTATGCCAAGTTCACCAATTCGGTGGATACCGTCCGGGCAGCCGGCATCTCCAAGCAGGTGCTGCTGCAGACCTCCGCCAACGGGCGTGTCATCGGCACACCCGCCATGATCAGTTTTGAAAGCGTCAAGCAGGCCAGCGACCCGAAATTCTTTTCCCGTGCCAATATCCCGGCCTGTGTGTTGCTGGAAGGCCGGTTCTCTTCCCTGTATGCCAACCGGCTTTCTTCCGGCCTGGCGGATACCCTTTCCAGGCTGTACCACCAGCCGTATCTTTCCCAGGCTGAAAAGCCGGCAAAGGTCATTGTTTGCGGCAGCGCAGAAATCGTCATCAATGAAATTACCCAGCGCGGCCCGGCCCCCATGGGTTATAATAAGGACATCAATTATACCTTCGCCAACCAGGAATTCCTGCAGAACTGCCTGGATTATATCCTGGACCCCTCCGGGATCCTGGAGACCCGTTCCAAGGACCTGACCCTGCGGCTGCTGGATCCCAAAAAACTCGAGGACGACCGTTCTTTCTGGCAATGGGTCAATATCACCGGACCCCTGTTGCTGGTCCTGGCGGGCGGGATGCTCTACCAGTTCCTGCGTAAAAGAAAATACCAGTCCTGAGCCAGGCGGCCAGCCGGCCGGCTGTCGGGGAGGAAGGGCCGAAGTTTAGCTCCCGGGAAAAGGCAATCAGCTTATATTTGTGCATCAATCGAGCGCATGAATCCATCCCAGACCGCTTACCTGACTTTTGCCGTGGTTTTGTTACTGGCCGTTATTTTTGATCTGGGGCTGCTCAGTAAAAAGGGGGCTGCCGTTTCCATCTCCAAGGCACTTTGGCAGACCTGTTTCTGGGTCCTGCTCGCCATGGCATTCATGGTCTTCCTGTGGTGGGAAAGCGCTCCGAAAACCGCCCTGGAATACCTGAGCGCCTACCTGATGGAATGGTCCTTAAGTATTGACAATATCTTTGTCTTTATCCTCATCTTCACTTTTTTCCGCGTCCAGGAGCAGTATTATGGCCGCGTGCTGATGATCGGTATTTTGATGGCCATCCTGCTGCGTATCCTGTTTATTTCAGTGGGTGTGGAACTGGTCTCGCGATTCCACCAGGTGCTCTATGTCTTCGGGGCCCTGCTTATATATACCGGCATCAGCATGTTCCTGGCCAAAACCGACCAGCAGGTCAACCTGGCCGATAACCGGGTCTACAAATGGCTGCAGCGCATCCTGCCCATCACCACCGAGGAGGCGGGGGGGCGTTTCCTGCTGGTACGGGACGGCAAAAAATGGTATACTTCCCTGTTTGTGGTCGTGGTCCTGCTGGCCACCACCGACCTGGTCTTTGCCATTGATTCCATCCCGGCCGTATTTGGAATCACCCAGGATAAACTGGTCATTTATACCTCCAATATCTTTGCGATCCTGGGCCTGCGTTCCCTGTTTTTCCTGCTGCGCGGGGCGGTCGATAAATTCAGCTACCTCCAGCAGGGCATTGCCGTCGTATTGGTATTTATCGGGTTGAAGATGCTGGCAGAAATCCTGCATATTATCCTGCCGGTCTATGTGTCGCTGGCTGTCATCGTGGTGTGTATTGCGGTTTCCATGCTGCTGTCGGTGACCATTCCCCCCAACAAAAAACAGTACAAACCTTAAAACCCCTGATCGTTGACCTATCTGATCGATCATATATGCACCCTGGTAGGCGGCTCTTTTTTACAGTTTCGTCAAAACGACTATGTGGAGCACCTGCTGCTCGACAGCCGCAAACTCATTTTCCCGGAGACCAGCCTGTTTTTTGCCCTGGAGGGACCCCGCCGCAACGGCAACCAGTTTGCGGAAGAATTATACGGGCGCGGGGTGCGGAATTTTGTGGTCAGCCAGCCCCCGGAGGAACAGATGCCGGAGGCCAATATCATCCTGGTTCCGGATGCCTTGTCAGCCCTGCAGCAGCTGGCTGCCTTTCACCGGCAGCGTTTTGATATCCCCGTAATCGGGATCACCGGTTCCAATGGAAAGACCATCGTCAAAGAATGGCTCAATCAGCTGCTGGAAGACCGTTTCCATATCGTACGAAGCCCCCGCAGCTATAACTCCCAAATTGGGGTGCCTTTGAGTGTCTGGCAGATCAATTCCTCCCATGAGCTGGGTATTTTTGAGGCGGGTATCTCCAGACCCTCGGAGATGGGGGCGCTGGAAAAAATCATAGCCCCCACCATCGGCATCATCACTTCCCTGGGGGAGGCCCATGGGGAGAATTTTCAGGGCGACGCCCATAAGGCCCGGGAAAAAATAGCCCTGTTCCTCCGTTGTGGCCTGGTAATCTACCCCGGCGACAACCCGGTCCTGGGGCAGGCCCTGGCGCAGCTGGCTGCCCGGGAGCGCCCCCCGGGGGAGCCTCCCCTGCAGCTTTTCAGCTGGGGCAGCCGCCCGGATTGTTCCCTGGTGGTTCAGTCCGTTCAAAAAACCAGGGACAGCGCCCTGCTCACCCTGGCTTACCGGGGGCATGTGTTTTCGGAGAGCATACCCTTTTGTGATGATGCCTCCATCTCCAACGCCCTGAGCTGCATCTCCGCACTGCTTTGCCTGGAGGTGCCCGCCCCGGAGCTATTTCCCCGGATGCAGCGGCTGACCCCGCTGGCCATGCGGCTGGAACTCAAAAGCGGGATCAACCACTGCGCACTCATCAACGACTCCTATTCGGCGGACCTCAGTTCATTGAAGATCGCCCTGGATTTTATGGCCCAGCAGCACCAGCACCCGGGGCAAACCGTGATCGTGAGTGATTTTCTGGAAAGCGGGTTTTCCGAGGCCGAACTATATGCCGAAATGGCCCGGTCCTTCCGGCAAAAACGGGTCTCCCGCGTGATCGGGATCGGTCCGAAGATATCGGCCTGGCGCAGCCTTTTTGGAGCGCCCTTGGCGGAAGCCCTCTTTTATCCTTCTACCGAGGCTTTCCTGCAGGATTTCCACCGCCTGCATTTCCGCGACGAGACCATCCTGATCAAGGGGGCCCGGGTATTTGAATTTGAAAAAATTGACCGGCTGCTCTCCGAACAGGTGCATCAGACCGTGCTTGAAATAGACCTGGACGCCATGACCGCCAACCTCAAGGCCTTCCAGCAGATCCTGCACCCCTCCACCCGGCTGATGGCCATGGTCAAAGCCTTTGCCTATGGCAGCGGCAGCTATGAAATAGCCAGCCTGCTGCAGTTTCACAAAGTGGATTACCTGGCCGTGGCCTATACCGATGAAGGGGTGGAACTGCGAAAGGCCGGCATCCGCTTGCCCATCATGGTCATGAATACCGACAAGGGCAGTTTTGACGCGCTGGTACAGTTCAACCTGGAACCGGTCATTTATTCCTTTGACCTGTTTGGCAGCCTGGAGGCTTTTTTGCGCTCCCAGGGACTCGCTGCCTTCGCCGCGCATATTGAACTGGAAACCGGGATGAACCGGCTGGGTTTTGCAGCAGCAGAGATGGAAGCGCTCTGCCAGCGGCTGGCCGGCTCCCCTTTCAAAGTGCAGTCGGTTTTCTCCCACCTGGCTGCCAGTGAAGAGGCCCAGCACGACGGGTTCACCGCCCTGCAGGCAGCGCGCTTTGAGGGTGCGGCTTCCGCCCTGCAGGCGGCGCTGCCCTACAAATTTTTAAAACACCTCGCCAATACCGGGGCCATCATCCGCCATCCGGAGCTCCAGTATGATATGGTCCGCCTGGGTATCGGGCTCTATGGCATCGACCCGGCAGCTTCCCGGGTGCTGGACCTCAGGGAAGTCTCCACGCTGAAATCAACGATTTCACAAATCAAAAAGCTCTCCGAGGGGGAAACGGTGGGCTATAACCGCAAAGGGGAAATCCACGGAGACCGGCTGATTGCCACCGTGCGGATCGGCTATGCCGACGGCTACCCCCGCCTGCTTGGCAACGGCAACGGAAAGATGTGGGTCCATGGTCACCTGGCGCCGGTGACCGGAACGGTCTGCATGGACATGACCATGATCGATGTCACCGGCATTGCCGGGGTAAGGGAAGGCGATGAAGTCATCGTTTTGGGTCCCGAGCTCCCGGTGACCCAGGTGGCCCACTGGGCACAAACCATTCCCTATGAGATCCTGACGGGCGTTTCCCACCGGGTCAAACGGGTCTATTATGAAAGGTGAGCAGGACCTGCTGCAGGATTTCTGGACGCCCTTCACCCCGTCCCCGGAAAGGGTGGACATGCCGGATGTCTTAACAGATGGGCCGGGATTTGGTCCATTTACCCGGGGGGATTTGATTTAACGGGACGCTGGGACCCAACTGCAAACTAATTAAGTATATTTGCGCCTTAATAATTTTTAAGCCAGTGAAAGCTAGAAATGTCTTTTTGATCGTGCTGCTGATCATTGTGGCAGACCAGGCAGTAAAAATATGGGTCAAGACCCATATGCCCCTGAGCTACCAGTGGGATACCCTCTACCATGCGGCCGTCAGCCCCTATGATAAGGGAATACATGTGCTCGGCGAGAAATTCCAGATCTATTTTGTGGAAAACGAAGGGATGGCCTGGGGTAAAAAATTCGGCGGATACTGGGGTAAAATGACCCTGACCCTGTTCAGGCTGGTGGCGGTCATCTTTGGGGTGTTCTACCTGCAATCCATCATCCGCAAAAAATACCCCCGGGGGTTTATTTTCTGCGCCGCCCTGATCTTCGCGGGCGCCCTGGGAAACCTCATTGACTCCATGTTCTACGGCCTGATATTCGAACAAAGTACCATAGACCATGTGGCTAAGATATTTCCGTCCCGCGGTTATGCCGGTTTTTTGCACGGCAGTGTCGTGGACATGCTGTATTTCCCGCTGGTCCGCACCCATTACCCCGGCTGGCTGCCGGTGATCGGCGGCGATGAATTTGAATTTTTCTCCCCCGTTTTCAATATTGCGGATGCCTCCATTTCCACTGGCGTCATTGCCATCCTGATTTTTCAGAAAAGATTCTTTAAAAAAATGCCCGCAGCAGATACCACCACCATCGAAACCAATGCGCCGGTCAATGACACCGTGCAGATTTCTTAAGCAATAAACCCTGTTTAACAGGCTGGCTCATCCAATTCATTCCATACCCCTTCCTGGTGCGGGCACCCGGAAGGGGTATTTTTTTTGCCGTGGGGCGGAAAACCTCCGCCATTTAATTGACCTGCCGGATCAACAGCCGGTTGGCTGTTTTGTCCCCGTATCGTACCTGCAGGTTATAGATTCCAGCGGAGAGCCTGCCCATCTGGTTTAAACGGAGGGTATTCAGGCCGCTGTAGACCTGCCGGGTGCTTTTGGAGATGACCCTGCCAAACATGTCGGTCAGGGTGATCACCAGCGGACCGTCCCCGGGGGAGGTCAGGTCCATGGACATCCAGTCGGTAAAGGGATTGGTCACTGCGCGCAGCTCAAAGGGGATATCGGTATTGCTGAGCAATATGACCTGGCTGAGTTTGGAATAATTGCCCGAGAGCATGCTGATGCGGTAATAGGTGGACCTGGCCAGGGGCAGGGGGTCCCTGAAATAATAGTCATTGCCCGTGCCTGGCTGGGTGGAGCCCGTCAGCTGGCCGATATCGCGGAAATGCAGCTGGTCTTCACTGCGCTGCACCACAAAACGGATATTGCCCGTTTCCCCGGAAGATACCCATTGCAGGGCGGCGTAGCCGTCGGTGGCCTGGCCGCGGAATCGTAGCAACTGGGTGGGCAACACACTCTGGCAGTTGACGCCCAGTACCAGTTTGTGGGCTGAATTGGTGGTCGTGCAGGAAGACAAAGACAGGTTGGCCACCGTGGAGGCCACCGTAAGCCGGTAGGTGGTCAGGGTATCGGAGACGCCCAGCCGGTAATAGCGGGTGACGGTATATTCGTATTGTTTGGTGGAGGCATTATAGACCGGCGTGGTCGATCCGGTGGAAGAAGCTCCTGTGGTATCAGTACCGGCCGCCGTCCAGCTGAGGCCCCCGTCCAGGCTTTTTTGGAGCAGCCACTCGGTATAATTGTTGAAATAGGAGGACACTTTAAAACGCACCGTATCGTCTGCGCCCTGGCAGAGGGTATCTGGTTTATTGGGGGTCAGGGCAATATCGGGCACACAGGTAGCCACCGTGATGTCATCGATGGCCCAGTCGTTACCGCCGCCGCCCGGCGCATTGTTGCGGATATGAATGACCATCGAAGTCTGGGCCGGACCGGTCAGGTAGGTCAGTCCTTTTTGGATCCACTGTCCCGTATAGGGGATATTGCCGGTGGTATAATAGTCATTGCCGTTTACGTTGAAGGTCAAATTGGGATGAACCCCGGAGGAGTCCCCCGGGCCGGTGGGTATGTACCCGGAGCTGCTCGGACCGCTGCCGGTGGAATCGCAGCCGCAACGGGAGCATATGTTCCTGAACCAGGCTGAATACTGGTAATAGGTGTTTGGGCAGAGGTTGTAGACGGTATCCAGGAAGGCCGTGTCTGTCTTGTAGGCTGCATTGATGACAGCCATATAACCCCCGGAAGCGCCGGCATTGTCATCGGTGGGAGGATTGCCCAGCAGGGGATTGGAGGCGCCCGTATGGTCTCCGATGATATCCCAAACGCCGAATATGCGGTGGGTGGGACTGGAAGCGTCCGGCTTTGCCCAGGTATTGACGGTAGAATAACCGGTGGCCAGGGTGGTTCCCCCGCTGGTATTGTTGGAGATGCCGTAATAGTAATCGTTGGGCATGCCGGTGGTGCTGTTAAAGGTGGCATAGGTATAGTTGGCCGGGATCTTGGCAGAGGCCGCCCGGTCCTTGACATTTCCCGAACCAAAACTGCCGCCGTATTCACTTAAGATGGCATTGGCGCCCACCGTGTTGGAGCAGATGCCCATATTTTTATAGACCACCGCATTGACCGTGGGGAATTGGACCACCGTGGAGGCGGTACCCTGGTTCTGGGCATAGTTCAGGCTGCCGCCGCCTACATTGATCAGGGTGCCGAAAGCCAGCGTCGAATCCACCACGACCTGGTAGGAGGCTACCATGATACAGTTGTTTTTGAAAAAAGAGGGCCTGCTGGTATGGGATACCGAACCACCGTTGACCGAATCGGCCCCGCTGCCCAGGTTGATGGTGATCGCAGAACCGCTGATATGCGCCGGGTCGCCATCGAGGCTGTCCGTCCACTGCTGGTATACTTTTCCTTCGTTGGTGAGTATGCGCAGGGAACCGGGCACATAGTGGGTATTGGCGGGAACGGCATCGCTGAAGGAACAGCCATAGGCCGTGCCTGACTTGACCACGAAGGTCAGCCGGATCTCCAGGGTATCTTTTGGTTCGATGGTACCCCCGTTACTGCCTTTGTTGATGTTGACATAACTTTTTCCGTAATCCACGACGCCGGGGGCGGGGTCGGTAACGCAGATGCTGAATCCGCCCTTGCTGGACAGGGAACTGTTGGAATACACCCTTATGTAATAGGTGGAGCCCACCGTTAATCCAGAGGCGGTCAGGCTCTTGCCGCTGGCGCAGCCAATGGCGGTCAGGGCAGGACAAAGGCCCTTAAAGAGCATGACCCCGGGACTGGTGAAATTACTGCCCAGCCCGCTTAGGGTAATGGTCGGATTAGCGGTCGCTGCCACAAAGGAATACCATACGTCATAATATGCGGATCCCGAGCAGCCCGCCTGCAGTCCCGAGGACTGGGTGGCTCCGACCACGGTTCCGGAGGTAGCCGTGCAGGTGGTGGCAGAGACCAGCGAAACGGCCCCGGTGCACTCGTCATTGGAAGGGGCCTGGGCGGATGCCCTTGCGAGAAAAAGCGTGAATAACACCAGGGTCAAACCGGCACGATGACCCCGGCAGACAGGGAGTAAAAATATTTTCATAGACTACTGTTGGTTTCAAAGGGGTGGATGCAATGCCGGGCTTTTCGAAGGGGTCCCGGCTCTTCAAAACTACTCCAGAACGCCAGAGATTACAATAGTAGAATTACGAGACAAGGGCCCTAATTGTCCTATTGGGCAAGCCGGTTTATTTTTCTATTTTTCGGCCTCCGACGCAGTATCGGCGCGGGATTCCAATGGTAAACCCTTATGAAAAAACCTTCACTTATATTGAGTATTTTTACGATCTGTCTATTGATCTTAATTCAAGAGCTGCATTCTCAGACTTTTACGTATTATAACCAGGTATTCAAGGTAGACACCCTCTATCCCACGGCCGGGGGCCACGGCATGAATGCGGCCTGGGAGATGGTCTATGGACCCGATGATTCGCTGTGGGTCACCGAGGCCCGTAATTACAAAATATGGAAGATCCATCCCGGTAACCGGGGCAGCCGGCTGGTGCTTGACCTGGGTTCGGCCTGCGATTTTTCGCCTTCCTCGGTGGGTATGTGGCCCCAGGGGGGGCTGATGGGCATGGCTTTGCACCCGGAATTTGCTTCGGGCAAGCCCTGGGTTTATATCGCCTACGTATATCATGTGGTTTACTGCCCGACCGATATTTGTTACTGTACCAATAAGCCTCCCTGTGTGTATAATTCGCAGGTGGTCCGATACCGATTCAATTTCTCCGACGGGTCCCTTGCGCCCGTGGATACGGTCATCAGCGGACTAGATGGCAGCAATGACCATAATTCCGGCAGACTGCGCATCAGCCCCATCACCGAATCCGACGGCCGCTACCATCTTTATTATACCATCGGGGATATGGGGGCAGGCAATAACAACAACAATATCAACCGTACAAACTACGCCCAGGATACGGCCGTCTACGAGGGCAAAGTACTGCGCCTCAATACTGAACCCGACGCCGGCCAGTCGGGGCCTTCAGCCTGGATTCCCGATGACAACCCCTTTCCGGCGGGAGGGCCCCCCCTGGCCAAAAATGCCGTCTATTCCTTTGGCCACCGCAATCCGCAGGGCCTGGCCTTTGGTAGCGTGGACGGCGGAGTGTCCTACCTGCTTTACAGCAACGAACACGGTGACAAATCCGATGACGAGGTCAATATCATCCGCGCCCGCGGCAATTATGGCTGGCCCAAAGTAGCCGGACTCTGCGATGACAATTATTCTTCTGCCCTCAACGATTCCATGTACCTGGCTTCCAAGGCCGTGGTCAATGAAACGGGCTTCTGTGCCATCAACCAGGTGAGGGAACCCATATTTTCCTTTTATAACTGGACCCGCAGCCAGACCAAGGCAGCCTCTGCGCAGTCCAATAATTATTACTGGCCTACCATTGCCCCCTCCAGCCTCTGCTTTTACGGTTCCACCACCATTCCCGGATGGCAATATTCCCTGTTGATACCCTCTTTAAAAAACGGGCTTTTCCGCCTGAAATTAAAAGCCGATGGCCTATCGGTGGACTCATCAGCCTACCCATCCGATACCATACCCTATCTGCACGGATACCGCCTGAGAAATATCATCGCAGCCCCATCGGGTGATACCCTGTTTTTGTCGGTTGATAGTTCCTGCTGCACCCTGGGAGTGGCCGGGGTCATCAATGGCAGCCAGGTCCCATCTCCCGACCGGGGTTATATTCTCCGGATGATCTACCTAAACTCCCTGCCCCTGCAGGCCTATATACCACCGCCGCCCGCAGAACAGGGGCCGGCTCAAACCAGGGTCTACCCCAATCCGGTGGCTGATTATCTGTATATACGCACGAACCCGGAAGTCCATAAACCGGTCAGGGCACAGCTTTTTGACGTCTCCGGCAACCTGAGACAGGAAAAGCTGACCCGGGAGGATGCCTTTTCCCTGGATGTTCAAAATGAGCGGCCCGGGACCTATATCCTGAGACTGTTCAACGGCTATGAGGGGGAAATGTCTACCCAAAAAATCGTCATCCTGCGCTAGCTACTGCGGCCAGGAGCCGGTGGCAGGGAGCGCCCCCTGGTCCGGACAGGGAGGACAGGGGGAAACTTATTGCACCACGGCTTTAAAAGCACCGTTGGTAATGGAGAGGGTATTACCCGGATAATCATAAGCCTCGCCCGAAAACGTACCGGCGACCGTTTTGGTGGCGGTGTCGTAGTAGTTGATGTGTATGGTCAGCACCGGAGGTGAGCTGATGGCATTGGCGGCATAAATGATATCGCCGCTGGGCAGTTTTTGCAGGGAAAAATTGGTGCCCGTTACGCTGGTGGAAAAACTGCCGGTGTCAATGACATTGCCGCTGAATTGCATGGTCAGGCCAAAGACGGTATCTGCCGAGCCGGATTGCATGGTTCCAGCCATGGTCAGGTTGGCCCCGATGACATTCAGGAACTGTGCGGTAATGATTTTTCCCGCATAATTATGTCCGTTGGCCGTGAATTTCCAGGCATTCAGGGCTACTGCGGTGGTATCCCCCGTAAAACCGCCCCCGCCCGGGCTGCCGCCCAGGCCGGTTCCGGTGCTGTCTTTGACGCTCACAGAAAAGGTGCAGACAGAGGAGTCAAAACTGATGGTAAATACGCTGGTGGCAACCTCCAGCGGTGTTCCGGAAGCCTTGAGGCTGACGGTCTGGATGCCGGTTGCGTTGAAGACCCCCGTTCCGGCAAACTGAAAGCCGTTTTGGGTATTGGTCTGCAGGCTGTAACTGCCGGTCTGGGTCACGTTGACCTGGACCTGGATATAACTAGTGTCACCCGGAAGGATCCCTGTATAATAAGTGCCTCTTACGCCCAGCGGCAGGCAGTTGCCCGTGGAGTCCTTGAGGGTACCGGCCGCCTGTGTGCCCTGGGGCAGGACATGGCTTTCGCGGCTCAGTTCTTTGGAACAGCTATATATCAGAAAGGCTGCCAGCAGCAATAGGGTCGTGTGTAATAAGTGTTTAATCATAGTTGATGATAGGACATGGACTTGGTTTCAAACAAAGGGTCAACAGCCTCCACAGCACTTACAACGTTTTTACCACATATAAATTGCCTGTCAGCCTGCCCATAGGGTCCCCTCAGGCGGGCAGGTCACCTACCATCTCCGATGGCTTCACCCATTGATCGAACTGTTCTGCAGTGAGGTAGCCCAGTTTAAGGGCCATTTCTTTGAGGGTAGTTCCTTCCTTGTGGGCCTTTTGGGCAATCTCGGCGGCCTTATAATAGCCAATTTTGGTATTGAGCGCCGTTACCAGCATCAGGGAATTGTCCACGTGTTTTTTAATGTTGGATTCGATGGGGGCCAGTCCTACGGCGCATTTGTCATTGAAACTGACGCATCCGTCCCCGATCAGCCGGGCAGAATGCAGGAAATTATAGATCATCACCGGTTTGAAGACGTTGAGTTCAAAATGGCCGGTGGCCCCGCCGATGTTGATGGCCACGTCATTGCCCATGACCTGGGCTGCAATCATGGTAAGGGCCTCGCACTGGGTGGGGTTTACCTTTCCGGGCATGATGGAGGATCCGGGTTCATTGTCGGGGATGAAGAGTTCTCCGATCCCGCTGCGGGGGCCGGAGGAAAGCATCCGGATATCGTTGGCAATTTTCATCAGGCTGACGGCTACTGTTTTGAGGGCGCCGTGGCATTCCACGATGGCATCATGGGCTGCCAGGGCTTCAAATTTGTTTTCCGCTGTGATAAAGGGCAGGCCGGTCAGCCTGGCGATATGGGCCGCCACCTGCCGGGCATAATCCGGCGGTGTATTGATGCCCGTGCCCACGGCCGTGCCGCCCAGGGCCAGCTCGCTGAGGTGGGAAAGGGTATTTCTGATGGCCTTCAGGCCATGGTTGAGCTGGGAGACATAACCG
This sequence comes from uncultured Bacteroidota bacterium, assembly GCA_903906365.1. GTDB lineage: Bacteria > Bacteroidota > Bacteroidia > Chitinophagales > Chitinophagaceae > Puia. The sequence goes on along the minus strand of CAIVKC010000038.1, from coordinate 118,063 downwards.
CTGAGTTCCTGGCCGACGGTCAGCGGGGTGGCATCCATAAAGTGGGTGCGCCCGATTTTCACCACATGCATGAACTGGCGGCTTTTTTCGGCCAGGGTATCCCTTAATTTTTCAATGCCGGGCAGGGTTACCTCACTGAGTATCTTATAGGCCGCGATATGCATGGCCGTTGGAAAGGTGTCGTTGGAAGACTGGGATTTATTGACATCATCATTGGGGTGCAGGAATTTTTCCTTGTCGGAGAGCTGCCCGCCTTTGAGGACATGACCCCGGTAGGCAACCACTTCGTTGACATTCATGTTGCTTTGGGTACCGCTGCCGGTTTGCCAGACCACCAGGGGGAAATAGGCATCGAGCTTCCCGGCCAAAATCTCGTCGCATACCACTGCGATGAGGTCTGCCTTTTCCCGGGAGAGCACGCCGGCTTCCAGGTTGGTGAGGGCAGCCGCCTTTTTGAGGTAGGCAAAGGCCCGGATGATTTCGGCGGGCATTCTGTTGATGTCCTGGGCAATCTTGAAATTATCGATGCTGCGCTGGGTCTGTGCTCCGTAATAGGCGTCCGCAGGTACACTGACTTCGCCCATCGTATCTTTTTCTATTCTGAATTCCATAACCGTTTATTTGATGGGTCAAAATTACGGCTTATCCCCACATGAAATCCCAACAGGGCATAAATCCCCCGGATTTCTCCGGCTGCCGGCCTATAGGGCAACCCTGCGGCCGCGTGCCGCTGAGGGGGCGGCTTCGGTTTTTTTAGCCCCTGGCGGGCTTGGTGCGGGGAAAATGACGATATTACCGCCGGAAAAAAACATTCACCTGAACCCGGACCCGTTGAGCGGGCCCCCAATCGATTGCCATGGCATTGAGCCGAAGACATTTTCTGGAACTGGGTACCTCGGCGGGCACGGCCCTGCTGTTGTCCTCCCTGGATGCCATGGCCCTGACCAGCAAACCCAAAACGCGCATACATATGAACACCCATTTTGATCTGAAGGTCATGGCCACCAACTGGGGATTCCCCGGAAGTATAGATACCTATTGTAGGCAAGTGAAGCAGGAAGGCTACGACGGGATAGAAATATGGTGGCCCCTGGTAAAAGGGGAACAGGAGGCCCTCTTTAATGCGCTGAAAAAAAACGGGCTGGAAGTCGGTTTCCTGGTAGGCGGTCACGAGCCGGATTTTGCAGGGCATTTTGCCTCCTTCCGCAGTATGCTGGACGGGGCCGCAGCCGTGCAGGCTGTCAGGCCGCTGTACATCAACTGCCATTCGGGCCGGGACTATTTTTCTTTTGAACAGAACAAGGCTTTTATCGACTATACCATACAGGTAGCCGCCGCTTCGGGTATACGTGTATGTAATGAAACCCACCGTTCCCGGATCCTGTATTCGGCCCCGGTGGCCAGACACTTCATCGAACAGATCCCCGGGCTCAGGATCACCCTGGATATCTCACACTGGTGCAATGTGCATGAAAGCCTGCTGGCAGACCAGGCTGGTACGGTTTCCCTGGCCCTGCAGCGGGTCGATCATATCCATGCCAGGATCGGGCATCCCGAAGGGCCCCAGGTCAATGACCCGAGGGCTCCGGAATGGGAGGAGGCCGTCCAGGCCCATTTCAGCTGGTGGGACCGGATCGTGGAACAAAAAAAGAAAAGCGGCGAGCCGTTGACCATACTGACAGAATTCGGCCCGCCCCATTATATGCCGGCCCTGCCCTATACGCTCCAGCCGGTGGCCGACCAGTGGGCAATCAACGTGCACATGATGCACCTGCTGCGCAAAAGATACCTCTGAGCCGCCTGCCGGATCCCTTTGGATGACTGCGCCTCCGGCTGCAGGCTGCTGGCTGTCCCGGCGCCCATCCCCCCGGCGGGGGAGTATGCAATACCATCAGTCACCATGTAATTTTTTTATATAAAATAATTCTACATGTAAGAATACGGGTAAGCAGTCCCGTGGCAAGGTTGCTTTGTAAAATGAATGTTAATTGCTTTCCATTTTATAAACTGGAGAAATATTTGCTTTCATTTGACCGTTGCTTATTGAAGCAGCACCGAAATGATAAATCCTTTTTATATATCCTTATCTCAAAAATTAAAACAAACTTCCATGAAACGATTCTTTCCAAAGCGCCTTTTGGGTGCCCTGCTGTTGCTGGCATCTTTTCAGTTCTCCGCCCAGGCAAACAAACCTGTCTATGGGGATCATCCCTATTACCTGCATGCACTCTCCGACCTGCGAGCTGCGCGCTGGATGATTGAGCACCGACCGGGCAACTGGGTGCAGACCATGGATGAAATGGAAGCGGTCCGTCAGATTGATGCTGCCATCGGGGAAATCCGCAAGGCAGCCATAGAAGACGGAAAGGACATCAATGACCATCCGCCGGTGGACGAAAGAAATGACCATGACGGCCGCCTGCATGTAGCCGTGGATTTCCTAAGAAAGGCCCGCCAGGACATCAGCCACGACGAAGACAACCGGTTTGCCCAGGGCCTGCAGGCAAGGGCCTACATGCATATCGATAAAGCACTGGCTGCAGTGAAGAAAGCCATTCGACAATAAGGGACGGGAATAAATGGATCATCCTCTCTGACAAAGGCCGGCGCAACAGCCGGTCTTTGTCGTTCATTTCCCTGCCCCTGGATTTGGGCGGTTTAATCAGTGTCCGGTAAACTGCGGTTTTCGTTTTTCCAGGAATGCGGCCGCACCTTCCTTGGCATCGGCCGTATCGAATAATTTTCCAAACGCACTGATTTCCCGGGATAGTCCGCCGGCCTGTCCGCTGGTGGCATAGTTGGACAGTTGTATGACCTCAGCCACGGCCAGCGGGGCCTTTGATATAATAACCTGCAGGATCTCCTTTGTCCTGGTGAGGAGTTCTTCGGTACTGAAAACGTGGTTGACCAGGCCTATGCGATGGGCTTCCGCTGCATCCACCATCTGTCCGGTCATCATCAGCTCCAGGGCCCGGCCCTTGCCCACCAGCCAGGTCAGCCGCTGGGTGCCCCCATAGCCCGGGATCAGGCCCAGGTTCACTTCCGGCTGCCCGAATTTTGCATGTGCGGCGGCTACCCTGAAATGACAGGCCATGGCTAGTTCGCATCCGCCGCCCAGGGCAAATCCGTTCACCGCCGCCAGGACCGGCTTGGACGACTGTTCGATTTTGTCAAATACCAAGGCCTGGCCCCTGGCTGCCAGCTGGCTTCCTCCCGCCCCGTCCAGGGAAAGAAACTCCGTAATATCGGCACCTGCCACAAAGGCCTTGTTTCCGCTTCCGGTCAGGATCACCCCCCTGATTTCGGGATTGACGGCCACCTCATCCAGGGCATGGGCGAGCTCGGCAATCACGGTCCTGTTCAGCGCATTTAATTTATCGGGACGGTTGATGGTAAGGAGGAAAATGCCGTTTTCCAGTTCGGTATGGAGGGTAGTATAGTTCATGTTGATTGGTTTGTATGTTAGGAAAGCCAGGGCAAATTTAAATCCATTCGGATGATTAAGGCGCAATTAATAACTTCATGACATGAATTTACTGGGGATCATCACCTATGCAGGTATTTTTGTTTTTGCCGTTACCGGCGCCCTCAAGGCAAGGACCAACCGGATGGATGTATTTGGCGCCGTGGTGCTGGCTTTTGTCACGGCCTATGGGGGAGGCACCCTCCGTGACCTGCTGATTGGTATCCGTCCGGTCAACTGGGTCAATGATAATATTGCCCTGGCCCTGGTGCTCTCCGCAACCCTCATCACCTTCCTGTTCAAACAGAATTTCAGGCAGTTCCGGCGGACGATATTTTTTACCGACGCAGTCGGTCTTGGCCTGTTCACGGCGGCGGGCATCGAAAAATGCCTGCTCAACGGCATCAACGAGGAATATGCGGTGATTATGGGGGTGATTTCTGCCACTTTCGGCGGCCTGATCGCGGATATTTTTTGCAATGCGGTGCCCAACCTGCTCAAAAGGGGAGAATTGTATGCGACGGCCTGTGCCATCGGCGGACTGATCTATGTCCTGCTGAAGCACACTTCCCTGGACTATAATACCAACCTCTATATCTGCGTACTGGTGATCGTGGGAATCAGGATCTATTCCAAAAGAAAGCGGCTGACCCTTCCGGAGATCTGAGCCCAGGGGGTATCCGAGGGGGGGCTTCCCGGGCAGACGGGCATTAGAAAGGACGGTTTTCCTTTACCCATTGGGTAATATAGCGGGCAATATCTGCTGTCGGGGTGCCGGGTGCGAAGAGCTGGCCCACCCCGGCTTCCTGTAGAACCTTCATGTCCTCATCGGGGATGATTCCACCCCCGGTCAGCAATACGTCCTCCATGTTGTTTTCCTTCATCAGGGCAATCACTTTTGGAAATACGGTCATATGGGCTCCGCTCAGGATGGAGATGCCGATGGCATCCACGTCCTCCTGCAGGGCGGCATTGACCACCATTTCCGGGGTCTGTCTCAGTCCGGTATAGATGACTTCCATGCCCGCATCGCGCAGGGAAGTGGCAATGACTTTGGCTCCCCGGTCGTGGCCGTCGAGTCCGACTTTGGCGATCAGCACGCGTATGGGCCTGTTTACAGCAATATCCATGGAGTGGGGGTAATGATGGTCAAAAGTAAGCAATCCCATACAAATCCGGTCCTAGTGGAAATTCACCATGGATTTGTCCTTTTCGAGTTTGTCGATGAACATTTTCTTGATATCCCCATTGGCCCCTTTGAGTAAAATGATCAGGTCCCCTCTTTGCCTGGCATAGGGACTGGTCACCCGGCCCACCAGTTTGGCATACGCGAAATTCTTAATGAATGGATGCTCCATCTCCAGGGTATCCGGGGTAAGCAGCACCAGGTTGTCAAAATGAAGGGAGTCGGGTATCCAGTACAGGAAACTCGCATCATCACTGTAGGTTTCAGGCAGGTGGTATTTGGGCCCGTAAAAATTGAGCGCGCCGGCTTCCCCGTAGTTATCGCAAAACAGGAGGGCCTTTTTTTTCTCGGCACTGTCCAGCTGGTTATAGGCCAGGGCCATTTTGGCGGTCATTTCTTCCCAGCCCTGCATATCTGAAAAATCCTGGGGCAGGGGATGGTTGTTGCCGTCCTCCCATTTGAGCAGCCCCAGTTTTTGGGTATCATGTTGCCGGTAGTAGGCCGCCAGCCTGTCGGGCGGAAGCAGGGGCAGCGCCACATACACAAAAGTATAGCCCAGCCATAAAGGAACCAGGATAAATACATAGCGCAGCCATCTGAGCCGCTGCCGGGTCATTTCCTCCAGCGCAAAGGCCCCGAAGGCAAACAGGACCGGGTAGGCACCCAGGGCATAATAGTTTTTTCCACGGCCCAGCAACAGCAGGATGATGACGGCCAGATAGGCCCATCCGATGAACCGGTAAGGCCTGGCGGCAGGGGCCAAAAAAACATAGAGCAGCCCGGCCGGCCAGATGAAAAATACGGGCAGGAACATAATAAACTGGTCCAGCAGGAAACTGACCGGACTGATATACTGCAGTTGGGTGCGCTGCAGCTTTTCCATATGATACACCACCGGGAAATGCAGCCGGTACTGCCACCAAAAATTGGGCAGACATATCACCAGGGCAATCAGACCGGCCATGTATAGGTGCCGGTTTGCAAAGATCTTCCTTTCCCGGGTCAGGAGCAGTCCCAGGCATACGGCGGTTATATAAAACAGCACCGAATATTTGCTCATCATGCCCAGTCCGGCGCTCAGGCCCAATACATAGAGCCATTGGTTGCCGGAGGTCTTGACAAAGCAAATCAGACTCCAGGCAATCATGGTCCAAAAAAAGATCTCCAGGAAATTAGGCTGAAACAGGTAATGCACCCGCAGGTAGCCCCCCAGGGCAAAGGGTAAAAATCCCAGGAAAAGGGCATAGCTCCTGCCTCCCAGCAATAGGATGATGCGGCCCGTGATCAGGTAGGTCAGGGCGCCAAAGAGGGAAGGCCATAACTTGATCCAGAACATGCCATCCCCCAATAAGTGGGTAAGCCAGGCAAATACGGACAGCAGGGGAGGGACCTCCATGAACCCCCAGGCCATATGATGGCCTTCTGCCAGGTAAAGGAGTTCATCGCGGTGGGGTTCATACACGCCGTTTTGTAACACAAAGGGCAGCACCAGTTTGACGGCTGCCAGCAGGTATAGGAGCCTGTTTGAATTTTTCATCGGCGGTTATTTAGGTCCAAGAAAATTAATAAGACCGCCCGGTTTTGGCAAATGATTTATATGAGTGGAGCCTGTCACTGGCTGGTCTGCAACAGCTGGAGGGTGTGGCGTATCCTGTGGAGGGTTTGGTCCTTACCCAGCAGCTGGGCGATGTCAAAGACGCCTGGCCCGAATTTACCCCCGACCAGCATGACCCGCAGCGGCGCCAGCAGGTCTCCTGGTTTGATCTGGTGGGCGGCTGCCATTTCTTTGAATTCTTTTTCCAGGTCGTCTTTTAGCCAGGGTTGGATGAATTCATAGGCCCGGATCAGCTCCATAAAGAACTGGTTTTTCCTGTCATCCCATTTGGGTTGAACGGCTGCCAAATCAATGTGCACGGGATGCTGAAAAAAGAAACCGGCCTGCTCGACAAAATCCGGCAGCAGGGTACAGCGGTCCTTGACCAGTTCCATGACCCGGATGAAGGCATCGGGTTCAGGCAGGGGGATACCCTGCTGCTCAAAAAGGCGAACCAGTTGCGGCAAATAATGGCCGACCGGCAGCTTCTTTATCCATTCATGGTTAAACCAGCGGGCTTTTTCATAATTGAATTTGGCGCCGCCCTTATGTATCCGGTCCAGCGAAAATTTTTGCACCAGTTCATCCAGGCTGTATAATTCCTGCTGGGTCCCGTCATTCCACCCCAGCACGGCCAGCAGGTTGACGAAGGCCTCCGCCAGGAAGCCCAGCTCCCTGAAGCCGCTGGTGAGCTCTCCGGTCTTGGGATCAGACCAGTTCATCGCAAAAACGGGAAATCCCAGTCGGTCTCCGTCGCGTTTGCTCAATTTGCCATTTCCATCCGGTTTCAAAATAAGGGGCAGATGCGCCCAGGCAGGCATGTTTTCCTCGCCAAATAAATAGCGCCACAGCAGGATGTGAACCGGTGCGCTGGGCAGCCATTCTTCCCCGCGGAAGGCATGGGTGATTTTCATCTGGAAATCGTCGACCACCACCGCCAGGTGATAGGTGGGCATACCATCCGTTTTCAGCAGGACCTTGTCGTCGACCAGGGAGGTATGAAAACTCACCTCTCCCCGGATCAGGTCCTGGAAGCTGACGGTTTCGTTTTCGGGCATCAGGATCCGGATCACGTAGGGGGTGCCCGATTCCAGCAGCCTCTCTGTTTCCTCCAGGGTCAGGCTTAAGGAATTGCGCATTTCCATGCGGGTCTTGTGGTCGTATTGGGGGGAAGGGTTCTGGGCACTGCGGTATTTGCTGCGCATGGTTTCCAGTTCGGCGGGCATATCAAAGGCATAGTAGGCCTTTCCTGCCCTGACCAGCTGCTCGGCATAGTCTTTGTAAAAACCCAGCGCCTTTCTTTCGCTCTGGCGGTAAGGCCCGTAGTTGCCTCCGTGCCAGGGGCTTTCATCGGGGACCAGTCCGCACCATTCAAGACAGCTCAGAATATATTGCTCGGCACCCTCCACAAAGCGGCTCTGGTCGGTATCCTCTATCCTCAATACAAAATCACCGCCATGCTGGCGGGCAAATAAATAATTATACAAAACCGTGCGTACGCCCCCCAGGTGCAGGCCACCTGTGGGAGAGGGCGCAAACCGGACCCTGACTCTTTTATTCATAGCCCGTAAAGATACAGATTTTGAAAAGAGCGCTCGCTGCCGCAAAACAGGTACTATTTCCCCATAAAATCCGTTATTTGGATCAATATCACCGCATGAAGACCGGCACTCTGAAATATCTTTTGTTCTGGTGGCTTTTTATGGTCTCCCAAAAGGCCCTTTCCCAGATCACCTATGAAACGGTATGGGTGGATTATGACAGCGCCTGGCAATACAAGAACCTGAAGATCATTCCGATCCGGGGTAAAAACCACCCCGGCAACCCCTTGTTGGGGGGACCGGGTAATATCATCTCCCTGTCGCAGGCCCTCAACAGCGGACTGGCGACGATCTCCGAAAGGGGCACTGCTTCCACCGAAAACGTGCACTGGCTGCGGATCAACAATCATTCCGACAAATCCATTCTGATCAATTCAGGGGAAGTTATTTCCGGGGGCAGGCAGGACCGCATTGTGTCGCGCGATACCATCATGGCTCCCTCCCCCCGGGATGAATACATTCCCGTCATGTGCGTGGAGGAGGAAAGATGGAGCGACAAGGAAAAAAAATTCACCCACAGCAATTTTGCCAATTCCCGCCTGCGAAAGGCAGTGGACATCAGTAAAAACCAGGTACTCATCTGGCGGGAAATCGGCAACCAGCTCGAGCAGGGCGGTGTCAAAAGCAATACCCTGGCCTACCTTTCCAGGAGCCTGGACAAAAAGAATCTTCCCTTGAGCGACGATTATTTCCAGTATTTTCTAAAAAAATTCCGGGAATCGGACAGTACCATTGTGGGCTTTGTATGCCTGAGCGGCAATAAAATCATAGGCAGCGACATCTATGCCGGCACCAATTTGTTCTATCCCCAGCTGGAACCTTTGCTGCGCGGCTATATTGATGATGCCCTGTTTTTCGGCAGCCCGGTCACCCTGCCGGACAAGCCGGTCAGGGAATACATGGATAAGATACTCACCGATACCCGTACCCAGGAAGAATTTGTCCCCAGGAACGGCAAAATTTTCCGGCAGTTCGGCCAGGTCATCCATATAAATACTTTCTAGTGTGCCCTTGCGGTCAATCTTAGTAATTTTGCAGCATGTTCTATCTCGTCAAGACCCCGTGGTGGCTGAAAAAAATCTATCCTTCCTGTTTGTGGAACCTTCCGCGGGGGGATAAAAAAATCTACCTGACCTTCGACGACGGCCCCCATCCTGTGGCTACTCCCTTTGTGCTCGATACCCTGCAGGCCTACCAGGCAAAGGCTACCTTCTTTTGTATCGGCAAAAACGTGGAACTATATCCGGAGATGTATAGAAGGATTCTGCTGGAAGGCCACCGGGTGGGTAATCATACCCACAACCACCTCAACGGATGGAAAGCGGAGGATGCCGGCTATCTGGACAATGTGCTGATGGCTGCACGCTGTATTGATTCGGACCTCTTCCGTCCGCCCTATGGCCGGATAACCCGTTTCCAGATAGATTGCCTGACCAAATCAAAACCGGGTTTCCGGATTATCATGTGGGACGTATTGAGCGGAGATTTTGATACCTCACTTACCGCAGCCCGCTGCAGCCGGAATGTAATCAAGAATGCCCAACCGGGGTCAGTGGTTGTATTTCATGACAGCGAAAAAGCTTTTGAAAGACTAAAGGAGGCCTTGCCCGGCGTGCTGGATTATTTTACCGCCCTGGGTTTTGAGTTCCAGGGGATCCGCTGAGGTTCATTTAGGTAAAATTCGGGGTAAATTTGGTAATGTATTGGCTTAAAATGAATTGGGCCTGGGTAGACACCCTGGCCCGTTTTTAATCCGTACCCTATGAAAACTATTTTAAAGGTAAAACTTTTTTTTATTAATACAAACTTATTTAGTCAGACCCGAATTTACCGCCCGGAATCAATAATTTAACCTATCGGACGGGCTTAGCCGAACCTTCATGAAATGCAGCGTTGTAAAGGGTTTTAGAGGAATGTGATGATTTTTTCAGCCTTTTTTGGGGTTAATGGCCCCAAAAGGTAAATACCCGGAATTCCGGGTATTTTGGGATATTTGGACAAAAGCGATCGCATGACATTGATAGATACACATTGCCATATGTACCTCCCGGATTTTGAAGCGGATATCTCTGAAGTGGTACAGCGGGCCCGGGAAAGCGGGGTGGAAAAATGCTATTTGCCGGCCGTTGACAGCCATACAATGGATCAACTGCTTGGCCTGGAAAGCAGGTTTCCGGGGTTCTTTGTGGCGATGGCGGGTCTCCATCCCTGCAGCGTTCAGGAAAACTACCTGCAGGAACTAGAGCTGGTGAAATCGCTGTTGGCCAGGCGGACATTTGCCGCGGTCGGGGAAATCGGGCTGGACTATTACTGGGACCGAAGTTTCGATACCCAGCAGATGGAAGCCTTTGAAACCCAGATTGGCTGGGCCATGCAGTATGACCTGCCCATTGTGATCCACAGCCGAAACTCCATCGATGAGTGTATTGAGGTGGTGGCCCGGCACCAATCGGGCAGTCTTAAAGGGATATTTCATTGTTTTTCCGGTAGTCTGGAACAGGCCCGGAAAATCATCGGGCTTGGTTTTTACCTGGGAATTGGAGGGGTGCTCACCTACAAGAAATCCACTTTGCCGGATGTACTCCAGCATATAAGCATGGATCATCTGGTCCTTGAAACCGACGCCCCCTACCTGCCCCCGGTCCCCTTCCGCGGAAAAAGAAACGAAAGCAGTTTTCTGACCTTTATCCTGGAGAAGCTCGCCCACATAAAAGGAGTAAGTGCAGGGGAGGCGGCTGGAATGACTACTTCCAATGCCAAAAAAATATTCGGCACATAATGCAGGAAACTGTATTTTTGCAGCCCTTTGGAGGGGTGCAGGAGTGGTTGAACTGGCACGCCTGGAAAGTGTGTATAGGAGAAATCCTATCAAGGGTTCGAATCCCTTCCCCTCCGCTGACTATACTAACAAAACATATCAAAAGCTCGTAAAACATTGGTTTACGGGCTTTTCCCTTTATAGGCATTACCGGATACTTTCAAAAATGCTCAATCCTCAGGGTACAAATTCGGGTGAAAGCTTCCCTTAGTTTGTAGCAGTCAAAAATAGAGGTTCCCATTTAAATTCTTCATCCTGTTGGAATGTGGGAAATGCATTTTCCGGGTCCTGTGCGCCGGTGCATTTACCATATTTCAACAGGAACCCCCTGGGGGTCATATAATTCAGCGAACTATGAGGTCTTTCGTTGTTATATACCCAAATCCAAGCCTGCGTTAATAACCTTGCCTGAGCCAATGAGTCAAAAGCATAATTGTCCAGGATTTCCTCCCTATAGGTCCGGTTGAATCTTTCCATATATCCATTTTGATGTGGTTTCCCTTTTTGAATGAAGATGAGTATGATATTATTTGCTTTAGCCCAATCATAGAGTACTTGAGATATATATTCGGGCCCGTTATTGCATCTGAGCCACCTTGGTTTACCTCTCCATTCGATTAACTTGTCCAGTTCCCGGATTATCCGTGGCCCTGGAAGGCTTGTATCCAACGTGATATTGAGGGATTCCATGTTGAACTCGTCAATGACATTAAATGACCTAAAAGGCTTACCACCTATCAGTCCATCGTGCATAAAATCCATGGCCCAAACTAGATTTGGAGCAATTGGTTGCGCCAAAGGTGTAGCCCTGGAGCGGAAGAAGGAGAAGCGCGAAGCCTTTGGGGAGATTGAGACAGAGCACCCACGTTATCTGGGCGTTCAAGACACCTATTATGTCGGCAATATCAAGGGCGTAGGCCGGATCTACCAACAAACTTTTATTGACATGTACACAAGGGTGTCCTTTGCCAAGCTATATCAGAGCAAACTCGCCATTACATCAGCCTATATCCTCAATGATCGGGTGATTCCATTCTTCGAAGATCAGCAGGTGCCATTGCTTCGGGTATTGACTGACCGCGGGACAGAATACATGGGAAAGCCAGAGCACCATGAGTACGAGCTGTACCTGCAGATTGAGGGCATCGAGCACAGCAAGACGCAGGTTCGGCACCCCCAGAGCAATGGGATCTGCGAACGGCTCCACCGGACAATGCAAGAAGAGTTCTATGCTGTTGCATTTAGAAAGAAGCTCTATACAAGCCTGGAAGAGATGCAGGCAGACCTCGACGAATGGATGAGCTACTACAACAATGAGAGGTCCCACAGCGGAAGGTACTGCTATGGTAAGACGCCAATGGCAACATTTAAAAAATCTCTTATCTTAGCATGGCAGAAGATGATCGGGCAGCCAGCGCCAGCAGCGTAAAAACATATCCGTCCCTAAAAAACTAAAAATCCCATATTGTCAGATTAAGTAGTGCCTATTACACGTAACGCCAAGCCCCATGCTGCATGCTGTTTTTTAATCCACGAACGTTTCTTTCAGCACAGCCTTGGTTTTAAGTATTTCCTGCTCTGACAGTTGTCCCAGCAATTTTATTATTCTTTGTCTATCTATTGTCCTTATCTGATCGAGAACTATCCATCCCTTTGCTTTGTTGTGCTTGACCTCTACACGTGTTGGATAGGTCTTGGAGCTACTGGTCACTGGTGCAATCACAACTGTCTGCAAGTATTTGTTCATTTCATTTGGGGAAATTATAATGGCCAGTCGTGTTTTTTTCATCTCGCTGCCAACAGTAGGGTCAAGGTTCACTAATACAATTTGATATTGCTTTACTTCCATTCCTCAAAATTTTCATCCATGAAAACGTCGCCAATCAAGAGCTTGTCCTCTTTGTTCTCATGCATTTTCTTAAAAGCTTTGTCCCACCCTTTTCTAGGCTCTTTCTTTGGCTTAATGATAATATAACCCTTTTCCAGTTTTAGCTCAACTGTGTCGGTAATATTGTACTTTTCTATCAAGGTTTTTGTCAATCTGATACCTTTGGAATTGCCAATGGGGATTACTGATACGTCCATGTTTGTCAATATGTGATTACAAAGTAATTACATAATTCGTGAATTTCCAAATTTTAGGGACCAAAAAAATAGCATGCAACGGCACGGGCTTGGCGTTTTGTGGCGGCATTTGGAAAACTTCCCGCCCGGACCGCGGCTGGGTAAATTTACAGAAATTGAAAATATATTCAATAGCTCGGGCCTATTCTTCCCTCGAGACCGATGCTGCTGGATAGTTGAAGTTGGGATATGTTTTCCGTCCATTACCTTGGCGGACATTTGTAAGCTTCTTCATCAGATATTAATCATCTTTTGTTCCAAATGGACGTTACTAATTTAGCGGCGGATTTATTAGTGAACATTTGTACTTTTAATTAAGCATTGGTCGTCGGCTGACGTTTTTAAAATTTCACCATACATCCAATACGAACTCGTTATATGCAACCTTAGACAAAACTCACTACATTAAATTAAATGAGCAAGAAAAAAATATTCATTCTTCTAATGGGGTTCATTGGACTTGGTATTTATTTTTTTCACCTATACGCTATCACTTCAATTTTTGATTTTGGTGATGAAAAAACTTATTCCAAGGACGATTTAATAAACAATTACAAAAACAATAAAGTCAATATAAATGCTCTAAAAGACTACTTCAATAAAGTAGTTCCAGTAGACAGAATCGTAGAGATTGAATTTAAAAACGACAAAGAAATTGATAGACTAGCTGTTACAAAATTAAGTACAAAGTCTCCTAATTATAGTGACCAATACTTTTGCGAGTGGAACTTAAATATTAAATCAATCAAAGTTGACTCCATTATTAAAAGCTTTGGCTGGACACTTCAAACTTTGGCTGAAGTCAAAGAACATTTAGACAAGGCAAATTGCATTGGTATAACAAATGGAGAACCTACAATTATTAATTTTAAAAGAAATGGTTTCGGTATGTACTCCTATGACATATTCTTATCGAAAATTCCTGACAACTTAAAGAAGCAATATGACGATAGCTGTAGGCACATTTTGTATAATGAGAACGTTTCATTGGAATATGGAGGAGGAGCTATTGGACCTCAATGTTTTCCGGGAAAATAAGCAAATGCAAAAGGTAGAAGGCTATACATATAATGGGGCTTGGCGTTATGTCGGGGGACGTAACAAGACATCAGCATCAGCTACTTTTGGGCATTGGTTTGGCAGAAGAACATGTCTTGGCATTGAAGCATGTTGTGAACTTTGACAACTTTGCTGGGCAGGGGTTCTTGGCAGACGTAATCCAAATGCCGCATCAAATGGCATGGCCGTGTAATTGCCTGCTATATTATGTGATTTATAATAACCTACAACTACATTGAAATTTATACAATACTCTGCTATCATTTCAATGAGTTGTTTTATGTTTTTTGCTACAATTAAAATGTGTAATAATAATGTGCGACCTGACCTTAACCAAACATCAAAAATTGTTGGACAAATTACTAATGCCTTAACAACCACACGCCGAACAGGGCAAGTGGACAAAGGATTATTGCTGTTTTCGCATTTAATCTTGACAACTTAAAGCAGACGCTTGGTGTATATAGACCCTCAAGAGATTATTCCACATTCTCCGACAATTTAAAAATAGTTGACACTATAACTGTTTATTACAAACTATTATCTGGCAACCAAATTGACATAGATATTTATCAAATAGAAAAGCATGTGCAGATTGCCGTAGACTTCAAAAGTTAAAGAACAACTACTTTTGGTGATTCTTTAACTTTTTTTGCCCATTTTCAAACAAATAAAATGTATAAACTCTTCAGCATGGCACTTCTGCTATTGACTGCAATGGCAAATGCCCAGGATTTTGCGCAATGGAAAGAGCATAACCTGGTCCTCGATAATGGTTTAATCAGGCGTGAAATCGTGGTGGAGGACAATATGCTGTATACGAAGCGACTTACCCTATCTGGCCAGGATCTCAGTTATGACGACAGCACCGCAGCAGAATTTGCCGTAAGCATTGATGGCAATCAGTACGATGGCAAATCCGGATGGACATTCATCCGCTTCGATTCTGCCAGTGATACCCGAAAGGGGAAAGGTGCCACCATTGTGCTGGAAGGAACGAAACTTTTGGCAGGGGTTCAACTGGAACTCACTTACCTTCTCTATCCCAACCTGCCGGTGATCAGAAAAAAAATCACATTCAGCAACCATTCCGGAAAAGAGATCCGAATAGCCTCGCTTGATGTGGAAAAAATTATCCTTGGCTTTAGTTTCATTGAAGCGGTTGCCTATGTCAATTATGGCAGACAGAAACACCTGGGCACCTATGTCGGGGACTGGGATGACCCGCTTATCGCCATTCACTCCTATTCCCAGAATGCCGGCATCCTGCTGGGCAATGAATCTCCGGGGGTATTGAAGCGCACGGCATATAATACCACCTACAACAATGCCGATATCGGACTTACCCATAACGAAGACAATTATCCATTCAGAAAGTATCTGCGTAATGGGCAAAGCTGGACTTCCCCACAGGTGTTCATCATTCCTTATGCACAGGCTGCTGATCCCTGGCCTGTTATGAATACCGCACTCGCCGATTTTACGCGGCGCCATATGGGGCTCCGGATCAATGAGATTCCCCAAAGGCCCACCATCATGTACAACAACTATGTGCCTTTTGACGATCATTTCAATGATACACTTTTATTGCAACTCTCGCGCACTGCGGCAGAGGTTGGCATCATACAATTTGAAATCGATTGTGGCTGGCACACCACCCAGGGCAATAAAGGCAAACCGGTTTCCTGGATTGAAAATACCGGCGACTGGATTCCCGATAGCCTCAAATTTTCCAAAGGACTCAAGCCGGTTTTTGACAGCATCCGGCAACGCGGTATGGAGCCGGGGTTATGGATCAGTGTGGGATCGGCTTCCAAAACCTCTAAGGTATTCAGGGAACATCCCGAATGGGCTGCCAGGGATGAAAAGGGCCAACCGGTAAACCTGCATACAACCGATGGCATTGATCTGAATACAATGTGTTTTGGAACTGATTGGTCAGACTATATCAAAAACAAGATCCTTGACCTGGTGCATGGTGTGGGACTGGGCTTTGTGAAACTTGACCTGAGCGTGGCGACCAGTGCCTATATCACCGATTTCAAACGGTCGGGTTGCTACGCCACCAATCATCCCTATCACAAAGACCGCGAAGCCTCGCTGATCGTGATTTATGAACGCCTTTTCAAACTCTTCGATGAGCTGCACGCCGCAGCGCCGAATCTCTTCATCGACTGTACATTCGAAACAGCCGGCAAACTGCAGCTGATCGATTACGCTTTCTGCCAGCATGCCGAGGGAAACTGGCTGACCAATGTGAGCGAGCCATTCCCGGTTGGCGCTTTTAGGATCCGGAACCTGGCCTGGTGGAAATCCCCTGCATTGCCGGCTTCAGCATTTTTAATCGGAAACCTGCAAATGGACAGCAAGGATTTCATCCAGGAACTGAAAACCTTAATCGGATCCTTCCCAATTGTGCTGGGCGATTTACGCAAACTCACTGAATCGAGAAAGCGGGAAATCCGCCAATGGACCGCCTGGATGGTCAGGATGAAGCAGCGGTACAACTATGATTTGTATCGCCAGGACCTGCCTAGTTTTGGCGAACCGGCAGAGGGTTCCTGGGATGCCTGGGCGCGCATCAATACCGATACCCGGAAAGGCGGCATTATCGGGGTCTTTCGCCAGGGATCGCTCGATGACCAGCGCACCCTAGTAGTACCCGGATTGCTTAAGAAAAGTCAATACCTGGTTACACTGGCGCCTACCGGCCAAACGATTGCCCGAATGACCGGCCGCGAACTGGAAGCCATCGGATTCAAAGTAAAACTGACCAAAAAATACGACAGCCAACTATTTGAGATTCAACTCATCAATCCATAAGGCTCTTGATATCATTGGTGATATCAATGGCCATGCAGATGCCCTGTAAAGAACATTTACGGGGACAGCAAACCATCCTAAAGGGTTGAATCTGGCGGCTTGAAAAGTATAAATCAAATCCACATATATTCAGCCGCTGGCAGGAAAGGAAAGCAGGTTGAGCCTGAAAATTTTCCCGCCAGTTACTTTGTTAAGAGGGAAATCCGGCTACGGTTTAGCAAAAAAACGGAAAGCGAACTGTCCAACAATGCCAGTAGGCTATATTTATGTTTTAAACGCAGCACATTATTTAATTACAAGAACAAATTTCATCACCAATCATATTGGGGGAATCACCATAGCCGAGCTGTTTTGTTTCAACCGGGTTTGGAATATACTTTTTTGAGTATTTGTTTCAAAATATGGCCCCAACCTCCTGCGTAAGTAGATGATGCCAATCACTAAAACCAGGCCGGGTTCCTCCTGCAGGGAAGCTTGGATTTTCACCATAGAGCCTGAACCCAGTATCAGGCCTGGTTTCCAAACCTACCTGACAAATGCAATAGGATGTTGGGTTCTGATTAAACCCCGTTGTCTGTGCCTCCTTAAAATCAGCCGTTTTGTGTAATGCTTTCCTATTAAGTGTTTGTTTAGGGGCTTGTTAATACCAGGGTAATTCCCCGATTGATAGCAGAAATTACCTCGTTTATCGCATTTGAAAACAAACCGCCCGCGGGCTGCTTAGTTTTGTGATGTCTTATTCAATTCAAACAAAAAAAAATAAAAAAAATGAAAAAGTTATCTGTAATGATCACCCTTTCCCTATTTCTGCTGGTCAGCCGCGCTTCTGCCGCCAACGAGCATACCATCGTGCCGGCCTCGGTCTCCAGTGAATTCAGCCAGGAGTTTACCCATGTAAAGAATGTAGCGTGGGCACAGACAGGCAATTTTTACAAAGCCACCTTCCGATTCAAAGGCAGGGTATGCTTCGCCTATTACACCGCTAATTCAGAATTCATAGGTATTGCCAGCAACCTGCTTTCAGACCGTCTACCCCAATCCCTGAAAGCTGAATTAAAAAAGAAGTTTTCAGGCTATTGGATCACCGATTTGTTCCGCTTTAGCAACAATGATGAAAGTGGTTTTGTGATCACACTGGAAAATCCCGACCGGGTCATCATATTGAAAAGCACGGATGGACAATCTTGGGGTTATTTTCAGGGATCGGCCAAAAGTTGAGGGTGGCCAGTCCCCGAAATGGGGTTGGCTGATTTTTCTGTGAAGACTTAACCTGCAATGCCTGTGCCCGCGTATCTGGTGTGAAACTATGGGCTCACTGGACTATTGAACAGGGACTAACCGGTAAAGGGCAGTGGACAGGAAGGGGTGATTTGTCAGGGACATGGTTTGATTTCCCTTAGGCTGCAGGGGACCTGTTTTCCCTTTATTCAGTTGGTTATTTCAAAGGGTATTTTCCTCGCAGGCAGATTGGTTCACTCTCAGCCGCGCAGTCTTTGATATGCATCCTGCCTCAGACCTCCGTTCGGGCAGTCACCGGACAGACAGGGACCTTTCAGGGGGAGGAGCCATTAATCATCCGCGAGCGCCCTTGGTATATTACCCGTTGATTTGTTGGCATTTATATGGACATTTATAGGATTCAACTTGTAAATCAGCATAAATGGCCAATAAGCAGCTTCAAATATCCCCACAGACTTTTGCCCGGATAGGGGGCCTAGCCTATTTCATTATTATTGTTGCAGGCATATTGGGGGAAATATTCATCCGCAGTAAACTCATAGAAAGCGGGGATGCTGCCGGTACTGCCCGAAATATTTCCAATCATCCCGGACTTTGGAGAACCGGAATATTCGGGGACCTGGTGATGCATGTTTTCGACCTGGTACTTGCCGTGGTGTATTATAAGCTTTTCAAACGGGTAAATAAAAGCCTGGCCTTGCTCTCCCTTCTTTTTGGAATGATACAGACCGCCGTATTGGTAACCAATAAAATGAACCTGGTCCTGCCCTTATTTCTGCTGGAGGATACGGCCTACCTCAAATCCTTCAGCGTGGCTCAGCTGCAGGAACTGAGCTATCTTGCCGTGCGGGCCCATGAGTATGGGTTTGGAATCGGGCTCATTTTTTTTGGATTCAGCTGCCTAATCGACGGCTACCTGATTTATCAATCCCGTTTTTTACCCCGTTTTTTGGGTGTTTTGATAGCCGGGGCCGGACTATCCTACCTTACTAACAGTTTCCTGCTGATTTTTTCCCCCAGGCTGGAAGCCTCCCTTTTTCCGGTCCTTTTGGGTCCGCTGGCCTTTATAGCGGAATTTTCCATGTGCCTCTGGCTGATCATCAGGGGAGTCGACCTGCCCGCTTGGGAAAGCTGCGGGGAGCCGGTTTGATTACACGGTAAAAGTCAATAGGGAGCTGGCCCTAAAAAAAAGGGATTAGGTAAAGCCTTCTCCAGCTCACCCGGGAACATATAAAATAATTTCCGCCACCATGCACCGGGGCCCAGGTTGATCCAAAACAATAGAAGGGGATACCACACCAATTTTAATAATTTTACTGCAACATTGTGAGTTCTGACCTGTCTAATCATCCCAGTGGACCAAACAACCGGCACAAACCTTATTGATCAGCGCCTGGTAAAGCGGGTATTGCAGGGGGAAACCCATGTCTTTTCAGAAATTATTAAAAGGACTGAAAACCTGGTTGCCCAGATTGTTTTCAAAATGATTGACAACCAGGAGGACCGCAATGACCTTTCGCAGGATATTTACCTGAAGGTCTTCCATAATTTGGCCGGTTTCCGCTTTGAGTCCAAGTTATCTACCTGGATTGCGCAGATTGCCTATCATACCTGCTTTAATTACCTTCAAAAAAAACAACTGGTGCTGCCCGGTGATGGGGAGCCGGGCTCAGAAGAGGAGGCCCTGGAAAAATTAATGTCGAAGGCCTCTCCCGGACATGCCCAGGATGCCGTCGACCAAATGAGTCAAAAAGAGCGCCTGGCTATCCTGCAGTCAGCCATTGAAAGACTATCCCCGGTTTTTAAAACACTGATCATACTGTATCACCAGGAAAGTTTGAGCTATGGAGAAATAGCTCAAATTACCAATCTCCCCGATGGGACGGTAAAGAGTTACCTGTTCCGGGCAAGAAAGGTACTCAGGGAAAGTATCCTTAAAAAATATAAAATGGAAGAATTATGAATACACCTCATTTTTCTGAAATGGAAATACAGCAATATGCGGTTGACCCTGCAATTTCTTTGACTACCATGCGCAGTCATTTAGACTCCTGTGCCCAGTGCCAGGCGAGGGTCAGGGAATACCAGCAATTATTTGTATCCCTCCGGGAACTGCCAAAGTCTGTATTTGCCGCAGATTTTTCCACCCGGGTGATGCAGGAGTTGCCCCAGGTAAGTTCCAAAAGCCCCGCAGGCCGGGTATATGTTTATGGTATCTCCTTTGTTTCGGTGACTGCCTTTTTGGTATGTCTGTATCAATTCAGAAAATACCTGATCAGGTTTTTTTCAGGTATTTTGCCCATTACGATGTATTTGATACTCATCATGGCCTTGCTTATTCTTATATTTCAGGGCCTGGAAATGTTTCGCAGATACCAGAAACAAATGCAGCTGCTCAATTAATTTTATTGACTGCAACAATATGGCAGCCTGGCTGTCTAATGAGAAATCAATCTTAAAATAACGACATGAAAAAAATTACCTTTTTTGCAACCATGGTGCTGGCCTCCTTTTCCTTATATGCGCAAAATCCGGTGGACGCCCCCAAGGCTATAATCGACAGTGATTTTATGCGGGAACTGACTACCACCAGCGGGGTACTGATAGCCATTTTCCTTTTCACCACTTTTTTTCTGAACCTGATCCGTTCCTTTTTGGACAGCAAGCTTAAAAACCGGTTGGTGGAAAAAGGCGCAACCGAGGATCTTGTCAGCCAGCTGCTCCAGCCATTAAAAACGGAAAGCCGGCTGGAGCCCCTGAAATGGTTTTCCATTCTGTCAGGGATCGGCCTGGGACTCTCCCTGATCGATGCATTCCAGCCCCTTGGCATTCACTCCCTGGCCATCATGGCCTTCAGCCTGGCAGCAGGGTTTCTGGCCTATTACTTTTTTACCAAAAAAAGCAATCCCTGATTGCCCCTGCCTGCTGAACTGCCTCAGCCATATTGATCAACATAAATCTAACACAAGTGAAAGCCGAATATTTTGCCGTTGTATTTTGCCTCCTTTTTGCAGGCGCTTATTTTACCTATGTAAAGCGGACAACCAACTGGGGAACCAAAGAGTCATCCATTATCATCAATGGGAATAATTTCCGCGAAGAAATCAAATATTCCGGAGTGATCAGCTTTTCTGAGGACGAGACTTCTTTTGAAAGCATTTCGCCGGGCGGGTACGTCAATTTCAGCATGAATGGCGATAAAGTGCTGGTAAAAAGCAATGAAAAGGGGCTGATCAGTTATGAGATTTTCAAGGGATCCAATAAGTTGTCGCTGGACAGTTCCGGAAAAATGCTCATCAGGGAAGCCGTGGCCGAAATGATTGCCCGGGGGATCAATGCCACCGCGCGAATGGAGCGTATCTATAGCAAGGGCGGAAATCAGGCTCTGATCCAGGAGCTGGATAAATTGAAAAGCGATGAGGTGAAAATGATGTATGTCCGGCACTTAGTGAGTTCTGATTCCCTGTCAACCGATCAGTTGACGGGTCTTCTTAAAAAGCTTTCCACCGTGCTGGATTCTGACCAGGACAGGGAAGCCATTCTAAAAAAGATCACTCCCCGTCAGCTAAGGGATTCAGCCATCCAGGTGGCTTATCTGGCGGTGGTAAACGGATATGAGGATGAATATTCCAGGGCCAAAGGGCTTCAAAACCTCCTCCTCCTTGGACCGGTCAGGCAGGTGCAAAGCCAGGTCATCTCCTCCATGGACGCCATGGAAGATGAAAATGAAAAATCGGCTACGCTTCTTTTACTCATTGACAGGGGACAGCCCGATACCGCTCAGACCAGCCAAATGTTGGAGGCGATCGGTCGATTTCGCGATGATATGCTGAAGGAAAAGCTGCTTTTGCATATCATCAAAAAGGACAGTAACCTGGCAGGACATTTCGATACACTGCTGGATATTACCCGTCACATGGGCGGGGAAATGCAAAAGGAAAGCGTTTACAGGGACCTTGCCGGATCCGGCAACCTGTCCCAGGGGCAATGGATCTCACTGATTGGCCAGACCGCCGGATTTACGGGGGATGCCGAAAAATCAGGTTTTCTTTTAGAGCTCTCCAGCAAAATGCCCAAGGGGGAGGAGATGAAAACGGCCTATATAAAGGCCGCCAAAAATATCCAGGATGATTTCCAGTATGGCAGGGCGTTACGGGCCATTGAATAAGCACTTGCTTCTGTGGACAAGCCCGCTGTTGACCTGCCATCAGGGCTTATCCATGTCTGTATAATGACCCCGGCATATCACCGCCGGCGCAGTCCTTGAAGGGGCCGGCGGGTTTGTATCCTTCCCTTCAGGGAGATTTTAACGATGAACCGCCCCATCACTCCACCAGCTTGCCCATGCCCCGCATGCAGCGCGGGAGCCCCTAAAGGCCAGGGGCAGCCAGCTCATAAGCATCCTACACCCACTCCATGGGCCAGCATCAAAAAAAGGCTTTCTTCTTTCAGAACCTATGGCGGTTTGCCTCCGGAATGCATAACCCGCAGGTGGCTGCTATTAACCAGCAGATACCATTTCACGGACGACCAAGACAGGGCCTTTATGGCTGTTAAAAGGTGGCTGATCACCAGGCCTGCTGGTCCGTGATATTTCGCCAGGGACGGGCATAGAATCATATTACTTAACCTCTGGAAATCTGGCATTATGGAAGGTCCTGTAGTATAAAATTTTCCATAAATCACCTGTAATTTTGGGCGAGCATGAAGGGATGCTTCTGTAAGGAATGGGGAAAATAACGGGGCTGGTCCGGAGGGGCCGCTGACCGGGGGGGTAAACAGGCGCGGGTGGGGCATCTGCCGTTTTGCCAACCCAACTGTGGTATATTGTTATTTATAGAATATCTTCATATCCTCTTCTATGCGCGCCAGGCTGACCCGGTGAAGATGGATCGCATGGTCCCTTATTTAAAATTACCAAGTATGAAATACTTTACCCTAACCCTGCTCTCCGCGCTGGGGATGATGGCTTCCCTTTTTGGACAGCAGGGTGCCTCTGTGTCTTTTGAAAAATACCTGGGACTGCATCAGGCAGGGGGTGCGGTCATTTCCCCTAATGGCAATGACGTGGCCTTTACGGTCACCTCCACCGAGTGGGATGCCAATGCCTTTGATAGTGAGATCTGGCTCAGCCGAAGTGGATCGGAACCCTTTCAGCTGACCCGGACAACCAAAGGCAGCAGCACCCTGGCCCGTTTTTCTCCCGACGGCCGCTGGATCAGTTTTCTGGCTGACCGCGGAGATAAGACCCAGATCTACCTGATTTCGGTCAACGGAGGGGAAGCATTTCCGGTGACCAGGGAGGAGGAAGGGGTTGAATACTATGATTGGAAACCCGATGGAAAACAGATCGCATTTACAAAAACGGACCCGGAATCGGCCAGGGAAAAAAGCGTAAAAGCCAGTTATGGGGGCTTTGCGGTAGAAGGGCAAGATTTCAGGTTGAGTCATTTGTGGATTATATCCATTGACCCGGATTCCCTGAACAATCCCGGCATGCCACCCTGCAAGACCGCTGATAAGGACAGCGGCTCGTCCCGCCTGCCTTGCTGGCGTTTTCCCAAAGCACAGAGGCTGACTGCCGGCAGCTTTACCGTGACGGGTTTCAAATTCAGCCCGGACGGGAATTATATTGCCTATAACCACCAGCCCGATCCGCTGATAAAAAGCTCCGTTCATGCTGATATCGGTCTGCTGGACCTGTCCAGCGGAAAAAGCCGGGCGCTGGTTACCAACAGGAGCAGCGATTTTTTGGCCGCCTGGAGCCCGGACAGCAAATCCATACTGGTTCATTCAGCCCTGGATGATACGCTCAGCGATTATTACCGCAACCAGCATACGCTGCTGGTGGATATCCACAGCGGAAAAACTACCGACATCCTCAAGGACTTCGATGAACAGGTCAACGTGGTGGACTGGAACAGCACGGGCATATACTTTACCGCTTCCCGTAAAATGAAAACCGGCCTTTTTGTGTATGGTTATCCTGCAGGCACGGTATCGGGATTGGATATGGAGGGGGATGTTATCGGAAATGTGAGTATAAGCAGGGATGGCCATGCCATGGCATGGTCGGCGCGGTATTTTGACAAAATGAATGAAATCTTCCTTCGGTCTTCCGGCTCGGCTTCCCATCAGCTGACCCGGGAGTCGGCCCAGATAGCCACCTGGAATACGCCCGTCAACCAGATCATCAGCTGGAAAAGCCGCGACTCCGCCCTAATTGAAGGCGTGCTGGTCAAACCGCGCAATTTTGACCCCCGGAAAAAATATCCCCTGCTCTGTGTCATCCACGGCGGACCCACGGGTACCGACCGTCCGGATCCCCTGGCAAGCTATGTATATCCCATCATGCAGTGGGTGGAAAAGGGAGCGCTGGTCCTGCGCATCAATTATCGGGGCAGTGCGGGGTATGGTGAGAGATTCCGCGCACTCAATGTCAGGAACCTGGGTGTGGGGGATATGTGGGATGTCCTGAGCGGGATCGATTATCTCCAGCGCCAGGGTATGGTGGATACCTCCCGGATGGGCTGCATGGGTTGGAGCCAGGGCGGATACATCTCCGCTTTTCTTACAACCAACACTCGGATTTTCAAAGCCATCAGCGTAGGGGCAGGTATCAGCAACTGGATAACCTATTATGTAAACACCGACATTACCCCCTTCACCCTGGAATACCTCCAGGCCAATCCCTGGCAGGACCCTTCCATTTACGCCCGGACCTCCCCGATGACCCATATCAATCAGGCTTCCACACCCACCCTGATCCAGCATGGGGAATTGGATAAAAGGGTGCCCATTCCCAATGCCTATGAATTATACCGTGGTCTATCCGACCGGGGCATCCCGGCTAAGCTG
Organism: uncultured Bacteroidota bacterium; assembly: GCA_903906365.1. Taxonomy (GTDB): domain Bacteria; phylum Bacteroidota; class Bacteroidia; order Chitinophagales; family Chitinophagaceae; genus Puia. The sequence goes on along the minus strand of CAIVKC010000038.1, from coordinate 93,298 downwards.
ATTGTCTATAAAGGTTTTGGTCACGGGATCACCAAGCCAAAGGAAAGACTGGCCGCCATCTGGCACAACTGGATTTGGTTCAACCATTACCTGTTTGGGGAACCGTTGGAGGAACTGCCGTAGGGGGGATTCATCCGGTAAAAACACATAAATCATTTGATGACATGGCCATTGAAATTATAAAGGCATCCGGTAAAAAAGTTCCCTTCCAGGCAGATAAACTGCAAAGATCCCTGCTGAAGGCCGGAGCAGATCCTGGTCTGGCCGGGGAAATCGTCGCCGAAGTGTCCAGCCGGCTTTTCCCGGGTGTTTCCACCCGGCGGATTCACCAGCTCGCTTTTCGGATGCTCCGTCAGCACCAAAGCCACCTGGCGGCCAAATATGATCTGAAAAAAGCCATGTTGGAAATGGGACCCAGCGGATTTCCCTTTGAGATTTATACGGGTGAGCTTTTTAAAGCCGCCGGCTGCCTGGTAAGGCTGGATCAGATGATGGAGGGTTTTTGTGTCCGTCATGAAGTGGACGTCATCGCAAGGGCGGGCAGCACACTTCATATCATGGAATGTAAATACCATAACCAGCGGGGACTCATATGCGACGTGAAAATACCGCTATACATCCATGCGCGGTTCCAGGATATTGCCCGAAAAAGCGATCCGGCGCTGCAGTTGCAGGGTTGGGTAATTACCAATACCAAATTTTCAGAGGATGCCACCACTTACGGAACCTGCGCCGGTTTGCGGTTACTGAGTTGGAACTACCCTGCAAACCGCGGCCTGGGGGAGATCATTGACACTTCCGGCCTCTATCCGCTGACCTGCCTGACCACCCTTTCCAGGAAGGAAAAATCCAGCCTGTTGGACAAAAAAATAGTGCTCTCTAGCCAGATTGCCTCAAACCCCGGACTGCTCCGGGAAGCCGGCATAGGGCCGGAGGCCCAGCCAAAGATCCTGGAAGAAATCCGGAAACTTTGCCCCATCAAGGATGCCAGCCATTCCGATATATCGGGACTCCTCCCTGTGTTGTGAGGAATACCAGCGGGCAGCCTCCGGGTCATGTCAAAAGACTGGCGGTGGAGAAAAAAAATCCGGGGAAAATTTGGAAAATTAACATTGTTAAGTAATTTTACATCGTAAAACATTTATTCATGGGCATCAAAGACCGCAAGGAAAAGCAGAAACTGGACATCCGTAAACAGATCCTGGATGCCTCGGTGAGACTCTTTGTGGAAGAAGGTTTCGAGCATGTAACCATTAGAAAAATCGCAGATATCATCGAATACAGTCCCACCACCATTTACCACCATTTTAAGGACAAAAATGAAATATTATTCAACCTCCACGAACTGGGTTTTGCCAAATTCATGGAGATGAACCTCAACCTGGCCGATATTGCCAATCCCCTGCTGCGGCTCCATAAGATGGGGGAGAATTACATTGAATTTGGACTGACCCACCCGGAGTTCTATGATGTGATGTTTATCCAGAAAGCGCCCATGGAAGCCCTGGAACAAATGGAGAACTGCGACTGGGACCGGGGGGATGCCGCCCTCAATGGCCTCAAAGAACTGATCGCATCCTGCATGGAGCACGGGTATGTGAAGAAAGGAAATGTGGAAGCGGTTTCTATGGCTATTTGGGGAATGGTCCATGGCCTGGTATCGCTTGCGATCCGCGACAGGTTGGGCAAGCTGGTAGATAAGGAGCACATGAAGGCAACCATGCACCAGTCTTTGAACTGGTTAATGGGGATTATGGATGAGTCGATCCGAAAGGGATAATTTTTTTTCATAATTAGTTAACATTGTTAAGTATAATAACACTATTAAATAAAACAAATATGCTCAAAAACAAACGACTCATCCTAATGATCTGGCTGCTCAGCGCAGCGGTCGGGGCAGGTGCACAAGGCAGTGGCATCCTTGAAAAATATATCCGCCTGGGTCTGGACAGTAACCTGGCGCTGCGCCAGAAATCCATTGATATCAGAAAGGCCCGGATCGACCTGCAGCGCGCCCAATCGCTGTTTTATCCCCAGGTCAGTCTGAATTCACAGTACACCGCTGCCAACGGCGGCCGCTCCATTGACCTGCCCATTGGCGATCTGCTCAACCCGGTTTATAAGAGCCTTAACCAGATGACCGGATCCACCCAGTTTCCCCAGGTTCAAAACCAGCGCATCCAGTTCCTGCCCAATGATTACAATGATTCCAAACTGGAGGTTACCCTCCCCCTGTTTAATCCCTCCATTGGCTATAACCGGAAAATCAAAGAGGAGCTCATCAACAGCTACCGGGCTGAGGAGACCATCTATAAGCGGGACCTGGTCCTGAACATCCGTCAGGCCTATTTCAGGTACCTCCAGGCGCTCCGCGCAGCAGAGATCTACCGCAATGCGGCGGCCACGCTGGGTGAAAACCTGCGGTTCTGCGAGAAACTCGTTGCCAATCACGCCGCCACCCGGGAGATCGTATTCAGGGCCAGGGCCCAGGTAAGCCAGGTGCAAAGTTCCCTGCTGGAATCCGGGCAGCAGCAAAAAAACGCGGCAGCCTACCTCAATTTCCTGCTGAACAGGCCGCTGGATACCCCCCTGGAGGAAGATACCCTACTGCTGAGCGGCCAGGTTCCCCGGTATGCATTGTCCCTGGAACAAACGGGACGCGGGGAGGAACTGGACAAAATCAACAGCTATCAAAAAGTATTACAGACCAGCCTACTGATGAACCAGACCTACAGGCGGCCCGTGCTCAGTGCCTTTTATGATGTGGGCTTCCAGGGATACGGTTACCGGTTCGATCAAAGCCATTTTTACCAGCTCGCCGGAGTACAGCTCAGTTGGAATATATTCAAAGCGGGTGACAACCGGATGAAATTGACGCAGTCAAGGCTCGATCTGGAATCAGCCCGGGAGCAATACCAGGATGTCCAAAACCAGCTAAAACTCCAGGCAACTACTTTATATAACACCTACCTGGCCCAGCTGCAGTCCATGGAAAGTACGGCCGATGAAGTGGAAAGCAGCCGGGAAGCCTTCCGGATCATAGACAAAAAATACAGGGAAGGACAGGTCCTCCAGCTGGAATGGATGGATGCCCGCACGCAAATGACCAACGCGGAAATCCAGTATTCCCTCCAGCAACTCAACGTACTCAACAAACTGGCGGAACTGGAAAGAGCCACCGCCTCATTTGGGTTTTGACCATGCCCTGTTTGACCCGAGGCATGCTATAAAAATATTCTGTCACCTTTAAATAATTCTTTTATGAGATCCTTCCTTTTCCTGATCCTGCTTATTGCCGGGATGAGTACTTTTTCCGCCTGTAAAAACAGCCAGGCCCGGACCGAACCGGCCCATGAAGTCATAGCAGTCACCACGCAGCCCATCACATCGGTTAACTATACCCCCAGGCTGGAATACAGCGGGATGATCGCCTCTGACAGGGAGGCCAAGCTCTCCTTTAAAATCGGGGGCATCATCGCACATACTTATGTGAAGGAAGGCGATCCTGTCCACGCCGGGCAGCTGCTGGCTGTCCTGGATATGACCGAGATCGGAGCGCAGGTACTCCAGTCCGTGCAGGGCACCGAAAAGGCATCGCGTGACCTCGAGCGGGTTCAGCACTTATTCCAGGACACCGCCGCAACACTGGAGCAATTGCAGAATGCCAACACCCAATACAAAATGGCCAGTGAAAATCTGCAGATTGCCCGCTTCAACCAGCAGTATGCGCAGATCCGGGCCCTTGAAAATGGCACGGTCATCAAAAAGCTGATGAACGAAGGTGAACTGGCATCGCCGGGGGCTCCCGTATATGTGATCAATGGCAGTGCCAGTGCGGACTGGGTGGTTCGTTTTGGGGTGGGGGACCGGGAATGGGCCCTGCTTAAAAAAGGGAATTCAGCCGACGTAAATATTGAAGCCTACCCGGACCGAACTTTTCAGGGGGTGATCACCAAGGTGGCCGACGCCGCCGACGGGCTCAGCGGCACCTATGAAGTGGAGGTGAAGGTGCTGCCGGGCAGCTGCCATTTTGCTGCCGGCCTCTTTGCCACCATCCATCCCCATCCTTTTTCCAGCCAGCCGGTGAGGGTCATTCCGGTGGAGGCGCTCAGTGAAGCAGATGGCAAAACCGGGTACGTATACCTGCTCAACCCGGACAAACAAACCGTGCGCAAGCAGGCGGTCAATATAGCTTTTATCACAGACGGCAGGGTCGGAATCGCAGGCGGACTGGAAAACCAGTCGGAAGTAATTACAGGTGGGCTTAATTACCTGACACCGGATGCAAGGGTTCATTGGATAAGGCCCTGAACGGCGCTACGCCGGCAGGCCCCGCCTTAAGCCCCTTACCGGGCATGGTATTACTTCATCATCAAAATAAGTTGCAATGAAAATAACTGACTTTTCGGTAAAAAATTACCAATTCACCCTCATCGTTTTTGTGATGCTGGCCGCCCTGGGCATCAACTCCCTGCTTAATATGCCCAGGGGGGAAGATCCGGATTTTTCTTCCCCCGAATTCAATATAGTGGTCGTGTATCCGGGGACCAGCCCCAAGGATATGGAACAACTGGTCGTGGATAAAATGGAAAAAAGGATCAATGAGCTCGATGACATCAAAAAAATTGTCTCCAGGATGGAGGACGGACTGGCCGTTATTGATGTTGCCTTTAAATACCAGACCGATCCCGATAAAAAATACCAGGACCTGGTGCGGGAAATGGATGCCCTGAAAAGCAGCCTGCCTGCTGATATAGCCGACATCAGCATATTAAAATTCAGTCCAAGCGATGTCAACATCGCCCAGTTTGCACTCACCAGCGAAACAGCCCCTTTCAGGGAACTGGAAGCCTGGAGTAAAAAACTCAAAGAGGGTCTGGAGAAAATAAAGTCGCTCAAACATGTCGACAACTGGGCGTTTCCCCAGCAGCAGGTGCGGATCTCACTCAATATTGAAAAAATGGCCCGTTACCGCATCCCCTTAAACAGGGTGATTGGGGCCGTGCAGAACGAGAATGTAAATATTCCTGCTGGCAGCATAGATATGGGATCCCGCAAATTCAACATAAAAACAAGCGGGGACTACAGGGACCTGAAGGAAATCGCCCATACCATCGTTTCCAGCCAGGACGGCAAGTCGATCCTGTTGGGGGATATCGGAGAGGTCACCCAGCAATACGAGGACCAGCAGTATATCGCCCGGCTGAACGGCAAAAGGGCGGTATTTGTCACCTGCAGCCGGAAGATGGGAACCAATATTTTTAACGTCGAGCAGGAAATGCAGCCGGTGATAGAGCGTTTCCGAAAAGAACTGCCCGCTTCCATCGGCTATGAGCAAAGCTTTGATAATGCCGCCAGCGTGCATAAGCGCCTGGGCCATTTCTCCGGAGACTTTGCCATCGCCATCCTGCTGGTGCTGGTCACCCTGCTTCCCCTGGGCCTGAGGGCCAGCCTGGTGGTCATGATTTCCATTCCCCTTTCACTGGCGATTGGTTTATTCATGCTGGACCTGACAGGTTTTACCATCAACCAGCTCAGCATCGTGGGTTTTGTAGTGGCCCTGGGTCTGCTGGTGGACGACAGCATAGTAGTGGTGGAGAACATCGAACGCTATATCCGAATGGGGTACTCAAAAAAGGAGGCTGCCATGGCCGCTACCCGGCAAATCGGACTGGCCGTCCTGGGTTGTACGGCAACCCTCATCTTTGCCTTTCTGCCCTTGTTGTTTTTGCCGGAGGGCGCAGGTGATTTCATCCGTTCCCTTCCGGCCGCGGTGGTGGCTACCGTACTGGCATCCCTGTTCGTCTCCCTTACCATCATTCCCTTCCTGTCCAGCCGGATACTGAGCAATCATGAAAATCCGGCGGGCAATATTTTCCTGCGGGGGCTCAAGCGAATGGTTTCCGGCTCGTACCGGAAGCTGCTGCACCGGGCCCTTGCCAGACCCTACCTGACCCTGTTGATAGCGCTGATGGTATTTGCCGGCTCCGTGATGCTGGTTCCGGTGGTGGGTTTCAGTGTGTTTCCCGCTTCGGAAAAACCCATGTTCCTGGTAAATATTTCCACCCCCCTGGGCACCAACCTGGCCGCTACCGACAGTGTAACACGCCTGGTGGAGGGACGAATCAGCCGGCTGAGCGGATTGAAGAATTTTGCCAGTAATGTGGGACATGGCAATCCGCGTATTTATTACAATGTAATACCCATTGGCAATGCCGATAACACGGCCCAGATTTTTGTCCAGCTGGAGGATACGCCTCCAGAAGAGAAAAGAAGGCTCATAGATACCCTGCGCGGGGTATTCCGTGATTTCCCCAACGCAAAGATCGAGGTAAAGGACTTTGAGCAGGGCCCTCCCGTGGAAGCGCCCATTGCCATCCGGCTCTTCAGCGATAACCTGGATACCCTGCGTGCCTTGTCCTTTCGGACCGAAGCGCTGCTTAAAAAAACGGAAGGCACCCTCTATGTCAACAATGACCTGACCAGTGTCAAAACAGATATCAGGGTCAACATCAACAAACCTAAGGCCGCCATGCTGGGCGTGGGCATCAGTGAATTGGACCGGACCATCCGCATGGCGGTGGCCGGCTTGAATGTCGGCACTTTGCGCAATGAAAACGGGGATGAATATAATATCAATGTCACCCTTCCCCGGGGTGAAAAGCAGGGTTTTGAGGTATTTAACAAAGTATATGTGGCCTCTTACAACGGAGCCCTGGTCCCCTTAAGCCAACTGGCCGATATACGTTTCCAGACCTCGCCTACAACCATCAAGCATTATGACAAGGACCGCTATACTACGGTGACCGCCTTTGTTAAAAGCGGCTACAATACGGCCCGGGTCACCAGCGGTATATTGAAACAACTCGATAAGATGTCCTTTCCCAAAGGGGCCAGGTACCTGGCGGCCGGAGATATCGAAGCCAGCAAGGAAAGTTTTGGGGGACTGGGCACCATCATCCTGATCACCATATTCGGACTGTTGGGTATCCTGATCCTGGAATTTAAGACCTTTAAAGGCACCCTCATTGTGTTATCGGTTATCCCGCTGGGTATCGTGGGGGCTGTCATGGCCCTGCTGCTGAGCGGCCATACATTTTCCTTTGTGGCTGTCATCGGCCTCATTGCCCTGATCGGCATTGAAGTGAAGAATTCCATTTTGCTGGTAGACTATACCGACCAGCTGCGGCGCGATGGGAAATCCATCCATGAAGCCATAGAGGAAGCCGGGGAAACCCGGTTCATTCCCATTATCCTCACCACCCTCACGGCCATTGGCGGCCTGATACCACTGGTGCTTGAATCCAACCCCCTGTATTCACCCCTTGCCCTGGTGATCATCGGCGGGCTGGTTAGTTCCACCCTGCTTACCAGGGTGGTCACGCCGGTTCTTTATAAGCTACTGGCCCCCAAATTATCGCAATGACGGGTCAGGGGACCTGTTTGTAATGAAGGCCGTTACCGGGCCTGCCTGCAGCCCAGGCAGGCCCGGTTTGTTTTAATGGCCGGGTTGGTATGGGGATAGGCGGCTTCGGGAGTAAAGACTTATTTTTGGACTCAGCAGGCGGCCTGGGCGCTCCGGGACGGGGCTGCCCGCGCTCCACCAAACAGGCCTACCATGAAAAGTATATATTGGATTATTTTGCTGATTAGTATACTGTCTGCCAATCAGGGGCTGGCCCATTCCATGACCAGGGATTCCTTTGATGTGGTCGTCTACGGCGGGACGGCCAGTGGGGTGGTAGCTGCCTATACGGCGCGCATGATGGGGCGGTCCGTATTGCTGGTGGAACCCGGCAACCGGCTTGGAGGCCTCTCCAGCGGGGGACTGGGGTACACCGATATCGGAAACAAATATGCCATCAGGGGACTAGCCCTGGATTTCTACCGTCAGGTCGGAAGGCATTATGGCAAATTTGAACAATGGATATTTGAACCCCATGTGGCAGCGCATATTTTTTCTGCCTGGGTCAGGCGATCAGCAACGCAGGTATTGTACCATTACCGCATCACCGGGGCTGAGCTACAAAACGGTCTGATTCAATCCATCAGCCTTCAGCCCTGCTCCTCGCAGGCGGGTCCCGGGCGGGTCATACATGCGTTGATTTTCATCGATTGCTCCTATGAGGGAGACCTGATGGCAAAATCCGGGGTATCCTATACCGTGGGACGGGAATCCAATGATGTTTACCAGGAGACCTATAACGGTGTTCAGCTCAGGGAGCATCACCAGTTCCCCGACGGCATTGATCCCTACCTCATGGCAGGCAACCCCGCCAGTGGATTGCTATGGGGCATCAGCCCGCAGCCGCTGCAGCCCCAGGGCAGCGGGGACAGCCGGGTGCAGTCCTATAATTTCAGGATATGCCTGACCAGCGAACCCTCCAACCGGATAGCGATTGAAAAACCCGCCCGTTATGAACCTGCCCATTATGAACTGCTTGCCCGCCTGATGGAAAAAATACCGGAGCCGGGCCTGCATAATTTTCTGGATGTGAACTGGATGCCCCATCACAAAACCGATATCAACAACAACGGACCCTTTTCAACCGATATGATCGGCATGAATGATGACTATCCCGAAGCGGACTATGACAGGAGGGAAACCATTCGCAGGGAGCATGAGGAGTATGTAAAAGGATTGCTGTATTTCCTGGGCCACGATAAGCGGGTGCCGGCCCGCGTCAGAAATGAGATCTTGCCGCTGGGCTATCCAAAGGACGAGTATCAACAGGACAAACACTGGTCACCCCAGATGTATGTGCGGGAAGCACGCAGGATGGTGGGGGCCTACGTCATGACGCAGGCCAATTGCGAAGGCATGACCCGGGTAATGGATGGTATTGGCATGGCTGCCTATACCATGGATTCGCACAATTGTCAGCGCATTGTGTGGAAGGGCATGGTCAAAAATGAAGGAGATGTTCAGATCGGGGGATTTGGCCCTTACCCCATTTCCTATCGGGCCATTCTTCCCAGGCAGGACCAATGCAGGAACCTGCTGGTTCCAGTCTGCCTGTCGGCCAGTCATATCGCCTATGGATCCATCCGCATGGAACCGGTATTCATGGAACTGGGGCAGGCAGCCGGCGTGGCGGCCGTTCTGGCGATCCGCTCGGGCAAATCGCCCGGGGAACTGGAGGCGGGCCCCATTCAGCGGGAGCTCAGCGTCAATCCGCTGGCCGACGGAACCCCTCCGGACATTCTGGTGGACAACGATGACCCGGGAGTGATCCAGGAGGGTGCCTGGAAAAGGGAGACTACCCTTTCATACGGCCCTTCCCGGCTGGTGGATGACCATAGGGAGCATGTCCGAAAAGCGGTGCATTTCTACCCCTCAGTCACCAGTGCTGGAACCTACCGCCTGCTGGTATATTTCCCGGCCCTTGAAAACCCTTCCTCCAAAACATGTATCAGGGTCTTTGACGGAGGTAAACAAACAGAACGCTTTATCAGCCGCAGCTCCCTGGTGGTGCGGGGGCAGGCTTCCGGGGAATGGGTCGATCTGGGCAAATGGTTTTTGCCGGCCGGGAGGGAAAAACCCTCTATTACCATATCCAACAAACAGGCCGATGGGGCGATCGCAGCGGATGCGATCCTATTGGTTCCTCCCCGGCGCCCCTAAGTGAACCCGCCCATTTTTCCCCAGGAAGCCCGGCTTTCCTGGGTCACCTTTAAAACAACGGTCGCGCAAACCGCTCAAAAAAGGAAGAAAGGCCCTTAGGGGGGAAGATCACAATAAAATAATACACCTGAACTTCAGTTCTCTGAACGGGGCCCTATATTTATCTGATGCACTATCAAAGAACGCTGGCTTTGTCCCCTTCCTCCCGTAAGGGAGGATTGGATATGTTGCGGATCTGCATGATCTGCTCCCTGGTCCTGTTGTCCTCCTGGTCTCCGGCTGTGGACGGCCCCCGGCAAGCCGGCCTTCAGCCCGGTGCAGGGAAGGTGGTGATCCTCATGATCGACGGATTTGGCATGGACTATTATAGGGCCTCGGATATGCCCTGTCTGCAGGATATGGAAAAGCGGGGACTGTTCAAAGTGACTTCCTCCCTCATGCCTTCGGTGACCAATGTTAACAACACCTCCATTTGCACCGGGGAATGGCCCTCCGTGCACGGGATTACCGGCAATTCCTATTTCAATCCCGCCAACCAGACCGAGGAATTTATGGAAGAGGACAGCCTGGTGCAGGCGCCAACTGTCTTTGAGCGTGCAGCCGGACAGGGAGTCGCCTCCATGTTATTTTCCAGTAAAAAAAAGACCATCAGCCTGCTTTCCAGGGGTACCCGGGAAGCCATTTCCCCCGAGACGGCTTCGAAGACCTGGGTTGAACGGATCGGCCCGGTACCCGATATTTACAGCCGGGAAGTGAACTATTGGCTGATGGAGGCGGCCATATACAGCATGCAGCATGATCCCGGGATCGGACTGTTTTATATTCATACCACCGATTATCCCATGCATACCTGGCCTCCGGACAGTCCGGCATCAAAGGAACACCTGCACCGCCTGGATTCCTATATCAGCCGGATCCGATCGCTACTGCCCGGGGCCCGTTTGCTCATCACGGCCGATCATTCCGTGCATCATAAAAGTCTCTGCTGGGACCTGGAGAAAGCCTGTGCAAATCGCGGCATCCCGGTCCGCATGGCCCTTTCCCCGGAAAGGGATAAATATTTTAAGCACCACCGGGGTTTTGGCGGCTCCTCCTATGTCTATCTGATGCAGCAGGCAGACACCCTGCGGGTTTCCAAGCTCCTGCGGGGGCTCCCCGGTGTGGAGGAGGTGATAACCCGCCGTCAGGCCGAAGCCAGGTTCCACCTGCAGGCCCAAAGAATAGGGGATCTGATGGTGCTGGGTGATTCCCTGACCGTATTTGGGGAACTGGACCAGGAAAGGGAGTCGCTTCCCTACTCGTATCGCTCACACGGATCCTTATATGAAACGGAAGTGCCGCTCTTTATTTTTCCAAAAAAAGGAGCGCCCCCGCAAACTTATTTTTCCTTTAACTACCAGATTGCCCGTTGGCTCTATCCCGGACCGTTACCCTCCTGGGGCCATTCCAGCCGTTAACTGGTTTTTAGGAGGGCCGGCGACTCCCGTTAGCGAGAGGAAACCAGCGTATGGGTCTCCGGTAAAAAAATACATCCGGCTGCCGGAGCATCGCTTCCCTGTATAGCTGACCCATAGCTGCTCTCCGGCATTATCCCTGCATGCCACAGCCACCGGTCAGACTGCTTATATGATATCTTTTTGGTATAACATCTAGGACGTAGAGGACTACTCTCAAAATACTATTAGCCACTTGTTAATTATTTAATTAGTGTAAAAATATTTGTAACTTATTTTTTTAATTCCAAAGGCAGCAGTGGCCGGAATTTTGAGGGTTGGTACCAAGACATAAGGAAGCCAGCCTTCAGGGGCTAAAGAATATAATTCAGCAACTATGAAACCCTTCACCGGAAAAGTGTTAAAAATAGGGATTGCCCTGGTGCTGATCGGAATCATCATCGTCCTGCTGATTTCGGTTCGTCAGTTCAGGCAGGTATCCGAAAGGGATAATTCGGTATCACATACCAATGAAGTGCTCTACAGGACCCAAAAGCTGCTAAGTACTGCGACCGATTATCATATACTGGTCAAGGATTTTGTACTCTCCGGAGACAGCCTGTTGCTGATTAAACTGAAAAAAGCCGGTGATTCCATCTTTTCAGAAGAAAAAAAACTCCAGCTAATCACCGCAGACAATAACGGCCAGCAGGCGAGGGTGGAGGACCTCAAAGGCTATATACAAAAGGACATTTCCAATTCAGCGCTGATCGTAAAGATCCGCCGGCGGGAGGGATTGCAGGCGGCTGTTGGGTTCCTCGGCCATGAAAATGCCGGTTATAACATGGATTCCACCCGGTCCAAAATCAATGAAATAGCTGCGGTGGAAAAAAAATTGCGTAATATCCGGCGGGAAGCCAGCCAGCGGGCAACCAGCCGGCTTAATTTCATGCTCCTGGTGCTTATCCTCATTGTTTTCCTGTTGATTGCCATCATCATCCAGACAGTCCGGCTTGATTTCCTGGCTTTGCGCAAGGCGGAAAAAAAGCTCAACGAACGCGAAGAGCAATTTCAACTGCTGGTGAAAGGGGTAAAAGATTACTCCATTTTCATGGTCGATACCCAAGGCAGGATCATGACCTGGAATGACGGGGCTACCCATATCAAAGGCTATAGCGCTGAAGAAGCCATAGGAAAAAGCATTTCCCTTTTTTATACGCCGGATATGTTGCGCTCCGGGGAACCTATGCGCAATCTGCAAAAGGCCTGTGAATTGGGGCATTATGAAAGTCAGGGCTGGCGGGTCCGCAAAGACGGTTCTGTGTTTTGGGCCGACGTAATTTTTACGGCCCTCTATGACAGGGAGGGAAAACTAAGAGGGTATTCCAAAATAACCCGGGACATCACCGAGCAGAAGGAACGGCTCGAAAGGATCAGTTACCTCTCCAGCCTGGTGGAACAAACCAGTGATGCGATTATATCGGTGGATAAGGATTACCGGGTGCGCAGCTGGAATAAGGCCGCCGAAGCGATGTACGGGTATACCCTTGAAGAGGCCCTGGGTACCGAACTGGGGCAGATGGCAAAGAGTACATTCAGTCCTGAGGTCCGGGAAAATATCTACAGGGAATTGATGGCCAGCGGTAAATACCAGAATGAAATCGAATACCTGCACCGGGATGGCCATTCCCTTTTTGTAAATTCCAGCATCAGTGTCCTGCGCAGGGAGGAGGGCGAGGTCATTGGTTTTGTGACCGTGCAAAAGGATATTACCGAACGAAAAAAGCTGGAAGATAAGCTCAAACGTCTTAATGAGGACCTGGAGGAAAAAGTGAGGGTCAAAACCCGGGAACTGACCAATATATTCGAACGCATTACGGATGCCTTTGTGGCCCTGGATGAAAACTGGAATTATACCTACGTGAACCAAAAGGCTGCTGAAATTTTCGGTCTGTCTGCCGGGGAGGTTCTTGGTCAAAATATCTGGCAGCTTTTTCCCGATGCGGTCGGCAATGTATTTTATCAGGCCTACCGCAGGGCCATGCAGGAGCAGCAGTATGTTTACCTGGAGGCTTATTATGAACCCTTTTCCCGGTGGCTTGAAAATCATATTTATCCCTCCGACAACGGCATTTCCATTTTCTTTCGGGATATAACCGATAAAAAAAGGGCTGAGCAGGAGATCCGCAGCTCCAATGAGCGTTTTGAAATGGTGGCCGGTGCCACCAATGATGTGGTTTGGGACTGGGATTTTTCCAACCAGCAGATCTGGTGGAACAACAATTTTTATTCCCATTACGGGTATCCCAGGACCCAGGAAACACTGGACATCAGTTCCAGGCACGGGGGCATACACCCCGAGGACCAGGCCAGGGTCATTCAGAGCATAGAAAGGGCCATTGCCGGCGGACAGCGGTACTGGTCGGCTGAATACCGTTTTCTCAAGCAGGATGGTTCGGTCGTATACGTTTTGGACAGGGGGTATGTACTCAGGGATAAGGACAGCAAACCCTACCGCATGGTAGGGGCCATGCTCGATGTAACCGGGATCAGAAAGGCGGAGGAACAAATCATTAATTCCGAAAAAAGATTCCGTGCCCTCCAGGAAAACAGTCTGGACGGCCTTACCCTCCTGAGCGCAGAAGGAAAGGTCCTGGAGATGAGCAGTTCCGGCAGGAAGATACTGGGCTATGAGGCTTCCCAAATCATCGGACAGGTCAGGGCCGATCTCATTCATCCCGAAGATGCCTTCAAAGTGATTGTTGCATTCGAAAACATCAAAGTATATCCCGCCCAAATAGAACTGATCGAATACCGGCATTTAATGCCAGACGGACAATACCGGTGGCTGGAGTGCAGCTACCACAACCTCCTGCGCGAACCATATGTCAATGCCATTGTGCTGCATTACCGCGATATTACGGAACGAAAATCAGCTGAACAGCAGGTGAGGACAAACGAACAAAAGCTGACGCGGGCCCAGGAAATCGGGCAGTTTGGCAGCTGGGAATTTGATGCGGAAACCAGGCAGCTTCGCTGGTCTGATTCATTGTACGTCCTGTTTGGCCTGGATAAAGATACTCCGGCCACTACCGAACTCTTTATGGAAATCGTACACCCTGATGACAGGCAGCGCGTGAAAGGCCTCTTTGAGCATTCCGGTGTGGGCGGGCTTATGCAAAAGCAGGATTTTCGTTTTCTCCACGCCAGCGGGGAGACCCGCTTTGCCCAATCCATCGTGGATGTGTTGTTCGAAAATGGAAGATTCTGGAAATCCATGGGCGTTTTGCAGGACATCACAGATATCAGAAAAGCCGAAGAGACCATCCGGGAAAGTGAAAAGAGGTACCGCAGGGCAGAATCCATTGGCAAACTGGGCCACTGGGAATATGATTTTATCCATGATAAGTTGTTCTGGTCCGATGAGATATTCCGGCTTTTTGACGTGGATCCAAAGACCTTCCATCCGGTATACCAGACTTTTTTGGGCGTCATGCATCCGGAGGACAGGGAAGTTTTTCAGCAACAGCTCGAACAGGCCTGTGCCGGCGGGGAAGGTCTCAATACGGTGCACCGCATCAGGCTTGGTGACGGATCCATGCGGTATATGCACGAGATCGGGGAGGTGATCCGTGATCCGGAAGGGCAGCCCGCCGAGATCAGGGGAACCGTACAGGACGTTACCGAAAAGATAGAAGCCGAAAACCTGCTTCGCTCCTCCTATGAGGATATCCGCCGCCTCGCCGCCCACCTGCAGGATATCCGCGAAGAAGAAAGGGCCAATATGGCCAGGGAAATCCATGATGAACTTGGCCAGCAGCTCACGGGGCTTAAGATGGATATACACTGGTTAAAAAGCGAGCTGAAATCCAATAAGCCCGGCGCACAGGAGGGTATGGAAAATGTGCTTATCCTCCTGGATCAAACCATCCAGACCGTTCGAAAAATCTCCTCCGATCTCAGGCCGCCCATGCTGGATGATATCGGGCTGGTGGAAACACTGAAATGGTACAGCCGCGAATTTCAGCGGCGTTATAATATAGAAGTGGACTTCAGCACCGACCTGACGGAGATTGAAATCACCCCCAAGATGAATATCGCCCTATTCCGGATATACCAGGAATCCCTTACCAATGTGGCGCGTCATGCGTCGGCCAGCCGCGTGCTCAGCCGCATGACCTGCCAGGTGGATAAGCTGGTTCTGCGCGTCAAAGACAACGGGCAGGGATTTGAAATCCGCCAAACCGCGGAGCGCAAAACACTGGGTATTCTTGGGATGAAAGAGCGTATATTGATGCTCAACGGGCGATTCCAGGTCAACTCAGCCCCGGGAAAGGGAACGGAAATACTTGTTACAGTACCTTTGCCTTCCATACTGTCCATAAAAAGGAAAAGTTAATCCTATGATTCGTTTCTTAATTGCCGATGATCATACCGTGGTTCGACAGGGATTGGAAAGAATACTGCTCGGTGAATTTCCCGATGCCCATTTTCTGCAGGCCGGCAATGCCGAGGAAATGCTGCAACTGGCCACCGATTCAGCGCTGGACCTGGTCATTTCAGATCTTTCCATGCCGGGGAGAAGCGGCCTGGATGTCCTTCACCAGATCAAGGAACTAAAACCCGGCCTGCCCGTACTGATCCTCAGCATACATCCCGAAGAACATTACGCCGTCCGGGCCCTGAAGGCCGGGGCGTCGGGATACCTGAGCAAGGACATGGCACCCGAAGAACTCATACGGGCAGTTCATGCCGTATTATCAGGAAGAAAATACATTACCCCTGTTGTGGCGGAGAAACTGGCAGAACAGCTGGGACATGGCCATTCCAATTTGCCCCATGAGCTTCTTTCTGACCGGGAATTTGCCGTTTTTAAGCTCCTTGCCAAAGGTAAATCCATTACAGACATTGCGGCGACCCTGCAGCTGCGGGGTACCACGGTCAGCACCTACCGGGCAAGGATACTTGAAAAAATGAATTTGCACAATAATGCCGACATCACGATGTATGCCATAGAAAAGAAACTCCTGTAAAAGCCTTCCCGGCAGCCACACAGGAGTGTAGCCAATCTACTACAGAAATTTTACAAATTGATTTACATTATCTAAATGTATATGCGTATACTTTTGACATTGATGAAATAAAGACCAAAATGACAGGTACTTCGATCAAAGAAGGGAAGAAAATCGTTCTGGTAGTGGATGATTCTCCATTAATTATTGACAGGCTGGCAAAGATATTGTCCAGAATTGATAATGTGGGTAAGCTGCTCAATGCCGGCAGTTACCTGGAAGCCGTCAATGTCCTGGACCAGCAGGTTCCCGATATCGCCATACTCGATATCAATCTCAACGGGGAAAGCGGGATCGCTTTATTGCGTCTCATACGCGATCGAAAACTTTCCATTGATGTGGTCATGCTCACCAACCAGGTCAGCGAAGAGTATGAAATTATTTGCCGGAAGCTCGGGGCCAAATATTTTCTGGATAAATCAAAGGACTTTGACCAGATCCCTGCCATCATTTCCTCTGCAGTTTAACGAACCTGTTTCCCTTCCCTGCCCCTGGCTTTAGCATTCCCTTCTGCCCCGGGAACGGTCAAAAGGCATCAGCACCGTCAAAGAACAGCCTTCTCCGCGGGCACTGATGATGTCGGCGGACCCGCCAAATTGATTCATGCTGGAAAATATATGGTTCAACCCTTTTCCACGAATTTGTGTTTTCACGTCAAAGCCTATCCCGTCATCATAAATATAGAGGATGATGCCTGTATGTTCAGCCCGTAGAAACATCCGGATATGTTCAGCCCGGCTGTGACGGATGATATTGGCGAGTTGTTCCTGCATCACCTTAAAGAGGGTGATCTTTTTTTCCGTTGGCAGGGATTCAATTTGGGGCTGATCGTGGATGGAACATTTGAACCTGATGTGATGGTGATCGCAGCATTCCCGGAGGTGGTTTTCCATCAATGGCAGGAGGGGATTATTGCTGATGGCTCTCAGCAGCTGTTGCTCGGAAAGCCGCCTGGTTTGTTCCATGGCCGCTGCCAGGTCCAGCGATGCCTGCTGTATTGATGTGCGCGTTTCCGGCGTATGGGCCTCCATGCGGTCCAGGTGGTGATGGGCTGAAGCCAGCAGCCAGGTCAGCTGGTGGAATGGGGCAAGCCCCTCCTGCGGGGGATTCATGGCCAACAGGGGCTGCCCGACAGGCGAAGGGCCGGCATGGGCCCCGTTTTTTTCCCGGCTGATCAATTCCTCAATCCGGGACTCAGCAGAAATGCCATGGAGGGACCCCACCATTTTTACCGCCCTGTTTTGTTCATATATGACAAAACCCCGGTCAGCCACCAGCCGGTAGGTACCATCCGCGGTCCTGAATTTATACTCAGTCTTCCAGGAGGCCTCCCGGTTGGCCATCACATAATTGATCTCACCCTCTACCCTGGCCCTGTCTGCCGGATGAATCCGGCTGAACCACCAGGAAAGATCCTGGGCCTTGTCTGTCTGGAATCCGATCAGGCTCATCAGGGCCTGGTTTCGGAAAATCTCCCCCGTTTCAATGTCCCATTCCCATATGGAATCTGTGGTAATTCCCGAAAAATGCAGGATCCGTTCGTGGAGGTTTTTTAGCTGCCAATGCAGCTGATAGCGGTCTGTGATATCCCAGGCCTCAGCGGCGACCACCTGCCCGGATGGATCCCCCGGGCTGTAGAGGCTGAGCATAAAGGAAGCCTGCTGCCCGTTTGGGCCCCTAAAGGGCTGCACCGCCTGCCAGGATGATCCTGTTTCCATTACCCGCCGGGCCTGCTCCATCAGCATGCCGGAGACTTCGGCGGGCACTATCTCCTGCAGCAATACCCCCTGGAGGGTTTTACCCACAGCAAAAAAGCGGTTAAAGGCGGCATTGGCAAAGCAGATCTTCCCTGCTTTATCCATGACCCAGTGCATGCTTTGCATATGGTTGACCATAGAGGCTGACCAGATGGCTTTTTCCCTGTCCTCACCCCGTGCGGACAGGGGGCCAGTTATGTCTGTCAGGGTGGATAATACCCCATAGGGCGCTGATGGCCCGCTGTCAAAGAGGGGCACCGAATCAATGAGATAATGGGCGTACTGTCCGCCCGGCAGGCACAGGGGCTGCACCTGCCGGGTGGCCTGCCCTTTTTGCAGGGCCTCATATATAGGGGACTCCCCGCCGGGGAAATCAGCCCCCGATTGAAGGATGGTTTTCCATAGTTGCTGCAATGCGTGTTGCTTATCAGCATTTTCTGTAGTGGCAGCCAACAGGGCATGCAGCCTTTCATTGGCATACATCAATGTCCCCTGAAAGTCCTGCAACAGGATGGCCGTCTGAGCCTGGTCCAACCATCCCGCCGGCAGGTCAGGCCCTGCGGCAGCCTCCAGGTTGGTCGCGCGCTGTGGCAGGCATTGGCTGCCCATCAGCAGAAACTTCCTGGGATGCCACAAAGGGGTCTGCAGCACCGAGACCTCCCAGTTTATTTCATGGAGTTCACCATTTTCCAGGGAAAGCCTCAGCCGGGAAAGCCCCGGCTGGGGTTGGACGTCTTCCATGAGCTCCCTTAATTGGACATTGTCGGAAGGCGCCAGGTATTCAAACAGGCTGCTGCCATCCAGGTCACCGTCTTCCCGCCCTAGCAGGTCCTTGAGGGAATCGTTCACAAAACAGATGGATCCGCTCTCCTCTATAACCATCATATATTGAGCTGTGTCGGGATGCTTATTTCCCTTAGCCTGCCTTTTCATAGGGTGTAGGTATTAATCAGGTTTTAAAAGGACAAATAAAGGGGATGTGTAGCCGCCCCGTCATAGTGCGGGTTGGAAAAATACTGTCAGCAAAACAGGAGCGCTCTGTAGTGGATGCGCCACAGGCCAGGGTTATTACCGGGGTGATGGGTAATAGTTTACACGGAGCACCCGGGCAGGTCCGCGCCATGGAAAGGCCCGGTCTTTAGGAACAAAACGATCTAGGATTTTTCATGAACCAGTTTTCCATCCACCAGTTCCATGATTCTGCCTGCCCGGCCGGCAAAATCCGGATCGTGGGTAACCATGATGATGGTTTTTCCCTTGAGTCGCGTGAGGTCTTCAAATATGCCGAAAACGATCTCCGAATTGGCGCTGTCCAGATTGCCGGTAGGTTCATCGGCCATAATTATGGCAGGTTCGTTGATAAGAGCCCTTGCTATGGCAACCCGCTGCTGCTGGCCGCCGGAGAGTTTGGAGGAGAGTTTGTGGGCATAGGGCTCCATCTGCATCTGTCTTAATTTATCCATGGCTCTTTCCTCTATTTGGGCCCGCTTGTACCGGGCCTGCTTGAGGGCGGGCATCATGACATTTTCCAGTGCGGTGAATTCCGGCAGCAGGAAATGAAACTGGAATACAAAACCGATATGGTCATTTCGGAATCTGGCCAGCTCATCCTGTTTGAGGCCGGTTACTACCGTATTGTTGATCCGTATGGTACCCTCATAATCGGTGTCCAGGGTGCTGAGCAGGTACAGCAGGGTGGATTTACCGCTGCCGGATTTGCCCACCAGGGCCACAAATTCACCCTCTGTGATGGAAAATGAAATATTGGTGAGTACCTGGAAGGGCTCCGGTTCATAAAAGAACTTATTGAGTGACTGGGTGCTCAGGATTTCTTGCATGTGGGTTGTTTACTTGGACATGTCCCCGGATCATCCCCTGAGGATGGCCACCGGATCAATCCGTGAGGCTTTCAGGGAGGGCATAAAACCGGCGACAAAAGTAGTCAGTATGCCGAACATGATGCCAAAGACATAATGAAAGGGATTAAAGGTAACCGGAAAAAATTTGAGTGACACAAAACTGTTGTTTTGCGGAAAAGGCACCCTGGATAGGGCATAGGAAAGGACAAAGCCCAGCAGGATACCGGTGATGGCCCCCATGGTGCCGATGACCAGTGACTGGGTAAGAAAGATCTGCACGATGTCCTTTCTGCCAAAACCCTGGGCCTTCAGGATGGCGATATCCTTCATTTTGTTGGCGATGGTCATATTCATGATGTTGTAAATGCCAAAACCGGCCACGATCAGCAGCGTGATGCTCACCACGTAGGTCAAAACATCCCTGATCAGGTTGGAAGCCATGACGGAGGAATTGGCAGTTTCCCAGTCTTCGGATTTATAGTTATACTTCTTATAAAAATCCCGGGCAAGGGCCGCGCTCATCCGGTTATCCTTCAGTTTTATATTGATGTCTGTGATGTAATTGCTGTTTTGCCCCAGCAATTGCTGCACGCTGGATAAATTCACGTAGCTTTTTGTATTGTCAATGGTGCCGATCCCGATGGTGAAAATTCCCACAATCCGGTACCTCATGGTGGTGCCGATGGGAGTGGTCAGTGAAATGAGGTCCCCTGTCTTTACATTCAGTTTGTCGGCCAGACCCGAACCCAGGAGAATTCCATCACTGGAGGTAAGCAGGTTTTCGGTCTTTCCCTCCACCATTTTGTCGGAGAGATTATACAGCCTGGTCTCTTCGTTGATGTGCACGCCGTTGATGAAACCATTGATCTGCACAGGACCATAATTGTAGAAGACCTGGGTGCTGAGCAGGGGGGAGACCGCCGCAATAGCAGGGTTTTTCCTCAAGTCAGCCATCAGGGCATCGGCATTTTTGATATTGAGGGTGATCTGCTTGGGTTTGGGATGTCGCACGATGACCGTACTCCCGGAATCCCTGAAATAGTCGCCTGCCACCGAAACGGAGTAGTCTGTTTTCAGGTCATTGTAGATATGGATATCCGGCGTGGAGGACAGCATGGTCTCTTCCAGGAACTGGTTGACTCCCTGCATGAAACTGATCATCAGGGTGAACATGGCAATTCCGAAAGTGACCCCCAGCATGGCTACGACGGTTTGCTTCTTGCGGGAAAGCAGGTGTGTCTGTGCGATGGCGTAATTGACCGAAAAGGGCATAGTTATTTTTGAATGGGCATGATGATTTCTGCTGATTCACTCAGGCCGCCTGTGACTTCCACCTCATCCAGGGTCCGGATTCCCGTATGGACAAAAACCATCCTGACCTTCCCGTTTTCTTTTACCATCAGGCTGTCGCCAGCCAGCAGGGCCAGTCTGGGAATGGTGAGGACGTCGTTTTTTCGCTCTATGAGTATATTCGCCTCCACCGAGGAATGGGTAAAGGGCTGTGTGGAGGCACTGTCAAAGAGTGCGTCCACCCGGAAGGTCTGGTCTGATTCATTCATCATGGGGTAAATCCTGGAAACAGTCGCGTGGTAGATCCTGTTACCCGTGATATCGGTCTTTAGCAGCACATCCTGCCCCGTGCGCACCCGGTCTATGTCCTGCTGGTCGACGGCCAGCCGGATGATGCGCCCCTGGGTTTTACCCAGCAGGGCCACCGCATCATTGAGTCTGACGGCTTCGCCGGGTTCCTTGAAGGTTTGGTAAACACGACCGTCGCCCTGGGAACGGATAAAATAATTGCTCAGGTCATTTTGGGCCCCTGTCAGCTGGCTTTTGGCATTGGCCAGCGAAACGGTCAGGTCGTTTAAGGTGGAATGGTATTTCTCCTCCGCCGATTTCACCAGATTTAAGGCAGTGATGTAGGCTGTATAAGCGTTGTCGACGTCATTACGGGTGCCAATGCCGGCCTGCCATAGTTTGGTCCTGCGGGCATAGAGCAGGGAATCATTGGTGAAGGTGGCCCGGGCGTTGTCCATCGCCATTTTCAGCTCACCCAGGATCCTGGAGTTTTCCGATACATTGGCCCTGGCCTGCTCAAAACCCGTTCGGGCGGCATCGAGTTTGGAGGCCGGCACATCATAGCGGACGACGTAGAGCAACTGGTCTTTTCTTACCGTATCGCCCTCTTTGACCAGTTTGCGGGTTACGACCCCGGCGCTGAGTGCGTATACGGTGTATTCGCTGTCGGCCAGTATTTTCCCGGATGCGTACACCGTTTCAATGATGTTTTTTTTTATGGGATGAATGCGGGAATTGGGATGACATCCAAAGGACAGATACAGTAAAACTATACAGATAATTTGCTTCATGGTAGGAAGGGCCTGACCGGGCCGGTGCAACAGCTTCCAGCCCGGAGTACACCGAAGATAGAATTTGTAGGGCAAAACCTAAAAAAAAGCAGCGGAAAGGGGGCCCTATCCCCCCGGGTCATTCCCCCGGGCAGTCCGGGGTGGGAATCGCCAGCAGGCCGCCTGGCCGGGTGTCCCCGGCCAGGGAGGGCTTATTTTTCGTAGTTCTTTATTTTATTATAGAGGGTTTTTCTGTCAATGTTGAGGATTTCTGCGGCCTTGGTCTTATTGTTGTTGACTTCCTTTAGCACATTGATGATGGCCTGGTATTCTGCTTTGGCGGTCGTATTCTTAAGGTCAGAATCCCTGGCCACGGGCTCGGCGGGATGGGCTGAATCCGAAGAACGGGCTGATTGGCCAAAATGCGTGATTTCAAAAGGCAGGGTATGGTCACTGATCAGCCCTTCGGCAGTGAGCAGCACAGATCTTCTGACCACATTCCTCATTTCCCGCAGGTTGCCGGGCCAGGTGTATTCCAAGAACAGCTGCAGGACCTGCTGGTCGAAACCGGCTATTTTTTTGCCCAGTTCGGCGTTGGTTTTTTCCAGGAAAAAATGGGCCAGTGATTCAATATCATCCCTCCTTTTTCTCAACGGCGGCAGGTTGATGGAAAATTCGTTGAACCTATGGAAAAGGTCTTCCCTGAATTTGCCCTTCTGGTAGGCATCCTGCAGGTTCTCATTGGAGGCGACGATGATCCGTACGTCAGAGGACAGTTCCCGGGTGCCACCCACCCGTTTGAATTTTCTTTCCTGGATCACCCGAAGCAGGGCCGCCTGTATATCGTAAGAGAGGTTGGCGACTTCGTCCAGAAAAAGGGTTCCCCCGTTGGCCAGTTCGAAATGTCCTTCCTTGTCCCCCAGGGCCCCCGTAAAGGCCCCTTTCATATGACCGAAAAGTTCACTGCCTGAAAGTTCCTTGGAAATGGTGCCGCAATCCATGGCTATGAAAGGTTTATCCCGGCGGTCGCTGTACTGGTGAATGGTCTTGGCAATGACTTCCTTTCCGGTGCCGCTTTCCCCATAGAGGATTACGCTGTAATTGGTGGGGGCCACAATCTCAATCTGGCGGTATAATTCCCTGGTGGCCGCCGAGGTGCCGATGTAAAAGCTGCCGTTCATGCCCGGAGCCTGCTTTTCTTTATTTGCATCGCTGATCCCGGGTGTTGCCTGATCCTGAGAGACTGCCTGCTGGTTGAGGGAATTGGAAATGACATTGAGAACCTCATCTGGTATCAGGGGCTTGGTGATATAGTCAAAAGCCCCCAGTTTGATCACATGAACCGCCGTTTGATGTCCGAATACCCGGTGATGATCAACACGATGGTCGAAGGACTTATTTCCTTGATGGCTGAAAGCACCTCACTGCCGTTTTTGTCTCCCAGCCTGTAGTCGCAAAATACAATGTCAAAATGGGATTCCCTGATTTTGGCCAGTCCCTTTGCCCCGGTAGGAGCAGCGTCGGTCTCGTATCCATGCTTGGTTAAAAACCTGCCCAGTAAATTGCAGATATCCAGATCATCGTCGATGACAAGTATTCTTTTCTTCATAACAGCTGAATTAATTCTTGATAATTATACAATAAAAATGATCATTGCTCTTAGAGATAAAACAATTACTATACCTATCTGGCCTTGATATGTTAAATATTCCTATTTCAAAAAAAGTATTATAAAAATGTTAATGTGGCTTATTAATTGTTGTTATTATATGCCGCCCGGCTTAATCCCCGGGGAATCTTATGCCAAATTGAAACCGTTACCATGGATGATAACACCGGACAGGTTCTGATTGTCGATGACGAAATGGATATTTGTTATTTACTGAGCGTCATTCTCAAACAGCGAAACCTTCCTTCCAAATTTGTGAATACCCTTTCAGAAGCCCAGTTTGCCATGAAAAGGGAACTGCCCTCTATTCTCTTCCTGGACAATCATTTACCCGATGGATTGGGCGTTGATTTCATCCGGGAAGTCAAGACCAATTACCCCCTGGTCAAAGTCATTCTGATTACCGCCTATGATTCCAGCGTGGAAAAGCAGGCAGCCCTTCAGGAGGGAGCGGACTTCTTTATTGGAAAGCCTTTTTCCAAAGCCACCATCAACGAAACGGTAGACCGGATCATGAACCTGTCATACTATGCCAAGCCCTCGGTGTAGAATATTTTCCCCGGCCCCGCCCTTATTTTTCACGCAATCAGCCCTTTTTACCCGCCTGAAGCCATAACGCCCCCTGGTTTTACCCCATTTCTGTTTGGCAGGTTATTTTCTATATGTGTAGTACAAGACAATAATTTTTTAACATTTAAATTTTGTATATGGGAAATTTACTATATCTGGTCGCTGTTATCCTGATCATTTTCTGGGCCATTGGATATTTTGGCTATGCCGCAGGGGGGCTCATTCATATCCTGCTGGTAATTGCCGTGATAGCCATCATCCTGAGGGTCATCAGGGGCAACGCCTGACCGGATCCCGCGGGCAGCTGCCAGGTAAGGACCGCGACCTGTCCCTGATTGAAGGCAGTCCCCGTCTCTTATACAGTGGTATCCCATGTACAAAGGCTGGCATCAAATAGACTTACCCTGCAACCTTACAAAGAAAATCCTTGCTCCCTCTCGGAGCAGGATTTTTTATTTTAAAGCCTGGGGCACCGCCCTCGATGGATGGTGTTCCGGAAAATTCAGGGCAATGATAAAAGAGGTCCCTTTCCCGGGTTCGCTTTCCACTTCTATATTTCCTTTATGGTTTAAGATAATGTTCTGGGTATTGGTCAGACCAAGCCCATTGCCTTTGGCCTTGCCGGTGAAATAGGGTTCAAATAACTTGGACATGGTCTCTTTGTCCATGCCGATCCCGTTATCGGTGATGGTAATGAGGCATTGGTTTTTCCTGCCCTTCGTCCGAATCTGCAGCAGGCCTTTTTCCTCCGGCATGGCCTCTATGGCATTGACGATGATATTGAGCAGGGCAATTTTCAGTTTTTCCTTATCCACCGATACTTCACAGATATCCTCCGCATAATCTTTCTGAACCGTTATTTTTTTCAGGTGGATCCTGTCGCTGGCCAGTTCGAGCGCTTCATCCAGCAGCTCATTGATGGAGACAGAATCATATTTTAGTTCGGAAAATTTGGTGGAATTCAGCAGGTCGGTAATGAGCTGGTTGATGCGGACACAATTGCGGTTGATCATGTCCAGCAGCATACGGGTATCTTCATTTTCCTGTATCTCCCCTTTGAGCTGGTCAGCCGCCAGCCCGATATTGGTCAGGGGGTTTCTGATCTCATGGGCAATGGTGCGGGCCAGCCTGCCGGTGGTCGTAAATTTTTCCATGCTCCTCAGACTCATGAGTTCCTGGTTCATTTTCTTCAGATCCCCAACCCTTTCTTCCAGTTTAAAACGGTACTCTTCCATTTTCCGGGCAGCTTCCTGCTTGGCCTTGTTTTCCAAAGTGAAAGTGATGATCGAATACAGGGCCACCAAAATGGCAATAATGAGGGAGGTTATATTGATGATCTTTATGGCAACGGCCGTGGATCTTACCTGCGCTGTCCTGTCTTGAAGGGATTTGTTTTCGTGTTGCTGCATGATACCCACCATAAAGCGGATGGAATCCATATTGCCCTTGCCCATGCTGACCAGGGATTTCAGGGTATCGGAGATCTCCATGCCCGATTCCCGGAAGTCATCCAGCCCTGCGCTGATGAGCAAAAATTTCTTGTCAATCAGCCTGCGCAGGCTGATAAGCCTTTCCTGTTGCAGCGGATCGTCCTGGGTTAGGGTGGTGACCAGGCGGTAAATGGAGTCCACATCCCGCCGGGTGGTGTAGTAGGGGGCCAGGAATTTTTCATCCTTCATCAGGATATAACCCCGGGTGCCCGTCTCGGCATCCTTCATGCAGGAGGCCAGCAGTTCCAGGTTGATGATGACGTGGTTGGTGTGGTTTACCCACTTGTTTTCGGTGGACAATTGCCGGGTCGTGTAAAATGCCAGTCCATAGGAAATCAGCAGCAGGATGAATGCCGTGAGATAACCTGCCCTTATTTTTCGTTCAAATTTGAATGGCATGGGCATTTGGTTTAACGGGCCTTGTCGCGGAACCCTTTAAAGGTCGGGGTTTCCCCTCCCTTTCAACCTTAAATATAGTCCAATTCGCATTGCTCCAAAAGCCCGAACAGGGAATTTATCAGGCCCGACGAATTCTAAAAAATAATTATATTTAATAGGGGCGGCCGTTTCCGCAGGCGGGGCCATCATCGCTGCTCTTTTTTTTCCTCGGATTCTTTTTTCTTTTTTTCCTCCTGTTTTTTCTTTTTCCTGAAATACCCCCGCAGCAGGAAATTATGCTTGGCAGCCTCCATGTTTTCAGAGAGCCCCTCGGAACTGTTTTTCAGGTTGGTCATGGTCTTGCTGAAATTGTTGGCAAAGGAGGAATCGCCCAGCAGTCTTGAAACAGCCCCATGGCCGTTGTTTATTTTATAGGTGATCTGGGCCAGTTGGGTGGTGATGATCAGGGCGTTGTCTGCCGAAGCCTTCAGGCTGGCCATGACTTGTTCCGTTTCCACGGGGGCGCGGCTGGACAGGATGCCATTGTCTGATACGGGGGCCTTTGTATAGGTCCCAGGAGCAATGATCAGGACTTTGTCCCCCATCAGACCGTCGGAGCCGATACTGGCGGTGGCATCCGTTTTTATATAACGCTGGACATTTTTTTGTATGACTATTTCCACCCGGACCGAAGTATCGCTCACCAGTTCAATATCGTCTACCGTACCCACGGTGATTCCCCCGAAACGCACATTGTTTCCTACTTTGAGACCGCCCACGCTGTTGAATAGGGCACTTACGCGGAATACATCCCCGAAAATATTTTTCTGTTTTCCGACCACATAAATGGCACCGGTGAGTACCAGCAGTCCGGCGGCAGCGAAGATGCCCAGTTTCCAGTTTGCATCTCTGTGTTTTTTCATAACCTGTCGATATTTAACAATTATTCAAAAAAGGTTTTGGTCCATGGATCATCGCCGTCCCTTAGCTGATCGTAACTCCCTTCTGCTGCAATAACCCCTTCTTTCAGCACGACCAAACGGTCTGCGGTGGTTTTTGCGCAGTGCATATCATGGGTAATGATGATGGAGGAAATGTTTTTTTTCCGTTGCATCTCCAGGATGAGCGCGCTGATCTCCTTGGAGGTAGCCGTGTCCAGCCCGGTGGTTGGTTCGTCATAGAGCATGATGTCAGGCTTGAGTATCAGGGTCCTGGCAAGTCCGACCCGTTTGCTCATCCCACCCGAAAGTTCCGAGGGCATTTTATCTATGGCCTCTTGCAATCCGACACTGTCCAGCGCTTCCCCGACAAGCTGCCTGATCTGGGCAGGCTTGAGTTTTTTAAAATGATATCTCAGCGGAAAGGCCAGGTTATCGCCGACGGTCATCGAATCATAGAGGGCGGCATTTTGGAAAAGGAATCCCACTTTCAGCCGGACTTCATTGAGCTGTTCGTAACTCAAATTGGATATATCCTTGTCAAAAACGCGGATTTCCCCTGCGTCCGGCTCCACCAGACCCACCAGGCATTTGATAAGCACCGATTTGCCGGATCCTGATTTGCCAAGCACCACCAGGTTTTCCCCGTGGCGTACCTGCAGGTTGATGCCCGATAAAATGGGGATCCGGTTAAAAGAAATTTTCAGGTCCCGGATATCGACTACGGGCTTGTCTGGTCCAGCAGATCCCGCTGATATTGATTCAGCCATATGGTTATATTAGGTCGGTTATCTGAACGGCCAGCATATCCAGCACAAATACGGCCAGGGAAGCCGTTACTACGGCTGCATTGGCGGCCCTGCCCACGCTCTCGGTTCCCCCGCGAACATAAAACCCCTTAAAACATCCTATAATGCCAATGGCAAATCCAAACAGGAAGGTTTTGACCAAAGCGGGTACGATATCCAAAAATTCCAGATGACCCATGGCCGCTGAAAAATACCGGGTAAAACCGATATTGGTGTGAATATTCATCGCCGCCCAGGACCCGATCATCCCCACGGCATTGGTGTAAACCGACAGCAAGGGGATCATCA
Organism: uncultured Bacteroidota bacterium; assembly: GCA_903906365.1. Classification (GTDB taxonomy): domain Bacteria; phylum Bacteroidota; class Bacteroidia; order Chitinophagales; family Chitinophagaceae; genus Puia. Next base: position 65,062 of record CAIVKC010000038.1, on the reverse strand, counting down.
GGGTTGTGGCCAGAACCCGGCTCACCACCAGGAATTTATAGGGGTTGATCGCTGAGACTTCCATAGCATCTATCTGTTCGGTGACGCGCATGGAGCCGAGCTCCGCACCCATGCGGGAACCGATATTGCCCGCGCAGATCAGCGCGGTGATGACCGGCCCGATTTCACGGACAAGGGAAGTGGCCACCATGCCCGGCAGCATGGACTCGGCCCCAAACTGGGCCAGGGATGGCCTGGACTGAATGGTCAGTACAAGCCCCATGATAAAACCGGTCAGGCTGATGAGCGGGCAGGATTTATATCCGATCAGATAGCACTGGTGCAGAAATTCCCGGCCGGGAAAGGGTGGCTTCACCAGTTCCCGAAAAAACCTGGCGGCAAATGCAATGGAATCCCCGGTAGGGGCAAATTTCTTTTTCAGTAATTCCCGGAGGCTCTCAGTATCGGCGGCTGTTTGCATGTTCTTGTACATCTCGTTTATGGTTTCGGTGCCGGCGCCCCCAGGGGCGCTCATAGCCTTTGCATCCCCGGATGCTTACTTAAAATACCTTCTCAGAGTCCAGGCAATTGTCTCGTGCTGCTCCATGAGGCCTGTAAGAAAATCGGCCGATCCGCTGTCCTGATAGGTGCCGGCACACTGTTCGATGTATTTTCTCAGGTGGATGATGAGGGCTTCATGGTCTTCAAGCAATTCCTTTTTCATTTCCGGGGATGCGGGGTACTTGCCCGGGGACTCCTTCAGGGTGGCCAGCTTGCCGAACTCTTCCATGGTGCCGATTGCAGGCATGCCGAGCTTGCTGATCCTTTCTGCCGTTTGGTCGATGGATTCCTCGAGTTGATGGTATTGGCTTTCAAAAAGTGTATGCAGTTCCATAAAGCTTTCGCCCGCCACATTCCAATGGAATTTCCTGGTTTTTACATATAATACCATCTCATCAGCGAGGACCAGCCCCAACAGGTGGCCAACCGCTTCCAGGTTCTCTGGTGTAATTCCGATTTTAGGTTTCATTGATCTTTTTTTTAGTGAAAATGTATGGTCCCGCGCTGCCGCAGCTGCTAAGGACCGGCAATGGCGCGCAGCGCCGGGGCGCTGCCTATGCATAGATATAACTGTGCCAAAGGCCGGAGTCTAAACTGGCAGGCCTGCTGGGGTTCGGATAGGGGGCAGGGAACCTATATGGAGCGGCAATAGTTCTCAGGTTGGGGAAAAACATCCTCAGATAATGGGCCATCAACGGTGCCTTCCCCGGTGGGTCCAGGGCCTGGAAGGCCTGCCATACGGGGGGATATTGATTTTGTTTTTTAAGTGAGGGACTATTGGCAGCATTTTGGTTCCCTTCACCAGTACAAAGGCATTTATTCACTTTTAAAAATTACCCATATGAGTAACTCAAAGATCATCACCGGATTATTGATAGGAGCGGCAGCCGGTGCCGTCGCAGGTATTCTCTTTGCCCCTGAAAAAGGTTCAGTTACCCGTCAGAAGATAACCGAGAGCGGCTCTGATTTTGCCAGTGAACTCAAAAACCGGCTCAGCGAGCTAGTTGACAACCTGACCAATAAGTTTGACAAAGCGCAAGCAAAGGCAGGGGAACTGGCCGCATCGGCCGGTAAAAACCTGCATGCCCTGACACAGGAGTCCTGACAGGCGCTTAGCCTATCCAGTATTTATTACCATCAAAACAGCTATCATGACCCTACCCAACCAGGAGGATTCTGTGGAAACATTGTTTCACCGGACAGGCGCGTATCTTGAAACCCGGTCAGAACTGATCAGGCTAAAAGCCATTGATATATCAGCCGAAATGGTTTCCACTTTGGCAGCAAACGCTGCCATACTGCTTCCGGCTTGCTTTTTTTTGTTATGCTTTAACATAGGTGCCGCCCTCTGGCTGGGTGGATTGCTGGGGCATTATTTTTATGGGTTTTTTGTGCTGGCAGGTTTTTATGCCCTGGCTTCCCTTATACTTTTGGCTGGGCGCAGGCGGTGGATCAAGGTCCCGCTTTCCGATTGGCTGATCACCAAACTCTTAAAATAATATCCCTATGGAACTATCCAAGGCAGCTGTGCTGAAATCGGTCATTGCCGAACTGGAAATCACCCGAAGGCTTCAGGAAAAAGCGCTCATGGATCAGTACAAACTTACCTACGACCGGCTCAGGCCGCTTCATATGTTGCGAACCACCCTGGAGGGCCTGACCACCCCCGGGAGGATTGGATCCGGCGTTCTGAATGCCACCCTTTGCACGGGTGGCGGATGGCTTGCCCGCAAACTATTGCTGGGCAAATCCCCCGGGCTGTTTAAAAAAATGCTGGGAACCCTCCTGGAAATGGGCGTGACCGGCCTGCTGGGCAAACTGGGGGGATCCTTTGAATCCCGTGGGTAGCGGCGCGCCAGGGAAAGCTGCTTGCCGGGGCCCTCAACCAGTACCGCGCAGGGTAGGCTGCCCTGTTCCATTGAGCCCGCTTTCCCCTCCCAAGTCCGTGCAGGCCGCTGGATCCGGCAGTCCAGGAACTGGCTGACCCCACCGGGCAGCTTTTTTTTAAGGATATACCCCGGGAGGCCGGAAATGGCACCTATTCATTCGGGCTGATCTGTTTGCAGCGTCGGGGGATTAACAAAATTTTTCAGGCCAGCCGGCGCTGATGGCTTAATTTGTAGCCCGGAATTGCTCCATAATTTAAAGATAATTTCAGCGTTGGAGAACCAAGTGTTTTACAGTCTTTATAGTCTAAAACGGCCTTGATTTGGTGATGAAATTATGTCAAAACGTGCTTGCCCTGGCGATGGTTCTGCTGTGCAGCTGTATGTATGCCGGGGTAACCTTCGGCCAGAAAACAGATACGGCCGCAAAAGGTGTCCGGCCCAAAAACAACAATATATTCCAGTTTGCCATCAATGCCGTTACCAGGAGTCACGCTGATTCCGCGAGCATTGCCGTGGTACTCAATACCAAAAGTGAACTGCCCTTCATTCCCTATCAGGGCAAAGTGATCCGGCATATTTATGTGAAGCAATACGGTTTCGAACGGGCCTTCACCGATACCTCCCGGGTCCTCGACAGAAACAAGGGTGCCCGGCTCTTAAACAGCCTGCATCACAATACCCGGGATTGGGTGATTCGCAATAATCTCTTTATCGGCGAAAACACCCCCCTGAATGCCTATAAACTGGCCGACAACGAACGTTATCTCCGCTCCTTGGAATTTATACAGGATGCCCGTATCCTGGTTAGCCAGGCAGAGGAGGCGCCTGATTCAGTCGATCTCTTTGTCATTACCAAGGACCTTTTCAGTATTTCCGGGGAACTCAATGATGTGGGGACCCACAATTACAAAGGAAACATCTCTGATGCCAACGCGCTGGGCATGGGTCAGAAAATACAGTTTACCTCTTCTCTGGAAACCAACCGAAAGCCGGGTTTCGGCTATGGGGTACTCTATACCAAAAATAATATAGCCAATAGTTTTATCAACCTGACCCTCTATTATACCAATATCAACAACGACCTCAATTCAGGTGCCCAGGATGAGCACGCCAAATACATTACCCTCCAGCGACCCCTGTATTCCCAGTATTCCCACCTGGCCGGCGCCGTTACCCTGGGGAATTTTGAAGCCTTCAATACCTACCGGATTCCGGATTCCCTCTTCTACAAATACGAATACTCGGTCCATGACGCCTGGATCGGTTATAACCTGGGTATTCAACACACCGGTCTGACCTCGGCCAGGGACCGCCGGTTCATCAGCATGCGGTACCTGAAAAATCATTTCATCCAAACTCCTTACCAGGTGGGGAACAAGTATATTTTCAAATTCAATGACCGGGAAGCCCTGCTGGGTCAGTTTACCTTCTTTAAACAGGACTTTTACAAAACCAATTATATCTACGGATTTGGTACCACAGAGGACGTCCCCTACGGGTACAATATCGCCATTACCGGCGGATGGTACCGGCAACTGCATCTCAGCAGGCCCTATGCCGGCGTCAATGCCAACTGGTATGTGGCCACCGGGAAGCAGGATTTCATCCAGTATTTTATCAGAAGCGGAGCGTTTCTGGGAAATGGATCGCTCCAGGATGCCTCCGTCCTGGTGGGTACCAGTTTGTTCAGCAGGCTGTTCATCTATGATGGACTGAAAATCAGGCAGTTTCTCAATCTGAGTTATACCAAACAGTTCAACCGGGTGGGTATTGATCCGCTTCGCATCGATAATATATTCGGGATTCGATATTTTAGTTCGGACTCGGTGCTTGGAAACCAGCGGATCAGCCTCCATACGGAGACTTCCTTTTTTACCAGGTACAAATTGCTGGGTTTTAAATTTGCCCCTTTCAGTTTTGCGGATTTTTCCCTCATCACCCCCGAACAGGAGCCCTTTTCCAAATCGGCCCTTTTTTACAGCCTGGGCGGCGGAGTGCGAACCAGGAATGAAAACTTTGTATTTGGCACCATCGAGCTGCGCATTGCTTATTTTCCACGCAAGGCCAATCAGAATGAATCATTCAAAATAACCACCAACATCGACCTGCAGTTCAAATACAACAACAATTATGTGCAGGCGCCCGATATCGTCCAGCTCAATACAGATAATAACCAGGTATTCAGCCAGTAACTGACCCCCAAAATGAGCCGGATCGGCCTGCGGGAATTTTTCCCCTGAGAGGGGCAAGCAAGCGCCCAGCCACCCTGCCATTTTTCCATGGAAACCTTTATGCTGCTGCGGGCAGGGGAAAGCAGCAATGATATCCTTTGAGTCCTCCAGCCAGGTACTCTTGGGTCAGGATGGATTAGCCCAATAGCTTTTCCATCTGCATGCTCCTGGAGCCCTTGATGAGCCAGTAACTGCCGCGGAAGTCCTGTTGATCCAGCCAGGCTTTTGCCTCGGTGACGGTAGCAAATCGCTTGAAAGGGTGTGGGATGCGCATGAAATCTCCCCCCACCAGCACCACTTCTGTCCAGGGATAGCGGGCGATGAGCCGGACCATGGATTCGTGTTCAGCCAGACTGTCCTCACCCAGTTCGGCCATGGCCCCCAGCAGCAGGATCTTTTGGCCGGCCTGCAGGGCGGCAAAATTTTCTATGGCCGCCTTCATGCTGCTGGGATTGGCGTTGTAGGCGTCCAGTATGATGTGGTTGGATTTTTTTTCTACCAGCTGCGAGCGGCTGTTGGAAGGAACATAGGATTCAATGGCCAGTCCTATTTTATCATCCGGGATCTTGAAATACCGCCCGACGGCCACAGCGGCCAGGACATTGGGCAGATTGTAGGAGCCCACCAGCTGGGTATGAATGGTCTTCTTCCCTGCTGCCTGAAGGATATCCACTTCCAAAAAGGGCTCACCCTGGTGGACCCTTCCCTGGATATCCGCCTCTGAGCTGCCATAGGTGACCAGGTGGGGGATGCCGCGGCTCATTTCCCGCAGGTAGTCATAGTCCCACATGACAAAAGCGGTCCCTTCATGGGCCCGCAGGAAGTCATAGAGTTCGCCTTTTCCCTTCCTAACCCCTTCGGGGCCGCCAAAACCTTCCAGATGCGCTTTGCCCACATTGGTGATGAGGCCATGGGTCGGCAGGGCATAACGGCAATAGCCTTCGATTTCCTTTTGGTGGTTGGCCCCCATTTCAATGACGGCGATCTGGGCATCTTCCCGTATGGACAGCAGGGTGAGGGGTATCCCGATGTGGTTGTTGAGATTGCCCACCGTAGTGTAGGTGGTGTAGGTCGTCGAAAGCACGGCATGGATCAGCTCCTTGGTCGTGGTCTTGCCGTTGCTTCCGGTTATGGCCAGGACAGGGATGCCCAGCTGTTGCCGGTGGTAAAGGGCGAGCTGCTGCAGGGTGTCGAGTACATCCTCCACCAGGAAGGTCCTGGAAGGTGGCAGTCCCTGCTGCCATTCATCCACAACGACATAGGCCGCCCCTTTTTCAAGGGCCTGCATCGCAAAAAGGTTGCCATTGAAACGGGGACCTTTTAAGGCAAAGTACAGGTCACCCGGTTGCAATTTTCGGGTGTCGGTCTGGATGGAGGGGTTTTCCTTATAAACGGGGTAAAGTAGGTCCATTTGCATAATGCGCAAAACTAACAAAAAAGCCATCCCGAAAATGGGGATGGCTTTCCTGCTGACCATTTTATCGGTCTATTGTTTTCTGGAATTTTGTCTCCTTTGTTTGTAATTGATCCCTGTTTTCCTGCCATTGCCAGAAGGGCTGCCCACCCGGTCCATGGCACAACGGAATCCTACGGTGGAACTGGCCTGGTCTTCCTCCAGGAAGCGGCGGGTGCCGGGGCTCAGCCAGTAAGGACGGTCATTCCAGCTTCCGCCTTTGATGACCCTGGACTTATCGCTGATCAGGGTGGTAAAACCGTACCCATGCTTATTGGCCGTGTCAGCGTCGTATTTAACCCCGGTAATCAGGGAATCTCCGTCAAGGTAGTTGATTACATTGCCTTTCTGGTAATTGCGACGACCCTTGCTTTCTTCGTCGGTCACGGTGCGGTATTTGATCCGTCCGAGGCTGTCTCTTTCAGCCTTGTTTTCCTTGCCAAGTTCAACGGCCTGGTATTTATTACCGCGGAAAGGAGCCACATCATCGTTGTCAATGGTGGAAAGCGGGCGATAAACGTCTGCTACCCACTCACTTACGTTGCCGGACATATTGTAAAGCCCGAAGCCGTTGGGGTAAAAGGAGGTAACCGGGGCGGTGTAAACGGCATTGTCATTGAGACCGCCTGCCACACCCATATTATCCCCTGATCCACGCTTGAAATTGGCCAGGAAGGTTCCCTGCCAGCTTCCGTGGCGGGTATCACGAAGGCCATTTACATTGGTAGACCAGGAATATACTTGTTTGTTTACGATCAGTTCTTCCCCTCTTTTGCCTTCCTTGGTACTGGCCAGGGGATTCTGGTTGATATATCCCAGGGCAGCATATTCCCATTCTGCTTCTGTAGGCAGGCGGTAGTCGGGCAGCAGGATACCGTCTTCAAAGGTTACCTGTGTCCGGGGGGTGCCGTTGGGGTTTTTCAGTGTATTTTTCTTTGATTTGGCGGCCGCTCCGGGGGTTGCCTGGTATTCGCCGAGCAGGTAGGCCTTGGTGTCAAAATTTTCCTGGCCCAGTCCCTGGATATTTTTCAGGGAATTTTTATTGATAAATCCCTTGTCCACCAGTGCTTTTTCATTTACGCGGTCGCTTCTCCACAGGCAAAAATCATGGGCCTGTTTCCAGGTTACGCCAACTACGGGATAGTAATTATAGGATGGATGACGGAAATAATATTCCACCAAAGGTTCATTGTAAGCCAGTTCGCTTCTCCAAACCAGGGTATCGGGAAGGGCTGCCGTGCGGACCGCGGCATATTCATCACCGTCAAACACATTATTGAGCCAGTACAGGTATTCCCTGTAATGTATATTGGCTACTTCGGTTTTGTCAATATAAAAGGAGTTGACAGTCACCCTCCTGGGCACATTGTTCCAGTCACTCATCACATCCTCTTCGGTGGCACCCATGGTAAAGGTACCCCCCTGAACAAAGACAAGACCCGGACCGGTGCGCTGTTCTTTTTCAAGGGCTACCTGGTAGCCGCCCATATTCTTATCGTTGTAGTTCCATCCGGTGACAGAGGATTTTTCCGGTTTCTTGCTGCAGGATACGATCGCTAAAGCAGCAAAGGATAGGAATGTCAGGTTTTTCAGATTCATTGTTATGACGTTTAGCCGTGATTTGAACTTAATTAAACGTGGATTTATTCCAATTATTGTATAACATGGACCCTGTTTATTCACACAGGGTCCGAACTGCGAATATAGACGAAATCATAGTACGTCCACAGGTAGAACCACTCATTTTTGAAGCGTAAAACTACTTTTACGCCAAATTTCATGCCTTTCTATTATACAGGAGAACTGGTATCATTTTTGGTTAATCGGGGGTGCTTCCTGCCTGTCATTCAGGGATTTCTGCTGAAACCGGCAAAATCTGGGGGACGTGCAATAAATGGCACCGGAAACCGTTGAAGTAAAATTAATTGTGACTCAATTAAGATGATTTTCTGTTAGCGCATGCTGTATGATTAACCGTCCAAGCCGGCCCCCCGGCTGTTTTACCCTGGCTGATCCGAAATATACTGCCTGCCGCCTGCTGTAAAATCATAAAAAAACCATTAGACAAATTAAAAACTCATGAAACCATTGATCCCTAGACTGACTGCACTGATTCTTCTTTTAGCTGGTTTTCAAATCATACAGGCCCAATCGAGCACGAGTCCGATTAATGTGGTAACCACCGCGGTTCCCTTCCTGAGGATTTCCCCTGACGCCAGGGCAGGCGGGATGGGTGATCTGGGTGTGGCCACTACTCCGGACGCCAATGCCGGTTTTTATAACCTGGCCAAGACCCCCTTTGCCAAACACGATGTAGGGGTCGGACTGACCTATACTCCCTGGTTAAAGGATTTGGGACTCAATGACGTATACCTGCTGGCTGCTTCCGGATTCTATAAAATGAGCAGTCAGGAAGCCATATCCGCCTCGGTACGCTATTTCAGCCTGGGTAATATCCAGTTTACCGATTACAGCGGAACCACCCTGGGAGAGGGAAGGCCCCGTGAACTGGGCGCTGATTTTGGATATTCCCGCAAATTGTCTGATAAACTGTCACTGGGTCTTGCCCTGCGTTATATCAATTCCAACCTCGCAGGCGGTTATGCCACCACCGGAACCACCTACAAGGCCGGCAGTGCGGTTGCCGGTGACCTGTCCATGTATTATACCACGGCCAAAGACAACGGGGAGGGCTGGAGCTTTGGTGCAACCCTGACCAACCTGGGTACCAAGATCGGCTATACCAATGACGCGACGCAAAAAGACTATATACCGGCCAACCTGGGCCTGGGTGCCTTCTATACCAAGGTGTTCGACGAGGAAAACAAGATTTCCGTTGGCCTGGATGTCCGCAAACTGTTGGTTCCGGCAGCCCCTGTTTCACAGGACAACGGCGGCCCCGTCGATTCGGCCAACCTGGTAGACTACCGTAATAAAAGTGTGGTCAGCAGCTGGTTTTCTTCTTTCAGCGGACCGAGCCAGCTCAGCCTGCTCAATTTTTCCCTGGGCGCTGAATATTCCTACCAGGACCAGTTTATGGCCAGGGTGGGCTATTATTATGAAGACAAAAACCAGGGAGGACGCCAATATTTTACCGTTGGGGTGGGTCTGAAATACTCGGTTATGGGCCTCAATTTTTCTTACCTGGTGCCTTCCGGAAACGGCGTAACCCGCAACCCCCTGTCCAATACCATCCGGTTCGGTCTGTCATTTGACCTGGACAACGAAAAAAAATAAGCAGTCACCTTCCTGAAAAACCCGATAATTTTGAAGCGTCTCACCCTGGTGGGACGCTTTTTTTCATGTAAAACATCCTTATGTCCTACAGAATAGGCTTTGGCATAGATTTTCACCAGCTGGTGGAAGGCCGGGAATTGTGGATCGGGGGGGTCCTGATCCCCCATACCAAAGGAGCGCTCGGGCACAGTGACGCAGATGTCCTGCTCCATGCCATCTGCGATGCCATGCTGGGGGCCTTGAGCCTGGGCGATATCGGGGTTCATTTTCCAGATACACAGGCAGCCTATAAAAACATAGACAGTAAGATCCTGCTGAAAAAGACCCATGACCTGATCAGCGAAAGGGGTTACTCAATCGTCAACATAGATACCTCCCTTTGCCTGGAAGCCCCTAAGATTAAGGCCTATGCGGCAGATATGTGCCAGGCCATCAGCGGGGTCCTGCAAATCCCGGTGGAGGATATTTCCATCAAGGCAACGACCACTGAAAAAATGGGTTTTGTCGGCAGGGAGGAAGGACTTGTCGCGTATGCGACCGTGTTACTCAAAAAAAATTAATGCGGCTGCCAGCCACCATGGGCAGGCCAGCCGTCCAATGCCTCCGGCAGGCCCCATTGCCCAATGGGTCCTTACAGTCCGGCCAAAAGGGCATGGCAGGGGGCGCTTAATCCTCACAAATGATTCCTACCTTTGCCCGCATGTCAAAAGTCAAGGTCAAAATCATTAACTCATCAGCCAACCCGCTGCCCCAATACGCTACGGCAGGTTCGGCTGGCATGGATCTGCGGGCCCATCTTGGCGAAGCGGTCCTGCTCAGGCCAATGGAAAGAACACTGATACCGACCGGTTTGTTTATTGAACTGCCCCCTGGTTTTGAAATGCAGATCCGGCCCAGGAGCGGACTGGCCATCAAACAGGGGATCACCTGCCTTAACACGCCGGGTACCATTGATTCAGACTACCGCGGGGAAATAAAAGTCATCCTCATCAACCTGTCCTCGGAGGATCAGTTGGTTCAGCCGGGTGACCGGATTGCCCAGGCCGTGGTGGCCAGGACAGAACAGGTCAACTGGGAATCCGTGACCGAGATCAACAGTACCGAACGCAATGAAGGGGGCTTTGGTCATACCGGTAAATCCTAGTTACCCTCCTTTCCACCAAATCCATTCGCTGATGTACAGAGTTTTATATACGCTGGGTCTGCTCTTGTTGCTGGTTGCCCCAGGATGCCGTTCTGCCAAAAAGATTCAGAAAGCCATTTCCAAGCCGATCAAAGACACGGCGATGGTCCAGCCCGTGGTCACCGATGATCCCCGGGCAGATTCCCTCCGGTTTATCCATAATGCACTGGAGCAGGTGGGCAGAAACCGGATTGACTACCGGACTTTTTCGGCCAAAATGAAGGTCAACTATGAAGGCAGTGACGGCAAGAGCTATGAATTTACCGCATTCATGCGCATGCAGCGTGACAGCTTTATCTGGGTAAGGGTCGACGCCATCCTGGGTATTGAGGCCTTCCGCATCCTGATTACCCCCGACAGCGTAAAGATCCTCAACAAGCTCGACAAGATCCTTATTCTGCGTTCGGTCTCCTACCTGAAGGAAGTTGCCAAAGTGCCCCTGGATTTCAGGAGTGTGCAGGACCTGCTCATCGGCAATCCCGTTTACCTGGACAGCAATGTTGTCTTCTACAGCAAACAGGAAAACAGCATTTCCCTGGTAAGCATCGGTCAATTGTTTAAAAATTACATTACCCTCAATAAGGATAATTATACCATCAAGCATGATAAGCTCGACGATGTGGATGTCATGCGGGCCCGTACCTGTGACCTGACCTACCAGGACTATGAAAACAGGGACAGCCTCCACTTTTCCACCTACCGTAAGATTTCCATTGCCGAGAAATCCAAACTGGACATTGAACTTAATTTTAAACAATATAATTTTAACGAGGTATTAAGTTTTCCGTTCCCTATTCCGAAGAATTATAAACGCAAATAGGCGTTCTAAGAACTGAAAACAGCCCCGTAGTCCTCTTTTCCGTCCCTGTGCATTTTGTAAGCCTTTAATCATGTAAATATGATCAAACAAGCCATTCTCAGCCTGATCTTTTTGTTCTATGTGGCACTGGTCCATGGCCAGTCCACCGCACAGAGCCGCAGTGACCTGGAAAGAGACAGGGCTGCCATTCAAAAGGAGATTGAGGATGTAAAGCGTTCCCTGGATGAGACCAAAAAGAACAAAAAGGAGACCCTCGGGCAGCTGGCGCTGCTGCAGCGTAAATTGCGTCTGCGCCAGGCCGCGATACAAAATATCAATGAACAGATCAATTATATCCAGGGCGATATGAACCAATCCTGGAGGGATATCCTCAAGCTGCGTAAGGAACTCGATACCCTGCGCAAGCAATACGAAGAAAGTGTGGTCTATGCCTACAAGAACCGGAGCAATTATGATTTCCTGAATTTCATCTTCTCGGCATCCAGTTTCAATGATGCCCTCAAACGGGTCGAGTACCTGCGGAGCTACAGGGCCTACCGGGAAGAGCGGTCTGAGAATATCCGCAAGACACAGATCCTGCTACAAAATAAAATTGACGGACTGCGGGTGAAGCGCCAGGAAAAAGATCTGGTGCTCCAGAAACAAAACAGGGAAAAAGAGGTACTCGATGACGAAAAAAGGGAAAAGGACCAGTTCATTTCCAAGTTAAAGAGCAGGGAAAGGGAATTGCAAAAGGACCTCGCCAATAAAAAAAGACAGGACTCCAAACTGCAGGCTGCCCTGCAGGCTGCCATCAACCGTGAAATTGCCAATGCCCGCAAAAAGGACCTGGAGGAACAGAAAAGAAAGGAGGCTGCCGGTACAGAAAAGACCAACCCGGTTAATGCCAGTAAAACGGTGAACCCGGTCACCAGAACGCCCGTAAAACCGGTCAATGAAAGCGTTTTTGAAAAAACCCCGGAAGGACTCGTCGTGTCGGAAAATTTTGAAAAAAACAGGGGCAGACTGCCCTGGCCCGTGGAAGTAGGGCATGTATCCATTCCCTTCGGTGTGTACAATGTGGAAGGCATGGGAACCATTGTTGGCAACAGCCCCGGCATTACCATAGAGACCCCTCAGCCTGGGGTCTCGGTCAAAGCCATCTTCGACGGGGAAATCTCCAGCGTCTTTAATATCGAAGGGACTTCGGTGGTACTGATGAAAATCGGCAAATACTTTATTTCCTATAGTAACCTCTCCGGGGTCAGTGTCACCAAGGGGGAGAAAGTAAAGATGGGCCAATTACTGGGGAAGGCCGGGGAAACTTCGGCAGGCACCGGGGAGATCCAGCTGATCCTGATGGAAGAAAAGCGTAATCTCAATCCGGAGCAATGGCTTCGCAAGCGATAAAAAGACTGGAGGCCTGGTCCTGGCGGCGGATGGAGGAATCTGCCTTACAGAAAGCGGTTGTAGAGGGCCTCGTACTGCGGCACGATGTTATGGATGTCAAATTTTTTAGCCTGCGTGGCGGCATGCGCCTTGAATTTTTTTAACACCGCATCGGAATGCAGGATTTCCACCGCGTTATTACTCATGCCCTGTATATCCCCCACCGGACTCATATACCCTGTATGGCCGTTGATATTGATTTCAGGAAGCCCCCCCGCATCAGAGGAGATCAGGGGAACACCGGCCGCCATCGCCTCCAGGGCAGCCAGCCCGAAACTCTCATATTCGGAAGGCAGGATAAACAGGTCGGAAACGGCCAGGATATCCTCCATCTGTTCCTGCTTACCCACAAAACGCAGGTGGTCGCATAAATTCAGTTCCCGGCAGAGGTCTTCGGCAGCAGGCCGATCGGGCCCGTCTCCCACAAATAGCAGTTTGCTGGGAATTTTTTTATTGACCTCATCGAAAATCCTGACCACATCCAGCACCCTTTTTATTTTCCGGAAATTGGAGGCATGCACCAGGATGCGCTCCCCGTTGGGGGCGATGACCTTGCGGAAGGCGTCAATGGGCTTTTTGTGAAACCGGGACACATCCACGAAATTATAGATGACCTCAATTTCCTTATTGATAGGGAAGATATTATAGGTCTCATCCCGCAGGTTCTTGGATACGGCCGTGATCGCATCGCTCTGGTTGATGGAAAAAGCCACCACCGGGGCAAAGGTCTTGTCCCTGCCCACCAGGGTGATGTCGGTTCCATGCAGGGTGGTAATCACCGGGATATTCCTTCCCTGGGTTTCTACGATCTTTTTGGCCATATAAGCCGCCGAAGCATGGGGGATGGCGTAATGGACATGGAGCAGATCGAGCTGGTTGTTTACGATGACATCCACCATGGCACTGGACAAAGCCGTCTCATAAGGGGGAAAATCAAAGAGGGGATAGGTGGTGACACGGACTTCATGATAGAATATATTCGCGTTGAATTCATTGAGCCGGACAGGTTGCTGGTAGGTAATGAAATGGACCTGATGATCTTTGTCGGCAAGGGCCTTTCCCAATTCTGTAGCCAGCACGCCGCTTCCTCCGAAGGTGGGGTAACATACAATTCCTATCCGCATATTGCCAAGATTAATGTTAGCTTAAGGGCACGAAGGTATATAGTTTCTGAACAATCTATTTTCCGTTCACAACGAAATAATCTGCTCTTTACCTAACTTTAGAAAAAACTAACTAGCATGAAGCCTTTCTTTTTATGCCTCTGTACACTCCTGTTTTCCGCTTCCCTGCTGCAGGCCCAGCAGGAAGATTCGGCAATGATTCGCAAAATAGCCAATGAGATCCTGGTAAACGGCAAAGCCTATAGTATGCTCTCCACTCTCACCAAGACGGTTGGCGGCAGGCTGTCGGGCTCCCCCCAGATGGTCAAGGCGGAAAAATGGGGGCAGCAGGCCCTGGAGGCCTCCGGGGCAGACCGGGTTTACCTCCAGGAATGCATGGTTCCCCATTGGGTGAGGGGAGGCAGGGAAGAAGCCAGGCTGATCGGAACTGGCGGAAAAGCCGATGAAAAACTCGATATTCTCGCCCTGGGCAATTCAGTTGGAACAGGCCCGGCGGGCATTACTGCACCGGTTATCCTGATTAATTCCTTTGAGGAACTCGAGAAGAGGAAACAGGAGGTAAAAGGAAAGATCGTCTTTTACAATTACCGGTTCAACCCCCGGTTTATACAGACCTTCCGTGCTTACGGGGACGCAGTCCGTTACCGTGAGTTCGGGGCCAGCCTTGCCGCCAAGTACGGGGCGCTGGCCATGATGACCAGTTCCATGACCGAATCCGTAGACAATAACCCCCATACCGGTGCACTGGACTACATGGATTCTTTTCCCAAGATCCCGGCTGCTGCGCTGGGGTTATGGGATGCCAATAAACTGGCAGCCTCTCTTTCCGGTGGCCATGAAATCAAAATGTACCTCAAAACCCTGGCAGCCACGCTGCCCGATACCACCGGCCATAACGTGATCGGGGAACTGACCGGTTCGGAATTCCCCGACCAGTATATTACGGTAGGCGGCCACCTGGATTCCTGGGATCCGGCAGAAGGGGCCAGCGATGACGGAACCGGCTGTGTGCATTCCATTGAAGTGCTCCGCGCGCTGAAAGCCATCGGTTACAAGCCCAAACACACCATCCGGGTGGTTTTGTTTGCCAACGAGGAAAACGGACTGCGGGGCGGTACAAAATACGGGGAACAGGCCAAGGCAAATCATGAAAAGCACCTTTTCGGACTGGAAAGCGACGCAGGCGGTTTCACCCCCCGCGGTTTCAGCATATCCCTTCCTCCCGAGAAACTGGAGCGTATCAGGCAGAACTGGATTCCCCTGCTGAAGGAATATGGCGTCTATGAATTCATGCAGGGCGGCGGTGGTGCCGATGTCAGCCCCCTCAATGAACTGCTGGGCACTCCGGTGAGCGAACTGATGCCGGATTCACAACGTTATTTTGACCTGCACCATTCCAGGGCAGATGTATTGGAAAATGTGAATAAAAGGGAACTCGAACTGGGGGCCATCAATATGGCCGCCCTGATCTACCTGGTAGATAAGTACGGCTTTTAAAAAAAACTCATATATGAAAAAATTTCTTGGTATAAGCGTGGCTGTGATCCTCATCGGGCTGCTCCTGTTTTTGGGAGTCAGGTATTATTTTGTATTTGGAGAAGGGGTTAAGGCAGGGGAGCTGAACTATGTGGTTAAAAAAGGATATATTTTCAAGACCTACGAGGGAAAGCTTATCCAGAGCGGATTGCGATCCAAGACTCCCGGGACCATACAGTCCTATGAATTTGAGTTTTCCATTTCCGACGAGTCGGTTGCCCAAAAATTAATGGTCAGCAGCGGTAAACAGGTGGAACTTCATTACAAGGAATACCTGGGGTCCGTACCCTGGCGGGGTTACAGCGCTTTTGTGGTGGATAGCGTCATTGCCATACAGGACATTGCCAAATAGAAACGCTAGCCTGCATGCAGACAGAAAATAGCCGGCTGCCTGTGGAGTTCAGGCGGGGCTTTTTTCCATGCCTCGATACTGCGGGTTATGACGGACTCATTTTTTGAGGTCAGTTTGGCTGCTATGCACAGCCGCGTGGAAGGTTTGCAGACCTTCAGCAGGATCTCCAGCAACTGGTTATTACGATAGGGTGTTTCTATAAATATCTGCGTCAGGTTTTTTCTTTCCGATTCTTTTTCAAGTTCCCTGATGGCCTTCATGCGCTCCGCCTGATCGATGGGCAGGTAACCTGAAAACTGGAACTGTTGGCCGTTCATGCCGCTTGCCATCAGCGCAAGCAATATGGAACTGGGGCCCACCAGTGGTTTTACCCGGGCACCTTCCTGCTGGGCCCGGGAAACCAGTATCTGCCCGGGGTCAGCCACGCCGGGGCAACCGGCCTCACTGATGATGCCAATGTTTTTATTTGCACGAAGCGCCTGCAGGAATTCCTGCTGGATTTCCTCTTCGGCTTTGTGAATGGTATACCACTGGAACTCATTGATGGGCATTTCCTTCCAGAGGCTTTTGAGGTAACGGCGGGCTGAGCGTTCGTTCTCCGTAAAAAAGACCTGACAGCTGCGCACTGCCTCCAGCACATAGGCTGGTATGACCTCGGTGACTTCTTCATCCAGGAAAGCGGGTATCAGGTATACGATGGAGGTGGTCATGGTGTTTATTCCAGGTTCTGGTGATAGAGGCTGATGGTGGCTGCAACCACTGCGTAGGAAGGGGCCAGCACCCAGCCAATGAAGGGAAGAAAATGCATCAGGTAAAATACAAGCCCGTTTCCAATGGCCAGTCCCCGCCGCTGTCCGATGAAGGCGAAACTGGCCGAAGGAGACAGTTGATGGCGCTCGCAGCTGTAATCAAGCATGGAGAATCCATAGTAATAGCATTCCACAAACATCGAAATGACCGGGGTGATCCACCCTATCAGCGGCATAAACGACAGGATCAGTATGGAAACGGTATATACGGTCTGCCACAGGCTGTTACGCAGGGCTACCCGGATGCCCCTTGTCATGTCGGAAAGAAGTTGGGAAAATTTAAAGGGGAAATCCTTGCCTTCAATGATGGCTTCGGTCTTCTCACTCAGGTAGGCAAAGAGCGGGGAGCCCAGTATGAGAAAAAGATACTTGAAAAGGGAAAAATAAAAAAAGACCAGCACCAGGCGGATCATGATGCCTCCCATGACAAATAGGAAAGAAAGCGCCGCACTCTGCTGTTTGTGCAGCCACCTGTCTATGCCAATAAAGGCACTCAGGTGGGAAACCGCATTGTCGGAGGAGGTCCAGAAAAAATACATACCCACGCAAAAAAGGATCATATACAACAGACCGGGAATAATAATCCATTTCCAGAGCTGGTGTTTACGGATGAAATGATGGGCCTTGTAGTAGGATTGAATGGATATGACGATATCTTTAAGCAAGTTTTATAAATTTGGTGTACGCTCGCATGCTTACGAAAAGATGTTTTTGGGGGATAAGCACTGTTTTAATATCCCAAAGTAAAAAGATTTATTGGTGAAAGGAATTAAAAAATTGGATTATGCCTTTTACAGGAGGGCAGATGTGCTGGCAATTGCCCGGGATTTGATTGGTAAACTGCTGGTAACCCGCGTGGACCAGGTACTGACCTCCGGCCGCATAGTGGAGACCGAAGCCTACGCGGGCCCCTCTGATAAGGCTTCCCATGCCTACGGGAACAGGAAATCGACCCGCACGGGTGTTATGTACCGGGAGGGCGGATGTGCCTATGTATACCTCTGCTATGGTCTGCACCATTTATTTAATGTGGTCACCAACCGGGAGGGTATTCCCCATGCCGTCCTGATCAGGGCCCTGGAACCCGTCAGCGGGCTGGATAAGATGGCAGAGCGCACGGGCAAAAAAAGCGGGGATATATCCCTGACCAGGGGACCGGGCAATCTTTCCCGTGCCCTGGGACTTCGCCATGGGATGAGCGGAACGGATCTGTGTGGCCAGGATATTTTTATTGCCGATGACGGAACTGCGGTTCCACCAGGTTCCATACTGGCCACCCCGCGCATTGGGGTTGGATATGCAGCCGAGGATGCCGCCCTGCCTTACCGGTTTATATGGCAGGGAAATAAGTATGTATCGGGAAAGATCTCCGGGTAGGGATTAAAATTTGGGGCAGGGGATGGGTTTTTTACCGTTGGTGGATTTTTTGATATATACCATGGAGATCTCTATACCCCCCTGGCTTTGGGAAGCCGTTTTGAGCGATGAAATATTGACATCATAACTCAGGCCCAGGGTGAAGCTTCCGAAGTCCAGGCCCACATAGGGTATCAGGGCATCGGTGATATTGTTGAATCTGAGCCAGCTGCCCACATATACATTGGTGGGATTATCCAGGTCGTTATTTACGTTGATGGAATAGGCCCCTCCCAGTACGATATTGGTGGCATTGTCCTGGCGGCTGAACAAGCCGCTGAAATGCACGTAGCCGTTGTCATTCACGGGCATGGAAGCCCCGCCGTGCACCGTATAGCGTGGATGGAGCGTATAGGTATCGTTGCCCAGAAAGGACTCTTTGGGGCTGTTGATATGGTAAACGGAAGCCCCGAAATAAAAATTATTGGCTCCGGTGGTGGTGCCGTTGTACAACAGGCCCACATTCATGTCGAAATAATTCAAGTTGACCTGGTGACCGGAAACCGGCTCCGAAGACGGCAGCGTCCAGCCGCCCTGCTGGTCCAGCTGATCTTCAAAATGCAATTTGGTGCCATCCAGCGTTTTTGTCGCATACGTGCCCTGAAAACCAATTCCCACCTGGTGGTAGCCATCCTGGTCCACACTGATGTGATAGGCGGTGGACAGAGACAGGTAGTTGCTGTTAAGCGCCCCGCTGGCCGTTTTATCGCTCATCCCCATGATCCCCACTCCCCAGGTATTGTTCGGCGGCAGACGGTTCTTGAAAATGGGCAGGTCAGCCGAAACCGTGGAGGTGATGAAGGCATTGTTGATGGTAGGCCATTGGTCCCGGTAGTTGCCCGCCACCCGCACATCGCCATTGAATTTCCCCGTCAGGGCGGGGTTCAGCGTGAGGGGGGAAGCAAAAAACTGGGAAAAGGCAGGATCCTGTGCCAGGGCATTCAGTGATAGCAGTGATGGAAACAAAAAAAGCAGAAATATTTTTCTCATAAGTAGTTTAATGGTTTTTCCTGATGTTTATGAACAGTAAAACAGCAAAAAAACATCATATGAATGCTGATGCGTTAAAATAAAGGTCGGGTTGTTTTAACGGGCATTTGACCGGTTGATCAAAAGAGAGCTTAAAATAGGTCTTGGGACAATGAAAATAATAAAAAAAGCCAGAATAAAGAAAAATAAGGGCCCCTTTTACATTTGGACTTTGGTGCCATAAGCCAGGTCCCCGGCATCCCCGAGTCCGGGGACAATATAGCCTTTGGCCGTTAGTTCGTCATCGATGGTTCCGCACCAGAGCCTGCACTGGGGCTCACTTCTGAGTACGTATTCGATGCCTACTGTACAGGCAATGGCAGCCACGATATGAATTTCTCTGGGACGACCCTCAGCCCGCATGTACTGTATGGTCTTAACCAGGGAAGATCCGGTAGCCAGCATGGGATCGGATACAATGACCACCCTGTTCTCCAGTTCGGGGCAGGAAATATAGTCCAGGCTGATTTCAAAGGAACCATCCCTGTTATGTTTGCGGTATGCTGAAATAAAGGCATTGTCCGCCTTGTCAAAATAGTTGAGCAGGCCCTGGTGCAGGGGCAGTCCTGCGCGCAGGATGGTAGCCAGCACCGGCTGTTCCTTGAGCACGCGGCAAACCGAGATCCCCAGGGGGGTCTGTACTTCCCGGTCGACAAAATCCATATGTTTGCTGATCTCATAGGCAGCCACCTCCCCGATACGCTCCAGGTTGCGCCTAAACCGCATCCTGTCGGTCTGTATATCCACATCTCTTAGTTCGGATACCCAGTTGCTCAGCAGGGAATTTTGGTGGCTTAGATTGACAACCATGAGAAAATTTGTTATTTGTGGGCTGAATGATGAATTTTGATGGACAAATCTAAACCCTTTCCCAAGGAATTCCTACGGAAAAATGGTTCAAAATGCTAAAATCACATGGTTTACCGGGTAATCGGGTTAATGAGCGGAAGTTCCCTGGACGGGCTGGATATTGCCTATGTCCATTTGCAGGAAACGGGCGGAAAATGGAGTTTTGACCTGCTTCGGACAGCCTGTTATCCCTATAGTGATTCCTGGAAAAACAGACTGCGGGATTCGGTACATCTTTCCGCAGAGCAGTACCAGCTGCTGCATACCGACTTCGGCCATTATATGGGCGGTGAAGTCAACCTTTTCATTGGGGAAAATAACCTGCTCTACCAGGTGCAGCTCCTTGGCTCCCACGGCCATACCAGTTTTCACCTGCCCTCCCTGAAGATGACTGCACAGCTCGGCGACGGGGCTGCCCTTGCGGCCAGCACGGGGATCAATGTGGTCAGCGACCTCCGTTCCATGGATATTGCACTCGGCGGTCAGGGGGCCCCCATTGTGCCCATTGGTGAAAAGCTCCTTTTCCCCGAACACAGCCTTTTTCTCAATATTGGGGGAATTGCCAACCTGTCCTCCTTCCAGGGAGACCGGCCGGTCGGATTTGATGTTTGCCCTGCCAACCGCGTGCTGGACTTGCTCTCGGCCCGGGCCGGCCAGCCCTATGATGAATTTGGCCGGATGGCAGCGGGCGGAAAAGTGGATGCCCTGCTGCTGGAAAAGCTGCAGTCGCTGGAATATTACCAAATGCCTCCCCCCAAATCCCTGGCCAACTCATTTGGTACTGATATCATTTTTCCCCTGATACAACGCGCGGGCTGCTCCGACAGGGATGCGCTGAGGACCTATACGGAGCACATTGTCATGCAGGTAAAAAAATCCGCCCTGGACCTGGCCGGATCCCGGCTATCCGGCGGGCCGGCTTCCATGCTGGTTACCGGCGGAGGCGCCTTCAACCAATTCCTGATGGACAGGCTCCGGGAGGTTTTCCATGATACCGGCATAGACCCGGTTCTGCCGGAGGAAAACATCATTTCCTACAAGGAGGCCCTGATCATGGCCCTGATGGGGGTGCTTCGCTGGAGGGAGGAAAACAATGTCCTCTGCTCTGTGACAGGGGCTTCCCGAAACAGTATCGGCGGCGCTGTCTGGATGGGACAGGAGGCCTAATGGTCCCGGTTCCTGTATTTTTTTGTCGGCTGCGCTCTAATTTTGCCTGCAATCCGCCCGGACGGAACTCCAAAAAAACAGAATATGTTACGCATGAAGTTCAAAAGAGTCATCTCTGTTATATTATTAAGCCTGCTGGCTGTGGTTATCCTCCTGCTGGTTTTTCTTTCAACCATTGCCAAATACCTGATTGAAAAACATGCCGAGGAATATACCGGGCGCAGGATCCTGCTGGAAAATCTGCACATCAATGTTTTTACCGGCAATATCCGGGTGGATCAATTGCGGATATATGAGGCTAAAAGCAATAAGATCTTTATTGACTGCCCAAGGCTGGAGCTGGGTATATCCGTTTCCAGGCTCATTGGGAAACAATATGACATAAGCAGTCTGGTGGTTGAAAAGCCCCTGATCAACATCACCCAGCGTGGGAATCATTTTAATTATGATGACCTGATAAAGCGGTTCAATACAGCTGCCCCTTCAGGCAGTAAAGCTCCTGAAAAACCGGTCCGGTACTATATCAGGAACCTGCGCATTGATTCGGCACGCCTCAATTACGTCAATACCAGCCCGCCCAGCCGGGTGGAAATACTCAACTGGGACCTGGAAATCCCGCTGCTGGCCTACAATGAACCCCAATTCCGCATTCGTACGGGTCTTTCCCTGGCCAGCGGAGGCAGGCTCAGGGCCGACTTAGTGATTTATTCCCGGAGCGCCATATACCGGGTGAAGGGCGATATCCAGCAGCTCAATATCGCCATGCTCTATCCTTACCTGAAGGATTACCTGAAGGTCAGCTCACTCGACGGGTTGCTTGACGCCGACCTGTCGGTATCGGGCAACCTGCATCATGCCCAAGAGGTGGCCGCCAGCGGTAGGCTGGCCATGGAAAAGTTTGCCATGGTGGACAATACCGGTGAAAAACTGACCTCCTTTGAAAAGATGGATATTTCCGTTGACTCTGTCAATACCAAGAGTAATTTTTACCGTTTCAAATCGCTTCATATTACCCGGCCCTATCTGAAGTTTGCCATGTATGATGACGGCTATAATTTCCAGCGCATCCTGACTTCTCCTGCCGGCAGTTCCACCGACACTTCTGCCCAGAATTACGCAAACCTCTTTATCATGATGGCTGATTATTTGCAGGGGATCATGAAAAATTACATTGCCAGTGATTACAGTGCCGAGCAGGTGAACATTGAAAAAGGGCATATGATCTTTACCGACTATACCCATGGGGATAAGTTCCAGTATGACCTGGATTCCCTCTACCTGTTCAGTGACCGGGTCAACAGCAACAGGAACCGCATTACCATGGATATTAAGTCCCTGCTCAACCGGTCGGGCGTGTTGACTGGCACCCTGGGGGTCAACCCCAGGGATTTCATGGATATGGATATTGATTGCCGGGTGCATGACCTGCTGATCAGCGACTTCAATCCCTATTCCAAATATTATGTGGCCACCCCCTTCCTCAACGGATCGGTGACCTATACCAACAAGACCACCATCCTGAAAAGAAAAATGACCTCCATCAACCACCTGGAAGTGATTAAGATTGAGGCAGGTAAAAAGGTGAAAAGTAAAACAGCCATGAATATTCCGGTACGCCTGGCGGTCTCACTGCTCAAGGATGTGCATGGTAATATCCGGCTGGACATCCCCGTGGAAGGAAGCCTGGATGATCCAAAATTCAAATGGGGCAAGGTCATCTGGCAGGTGATTAAGAACATACTGGTCAAGGCGGCAACGGCCCCTTTCCGGTTTTTTGCCAGTGCTTTCAGTGGAAAGGAGACCGATTATAAGGAAGTCAGCTTTGACTACCTGCAAAATTCCATCAGCAGCACCCAGCAAAAGACCCTCGATAACCTCGCCAGGGTGCTTTCAGAGAAAAAGGATCTCAGGGTCCAGCTGCTGCAGGTCACCAGCCGCCAGGATGAAGCAGAGGCCTACGCATTGCGCACGGCAAAAAGCCTCTACCTGGGCATTGGGCCCGACAGCCTGACTGCGGACAGGCAGCAGCGGATGGACTCCCTTTCCATCCAGGATTCCCTGTTCAATGCCTTTTTAAACACCAGACTGCCTGCCGGCACCCGTTTCAGTTCCGTCCAGGAGAAATGCATCAGGCTGATCGGCGAAGAAAAAATCAATGCCCTGGTCTCTGAGAATATGGAAAGACGCAATCAGGCAGTACAGAATTACCTGGTCAGCCAGAAGGGTATACCCGCGGCCAGGGTGGTGGTCACCACGGCTGCCGACCAGACGCAGCTGTCCAGAGGGGAAAACCCCAAGTTCCAGATCAATATTTCGGTGTTGGAATGACCCTGGTCCCTGACAGGGGGGCATTAGATGCCCAGTACGCCCTTCAGTTTGGCATAGCCGGTTTTGCTTACCGGAATCCGGGCCCCTGATTTCAGCAGCAGCAGGTATCCTTCTTTTTCATAGGGGTCGATGCGGGTAATTTGCTGAATATTGACCATGTAGGAGCGGTGCGTTCGGACAAATTGGGAGGGATCCAGCAGGTTTTCGAAATGATTCATGGTCTTGTTTTTCAAAAAGACGCCTTCGGCTGTATTTATTTTCACATAATCGTCGGAAGCTTCCAGCCACCAGATATCGTTTACCGGTATGATCTTGATCTTGCCGGATATCTTAACCACTACGCGGTGTTGCTGGGAGGGCGCCAGGGCTGCCGATTCAAGTAAAGCCTGCGTCTGCATCCTGGCCTGGGAAACATGACCCCGGTCCCTCCACTTCTGGACGGCCTTTTCAAATCTTTCCCTGCTGAATGGCTTGAGCAGGTAATCCACGGCATTGCTTTCAAAAGCTTTGATGGCATATTCGTCAAAGGCCGTTGTGAATATGACCGGCGGGGGATTTTCAAGGAGTTCAAGCATTTCAAACCCACTGATCTTGGGCATCTGGATATCCAGGAAGACCAGATCGGGTTGCCGGTGCTGGATGGCCTTGAGGCCCTCAAAGCCATCTGCGCATTCCTGGAGCAGCTCAAATTCGGGGTAGGCCTCCAGGTATTCCCTGACAATCAGTCTGGCCAGTGGCTCATCGTCTATAATAATTACCTTGATCATGTCTGTGGAATTTTCACCGTGGTGATAAAAATATGTCCGTCCGTACTGGTTTGTAGCAGATCGTTTCTGGAAAACAGCAGGTAAAGCCTTCTCCTAACCGAGCTCAAGCCAAATCCGGTACCCGTCTGGGGTGATGCGGTCTGTGGGTCAAAGGGGTTACTCACGGTAATGGTCAGGAAATTTTCCTCAATGGCCGCCCCGATCGCAATGGTGATGTCCTCCACCGTGTCGTAGAGTCCGAACTTGATGGCGTTTTCAACGATTGGCTGTAACAGCATGGCTGGTAATTTCATCTGACCCGCAGTTTCCGGGCTGGTAATGGAGGTTTGTAACCGGTGACCGAAGCGCACCTTCTCAATATCCAGATACAGGCTCAGGTAATCCAGTTCATCGCAGAGATGAACCCATTGCTGATCCTCTTTTTTTAGTGTTCCCCGCAAAAAGTCCGAAAGCTGATGTATCATTTTGCGGGCTTCCTCCGGCTTACTGCCAATCAGGGCGCTGATGGAGTTGAGGCTGTTGAACAGAAAATGCGGCTGGAGTTGCTGTCTCAATTTGAACAGTTCCGCCTCCCTGGTCAGCTGCTCGGCATCCTTTCTGCGGTCTGCTGCCGATTTTTGTTCCTGCTGGGTATACCACAACAGGCTTAAAATGGACATGCATGCAATCAGCAGACAGGATATGGCAAAGCGTATACCCATCGTCTGACTCAGGGATCCGGTATAGTGTACATCAGTCCTGAATAGGAGCCAGAGTACTAATCGTCCTGTAAAAACAGAAACGGCAGCCAGTCCGAGGGAAATGAAAAGCACATAAACGTATTTTTCCTGACGGGGCAGGTAAAACCGCATATTATGGACTATGAGGATGCAACAGCCGGCCAGCAGCAGGTTGCTGACCAGGTTGTCCGCCACTATTTCCGGGACGGTCAGGTGAAAGCCTTTCAGCGTTTCATTGAGCAACAGGGAATAAATGACACTGATGATGACCCACCACAGGATGGCTGTCCATACCAATTGCCTTTTAATAACTGCCTGTTTTTCCAAATGCCTTAATTTAACTGTATTGATTTTTCCAGGCAGTTTTCCAGCATATGGGCTGCCCGCAGCCTGGTGATGTGAATATACTGATCTGCATCTTCTTTCTCCTGGATTTTTGAATACATTTCTGCCCCGTCGACCAGATCATCCAGCCGGTGTATTTCACAGACGTCGATGAACTTCCAGTGTACCGGCTTATGCACCGCATTTAGAAAATTATCCTGCTCCCTTTCCCCAAGCAGTTGGGCCTTATGAAATGCATGCAGTTCATCCTCTGCACAGATCAGTCTTAACTGTTCATCAAACTGTGGGGTATGCTGACCTTCTCCGCAGATGATACGGTAGATCATTTTTGCAAGGAACCAGTTCATAACCATGTAATTTTTTTAGATGGAATATAGTATTGTCCAAGCGGGCAGTTCCCCGGAAGTAGGAACTGCCCCGGCATTTTTAGTAGTTCTTAATTTCAATACCGCCGAAAACGGAACTTCCCCGCAGTATCAGCAGTTTGCTGCTGTCGGTATTGAGGGTCTGCTGGCGTTTGTCTTCTACACTGCCGAATATGGCGGTCATTTCGGTCCTTACCTGCCAGTGGGCAGGAATGATCAGCTTGGTGCCCCCGAAAAACTGGGAGACCTCCACGATAGCGGGCTCCTGCACATCGGCCTGTGTCAGATCCACTTCGCAACCACCCATAAAGCAGGTGATATCACCCCCGCGGAAATTTTTGGAAACAATGACTTTTTTAACCCCGCCAAATATGGAGGTGGATTCAAAGAAATCAGGGCTGTTGCTTTCCCGGAAACCCTGGGAGGCACTCTCCCCCGTTCCGGGGGGCTGGGTATATGTCTGGTTGCCCCAGTTTGTACCCCGCCACTGCCTCCAGTCCCTGGTTCTCCAGGGCCTGTTTCTCCAATGACCCCGGGGGCGGACAATCATGAAAAAGCCTACGGCAATGATAATAAAGGGCACGATGAATCGGTGCAGGTCGAATCCCAGATCTACCTCATCAAGCAGGAAAATACCCCCGATGATAATCATGATAATCCATCCTGGATTGCGGAATTCATGCTTGATGCCGCTGTAAACGCCGATCGTGATCAGCAGCACGGGCCAGGTAAAGAGCCACCAGGGAAAGAAGGGAAAGGCCATTTCCTTTAGCAGGAAGGCGGCCCCGATTAATAGCAGGAACAATCCGGCCAGTACATGGCCGCGGGGTCTTGGGGAATTGGGATAGTTGTTTGGTTGTTGCGTATCCATGATGGGAGCGTTTTATATCCCAAAACTAGGGTGGCAGCCGGCGGGGTACAACCCCTTTTAGGTAACAGGCCTTCAACAGGCGGTCAAAGCCCTGTATTGACCGGTGAAATCTCCGGACCTCCCGGGGGGCGGGTTCCCAAATCCAATACCGCCTAAAACCTACAACAAATGGAAGTCATCCCCGTCAAAGGGTCCCAGATCGCTCAGTTTAATATGGGGGATCACCAGCAGGGCCATAAACGAAAGGGTCATAAATGGGGCTGAGAGGGTGGAGCCCAGGCCTTTGGCCATGGCATCAATGGCCGTATATGCTGCTGCCACCCGGTATCCGTCCTCCGGGCTCATGAGTCCGCCAACCGGAAGGGGTAATACCATTTCCTGTTGATGATCCACGCAGCTGATTCCGCCTTTTTCCTGTATGATTAGATTCACGGCACGGCAGATGCTTTCATCATCTGCGCCCACAGCCACAATATTGTGGCTGTCGTGGGCCACCGAAGAGGCAATGGCCCCCGTTTTCAGGCCCATGTTGCGGATAAAGGTCTTTGCCACGGGAGCATCGAAATAGCGATTGACCACTGCTATTTTAAGGATGTCCTGCTGCAAATCCGCGCAGTAAAGCCCGTTTTCTATCCGCGGTGAGTACCAGATCTTGTTGGTTATCAGCTGGCCATCCAGGGCTTCTATGATGGGGACGGGTCCGCCATCCCTGGCTGGGGCCTTCCAGCCAAAGGCCCCGGGCACCAGGGGTGTGCAGTTGAAATGGTTGATCGGCTCGGATGTCCGGGTCCCTATCCGGGACTTCCCGTTTTCGGCGACCAGCTCCCCGTTAATGAAGGTTTGCCGGACCTGCAGCGCCTCCAGGTCCTCTACGATGATGAAATCTGCCGGGTCTCCCACCCGGAGCAGACCCACTTCCAGGTGGTAGTGGAGGACAGGGTTGACGCAGGCTGCCCTCAGGACTTTGAACAGATCGATTCCCCGAAGGATGGCCCTGCGGCACAACACATTGATATGCCCTTCCACCAGGGAGTCGGGATGTTTGTCATCACTGCAGAACATCATGGACTCGGGATAATCATGGAGTAAATCGATGAGGGCCTCGAAGTTTTTGGCTGCGCTGCCCTCCCGGATGAGGATTTTCATGCCGTAGCCCAATTTTTCAAGGGCTTCCTCCCGGGTAAAACATTCATGATCGGTGCTGATTCCGGCTTCTATATAGGTTCGGGCTGCCTGCCCCCGCAGACCAGGGGCATGACCGTCTACGGGCTTGCCCAGCCTGAGGGCGCAGGAGATTTTTTGCATGACTTCCTTTTCCCCGTTGAGTACCCCCGGGAAGTTCATCATTTCGCTGAGGTACTTTATCTGTGGTTGCCTCAGCAGGGACTCCACCTCAGGGGCATCCAGAGAGGCCCCGGCTGTTTCAAACCGGGTGGCCGGAACGCAGCTGGGCGCCCCGAAGTTGAATTTGAAGGGTACCGTAGCTCCATTGTCCAGCATAAATTCCACCCCTTTGATGCCGCAGACATTGGCGATTTCGTGGGGATCAGAAACGGTAGCCACCGTTCCATGCACCACGGCCAGTTTGGCAAATTCGGCCGGTACCAGCATGGAGCTTTCAATATGTACGTGGGAATCAATAAAACCGGGAAGCACATATCCGGTCACTCCATTTGGCAGTTCAGCCAATGGGGTCATGGAAGTGATTTTGCCGTTTTCAACTACAATTTCAGCCGGATAAATTTTTTGTGAGAATATATCAACTACCTTACCTTTAATTTTATACATGGCACCCATTTTCAGGCTGGAAAATTAAGAAATTAAGCGTCCTGCCGTAAACAATCTTCACCCGGTAAATACAGTATCAGCCAGAATCTACATTCTGAAGCTGGTTATTAGTCAACAGAAAGAAAAAGAGAGAAAGGCGTGGTTTTGAAAGAAAATGAGGGTTCGATTAGTAATTGCAAATCTTATTTGGCCCCGCTGTGGGGGGCAGACCGTTTTTAAAATAAGTCATTAAACAGGAAATTCATCATAAACAGAAAACAATGAAAACACTAAAAATCGGATTGCTGGCACTGCTGGCTGCAGTTTCAGTATTAGGCACCCAGGCACAGACCCTCGATGAGATTATTGAAAAGAACCTGGCTGCCAGCGGTGGAAAGGACAAGCTCCTTGCCCTAAACAGCCTGATCACAGAAGGAACCCTCAATATCAATGGCCTGCAGGTACCCGTTAAGGTTACTGCGGTTCACAATAAGGGTCAGCGCGTTGACCTCACCATCAATGGCATTGCCAATTATACCATCCAGACCCGTGACTCGGGCTGGAATTATTTCCCCATCCAGGGCCAGAAAAAGGCGGAAGCCACCCCTCCGGATGTAATCAAGGAAGGGGCCGATGAACTGGACATCCAGAGTGTGCTGCTCAATTACAAGGAAAAAGGGCATACCGTTGAGCTGGTTGGAAAAGATGATGTGGACGGAACGGAATGTTTTAAGATAAAAGTCGTTACCAAATCGGGTCTGCAGCAGACCCTCTATATTGATCCGGCCAACTATTTCATCATCAAACAGGTTACCAAAACCAAGGCCGGCGGACAGGAACAGGAGCAAACCCAGTCTTTCAGTAATTACCAGAAAATGGATAACGGCTATGTATTCCCGTTTTCACTAACCGGATTCGGGCCCGGTGAACTGAAGATTACCAAGATCCAGGTCAACCCGGTGGTAGACCCCTCCGTCTTCAAACCAGCTAATTAAGACATTTTATTCCCTACAGGCTCCGGAGAAATCCGGAGTTTATTATTTATAAGCTATATAACCATTATTATGAGAAAGCTGATTATCGTACTGGCTGCCCTGCTGCTTTGTTCAGCATCCTTCAGCCAGGCAAAAATAACTTCCGCCACCTTTGGCATGATGGAAGCCAGGTGGCTGGGACCGGGGACCATGAGCGGTCGCATAACGGCCATTGAAGGGGTCAATGAAGACGGAAAGACCATTTACATTGGCAGCGCGGGGGGCGGGGTTTGGAAGACGACCAATGCCGGTGCCTCATTCAAGCCTGTTTTTGATAAATATTGCCTTTCCATCGGGGCGATCGCCATAGATCAGAAAAATCCCAAAGTGGTGTACGTGGGTACCGGTGAAAGCAATATGCGCAACTCAGTCTCCATCGGGGTGGGACTTTATAAAAGCAGCGATGCCGGAGACAACTGGACCAAAATCGGATTGGATTCCACGGAGCACATTTCCAAAATTGTGATAGATCCCAAAAACCCGGACGTAATTTATGTGGCTGCGCCGGGACCTTTGTGGAGTGACAGTAAGCACCGGGGCCTTTACAAGTCGGTGGATGCCGGCAAGACTTGGGAAAAGATTCTCTATATCAATGACCATTCGGGTTGTGCGGACATAGCCATTGACCCCACTGACCCCAGCATCGTATATGCAACTACCTGGCAGTTCAGGAGACTGCCCTATGTTTTCAATTCGGGGGGAGAAGGAAGCGGCGTTTACAAAAGTCATGATGGGGGGAAAACCTGGAAGGAACTCAAGAACGGTTTGCCGCCGAAGCCTTTTGGCAGGGTGGCGCTGGCACTTTCTCCCAGCAGTCCCAATAACCTGCTGGCCATTGTGGAATCCAAAGAGACCGGCCTGTTTATCAGTAGCGACGGGGGAGAGAACTGGAAGCAGCAAAGTGCAACGGCCAATATTACGGCCCGGCCTTTTTATTTCAGCGTCATCAAAGTAGACCCCAATGACCCCAAGCGGGTATACCGTCCGGCATTTACTTTTGCCTATTCCGATGACGGAGGATATTCCTTCAATGAGGCAAGCGGTGAAGGTGGTTGGGTGCACAGTGATATGCATGCCCTGTGGATCAACCCCAAAAATACCAGTCAGTTGTACCTGGGAACAGACGGTGGCGTGTACCTGAGCCTGGACAGGGGGGCTACCTGGATCTTTTTACAGAACCTGCCTGTCGGACAATTTTACCACACTGCCGTGGACAGCCAGGATCCATACCGTATTTACGGGGGACTGCAGGATAACGGCAGCTGGGTGGCCCCGTCTTCCTCCCCTGGAGGAGTCGGTAACTCCAGCTGGCAGGCTATCTATGGCGGAGACGGATTTTGGGTACAGCCCGATCCCCTCGATCCCAATACAGCCTATGCGGAAGCCCAGGGAGGAAATGTGGGCCGGGTAGACCTGAAGACTTTTAAAACCGTCAATATACAGCCCCAGGGGGCCCAGGGGGAAGAGAAGCTTCGCTGGAACTGGAACACACCCATTGTAACGGGAGCCGCCAACAAAAAGAACCTGTATATCGGATCTCAATTTCTGTATCGTTCCCGTGACCAGGGCAGCAACTGGGAAAAAATTTCACCTGACCTGACCACCAATGATAAAAAGAAACAACAACAGGAAGAATCCGGAGGACTGAGTGCAGACAATACCTCTGCTGAAAACCATTGTACCATTTTTACAGTGGCAGAATCTCCCCTGGATGAAAATATCATCTATGCCGGTACCGATGACGGCAACCTGCAGCTCACCCTGGACGGCGGTAAGACATGGACGAACCTGGCCGCCAATTATGCCGCAGCGGGCATTCCGGCCCAAACCTGGGTCAGCAGTATTGAGCCCAGCCGCTTTAGCAAGGACATCGTATACGCCACTTTTGACAATCACATGTTCGGTGACCATAAAACCTATCTGGGTAAATCCACCGATGGGGGGAAAACCTGGGCACTGGTACAAAGCCCGGAATTTACCGGTTTTGCCCACAAGATCAGGGAAGACCTGGTTAACAGGGGGCTTCTTTTCCTGGGAACCGAAATGGGCCTGTTTGCTACGGTGGATGGAGGACAAAACTGGTTCAGGATGAAAAATCACATCCCGGACTATGCCCTGGTAAGGGATATCCAGATCCATCCGACAACCAATGACCTCATCCTGGCAACCCATGGCCGGGGAATCATCGTGGTGGATGATATAACCCCCATGCGCAGTCTGACCAGGGACATTATAGAAAAGGATGTCGTGTTGTTTGATAACAAACCCATCGAGCTCACCAATGGAAAGTATGGAGATGGCGGTTTCCCCAACACCGGCGGATGGAACGGAGGCAATCCGCCCTCCGTGCAGGCCATCCAGTATTACCTGAAGGAAAGGGTCAATACCGGGGATGTGAAAATAGAGGTTTATGACGGGTCGGGCGCCCTGGTACAAACCATTCCGGCCACCAAACGTAAAGGAATCAATAAGGTGTACTGGAACCTGCGCATGACACCTCCCAAGGTTGCCAGCGGTGGCTCCAAAACGGATTTCAGTGCATTCATAGCTCCCATGGTACTGCCCGGTGATTATACCGTTAAGCTCAAGGTCGGGGACAAGGAATTCAGCCAAAAGGTGAAGCTGGTGGAAAACAGCGCGGACAAAAAATTCACCATGGAAGGCCGCCAGGCCCAATTCAAGACGGCCATGGAACTATACCATCTGCACGAGCAGCTGGCCAAGGTGGTAGATGACATCAACGCCAACCAGAAAATGTTGAAGGATAATCTCGGCAATGTCAAGAGCGATAAGGTAAAAAAATTGCTCAACGAATACAATGGCAAATTGGAGGAACTGCGTGCATCGCTGCTGGCCACCAAACAAAATTCCCTGTTTGCCGACGAACAGCGCCTGCGCGAAAAGATCAGCGATGTATACACCGCTGTCTGCGGCCAGGAAGCGCCGCCCTCCAACCTGCAGGTGCAGCGGGTGGGCGTACTCCAGCAGGAGGTGCAGAAGGCAGAACAGAGCAATACGGCCATCAACGCAAAATACCTGCTGAAAGTCAGGCAGGCCATGACCAAGGAAGGGTTGCTGAAGGATGATAAATCCACCCTGGAGAACAAAAAGGGAAATTAACTGTTAATGTGGAGCAATACAATCCCGGATATTATTTTTATTCAAACAAAAAACCTGTTTCAGGAATGAGAACCCATAAATATTTAGCTAGTTTTTTATTAGTGTTCCTGGGGGCTGCGGCCTGTCTGGCGCAAAGCCCGGATGAGATAATCAGCAAACATATTGAGGCTATTGGCGGCAAGGCCACGCTCTCCAAAGTAAACTCCATTTACATGGAAGGCGTAGCCTCTGTAATGGGAAATGACCTGCCCACTTCAGTAACCATATTGAACGGGAAGGGGTACAAGACCAAGACCACCTTCAACGGAATGGATATCATTAATTGTATAACCGACACGGCAGGCTGGATGCTAAATCCCATGCAGGGCGGTGACAATGCCGTATCCCTGCCTGCGGAAATGGTCAAAGTTGGAAAGAGCGCCCTGGATGCCAGGGGGGAACTATATAACTTCAGGGAAAAAGGATATACCGATTCACTGCTGGGCCGGGAAAATGTAGAGGGAAAGCAGGCCTATAAAATAAAACTCTCCCAGCCAGGCATGGAGATATTCTATTTTCTTGACCCGGACTCATATTACATTTTAAAAATGGAAGTGAAGTTATCCATCGGGGGCCGCGACCTGGACAATATAACCACCTACTCCAATTACAAAAAGACCGATGCGGGTATCGTACTGCCCTATTCCTCCGCCATGAATACAATGGGCTATGACGTACAGATGAACTATACCAAAATTGAAGTGAACAAGGATATAGATACAAAGGTATTCATGAAACCCTGAACCAACGGGTCTATAATATTAAGAGGCGCGGGTCAAGGACCTGCGCCTTTTTTTAATGGGCTATATTCGTTTTTTAGAGATCGGAGAGTATATCGGGCCGTCTTTTTTCAGTCCTTAAAACAGACTGTTCATGTCTCCAGTCGGCTACTTTTTTGGGATCGCCCGAAAGCAGTACCTCCGGCACCTTCCAGCTCCTGAATTCAGCCGGCCTTGTATATACGGGGGGGGCCAGCAGGTTGTCCTGGAATGAATCAAACAAGGCAGAGGTCTCATTGTTGAGCACACCGGGTATGAGACGGCCGATGGCATCCACCACGACCGCAGCGGCCAGTTCGCCCCCGCTCAACACATAATCCCCTATGGAGATTTCACGGGTGATGAAATGCTCCCTTATGCGTTCATCAATGCCTTTGTAATGGCCGCATATGATGAGCAGGTTTTCCTTCATGGACAGCTGGTTGGCCATCTTCTGGCTGAAGGGTTCTCCGTCAGGGGTCATAAATATAATTTCGTCATAACGGGTCTGTTCCGATAGGTGTTCAATGGCTTTGGCCAGCGGCTCGGGCATCATTACCATGCCGGCCCCTCCTCCGTACTGATAATCGTCAATCTGGCCATATTCGTTCATGGCCCATTGCCTGAGGTGGTGTACATGGATTTCCAGCAGGTTTTTTTCCCGGGCCCTTTTGAGGATGGAATGGGAAAACGGGCTTTCCAGCAGTTCCGGCAATACGGTGATGATATCAATTCTCATAATGCAAAGATACTATTGACCGGCAGAACCTAACTTTATGGTATAAATTAAGATCATGCCTACAGTGCTCATTACCGGAGGAACCGGCCTAATTGGAACCGCATTGACCGGTTTGCTGGTTTCCAGGGGCTACCAGGTTATTATTATGGGCCGAAGCAAACCCCGCAGGCAGGCAGACGCAGAGTCCTCTGCCATCCGTTACGCCACCTGGGATATCAAAGGGCAAACCATCGACCGGGAAGCCGTCGGACAGGCAGATTACATCATTCACCTGGCCGGGGCCGGGGTCGCAGACAAAAGATGGACTGCAGCCAGGAAAAAGGAAATACTGGACAGCCGGAGGCTGGGCAGCGCCCTTATAGTGGATGCACTGCGTCAATGCCCCAACCGGGTCCGGGCCGTTATCAGCGCCTCTGCCATTGGTTGGTATGGCCCGGATGCCCCCCCTGCCAACCCGGCCCCTTTCGTGGAATCCGATCCGGCCGATCCGTCCTTCCTGGGGCATACCTGCAGGGTCTGGGAAGAAAGTATCCTTCCTGTCGAAGGCCTCAGTAAAAGGCTGGTACTGCTCAGGACCGGGATCGTACTAAGCCGTGCCGGAGGGGCATTGCCTGCATTTATCAAACCCGTTAGGATGGGAGTGGCAGCCATATTGGGAAGCGGAAGACAGATTATCAGCTGGGTGCATATGGATGATCTTTGCCGGATGTATGTGGAGGCCATGGAAAACCAACAATGGCAGGGCATCTATAATGCGGTTTCCCCCCACCCGGTAAGTAACCGGGAATTGACCCTGGAACTGGCCCGAATGATGAAAGGTAAATTTTACATACCCCTTCATGTACCCCAGTGGGTTCTTAAACTGATGATGGGTGAACTGAGTATTGAGGTACTGAAGAGCGCCACGGTCAGTGCAGACAAAGTCAGGAATGCCGGATTCCAGTTCCTTTTTCCAACCATCCATGCCGCGCTGGGCGACCTGGTCAACCAATGAACCTGTTTGTCCAGGCCCAAATCGGCTGGCCGCAATGGGATGGATCGCCGTTATAGCAGGGGCGGGCTCATTGGTTCTGCGCTTATTCCAGGCTGTAAGGATTTCATTCTAGCCCCCCTGCCGGTTGCCATGATTAGTTATTGGCCCGTTTTTGTAGGGAATAATTCCTTCCCCGGTTCACGGACCTTGTTTGATCCCCTGAGCATAACAGGAAAAAAAACAACTGTCCTTCCTGTTTTACCAGGGGGAATCCGGCGGCTAGGTGGTATGCCTACAAGTCCCTTCTGCGGTTTATCCAAAAACACAAAGACCAGGTAAGCATCACCAGTATACAGGTATAGCCCACATGGTAGGGTACCGCATCCAGTGCTTTCTGGTAGGTGTCATCCAGCCTGCTGAAAAAAGCGGGCTTGGGCAGCAGGCGGTGGGAAATGGCCAGTGGAAAGAACCTTCCCAGGTCACTGTGGAATTTGAATTTGAGGATATTGACCGCAATGGGTTCCAGGACTACGAAATAGAAGGCGAAAATAGCCAGCGCGATAAATGACCTCCTCACCAGCAGTCCGACCATAAAAGCGAGCGACAGCTGCGAAAAACTCTGCAGGGCAAACAGCCCGATATAATAGGAGAGCTCCCATACGGAGGCCTTTGGATCGGTTGTATTGGTCAGTCCGATGATCAGTGCAACCAGCGCATACAGGGCCGTGATCAGCAGCGTCAGCAGCAGCACATCTATGAGTTTACCGGTCATGAAATTCCTCCTGCTCCATCCGTCGATGATATTCTGCCGGTTGGTCTTGTAGGTGAACTCATTGGTGATAAGCATGATGATGACGATGGCAGGAATGAAAACGAAAAAGGAAGAGAAGTAGGCCACCGTCCGCCATCCCGTCGGAAATGCAAAAGGGTTGCCCAGCAGCGCATGAACCATTTTACCTGACTTGTTTTCATTGCTGGTAATTTGCAGGTAGACCCGGTAGGTCATAAAATTAATGCCCGGGTAGGTCAGGGCAGTAATTCCCATCAGCCACCAGAAGGCAGGGTATCTTTTAATCTTAAGCCATTCTGTGTGCAGGATATGTAGCATTGGTATTGCGGTTTGAATTGATTAGTTATTGGTAAGTTCAAAAAATTTGGCCTCCAGCCTTTTCTTTTTGAATACCAGGTGATTCAGCACAATCCCTTTGGAAAAGCAGTAATGATTGATGTCGTCCAGCCTGGCTTCCCCCTTGGGTAGTATCAGGTGAAGAATACTTCCTTCCCTGGTTATTTTGAGCTGGTCACTGTATCCTTTCATCACTTCCCAAAGTGCATCGGGATCCCCGGAGCCGATTTCCACCAGGTCGTCATCCACCAGCACTTCGTTCACATCCCCGGTGGTCAGCAGGGTTCCTTTTTTAAGAATCGCTACATGGGTGCAGACTTTCTCCACCTCGTCCAGGAGGTGGGAGGCCATGATGATGGTATGGCCTTTTTTACTCAGTTCAATGATCAGGGCCCTGATTTCTGCTATGCCGACCGGATCCAGCCCATTGGTCGGCTCATCCAGCACAAGAACCTGCGGATCTCCGAGCAGGGCGGCAGCGATGGCAAGCCTTTGCTTCATGCCGAGGCTGTAAGAGCTGAAACGACTGTTCCTTCTGTCGAACAGGTTGACTTTTTCAAGAACGGTGTCTATGTTTTCCCGGCTGCCGCGGCCCGAAATACTGTGGGTTATTTTCAGGTTATTCACGGCTGACAGGTAATGGTAGAAATTGGGGGTTTCAAGCAGGGATCCTATTTTCCTGCGTTGCTGGGGGGATCCCGGCTGGCCAAACCAGGAGAAATTTCCCTGGTCTGCGCGCAATACATCCAAAATGATGGAGAGCAGGGTGGTTTTCCCACTGCCATTGGGGCCGAGGATACCAAAGACCGAGCCTGCCGGCACCTCAAAGGAGAGGCCATCCAGGGCTTTTATCCTACCGTAGGATTTGGCGATGTTGTTAATGGAGAGTATGGCGTTCACGTGTAATGGTTTACGAAAGGTAAGGTATAGCAATTTCAATAATTCCTCCCAATAACTAAAGGAAAGGTCAAAGTCCTATACGGATGGCAGGTGCTTTTCATGGTAAAGACTGGAGAAATCCCCCAGAACAGCTTTCCTTGAAGCAGAAAAGCGGAGACTGTGCAGTTGAAGGCTGTCAATATCGGAGGCCAATACCTTGCGGTAAAAAGGGTTCATCGTTCCCCCGGGTTGCAGGGGAAGAGCCAAAGGATCATACTGAAACGCCGGATCGCAGATGGTCCCCCTTGGGTACATGATGGCGGGCTGCCCTTTGCCGCGAATGTCGGTGTTGGCGGGGTGATCCAGCCCAAGGGTATGGCCGAATTCATGGGCAGCCGTGGTGGAGTTATGCAGGAGATTGTCCAGTTTGAAATATCCCGTATTGGAACCCAGACCGTCCACGAAAGATATGTCAGGAAGACTGAAGGACTCGATCCGGAAATAGTTATTCATGGGGTCCGTATTATACCAAACCGTTTCGGGCGGCAGACCGGGATCGGCCATGGCTTCTGTTTCAAAGATGACCTCATAGTGCTCGCCCCGGATAATGGCATGGCCCCTCGGTTCATTCCAGTGCCGGGCAACGTCATCGGCAATTTGGATGGCCAGATCCCTGCTGGCCGCCTCCCCGTAAAAAAAGAACCGGGCCCTTATAAAGAGCCGGTGCGTGTGTTGTATGATTTCCGCTTCGCCCATTACTTGCCGGTTTCGGCGTTTTTTTTCCCGGGATCAACCGGGCAATTAACAGCCAAAGGCTGCAGTCAGGCAGGGATATTTACCCAACCATGACCGATGTATCCGTGCTTTGAAACTACCCTGTCATAAAAAGACCACCCCCGCCGGGAGGTGGCCTTAAGCAGATTGGGTGTTATTTCCTGCTGGTCGATGAATCTCCTTTCATATATTTATCTAGGAAGGCAAGTGTTCGGATCGCAGTGGTATTCTGATTTTCCTTCTTGGTGAAGCCATGACCCTCATTGGGGTATACCACATATTCCACCGGAACCCCGTTTCTTTTGACTCCTGCCACGATTTCCTCGCTTTCCACAGGAAGCACCCTGACATCGTTGCTGCCCTGGAATACGATCAGGGGTTTATTAATTTTTTGGTAATTAAAGAGGGGGGAAGTTCTTCTAAGCATCACCGAATCCGGTCCGTTCGGATCTCCCATCTCCTCATACAAGGCCTTGCGAAAGGACTCCCAGTAAGGGGGGATGCTTCGAAGGGTGCGCAGCCAGTTGGCTACGCCAAACAGGTCTACCCCGGCTTTAAATTCCTCCGGGTGGAAGGCCAGGGCGGTCAGCACCATGCATCCTCCGTAGCTGCCACCTTCAATGGCAATCCTGCTGCTGTCTATATAATCCCGGGATGCCAGCCATTTCTTCCCGTAAACACAATCCATCAGGTCACCTTCTCCATGTTTTTTGTCATCCAGTTTAAAAAAGGTCTTACCATAGCCGCTGCTTCCCCGGTTGTTGACCGCAAGTACCGCGTAACCATGGTTGACCAGGAACTGAATCTGGTTTGAAAAACCGGCCCTGCTCTGGCCCCCGGGGCCCCCGTGCACCCAGACAATGGCCGGTACCGGATGGCTGGCATCGGCCTGGAGGGGTTTGTAGTAAATGGCCGGTATGTCCAGGCCGTCAAAGGATTTGAAACGAACAATCTCCGCACTCACCAGGTCATCAGGCCGGATCTCCCGGTTGAGGGTCTGTGTGAGTTGCCTGATTTCTTTTTTCTCGAAATTATAGACGAACAGGTTATGGGGTGTCCTGCTGCTTCCCACGGTCAGCAGCATGTTTTTTTCTGATGGGGAGATCAGCACGCTTTCAATATCACCATCCGCTATGGCGGGGAATTCGAGTTGGCGGCCACTGGCATGATCAAATAAGAGCACTTTGTTTTTGCCATCCTCGTTGATGGTGATGGTGTGGTATTTTTCATTTTCACTCAAAGTCATATCTACCACGTCCCAGGAAGTACTGTATATTTTTTCGGATTTGCCTGTTTGGAGGTTGTAACGCACCAGGTAGGAAAATTCGCTGCCGTCATTGGTGGTATAATACAGCAGGGAATCATTTTTTTCAATGGCCATCGGGTTCCAGTTGGCCTCACCGGAGTTGGATATCCTGATCATGTTGCCCGATTTGCGGTTCAGGACAAAACATTCATTTTTATTGGTGGTAATGGATTTGGTTAGCGCCAGGTAATTTTCAGATTTTGACAGGCCGGCCACGCTGTAAGCAGAATCGTTCCGGTAAAGCAGGGTTTCCTTCCAGGTGGAAGTGTCCATTTTCCAGAGGTCAAAGAAATGGGGGTCTCTTTTATTACTGGACAGGTACATGCTTTTCTTATCCCTGGACCAGCCAACAAAAGTATTGGCGCTCTTGTGCCATGGAGTAAGATCTTTGGCAACACTGTCACCGGCCCTGCGCAAATACAGGTGGGTGTTTTCATCGCCACCCTGGTCAGCGCTGTAAATAAAGGCCGATGAACCGGGCACGTAATCCACGGCATAATAGGATTCCTTTTTGGAGGAAGTCAGCGGGGTAAATTGGGTGTCTGCGATGTTCAGTTCATATATATTGTAAATGCCGCTGCCATTATGGTCGGTGAGGATCTTTTTCTCATCTGCACTGAAACCCGCTCCGGAAATGCTTAAATTATTCTGCAATTGCTCTATGGTATAGGCAGTAACTTGTTTGGCTGCCTGGGGCGGCCTGTGGCAGGAGAGCAGGGCAGAGAGGGCAGTTACAAACAGGCAGGCTCTGGTGAACATATATTTGAATATTTGGTGTAATGGATCAATACAGGGGCTGCCACCAAAGAGCGGCAGCGGCCGGATGGCGCAAATACTCAGACGCTGCCCCCCGTGGTTTTGTTACAGCAGGCCCCTTAATTTCTAACCGGCTTACCGCTTTTCAGTACGCTCTGTATCCTTTCCAGGGTCTTTTTTTCACCACAGAGACTCAGAAAAGCTTCCCTTTCCAGGTCCAGCAGGTATTGCTCCGATACCAGGGCGGGTTCGCTTAAGTCGCCGCCACACATCACATAGGCCAGTTTTTTTGCCACCAGCACGTCGTGGTCGGTGGCATAATTTCCCCGCCACATGCCGTTGATGCCGGCATACAGGGCGCCCAGTACCGAGCGTCCCAGCACCCTTACATCTTTTCGCTGGACGGGCATCCTGTAACCATCATCAAAGAGCTCACAAACAACCTTCTTTGCTTCGGATATCCTTCTTTCCTGGTTTATACAAACCTGGTCCCTGCCTTTTTTCAATATACCCATATCGAAGGCCTCATAGGCAGAAGTGGATACCCGGGCGGTTGCTATGCTAAAGAAACGGTTCTTCATGGTAATGGTTTCCGGCTCGTCTTCATGCATTTCGTCGGCCGCCCTCAAAGCGAACTCCTTGGTGCCACCTCCTCCCGGAATGAGCCCTACACCCAGTTCCACCAGACCGATATAGGATTCTGCCGCCGGCACTACTCGGTCGGCGTGTAAACTGAGCTCACAGGCGCCTCCCAGGGTCAGGCCATGGGGGGCTGTCACCACGGGTATACCCGAATACCGGGCACGCATGGTGGTTTGCTGGAAAAGACGAATGGCCATATCCAACTCATCATATTCCTGTTCAATGGCGAGCATGAAAATCATTCCCACGTTGGCGCCGGCACTGAAATTGGCGCCCTGGTTTGCGATCACCAGGCCTTTGAAACGGTCTTCCGCCACCCCGATGGAATGCTGAATACCTTCCAGTACCTCCCCACCGATGCTGCCCATTTTGGTATACCATTCCAGCCCCAGGACATCGGCTCCCAGGTGGTAAAGCCTGCAGGCTGAATTTTTCCAAAGGGTTTGATTTTCAAAATGTTTCATTACCAAAAAGGCCTCACTGCCCGGTATGGGCTGGTAACTTTTGGTTCCCATGTCATAAAAAAGCGGCCGGCCGTTTTCCAGTTTATAAAAAGTCCGGTGCCCGGCAGCTATCATCTCATCGACCCATCCGGCCACCTCAAAGCCGGCTTCCCGGATCAGGGGCAGCGTATCGGCAACACCCAGCAGATCCCAGGTTTCAAAGGCACCGATTTCCCAGCCGAAGCCGGCTTTGAGTGCGTCATCCACCCGGTATAGCTGATCGGCGATTTCCGGGATCCGGTTGGACACATAGGCGAACAGTCCGTAGTGGAAGCCGCGGTAAAATGCGCCAGCCTTGTCGGTTCCCTGCATCAGGATCTTAATCCTGGATTTCAGGTCATCCAGGGGTTTTGCCGCCTCCAGGGAGGGGAATCTGGGCTTTTTGCGAGGGCCGTATTCAAGGGTTTTCAAATTCAGGCTGAGGATTTCCTTTTCCCCGCCGGCTCCTTTGGTTTTCTTAAAAAAACCCTGCCCGGTTTTATCACCCAGCCAGTTTCGGGTGAGGATTTGCTGTAGCCAATCCGGTATGCTGAAAACCGCTTTTTGTTCATCGGCGGGACAATTCTGGGCGACGCCTCCGGCTACTTTGACCAAAGTGTCTATCCCTACCACGTCGGCGGTACGAAAGGTCGCTGATTTGGGTCTGCCCATGACGGGCCCCGTCAGGGCGTCCACTTCATCAATATCGAGTTCCAGTTTCTCGGCCAGCCCGAAAATAGACATCATGCCATAGACCCCGATACGGTTGGCAATGAAGGCCGGTGTGTCTTTGCAAAGTACCGTGGTCTTTCCCAGGTAGAGATCCCCGTAATGCATGAGAAATTCTGTGACCTGCGGATCGGTATGGGGGGTGGGAATGATTTCCAGCAGCCGGAGGTACCGGGGCGGATTGAAAAAGTGGGTCCCGCAGAAATGTTTCCTGAAATCCTCGCTCCTGCCTTCAGCCATGAGGTGAATGGGGATGCCCGAGGTATTTGAACTCACCAGGGTCCCGGGCCTGCGGAATTTGTCTACCTCCGCAAAGAGGGACACTTTGATATCCAGTCTTTCCACTACGACTTCGATGACCCAGTCGCAGGTGGATATATCAGGGAGATTGTCAGAAAAATTTCCGGTGGTAATTCTTTTTAGAGCCTCCTTGCTGTAAAGCGGGGATGGGTTGGATTTGACGGCCGCCGCCAGGGCTTCCTGTACGATCCTGTTTTTGACAGAGGGATGATCCAGGGCAAGCTTCCTGGCTGTTTCGGACGGGGTGAGTTCCCGGGGTGCCATATCCAGCAGCAAAACCTCCAGGCCTGTGCCCGCAAAATGGCAGGCAATCCTGCTTCCCATCACACCACTGCCAAGAACAGCCACTTTTCTGATGATTCTTTTTGACATAGCCAATCAATTAGTTAGTTAAACAACTATTTGTAACCGAAGTTAGGAAAAATCCGGGGAGCCCCGGCTCCCCCGGTCATATTTAATGATTAATATTTGACCCCGGTGGCGGCGGTTGGGTGACTGCGAGGGAAACGCCGCTCCAGTCTATGTTTCCTTTTCCGGAATCAACCAGATGCTGCATATGGCCCCGCAATAGCTCGGCGGTAGGCATGGACTGATCCACCGAAGCAGCCTGTTCCAGGACAAGGCGGATATCCTTTAGGCCCAGGGTCATGGTAAAGGCGGCCGGGTCAAATTGAGCGCCCAGTATAATCCGGCTGTAATTGTGGTAAAGTGGCGTATTGAACAGGGTCTGGTTGAACATCGACCACATGGCCGAGGCATCCACTCCGCTTTTGGAGGCAAGGGCCATGCTCTCTCCCATGGCTTCCATCAGGGCCGCAATGAGGAAATTGCCACAAAGTTTAACCGTATTGGCGGAGGCGGTCTCCTCCCCGAAGTCCCAGATACCGGATGCTCCGGCCAGACGAAGCAGGGGCTCGGCCATTGTTCGGGCCTGCTGATCGCCGCTGACAACCACCTGGAGTTTCCTGGCGGCGGCCGCTTCGGGCCTTCCGAAAACGGGTGCGGCCAGGTAGTATTGCCCCTTTTCTTTATGCAGTGCCGATATCTCCCGGGCAGTTTGGGGAAGTATGGTGCTCATGGATATATGCAGACTTCCGGGGAGAAGGTGCTCCAGGAGGCCTCCCGGACCCAGACAAATGCTGGACAGGGCCCTGTCATCGGAGACCATCGAAAAAACGACCCTGCACTGCCGGGCCAGTTCTTCAACGGACTGGCAGATAACTGCTCCCGCCCCGGCCAGGGGAAGGGCTTTGGAGGCGGTCCGGTTAAAGACCAACAGGGGTTGCCCCGCTGAAAGCAGGTTGGCGGCGATGGGTTTGCCCAGACTGCCGGTCCCTATAAATCCAATGGTTGGTTGCATCATGTACTGCTATTTTCCTGGTGCTCAGTTAACCGTTGAGCCGGCATCGATGATCGTTCCCGGGCTGACAAAATGAAGGCGGCCGGCCTGATCCTCTGCCATCAGTATCATGCCATTACTTTCAATCCCCCGCATTTTCCGGGGGGCCAGATTGGCTACCACCACCACCTGCTTGCCTACGATATCGGCCGGCTGGAAATGCAGGGCGATCCCGGAGACAATGATGCGTTTTTCAAAGCCCAGGTCAACCTCCAGTTTGAGCAGCTTATCGGCCTTCTCTACTTTTTCGGCGGCGGTGATGGTGGCGACCCTCAGATCCAGCTTGGCAAAGTCGTCAAACTGGATGGTGGCTTTGGTCACCATGGGGGCCGGTGCCTGGGTCTCGGGTGCCGGCTGACCGGAGGCCGCCATGTCCTGGGGATGTATCATATTGTTTTTTAATTTTTCAATTTGTTGCTGGATTTCCGCGTCCTCCATTTTTCTAAACAGCAATTCAGGGGCCCTCAGGC
This sequence comes from uncultured Bacteroidota bacterium, assembly GCA_903906365.1. Taxonomy (GTDB): domain Bacteria; phylum Bacteroidota; class Bacteroidia; order Chitinophagales; family Chitinophagaceae; genus Puia. The sequence goes on along the minus strand of CAIVKC010000038.1, from coordinate 21,311 downwards.
TATAGCCCACGCTCAGCAACTTTGATTTTCCGGCATTTTCCCAGTCCAGCATTTTGTCTACCACCTTGAGCATATGCAGGATCTTCCTGGAAGTGCCCGGTAAAAAAGGGTGGATGAGTATGGCCAGGTTGGCTGTGAGCTGCAAACAAATATGCAGGCAGTTGTCAATGGATTGCTGGTTTTCCGGGCTAATGGGCTGACCCGCGGCGGCACTCGCTTTTTTCCAGGGCTCCTTTTCCTGGAGGTACCGGTTCCCTTTTCTTGCAAGGTCGATTATTTCAAATAAGGCATCCCTGAATTTATATTGTTCAAGCAGCTCTTCGACCCTGTTTTTACAATGTTCAAATTCCGACATCATAGTCCGGTCCTGGTCGTCCAGGATGCCTGCATGCAGGGGGGGGACTTTTCCATTGCATAGCTTGTGCATGAGCACCATCGCCCGGTTTACGAAATTGCCAAAGATGGAAACCAGCTCACTGTTGTTTCGGTCCTGGAAGTCCTTCCAGGTAAAATCATTGTCCTTGGTTTCTGGGGCATTGGCGCAAAGCACATACCGAAGCACATCCTCACAGCCTGGAAAATCCTTCAGGTATTCATGTACCCATACCGCCCAGTTGCGGCTCGTGGACACCTTTTCTCCCTCGATATTGAGGAATTCGTTGGCCGGTACATTGTCAGGCAGAATAAAATCACCATGGGCCTTGAGCATGGCAGGGAATATAATACAATGAAAGACGATATTGTCCTTGCCGATGAAATGAACCAGTTTGGTGTCTTTGCTGCACCAGTAATCCGCCCATTTATCGGTCAGCTCCTTGGTGGCGGAAATGTACCCGATGGGGGCATCAAACCATACGTAAAGGACTTTTCCGGCTGCCTGGGGAAGCGGTACGCTGACGCCCCAGTTGCTGTCGCGGGTCATGGCGCGTGGTTGCAGTCCATTGTCGAGCCAGCTTTTGCATTGGCCGTATACATTGTTCTTCCAGTCCTTGTGGCCTTCCAGGATCCATTGCTTGAGAAATGGTTCGTAATGCTGCAGGGGAAAATACCAGTGCTTGGTTTTTCTCCTGACAGGGATGGCATCGCTCAGCGTGCTTTTGGGGTCTATCAGTTGCTCCGGGCTCAGGGAAGAGCCGCATCTTTCACACTGGTCCCCGTAGGCATTGGGGTTGGCGCAAACCGGGCAGGTGCCGGTTATATATCTGTCAGCCAGAAAGGTCTTTGCCTTTTCATCATAGAACTGTTCGGTTTCCTTTTCTTCAAAAAGTCCCTTATCGTAGAGGGTGGTAAAAAATGCAGCCGCCGTCTGGTGATGGACCTGGTTGGAGGTACGGGAATAGATGTCAAAGGAAATCTGCATCTGCTCAAAACTTTCCTTGATCAGGGTATGGTATTTATCCACCACTTGCTGGGGGCTGATACCCTCCTTCATGGCCCGGATGGTAATGGGTACGCCGTGTTCATCACTTCCGCATACGAACTTCACATCCCTTTTCCTGGCCCGCTGGTAGCGAACGTAGATATCGGCGGGCAGGTAGACCCCTGCCATATGCCCGATGTGCACGGGCCCATTGGCATAAGGCAGGGCAGCGGTTACCAGTATTCTCTTAAAATCTTCTGTTACCATGATACATTCTTTAAATTCCGGCCAATCCCCGATCCCTGCTCCATGTTCAGCATACAGTCCCGGGCCGCCGCGAAAGGATGGCAAAAATACCGCAATCCCATCCAATGCCAAAATGACTATTTTCCGATAACTTTAAAATATGAACCGTAAAAGATTTCTGTCCTCCCTTTGGGCCGCCGGGGCGGTACTTCCTGCCCTGGGAGCGGATATGGACCCGGGCCCCGGCTTCAAAAGGGCCACCCTGATTCCCCCTTATCTCCGGCCCGGGGACCTCATTGGCATCACCTGCCCGGCTGGTTGGATAACCCAACAGGAGATACAGCCGGCCGTTTCCCTGCTTGAACAATGGGGTTTCCGCGTACAGGTAGGCGATACCGTAGGAAAGAAAGAGTTTACCTTTGGCGGTACCGATGAACAGAGAACGGCGGATTTCCAAAAGATGCTCGATGATAAAAACATCAGGGCTATTCTTTGCGCCCGGGGCGGCTACGGTTCGGTCAGGATCATAGATTCCCTGCATTTTGCAAAACTGGCCGCCCATCCCAAATGGATCCTGGGTTTCAGCGACGTCACCGTCCTGCATTCGCATCTCAGCCATGTAGTCAACATCGCCTCCATCCATTCAAAAATGTGCAACAGCTTCCCCGAAGACTGGTCTGCGGCTGAACCCCAGCAGCGGGACTCCCTGTTATCCATCCGCACAGCCCTGACCGGCGAGCCGGTGAAATATGTCTTTGAACCAAATCCTGCCAACCGCAGCGGCACAGCCTCCGGGGCGCTGACCGGTGGCAACCTGAAAACCCTGGAATCCCTTTCGGGTACCCGCTCTGATATCAGCACAGCGGGAAGGATCCTGTTTGTGGAGGATACCGGGGAATACCTGTACAGCATCGACCGAATGTTCTGGAACCTCAGACGGACCGGCAAACTCTCGGGGTTAAAGGCCCTTATCATCGGCGGTTTCAAGGTTAAACCGGACGATCCCGGGGATGAATTCGGTAAGACCCTCCAGGAAATCATCCTGGAAAAGGTGAAGGACTATAAATATCCCGTTTGTTTTGATTTTCCCTGTGGTCACCAAAAATACAATGTGGCCCTTAAATGCGGTGTGAAACACCGGCTGAAGGTATCCTCCGATTCCTGTTCTTTAATGGAAGTCATATGATTAAAATACCCCCCTTCCTGTTGCCCGGTGATACCATCGGGCTGGTTTGCCCGGCCGGTTATATGCAGCGTGAAAAAACCCTGTCCTGCATCAGGACCCTGCAGCTCTGGGGTTACCGGGTAGAGGTCGGCTCCACGGTGGGAGGGGATTCCGGCAATTATTTTTCCGGAACCGATTCCCAGCGGCTCGCAGACCTGCAGGCGATGCTGGACGACCCCGCTATAAAGGCAGTTCTTTGCGCGCGGGGCGGATATGGGGTTGGCCGCATCGTGGACCAAATCGATTTTTCCGCATTCCGGAAACGACCCAAATGGATCGTCGGCTTCAGTGATATCACCGTCCTGCACGCCCATGTACATGCGCGCTATCGCATATCGACCCTGCATGCGCCCATGGCGGGTGCTTTTAACGGGGAAGGTGCACAGAGCCCCTCCGTACAATCCCTTAAGCGGGCCCTGCAGGGAAAAAAAGCCTCTTACAGCTGCCCGGCCAGCCCTTATAACCGCACCGGAAAGGCGCAAGGGGAGCTGGTCGGGGGCAATCTTTCCCTGCTTGCGCACCTTACGGGCACTGCCTCAGACATCAGCACAAAGGGAAAAATTCTTTTTATGGAAGACCTCGGTGAATACCTCTACCAGGCCGACAGGATGCTCTATCAGCTCCGCCGGAGCGGTAAACTGGACAATCTGGCCGGTCTGGTGGTGGGTGGATTTACCGATATGAAAGACACCGACCGACCCTTTGGAAAGACCATACAGGAAATTATTATGGACCTGGTCGGGGACTACCCATATCCGGTTTGTTTTGATTTTCCCATCAGCCACGGGGCGGAAAATGTGGCCGTGAAAACCGGGGTGCCCCACCTCTTGCAGGTGGGCCGGCGAAAAGTCACGCTCCAGGAATAAAAAAAGCCGCCCCGATTTGAAGGAAGCAAACCAGATTCACTCCGCGCATAATCGCCTTGAATCAATTATTGGATTATTTTCGCTCCATGAACAGGATAAAAAAGATATTACTGGCTGCCCTGGGCGAAAAAAGATACCTGGCCCTGCTGGCCAATTCCTTTCAGATGCTCTTCCGGGCCGGCGTGCCCGGCAGGAGTTACCAGGACATCTATTTCCTGAAGCGGCTCATTGAACCCGGTTTCTTTTGTGTGGACATCGGGGCCCACCTGGGGTATTATACCCTGGAGATGAGCCGACTGGCTGGACCTAAAGGCCGGGTAACGGCCATTGAACCGATGAGTCAGTTCAATGCGGCGCTGGGCAAACTGATTAAAAAAAAGGGGATCACCAATGTCCAATTGCTGCAGGTGGCCCTTGGCGGGGAAGGGGACTACGTGGAAATGGGCATCCCCCGCGTTGACAACATGAAAAAATTCGCCTATGCCCGCGTCATGAACACCAGCACACACCTGGAATACATTGAATCCGAAAGGGTGAAAAATGAGCGCGGGGACCAGCTTTTCAGCGGACTGCCCAGGCTGGACTTCATCAAATGCGATGTGGAAGGGCTGGAGGTCCCGGTTTTTGGTTCCATGATGCAGGTTCTCCAAAAATACCATCCGGTTATTCTGTGTGAACTGGGTGACCGAAATGACCGCATCCTGCTCCTGGAAATGCTAAAACCCCTGGGGTATGCCACTTTTCTGCTGACCAATGGAAGGCTCCAGCCCCTGGATGTCTTTTCCGATCAGAAAGCCGTATCCCATAATCATTATTTTATCCCCCCAATGCACCAGCAACGGCTAAGCGCCCTCATTGGGGGATAACCAACCCTTTACCGGCCAAGCAGGGAATCCATGGTTTGCCGGTACAATGAAAAGCCCGTGAGGTCATTGTGACTGCCGCCTTCCAGGGTGATAAACAGGTCCCTGTCGCCAAGCAGGGGTTTTAGTCTGGCTGCGTTGGAATAGGGCACCACACCGTCGGCTGTACCCTGAAAAATGACGACGGGGGCTGTCACTTTTTTCAAATAGGCATAGTTTGGAAAATGAAAATGCAGCATCCTGGAGACCGGATAAACCGGCAGGTAGCGGGCGGCCAGCGATTCAAGGCTGTAGCAGGGGGTTTCCAAAATCAGGTACCTGCAATCCCTGACGGAGGCCAGCTGGCAGGCCAGGCAGGTCCCCAGGCTTTTGCCATATATAATGATCTGGGAAGGGTTGAACCTGGTCCTTGCCAGTTTGTAACATTGCAGCGCATAATCATAGAGCTTTTCCTCGGTTAACTCCCCGGTGCTTTTGCCAAAACCCGGATAATCCAGCACCCAGACTTCATACCCTTTTGTGCTCAGCTCCATAGCGTATGAGGCGTACCAGCCAATATTATTGCGGTTGCCATGAAAATACAATATCACCCCTTTGCTGACAGCGTTATCATTTCCGGTGAAGGTCATGATATGCAGCTTGGTCTGCCTGTCATAGGGGATGTAAATATTTCGGGTGCGGGGTCCTTCAAAAGGATAGACATAATCACTGGCCACCGGCTGGGGGTGGAAAATAATGGACCGCTGCAGGTAAAACAATCCTATGCCGGCCAGGCTGTAACAGAAAATGACAACCTTCACCCAGCGGAAAATGATTTTCTTGCTCATGATATTGCAAACTACAAGGATGTCACCAATAAAAAAAAAGTCCTGTCAGCCAGGGGCTTTCAGGCCTTAAGAATGTCCCTGATGAAATTATGGTATTCCGGGAACAGGGGGAGGTTATTGTGCCCCCCTCCATGAATGCGGATCAGCGTTATTTTCCGGGGATTGAGCCGCTGCAGTTTCTCGCTCTGGGAGATGGGGATCAGCCGGTCTTTGGTACCGTGCAAAATATAGGTATGGCATTTCACCCGGGGGAGCCATTTGTCGGTGCGCAACTGGTACCGAAGCACAAAGCGGATTGGCAGAAGGGGTAAAAATCGTTCCACTACCTTGCGGAAATTATAATACGGTGCATCCAAAATAAGGTAACGGGGATTGTTTTCAGAGGCGGTTTTGGCGGCAAAGCCGCTGCCGATGCTTCTTCCGTAGAGGATGATATGCTCTTCGGGGTACTGGGCGATGAGGCTGTCATAAATGAACTGCAGGTCCCCGATGATCTCCCTTTCACTTCGCCTGCCCGTACTCTTGCCAAATCCCCGGTAATCCACCAGCACCACATCATAATTATACCGGTAAAAATCCTGCGCATATTTAGCCCATCCCTTGATGCTCCTGGAATTACCATGCAGATAAAGGATCAGCCCTGCCGGTTTGGTCCGGTAAAAGTGAAGGCCGTTGATGCGTACGCCGGAGGTAATGTCAAAAAACAATTCCCTGAAGGGAACCTTGTACCGAAAGGCAAAATCCTGCCGCAGCTTTTCGGGTTTGAAAATGATTCTTTCCTGCAAAAAGTAAGCAGCCAGTGACAAGCCCGCCAGCGCGGCGGCAATATAAAAGTACCAGTGATTCAAGCAGTATATGTAGGTTCCGTGAACAAGTTACCCTATGTGGGATGCCGCCTTTTTGCGAAAGGCACCTTTGTTTTTGCCAGCGGCGACGCGGTGCTAAAACCTCATGGCCTCCCGCTGAACGCGCCCGACTGTTTTTGCCAGGCTTCAATACCCCCCTGCAGGTTGATCAGGTTATCCAGTCCCAGTTTGCCCTGCAGGCGCTGGATGGCGATCTGGCTGCGTATGCCCTTTTGGCAATAGACCACCACGGTGGCCTGGCGGGGGATTGTGCCGGCATGTTCCATGAGTGCGGAAAGGGGGGTGAGTTGTCCGCCAATATTGAAGGCCTCGTGCTCCCATTTTTCCCGGACATCCAGCAGTATGATGTCTTCTCCGCCTGCCAGTCTTTTTTGCAATGTCTCCGCGGTAATATGCTGCATGTTTTGGGTATTGGGTCTAGATCTCGGAGGTTCTTTTCAGGTTGAAATCAGGCACGGGTGAAACGATGAGGGGGAATTTTTCCACCGTCACATTGGAAGGATCCAGACCAAAGCCCCTTTCCTCGGACAGGCTGAGTTCCTTTACCCAGAAATAGAGCTTCATCACCACGCGTTCGAAGAAGGGCAGTTCATTATCCTGGCTTAAGTATTTTTCCATGACAATAAACTGGAAATCTCCCACGACGTTGTTTCTTTCCAGGGATTCATAGCGGCTGGTGATATTTACTTCCTTATTATTGACCAGGTCTTCCACCACTTTTCTGAACATCAGGTTGATCTTTGGTTCGATGCGGAAACCCAGTCTGAACTCCACGCGGATGATATCGTTGGGAATGATATGGTCTACCGAATACTCTGCCGTATAGGGATCGTCCATGGTCTCTACGTGAATGAACCAGTAAATATCCGCCCTTTTGGGTTTTTTGTTGAGAATAGAGTAAATGATTTTATGCTCAATTTCCTTGGGATTGTTGGCGCTTGTCATATATACCAGGTGGGTAGCCGCTTTTGGAACGGTCCGGTCATTGCTCAGTTCCTGTATTTGGGGGAGGTAATGATCCATCCTGACAAATTCCACATAGCGGTTCTTGATTTTACGGGCCCGGTACCAGACGTACATGATGGTAAACAGGCCTCCTGCCACTATGAGGGTTACAAACCCGCCATGGGGGAACTTTTCCAGGTTGGCAACCAGGAAACTCAGTTCTATGGTGAGGTAAACGGACAGGTACAGGTATATCAGGGGCGACTTGGTGCGGTGGGCGATGAGGTAATTGGCAAAGAGGATGGAAGTGGCCAGCATGCAAAGGGTGATGGCCAGGCCATAGGCAGCCTCCATATGGGAGGAACTTTGGAAATACAGGGTAATCCCGCAACAACCCAGGAAGAGCAGGAAATTGATGGCAGGAATATACAACTGGCCCTTTTCTTCGGTGGGGTAGCCGATGCGGAACTTAGGCCATAGATTGAGCCGCATGCTTTCGCTGATGAGGGTGAACGAACCGCTGATCAGGGCCTGGCTTGCTATGATGGCCGCCGCGGTGGCGATGATAATGCCCGGGATCAGGAACCACTGGGGCATAATGCTGTAGAACACATTGCCGGTAGTGGTGTTAAAAACCCTGCCTTCGAAATGGGAGAGCAGCCAGGCGCCCTGCCCCAGGTAATTCAGGATCAGGCAGGTCTTCACATAGATCCAGGAAATCCGTATATTATTCCGGCCGCAGTGGCCCAGGTCGGAATAGAGTGCTTCTGCGCCGGTGGTGCAAAGGAAGACCGCTCCCAGGATCCAGAATCCCTTGGGGTAGGTAGTCAACAGTTCAATGGCATAATGGGGGCTCAGTGCCTTGAATATTTGCAGATCATCCACCAGGTGGCTGCTGCCCAGTGCGGCCAGCATGGCAAACCACAGGAACATAATGGGCCCAAAGAGTTTGCCGATGGACTCGGTTCCAAACTGTTGCAGGAAAAACAATACCAGCATGATGCCCAGCACCAGGTAAACAATCGTGGACTGCTCAATCACCCTGAAGGCAGGCAGCTGCCGGAGACCTTCAATGGCGGAGGTCACCGAAATGGGCGGGGTAATCATTCCGTCGGCCAGCAGGGCCGCCCCCCCGATCATGGCAGGAAGGGCCAGCCATTTTTTTTGCCGTCTGACCAGCGCATAAAGGGAAAATATACCTCCTTCCCCGTTGTTGTCGGCCTTCAGGGTAAGCCAGACGTATTTCACCGTGGTCTGCAGGGTCAATGTCCATATGATGCAGGAGAGCGAACCCAGGATCAGTTTTTCTTCCACCACGCGCCCGCTGACAATGGCATTCAGAACATACAGGGGGGAGGTGCCGATATCTCCGTAAATGATGCCCAGGGCAATCACCAGGCTGGCGAACGTAACTTTGTTGATTTGTTTGCTCACGGCGGAATCTGTTAAAATAATTTTCTACTGGGCAGCCGGGTTTTCTTTCAGATAAGTTCGGGAGAGCCCTGCGACCCAACGAAGCTGCAAATTTATTAGTTAAATACCTAATTCATTATAAATACCATGGTTTCAGCTATTTTGTCAAACCCACAGGCTCCGAGGCAACTTTTGGGAAGAATACCCAGTATATCCTGATATTACCGGATGTTAAATTAGCCGGGACCTATCCCTTTTGCATTGTACTTTTGCTTAAATTACAATCACAGGCCCTGTAAACGGGGATTTTTTGAAAAACGTAAGATTATACCATGAATTCTTTTTTGAGAAACCTGATTTTCCTGTTTCTTTTCATTGCGCCGGGATCCCTGATGGCCCAGCGTATAACCTATTCCGAACCTGAGCGGGAGGATGGCCGCAGAACCAATTTTGAAATCATCGGCAAATTCAATGGAAACATCCTTGTTTTTAAAAACAACCGAAATGACAATGCCATTTCGGTCTATGGTCCGGATATGAAAATCCTCCAGCGGGTAAACCTGGATTTCCTGCCCGACAAATACATCAATGTGTATTTTATTCCCTACCAGGATCATTTTTACATGTTTTATGAATACCAGCACAAAAACATCGTGCATTGCACCGGAGTAAAAATGGACGTCATGGGTAAACGGATCTCCGAACCGGCCGATCTGGATACCACCCAGATAGGGTTTGCTGCCAGCAATAAGATTTATACCGTCATATTCAGCGAGGACAGGCAACGCATCATGCTCTTCAAGATCAACAGCAAAAACCCCAGGGAATTCCTGTTTACCACCTTCCTGTATGACCAGAATCTGACCCTGCTCGACCGGCACAGGATCTACCTGCCCATGGAAGACAGGGACAATTCCTTCACGGACTTCCAGCTCGACAATGACGGAGTCCTGATTTTTGCCAAATTCCTGAAAAACAGCAGCGGGGACTATATTTCAGGGGTCAATATGGTGACCAAGGGTCCTACTTCGGACACATTCTCCGTAAAATATGCAGGGACTGACCAGCATTACCTGGATGAGTTAAAGATCAAAATTGACAACACCAACAAGCGGTATATATTGACCGGCTTTTATTATAAACAAAAAAAGGGGAACATAGAAGGATTGTTTTCCCTGCTTTGGGATAAGCAGACCGACTCCCGTATCCGGGAAAGCCTGATTCTTTTCAACGAAGAACTCAGGACGCTGGCCAAAAGTTCGGAGTCCAGTCAGCGCATGGCCTTCAATGATTATTTCATCAAACAGATCATCACCAAAAAGGACGGTGGGTTTATCCTGCTGAGTGAATCAGAATTCACATCTTCCAGAGGGGGGTATTTCAACAGATGGGACAATATGTATGGATACAGCCCCTACCTGAGCCCGGGGATGGGAAGCTATTACGGTTCGCCCTTCTACAGCCCTTTCAACCGGTATGGTTATAACAACAATGTCATGCGATACCATGCTGAAAACGTGATGATTATATCTTTTGATAAAGATGGCAATGAAGAGTGGAGCAATATTGTACCCAAGAGCCAGTATGATGATGAATCTGATAACCTCATTTCCTACCAGCTCATGAATACAGGAGGGGAACTGCACCTGCTGTATAACCAGTACGAAGGCCGCAACCTCCTGCTAAACGACCAGAGTGTTGGTCCCGATGGTAAGATCACCCGTTATCCCACGCTAAAGAACCTGGACAAGGGATATGAATTCATGCCCCGGCATGGCCGGCAGTTGGGCAGCAAACAAATATTAATCCCCTGTTTATACAGGAATTATCTTTGTTTTGCTAAAATTGATTTTTAAACCCATTTCAGGTGATCGGCATCTTTAAACAAAAGAACCCGGGCAATGCCCTCCTTTTACTGGTTTATGCGCTGGTGTTGAAATTTCCGCTTTTTCTGCATCCGCAGGTTCCGGTCCTTCATAAGGAAGACAACTATCTCTACCGGCTCCTCCTGCGCTGGCTGGACAGCGCCTTTCACAATACGCCTGTTCTGTTTGCGATACTCACTTTTTTACTCCTGTTCACGCAGGCCACCCTATTCAACCGCATCTGCAATTACCATAAATTGCTCCCCAGGCCTAATTTTTTGCCTGGCATGTCCTATATACTGGTCAGTTCCCTGCTTCCGGACTGGAACCATTTTTCGGCACCCCTGCTCATCAACTCCCTGATGATCTGGATATGGTACCGGATGATCTCCCTGTATAACAATAACCGTCCGGATGCGGCCATTTTTAATATTGGTTTACTTACCGGCATGGTGACGCTCCTATATGTGCCCGCCCTTTTTTTCCTGGTCCTGGTATTTTTCGCTTTGCTCATCATGCGGCCCTTCCGTATCCGGGAATGGCTGATGGGGCTGCTGGGCTTTACTTTCCCCTATTACTTTTTATTTATCATATTGTTTATAACCAACCAGTGGAGCTGGAAAAACATCCTGCCCTCAGTTACCATTACCCTCCCGGTAATGCCCCATTTTCTGCTCATCTCCCTGGGAATCATGCTGTTGATCATCCCCTTTATGATCGGAGGGTATTTTGTGCAGGCCAATCTCAATAAAATGCTTATTCAGGTGCGCAAGAGCTGGAGCCTTACGCTGCTGTACCTGATGGTAGCGGTTTTTGTCATTCTGATTAACCGGGCGGATTCCTACGAAAACTGGATTGTGGTGGCTGTGCCCTTTGCCCTTTTCCACGCCGCCGCTTATTTTTACGCATCTGATAAGTGGCTTGGGCTTACCCTGCACTGGCTGACCTTCGCTTTCATTATCTGGGTGAATTATCTGCACTGATGTTTTCATTTCATCCAAATACTGCTACCTTTACGGTGTTAAAATACTAGCAGTATGAAATTTGGTGTTGTAGTATTCCCAGGCTCCAATTGTGACCGAGACATGCAGGATGCCCTTCAACAGGATCTTAACCAGGAGGTCATCATGTTGTGGCATAAGCAGGAGGATCTGAGCCAGTTCGATACCGGAGATTGCATCATTTTACCCGGAGGTTTTTCCTATGGGGATTACCTGCGCTGCGGGGCCATCGCCCGGTTTAGTCCCATGATGAAAAGTGTAATCGCCTTTGCCGGTCGCGGGGGTAAGGTATTTGGTGTATGCAACGGATTCCAGATACTTTGTGAGGCCCACCTGCTTCCCGGTGTCCTACTACGGAACGCCAACCAGCAGTTTATCAGTAAAAACGTTTATATCAGGGGGGATGAAAGCAATGCCAAAGCCCTGAAAATCCCCATCGCCCACGGAGAAGGGAGGTTTTACGCTGATGAGAAAACACTCGATTCCCTGGAAGCCAACCACCAGGTCATCTACCGCTACTGCGACCCAAACGGAAACCGGACACCTCAGTCAAACCCCAATGGTTCCCTGCGCGATATCGCCGGTATCTGTAACCTGGAGAGAAACGTATTTGGCATGATGCCCCACCCGGAAAGGGCTTGCTCTCCCAGCCTGGGAAATATAGATGGCCGGATCATCATGGAGACCCTGTTTATCCATGCAAAAGCGAAGCAGCCGGTCCTTCAGCCCGCCTGATCCAATTTTAAACTTTCATTAGCATCTGTTGTTGCATCTTTACCGTTCTATTAGGTACATACAATCGTAACAACATTTACATTTATATGAAACATTTTCTATGCTTGGCCTTGGGCCTGTATGCTTTTTTTGGCTCGATTGCCCAATCCAGCAAACAGGTACAGTGGAATTATTCAGTGAAAAAAATTGCTGACAAGACTTTTGAAGTGCATATGTCTGCTACCATCAGCGGGGGCTTTCATCTCTATGCACAGGACGCAGGCGGGGATGGCCCCCTGGCCACTACCTTTACCTTCTCACCCAATCCCCTGGTTGTAATGAACGGGAAGGTGAAGGAAACCGGCAATCTCATTTCCAAATATGAAAGTGCCTGGAAGCATGACGTGAAGTACTATGAAAAATCAGTGGATTTTGTTCAGGTAATAAAACTCAAAGCAAACGCCAGAACGGACTTTGCCGGCAAGGTTGAGTTCATGGTTTGTAACGACCATTCCTGCCTTCCCCCTTCAGAAGTAGAAATAAAAGTTAATGTTGGCTCCTAGTCGCCCGGGAGACAAACACGCACGTATATAAACGGGTTCTTTGCTGCAAGATCCCGTTTGTTTTTTAAAACCCCTGTCATGAAACTGATTCGACTCTTGTTGTTTATGCTGCCCCTGGTCCTCCACCAGGGTACCTCAGAGGCCCAGGACTCTGCTGTATTTCAGTGGAAGGCTGCCTCAACCAGGATTTCTGCCCTCGTATATCAACTGACTTTCAAAACCAGGGCCAACCAAGGCTGGCAATTGTATGGCCCCAACCAAAAGATCAGCGACATACCTGCAGCCCAGCTGGAATTTTCCGATTCGACCATCGCTGTGGGCGCCACATACCTGGAGACCGGCGCAAAGCGGACCATACGCAGTAAGATTTTCGATAATGCCTCTTTTGTGGTTTATGAAGGAGAGGCTGAATTCAGCGTGACCGTAACATTCCGGGGAGCTGTTCCTGCCAGCCTGCCCGGGGTTTTCAAATATACCTATGGGAAAGGGGATGCTTTCTATCCTTTAAGCCCCTTTGCCTTCAATGTTCCCCTGGAGGGCGGCCTATCGGCGGCGGCCAGGATCAAAATACCCGGTTTGGACCTGAAAAACCCCGTCAGCCCATGCGGGGATGATACCACCGAAGGCAAGGGATTGTTAAGAATATTCTTACTGGGGCTGGCCGGAGGTTTTATCGCCCTTTTCACACCCTGCGTTTTCCCCCTGATTCCACTGACGGTTTCTTTCTTTACCAAACGAACAGCCAATCGTAAAAAAGGGATTGCCCAAGCCATGTTTTATGGATTTTTTATTTTCCTCATCTATATATTGCTGAGCCTGCCCTTTCACCTGTTGGACCATACAGACCCGGAAATCCTCAATAATATATCCACCAATGTATGGCTTAACCTCTTGTTTTTCATAGTTTTCGTTGTTTTCGCCATTTCGTTTTTCGGTTATTTCGAGATTAGCCTTCCCGGCAGTGTGGCCAACAGGGTGGATTCAAGGTCCGGCGCCGGGAATCTGGCCGGCATATTTTTTATGGCGCTGACGCTGGCCATCGTCTCTTTTTCCTGCACGGGCCCGATCCTGGGCTCCCTGCTGGCAGGAGCTTTAACCAATAATGGAGGCGCCATCCAGTTGAGTGCGGGAATGGGCGGCTTTGGAATGGGGCTGGCCCTGCCATTTGCGCTGTTTGCCACCTTTCCGGGATGGATGAAAGCCATTCCCAAATCCGGGGGCTGGCTGACCTCAGTCAAAGTGGTCCTGGGCTTTTTGGAACTGGCCATGGCTGTCAAATTCCTGAGCAATGCCGACCTGGTGGAACAATGGGGACTGGTAAAAAGAGAGGTCTTTATCGGGGTATGGGTACTGACCGGCCTGCTGATAGTCCTGTACCTGATGGGTAAAATCCGGTTTCCCCACGACAGTCCCGTCAAAAAATTCAGCAGGACCCGGATCGCTTTTATTGTGGTATTCGCTTCCTTTACCCTCTATCTCATCCCGGGCCTGACCAATACGACCTGGGCCAATCTCCGCATGATCAGCGGTTTTCCGCCCCCGCTTTGTTATACCCTTTATAAGGAGCCTGTCAACTGCGCCCGTGGTGTGGAGCCGCTCAGAGACTATGAACAGGCCATTGCCCAGGCCAGGAAGGAGCATAAACCCGTCCTCATTGATTTTACCGGATGGGCCTGTGTCAACTGCCGGCGGATGGAAGAAAATGTATGGACCGATCCGGATGTGAGAAAAAAAATGCTGCAGGATTTCATCGTGGTTTCCCTCTACGTGGATGACCGAAGGGTGTTACCCGTTGCACAGCAAATGAGCTATACCACCAAAAGCGGGGCACTCAAACAGCTGGTAACCGTAGGAGACAAGTGGGCCACGTTTCAGTCAGAAAATTTCAATGCGGTATCCCAGCCGCAGTATGCCATCATCAGTCCCGATGAAAAAGTGCTGACCAGAACAAAATATTATACCAGGGAGCCAAAGGAGTTTGCAGAATGGCTGGATTGCGGACTGCAGGCGGCAGGGACATCCCAAAAATAAACAGACCCCTAAACCCCGCAGCGCAGGGTAAGGGGCGGCCCTGAACAGGAGTCCTGCTTCAGGGCCTGTACAAATGAAAAAGACCCCGGATATCCGGGGTCTTTTATTTGATTGAATTAGGTGTCATTCTGTTCCAGCCTTCCGGCAGCAAGCAAATCGATTATAAGGTCCGGATGGAGGACCAGAATGACAAGGTTTTAAAAAAAGTTCCTGCTAGCGGCGCAGGAACTTTCAATGTCTTTTTCCAGTCTTTAGCTCAATAAAATTAGCAGTTGTTTCCGTTCCCCTGTTTTTTGTTAAGTTAAGATTCCTTTAAAAAGCAGCTGTCCCTACAACGCTATCTTTTTTTCGGTCATCATCTTACGCAGGTTGATCAGGCCATAGCGCATACGACCCAAAGCAGTGTTGATGCTGCAGTTGGTCAGTGAGGCGATTTCCTTGAAACTCAGGTCTGCATAATGGCGCAGGATAATAACTTCACGCTGGTCTTCGGGGAGCAGGTCAAGCATCTGCCTGACACGGTCATGGCTCTGGCGTTTCATCATTTTGGTGTCTGCGCCTTCTTCGGTAAAATTGATCACTTCGAAAATGTCCCTGTCATCGCTGGTCTTGATGGCTGGTGTACGTTTCACTTTCCTGAAATGATCTACACAAAGGTTATGGGCAATGCGCATGGCCCAGGGAAGAAATTTGCCTTCTTCGGTGTAGCGTCCACCGCGAATCGTGTCAATTACTTTGATGAGAACGTCCTGGAAAATGTCCTCGGCAAGGTATTTGTCCTTTACGAGAAACAGGATGGATGTGTACAGCTTGTCCTTGTGGCGAAGAATGAGAGCTTCCAGGGCATGCAGATCGCCGTCGCGAAATTGGTGGATGAGTTCGTGGTCCGTTTTTAGGCGTAGTGATTTCATAAACTTCTACGGTTTTTGAAGGTGATAGGATATATGTTTGGATTTCTAAAAAAAAGATGGTTTGGTTTTTCTAAAGTAGAAGTAGTAGGTCGATAGGCGAAAAAGGGTTTAGTTAGTTAATAGTGTACAAATATGAAGTTAAAGATATACAATTTTCACAAAAAAAAACATTTTGTAAAAATATTTGTTTAAAATTTCCGGTTTAGGCAAAAATTACAGAGTAAGCGTTCCGCGGAAAGGATAAATTCCAGGCTATTATCAATACTTTTGCCTTTGCAAATATATGGGTGTAACAAGCAAAGCAAAAAGAAAATCCGGCCCCAAGGCCAGCCCGCAAGGGTCTGATGTCATTTTCATACAGGGGGCAAGGGTCCACAATCTAAAAAACATTACGGTAAGCATACCGCGCAACCAATTGGTGGTGGTAACAGGGGTTTCCGGCTCGGGTAAATCTTCCCTGACCATCGACACCCTGTTTGCTGAAGGCCAGCGCCGCTATGCGGAAAGCCTGAGCGCCTATGCCCGCCAATTCATGGCCAGGATGAACAAGCCCGATGTCGACTTTATTAAGGGGTTGTGTCCGGCCATTGCCATCGAACAGAAGGTCATTACCCGGACCCCGCGCTCGACGGTAGGCAGCATGACAGAGATTTATGATTACCTGCGTCTCCTGTTTGCCCGGGTTGGGCAAACCATTTCACCGGTTTCGGGACGAAAGGTTAAAAAGGACGACGTCCAGGATGTGATTGATGTCATTTCCGGGCTCTCCGCAGGAGATAAGATCATGATCCTGGTTCCATTCAGGCAACACCGCAACCGTCGCCCGCAGGAGGAACTGAATATATTAATGCAGAAAGGTTTTTCCAGGATCTATGTCAATCCGGATACCCTTCGCATTGAAGAACTGCTCAGCTCCGAAGAGTCGGAACTGGAGCAAAAGCTTGCCCCGGGCAAATCCAAATCCGGCAGTTACGTACTCATTGACAGGCTGGTGGTAAAGGATTTTGATGAGGATGACCTGCACCGGCTGGCGGATTCCATTGGTACAGCGTTTTATGAAGGAGAAGGAGAAATGACCCTGGAAATTAACGGGAAAAAAAAGCTGGGCTTTTCCAATAAATTTGAATTGGACGGCATCCAGTTTGAAGAACCTGTACCCAACCTTTTTTCCTTCAACAACCCCTACGGTGCCTGCCCGACTTGTGAAGGATTCAGCCAGGTACTCGGAATAGATGCAGACCTGGTCATTCCCGATAAACAACTCAGTGTCTATGAAGGCGCTGTTGCTCCCTGGAAGGGGGAAAAGCTCATCTGGTGGAAGGATCAGTTCATAAAAGGGGCCAAAAAGCTCGATTTTCCCATCCACAAACCCATCATTGACCTGACCCGGGAGCAATATGACCTGCTCTGGAAAGGGAAAGGGGATGT
Organism: uncultured Bacteroidota bacterium; assembly: GCA_903906365.1. Taxonomy (GTDB): domain Bacteria; phylum Bacteroidota; class Bacteroidia; order Chitinophagales; family Chitinophagaceae; genus Puia. The sequence goes on along the minus strand of CAIVKC010000038.1, from coordinate 4,187 downwards.
GTATGGCATTGACGGGTTTTTTGAAGAAGTGGAGAGGAATCTCTACAAAGTGCAATACCGCGTATTGTTATCAAGGTACAGGGGCCGAACCGACTGTCCGGACTGCAAGGGCTACCGGCTGCGCAAAGAAGCCCTCTATGTAAAAGTCGACGGGCTTCACATCGGCCAATTGTGTGAAATGCCGGTCGATACGCTGCAGCAATGGTTCGGACGGCTTTCCCTGGGAGAATATGACCGTACGGTGGCCAAACGGATTTTGATAGAAATCAATCACCGGCTGCAGACCCTGCTGGATGTCGGACTTGGATACCTGACCTTAAACCGGCTGGCCAATTCCTTAAGCGGGGGAGAAAGCCAGCGCATTCAGCTGACCCGTTCCCTGGGCAGTAACCTCACCAATTCCCTGTATATTCTGGATGAACCCTCCATTGGTTTGCATTCCAGGGATACCCAGCGGCTGATCCGGGTACTCAAGGAACTCCGGGACCTGGGAAATACCGTGGTCGTGGTGGAACATGATGAAATGATGATGCGGGAGGCCGATTATATAATTGATATGGGTCCCCTGGCCAGTCACCTGGGGGGTGAGGTCGTGGCAGCCGGAAATTATGAGGAGCTCACCAGGCATCCGGAGAGCCTGACGGGCAAATACCTCAAAGGGGTATTGAAGATTGAACCGCCTCCCACCATCCGGAAATGGAAGCGGTCCGTCACAGTAGAAGGAGCCAGGCAGAATAACCTGAAAAATATCACCGTGGAGTTTCCCCTGGGCGTACTATGTGTGGTCAGCGGGGTCTCCGGAAGCGGAAAAACCACCCTGGTCAAACAAATTCTGTATCCGGCGCTCAATAAGCTCAAAGGCGAATTTGGCGATAAAGTGGGGCTCCATAAAACCATCAGCGGAGACATAGACCAGCTTTCCCAGGTAGAAATGGTGGATCAGAATCCCATCGGAAAATCATCCAGGAGCAATCCGGTCACCTATATAAAAGCCTACGACGAAATAAGGGATCTGTATTCCAGGCAGCCCCTTTCCAAAACGCGTGGATTCCAGCCAAAGCATTTTTCCTTCAACGTGGATGGAGGACGGTGTGACGCCTGTAAAGGGGAAGGGGAACAAATAGTGGAAATGCAGTTCCTGGCCGATGTTCACCTGACCTGCGAAGTTTGCGGTGGCAAAAGATTCAAGGAGGAGGTGCTGGAAGTCACTTACAAGAACAAGAGCATCTGGCAGGTCCTGGACATGAGTGTGGACGAATCCCTGGAATTTTTCAGGGATGAAAAGGAGATCATCCAAAAAATCAGGCCCCTTTCAGAAGTGGGACTCGGATATGTTAAGCTGGGCCAATCCTCCGATACCCTCTCCGGGGGAGAAGCGCAGCGCGTAAAACTGGCTTCCTTTCTGGGTAAAGGTAAATCCCAGGGGCATATCCTGTTTATTTTCGATGAGCCCACCACCGGGCTTCATTTCCACGATATCAAAAAATTGCTGAATTCTTTCAACGCCCTCATTGACCAGGGACATTCCATATTGGTCATTGAGCACAATACCGATGTGATCAAGTCCGCTGACTGGATCATTGATCTGGGCCCGGAGGCTGGGGACCTGGGTGGAAATCTGGTGTATGCGGGCATCCCCGCCGGGCTGCGTAAGGTAAAGCAAAGTTATACCGGAAAATACATCTAACGCTCCCCCCGAGCCACTAGCCAAGCAGGTATCCTACGAGCTGTTCCCATTCCCTTTCCGGGGCAATATCCTGCATTGTCCGGCCGGCGCGACGGTACCAGTAATGGGCATTTCCCAGGTCCCCTTCCCTTCGGTGGAGATAGGCGTGTACCCAGTATGCCTGCTCGGTTTCCAACTGGTCCACCAGATGATGGGCCTGCGCCCACTTTCCGGCAGCTTCCAGCCATAATGCCTGCAAATACACGGAGGTATCTGCAGGCGGATGCATGTCTTTCAGGCTTCTTTTGAACTCTTCCATGGTCATGGGAGCAAAATTACGGCAGTAAATCAAATCATGCTTTTAACAATTTAAAGGCATGGGACCATTCGTTTCGGAGCAGCCCCGGAATGCACCAGAGCATACACAAGGGCTCTATGGCACGGGCAGATTCGGCTTTCCCCATATCTTCTGCATCCCAGCCAAAATCGGAGAGCAAGCCCGCCACGGTTTTTTTGGCCTCCTCGGAATTCCCGCAAATGAACATGGTTGGCCTGATCCCGGAAAAGGAGGGTTTGTACATAAACATATGTCCCACACTGTTGAAAGCTTTTACCAGTCTTGCCTCTGGCAATAAGAGCTGAATGCGTTCCATCAGGGAGCCATCCAGGCTGGTGAAGAACTTCAGCACCCCGTTTACCGGCGGGGCTGCCGCAATGGGGTTGGTGGCATCGATAACGGTCTTGTGACTGAAATGATCCTTTCCGCATAGGGCAATGGCCTGTTCTGCGGCTGTACCGTTTACGGCCAGCACGAGCAGTTCGCCCCATATGGCGGTCTCTTCAAATTGGCCTACCCGGATGCCCGGATTCTGCTGGCTGAATGTAAGGACTTCTGCTTTTTCTGTATTGCGGGTTCCAAGACTGACCTGGTGGCCCTCCGCGTGGAATGCCCTGGCCAGGACCTGCCCGACCACCCCGGATCCTATGATTCCGATTTTCATTATAAAATGTTTTATGGTTAAGTAAAGATCAATGCATCCCTCAATTGGCGGCTGCTGTTTCCATTCCCAGATAGGCGGCTGCAAAAACCCGCCCAAAATCATCGAGTTTGGTCTGTTGGAGCCGGACTGGATGGTGGTGGAAATAATCCGCATACATTTCACCGGTTGCAATGCTGTGCTGCATTTCAGCGTAATTCCGGGCGATTTCGGCAGGCAGCCCCGCCTGCAGCATGCCCTGAAGGGCCTCCTCATCGGAAAAAACCACCCACCGGAGATCCGGTTTTCCAATGGCGCTGCCAAGTATTTTCACCGTTTCCTGGATGGTTTTTTCATCACTGGCAACATATTTCACTGAATGTCCGCTGAATGAAAGGGACAATAATTCCTCAGCTGCCACCCTGGCGATGTCGGAAGGCTCCACCATGGCCATTTTCACCGCAGTCCCGCCATAATTTCCACCCATGAATCCCAGGGACTTAATCATGCCCAGGCTGCTTAGGAAGTTGGTATAAAAAAAACCGGGCCGCAGGTGCAGTATATGGGTGCCGGAGAGCTCATTGAGGGTCTGCTCCACCCGGTACAGACCGCTTACCGGTCCGCAGCCATCTGCCATATGGGCGCCGACGCTGCTCAGATTGACCACATACCTGATTCCGTTGGCTGCAATCGCTTTGGCATAATTAGATCCTACGCTACCAATAAATAATTTCCAGTCAGCGACCCCAAAACTCGGTGGCGGCACCATGGTATAAACAGCATCAGCCCCTGCAAATGCGCGGGTGAGGAAGGTTTCATCCTCCACAGAACCGATCGCCGTCTTTGCTCCAAGCGACGACAGGGAGGACAGATTGGAAGCGTTCCGGCCAATAACGGTAACCTGATGACCGGCCTTTAGTAATGTTTCTGCCAGGGGCTTTGAGATGTGTCCAGCCCCGCCTGTAATGACAAAGTTCATAAAGATTATTTTTTAAATGTTGAAAAAGCGAAAAGGGTATATATTTTAATATTTGTATATACAAATATTCGGGTAAAAAAAAACTATATCACGAGTTTGTCTGCCATTTTGTTCATGGTCTGTACCAGTCTGGCGCTTTCTTCCTTGCCCAGGATGGTTGCATATTTTTCATAAAACTCTGACTGGCACTGTTTGAGCTTTGGCTCCAGTTCCCGGGCTTTGGAAGTAGGGAATACATTGGTCTGCTTTCCTTCCGAGCTGCGTACCAGCAACTTTTTATCTTCCAGTTTTTCAATCAGCCGGGTGATGGTGCTTGGTTGCAACTGCAATTGGCTGCTGAGACTCATGGGCTGAATACCCGGTTGCTCCAGGGCCAGCATGAGCAAATAGGCATGACTGGGTGAAAGGTTTACTTTCTTCCAGCTCTGGGTAGCCAGTTTTTCAATCTTCCGGGCCAGTGCATTGGTTACAAAATACATGCATTTGCAATAGTGGCTTTCAGATATCTTCTTCACAGAACAAAGCAACAACTTTTTAATTGTATATACAAATATAATTTTAATTT
>CAIVKC010000037.1 GCA_903906365.1 uncultured Bacteroidota bacterium | reverse complement strand
CAACACGCAGCGGGGATACCACTGCGAGGTCACAGGTGGTGATCAGGCTGTCGCAACCCGAGACGGTGCGCACCGTGTCCTGATAGATGCCCGCATTACGGATCAGCGCACCGGAAGGCAGGGTAAAGAAACTGCCGGCGCAAATGGAGGCGTTCGTGCTAACGCGCAGCGGGGTTACCACTGCCAGCTGCAGGGTAGTGATCAGGCTGTCGCAGCCTGAGAGGGTGCGCACGGTATCCTGATAGAGACCGGCATCACCCACCGACCTGCCGGAGGGCAGCAGGAAATGGGCGCCCGCGCAGATGGAAGCCTGCGTATGGAGAAATACCGGTGAAATAACGATCAGGTCAAGGGAGGTGATCAGGCTGTCGCAGCCGGAAACAGCGCGCACCGTATCCTGGTAGCTTCCTGCACTGCTGATGCGGGTACCGGAGGGCAGCGTGAAGGTGCTGCCCGAACAGATGCTCGCCTGCACGCTGTTTAAAACAGGGGTTACCACCCGCAGGTTCAGGTTGGTGATCAGGCTGTCACAGCCCAAAGCAGTGCGCAGGGTATCATGAAAGTTACCCGGCTGACCAACCGATTTGCCGGAAGGCAGTGTAAACGAAGATCCCGCACAGAGGGTGACCGATTTATTCACAGTGACCGGAATGGTTACCAAAAGCCTGAGGGTTGTGATCAGGCTGTCGCAGCCTGATACGGACCTGACCGTGTCTTTGAATATACCGGCCATGGACACTGTTTTCCCGGAGGGCAGGGTATAGGCACTGCCTGCACAAATGGTCGCGCTGGTATTATTAAATATCGGGTTGAATACGGAAAGCGTCAGGTTGGTGATCAGGCTGTCGCAACCCGATATGGCCCGAAGGGTATCTTTATACAGGCCGGCTACTCCTTTGCTGGCACCCGAAGGGAGTCTGTACAATGCGCCCGCACAGATGGTGACACTGGTATCGATGATCAACGGGTTGACCACAGTTAAATGGAGAGTAGTGATCAGGCTGTCGCAGCCAGCCAGGGTCCTTACCGTATCCTGGTACACCCCTGTTGCTCCCTCGGGGGTCCCGGAGGGCAGGGTAAAGACTTTTCCCGCGCAGATGGTTACATCCATATTTTTAAATACCGGGTTAATCACCTGCAGGGTAAGGGTCGTTATGAGACTGTCGCAGCCTGAGACGGCCCGCAGGGTATCGTTGTAGATACCGGGAACATTCACCTTGTTTCCGGAAGGAAGTGTATAGCTGTTGCCTGCACAAATAGTGGCATGGGGGTTCACCCGGATGGCTGTAATGACCGTCAGGTTCAAACGGGTGGTGAGGCTGTCGCAGCCGGAGACTGCGTGCACGGTGTCCTGGTAGGTCCCTGATTTATTGACCACCGTTCCGGAAGGCAGCGTGATGGAGCTTCCGGCACAAATGAGGGTGTCGATGGTCTGCGCCAGGGGGGCTGTAACCGTCAGGGACAGGTGGGTGATCAGGCTGTCACAGCCGGAAATATTACGCAAGGTGTCGAAGTAGGTTCCGCTTAGAGTCACTGCGCTGCCGGAAGGCAGCAGGTATGATTTACCAAAGCAAATGGTGGTGCTGATGTTATTGAAGGTGGCAGCCGGACTGATATTGACCATGACCGAATCGGAACCCTGGCATCCGTTGGCGTCGGTGACTTTCAGTACCAGTTTACCCGTTTTGGCCGTGCGGACCGTTTCGGTGGATTCCCCGCTGCTCCAGGCATAGGTGCTGTAACCACCCCCGCCGTCCAACTGGATGGTATCCGCATTGCACAAGGCCTTATTGCCCAAAATCTTCGGAACAGGAAGGGGGTTTACAACGACCTGCACGGGTAGGGAGGAGGCCTGGCATCCGACTGCATTGTACACAGTCACGGTATGTGAACCGGCTGTCTTTAGATGGACGATCTCCGTGGAATCGCCGGTATCCCAAACGTATTTTGCAAAGCCCTTGCCCGCATCCAACAAGGCAGAGTCGCCGGAACATATCTTCAGGTTTCCGGTAATGACGGGGGCGGCTGGCACGGCGCTGCTGATATTGACCGAATCGGTCACGCTGCAGCTCCCGATGGAAATGGTCACGGAATATTTTCCGGGAGTGGTAACCTGAAAGGTCGATCCGCGGGATCCGTCCTGCCAGAGGTAACTGCTGGCCCCCGATATACCGGCGTTCAGCAGGTAGGGCGCGGAAGCCGACAAACATACAGCGGTATCGCTTCCCAGCGGGTGGATGCTGTTCGGACTGGCGACATAAAAGGAGTCTGTTGTTCCGCACCCGTTGTAGGAAACATCCACCGTGTAAAGGCCTGGAGTGTATGCATAAATATAATAATTGTATAGACCCGATACGCCGGTATTCCAGGTGTAGGTCTCCGATCCCCAATAATTGGACTTAAAATCATAAAGCATGATAGAATCCCCTGATTTGCAAAGTATCAGGTTCTGAACCGGGCTCTTGGTAATCGGATTGATGAAGAAATTAACGGTATCCCGGCTGACACAACCATTGTAAGTGACGGCAACATAATCCATAAACTTACCTGTCTGGTTTACCTGGAAGGTAGGATTGGTGGAGCCATTCTGCCAGTAATAGGTGGCCCCGGGAAAGGAGGTTGCCTTCAGGGTGACAGTGGTATCCGGATTACAGCTGAAAATATCCGGGCCCAGGTTGACATAGGGCCTGCCCGGTATTTTAACCGGGTAGCTTACACTGTCTTTTCCGCCGCAGCTGGTATTTTCGACCAGTAATTTGGCTGTATAGGTTTTATCGGTTGCAAGTACCGGATAGAAATAGGATGGCGAGACTGCATTGGAGGTATCCCCGTTATTACCAAATTCCCATTTATACCGGATATTGGTCCCATAGGTGGAGGCATTGACAAAGCGGACCGCACTGTCTGTGGTACAATCAAAGAGTGTGCTGAACTGGGCTATAGCCAGGCATTTGGGCTCAGGGGCGCAGGTGTCGGCATGCAGCACCCCGTTCACATGCAATTCAATCATACCCGTATCCAACTGTCCATTTATCATGACGGGAGAAAATACCTGTATATAGTAACTTCCGGGTGCCAAACAACGGTAGGTGTTTTGCGTGAGGGCATCCTGCACGCAGCTGGTCTCCTGCATGGCGCCGCAATCCCCGGTCATCAGGCGGTAATTGATATCGGAGGAACTGGCATTGGTGTTTTCCACGATGTAGGCCGTAACGTCCAGTGTGTCTTTTCCGGTAACGTCAATCCTGAACCAGGAGGACTTGTAATCGGTGGTTTTCTTTCCCGGCGGACAGGTCAGGTTGGGTCCGTATTCTCCGTAATCCGTCCCAATGGTATGGCAGTTGATCAGGGCTGAAACTATGCTGCTTCCAGGGCCTTTTAGCGTGGCGACCACGGGCTTGCTGCAAAAATCACCTGTTTGTTCGGTAAGCCAGATGACCGGCTGAAAATCTTCATTAACCCGGCTGCATCCGGAAGTAACCAGGTAATAAGTGCCGGGTGATACGCATTGCTGCCCCCAGTAATTGTTGGCGGAATCTCTATAGTAACTGGGATAGGTATAACTAAATCCATGGGGTGTGGAATCTCCTGGAATGGTTTGCTGAAACAGGTAGACATCGTTATACCCAAAATCGGTAGGCTTATTGTTGATGATCGATTTGTACCGGATATAGCCGGTTACCCCAACGGTGAATTTATACCAAAGTGTTTTTGGATTGCAGGTAGGCCAGTTGGTAAGGGTGACCGGATCGTTGGGGTCAGCACTGGCACAGGTAAAATTGTCTTTGGCACCGGTATACACCCCGGCACCGAGGTTCAGTCCGATGGTATCTGCCTGGTAATAATGATCGTATTTTGGTTTGAGGGCAAACACAGAGTCCAGCAGGACAGAGACCTCCACCTGACTGCTGGGTGCCATGATTGCAAAATCTCCTATAGCGTAATTGGACCGGTTATTTACGATGATGTAATATCTTACCGGGGTGGTGAAATTACAGGGATCTACATAGAAACTGACGGTATTTGAGGTATAGCAGTAGTAATAATTCAGGTTATCTATAATAAAGCTGAGCCCTTTGGTGGTTGAATCCAGCCTACCGGTGGCGGCCAATGTGGAAATGGGCAAGGAATCATTGGCAGTGCCCCTGTAAACCGCAAAGGGGTATTGATATAATTTGCCTGGAGTCTTATTGTCCACTTTTACCGTGATATAACCCGGCTTGTCGACAACAAAGCTGTACCAAAGGTTTCGCTTGGCCTGATTATCATAGCCCGGATCCGTATCAAAGAGATGGTTGTTGGTGGAGGGAACATTATAAATGGAGGGGGTATATACAACGCCACAATCCGCATCCGTGGGATCTGTCTTCTGGGCCCCCGTGGTGCAATAAAAAAAGTCGTTGCTCGGGGCCCTGGATGGATCAAACGGGTTAACATCACCCACTTTCCCGTTATGATAGGCACTATCCGGCGGGATTACCCCGAAATCATAGGCATTTACCGCATTGTCAAAGCGGGAATACCCGGTATTGTCAATATACAGGGAGGGTGTGACACTGCCGCATCCGTTATATACATTATTATCACCTGCAAAAATCACCAGGGTATAATAACCTGGTTGTAACCGGCACAATTCAATGTGGCCATTGGATTGTAAACAGGGCTGGATGGGGGCCGTTGTGCCAAACTTAGCCGAATCTTTTCTGATATCCAGCGCATATACCTCACCCCAGTAATTATTCGTATTGATCTGGATATAACTTTCCTGGGTGATCTGGAAAACATAATAGGCTACCCTGTTTACCAGGGTGTCACAGGGTTTCAGGTAGGAAGGAAACGGTTTGTTTATGCTGCAATTGAAATTCTCGGTGTATAAAGTATAGGTGGTGTCCGTTTTAGGATAGGCCGGCGTACTTCCTGCACGTGGGGCCCACTTAAACAGGAAGGGGGCCTTGGTGAGGGTATCAACTGCCGCTTTGAGGGGTTGATTGTACTTGGGGGCCGGGCAGGCAGGGGTTATGGTAATACTGAGTTGTTGTTTTCTGCCTACCCCGTCATAGGGGTGACTATAGCTGTCGCTGTAGATGGCATTATGGGAATGGTTTGAATAGGTAGGCCCAAGTCCATAGGCAACTACCGTATACCAGCCAGCCGGAAGGGGATTACAGGTAGGCGTAATTAAGCTGTAAGGAGATGAATCCTTGCCGTTTATGGGTATGATCTTCAGCGTATTTAAACCATCTGATGCCTTTCCCGAAAATATCGATATCAATGAGGGCGCATAATCGCAGGAATAATAGGGAAAATAGTTGGTGACGTTTACCACCGCATTGTCTTTTAGATAGAATTCCCGGTAAATGGCCTTGGTAGTCGTATCTGTATAATAAATTGGTGGGGCATACCCGCCGATCGAAACTGCATTGTCAAGACAGGAGAAGTAATCAATATCGGTATATTTGGTGCCTCCGTTGACCCCCAGAGTATCCATGATGCTGCCCAGGTTCTGCGCGGTCGTTCCGTTGTAGTGCTGGGTGGAGACTAGATTGAACTGAATTCCGGTGCTTCCCGGATCCACGCCGGTATAGTTGCTGTCGGCTATACTGGCCAGCGTATAGGTTCCCGGTATGATACATACGTTCAGATTGGTGCATCCCGGGTTTCTCAAACAGGTAGTGTAAGGAATTAATCCTTTGATGGAATCGGGGAAGAAATGCGCATTTTGGGCATTGGCCAGCTGACTGGCATCACCTGCATAAAGTATGGAATAATTGGAGGCGCCATAACTATAGTAACCCAGGTAGTTGCTAAGCACCAGAACCCCACTGTCCAGTTTGCCGTCCCCATTGGCATCGCCAATGGTAAATTCCCTGTAAATCGCTTTTTCTGCCTTCATATTGCAACTTTTACCATCTACAGGAAGTACCGTATTGGCGCATCCGAAGGTGTCCTCTTTTGAGACATAGGCAATACCGTTGAGCAAAGCTTTCATGCTGTTTACGGTATCATAGGCTTTGTTATTACTTAAGGAGTATTTATTAAGTGGGTTGATACTGGTAAAAGTGCATTGCAGGGATATCTGCTGACCCAGGTCCGAAAAAACCGGATAATCATAATTTATCCCATTGGCGAGGCTTAAATAGCTGCAGTAATAGTAGTCATAGGGAAGCAGGGAATCCGTTCCCATGACCTGCACGGTATAATTGCCTGGAGCCAGACAGGTAAGTTTGCCATTTTGTACGAATTCCCCGATGATGTTGTTTGTGTCCAATCCGTTGCAATTGTTCGTGACACCCTGGTTGAATACCCTGACGTATAAGGGAGGGGAGGAAATGTAATAGGCTCTCGTCAGGGCATAGGCATTGAAAATGACATTTGATTCTGCGTTTAAGGTGAAGGTGAAAAAGGTACTCATGTCATAGCCATAAGGGTAATTTGGAGAATAAATTGGTTTTAAAGGCAGGGACGGACCGCAGGAGCTTACCGCATGCCTGCTATTGCAGGCCAGGTAATCGCTATCTGATTTGGTTATGCCGTTGGGGGTGGGCGTCACGTTGCCAAATTGATTTTTGACGGGGATGCCTGCCAGGGTGGGTTGCGGAGCCCGGGTGGGCGCGGTTCCTTCGTATATCACCGAGAGCCTGATATTGTCATTGAAGGTTTCGTTAAAAAAAAGTTGTATGGAGTAGGTCGTGTTTGGCAGCAGCTGGCTGCAGCGATATAATTTCTTGTCGGCATATAGGCCGTTTGTTTTAAAAGAGTCGCAGCCATCCACTACCGGTAAGGTTCCATATGGAGACACCTTTACGTCTCCCTTGTACAGATTATAGCCTATAATGGCTGTATCCTGAGAGAAGAGGCAATTGGTGTTGGCTGAAGACAGAAAAACACCTACAAAATCAAAATAGGCCGGAGTGGTAAAGGTATGCCAACTGCTTTTCGTGTACTGTTTGTAATTGCCTAAGGAGGTGCAGGCTTCCGCTGCATTTTCCAAAGACTGGCATTCCACCTGGTAATCAATATGTGTCAGGAAGCTGCTTAGTTTACCAAAGTCATAAGCCTGTGCTGGATGATCATATAAAGCTCCGGTAGAATCCTTGATGGAGAGTTGAATTCCCAAAATGCCATTGGCGTTATTGTTGGAGGATACCTGAATCAGGTATACACCCGCATCCACGCAGGGATTGAAAGTGTATCCGAATTTGGGTATTGCGGTGAGTTTGGTACTGATATCTGCCGGGCCGGGCAGGCAATTGGAAGTCTTGTAAACGGCAAACCCCGCATCGCCGTCTGCAATGGCTGATCCCGCCTGGGTGAGCGTGACTGTAACGCTTCTTGTAGTTGGCAGGGTGAAAACATACCAGACTGATTTTTGATTTTGTTTGGCTGTAAAAATCGCTGATGCAAAAGACTCGCCCGTTTGGATGGTGGCTTTGGAAATGTCCGTGTTGGCCGAGTTGAATACGCCGAGCCCAAACCCCGCATTGGAGATGGTAATGGGAATCGCATTGGCACAATTGTCATTCACCGGAGCCTGGCCTAATGCGTAAGCAGCGGTAAGCAGGACGGACGAAATAGTCAGCAGTGGACGGTAGAAAAAGCGGATTATTCTGTTTAACCGTAAAGATGAATGCATAATAAAGTATAAGCAGTTAATGAAAGTCTGGTTCATAGGGGAATTGGACCGGCCTGATTGATACTCGGGCTGTTCATATATTTGCGTCTGTCAATTTCCTTAGATTCTTAATGCCATAGCGCATGCGCCCCAGGACCGTATTAATGCTGCAGCCTGTAATCAAGGCAATCTCACGAAAGGTTTTTTGTTCAAAATGTCTCATCAGGATCACCTGGCGTTGTTTTTCCGGCAAATGGTTGATCGCATCGGCCAGTAGGACCTTTCTTTCCTGGCCAATCAGATAGCCCTCCGGACTGTCCGAGATGTGGTTTATGCTGTTCAAACAGGAGGACAGGTCATCCTCATTCACTTCCACACGTTTTTTTGCCCTGCTGCGCCGGAAATAGTCCATACAGGCATGCCGGGCGATCTGGGAAGCCCAGTGAATAAACAGCCCCTTTTCCTGATATCGGCTGGATAGCAGCTGGGTGTTGATTTTTATAAGAACTTCCTGCAGAATGTCTTCTGCGGTATGGCTGTCTTTTATAAGCAGGCGGATCATCGTGTATAAAGTATTCCTGTAACGGCCAAGCAGGATTTCGGTAGCGCTGAGATCCCCTGCCCCGGAACGGAGGATAAGCGACTGGTCGGTTATGGTGGCGTTTTGAATCATGGCTTCAATGATTTATCTGGTTATGCCGGGAGGCTTGAATGGTTAAACCCATAAGGTAAATGAAGGGGTAGGCGTAGGTTTGGGGATACCTAGAGCCGTAAACCATACGAAAAAATGCGGAGCATAACAATCCTGATGAAGCCTGGAAGGATTTCATAAATAAGGGTTGAGGGGTTAATGATGTTAAGGGGGCAGACCGGTTTTCGAGAAGGAATTGGAACCAAAAACAATCAGTTATAAAGAGGTATCAGATTGATGTGGTATATATACCCGAAGCGGGACATAATAAGATAAATAGGAAATGGGATTAGACAGGTAAACTTTTTATAGGCCAGCCCAAAGGGCTACATAGGACGTTATGGTTTATTAGGCTTGGTAAAATAATAGAAAATTGCTGTAATTCATAATCTATACTTAAATTCTTTACAAAGATGTCTATACTTAACCAGCCGGACAAGGTGAAAAACACGGTATTTTCAGCGGCGGATTTTTTCTTGGTAATGGGTTAATAAAGGCCACCTGAAAGGCGGCCTGTCGATTTGGGATAGGAATGGTAAATATTTATATCCAGGCTGCATGATATTGTCCATACCATGATGGCAGGGCATGATCCAGCGCGAAAATTGATTGGACGGGTGACCGGTGGTTGGGTTTCAAAAGATATATCCTCGCTTTGTATTTCTTCAGTAACAATGCCTTTGCTATAAGCAATCGGAGTAACACTTACTTATTACTAAAGTATAGTTTATCCAGGTTGGATTTTTATCCATTTTGCCGGAAGCGGTTATGGCTTTCTGAATAACCCCTTTTATTTTGTGGGCCCCGTATCATTAACAAAAATACCGGATCCCAGGTGACCGCCTAACGCGAGTACTCCTTTCATTCCCCAAAGGATTCGGGGTAAGGGCCAGACTAACCGAGGGACCGCCACCCGGGGATAGGGGTGAGGGTGAATATAAAATCTTCTGGTATTCATGACAATAGGCTCTATTTTATATATTATTTAATTATATTCCATCTATATTATTTTTCCGGTATTAGGTGTTCTCCAGGGACTTGATTGGGGAAACCCTGTTCAAAAAAAGAGGTAGCCTGTTTGTGCGTGTGCCCTGTCTGTATGTTTTGAACCGATCAGCGCCCAGGGCACGCAGGAGTACCGATACCGGTCCCGCATCACGGGGATCCGTTGATGGCAGGAAAGCAATAGGGGATGTTATTTATCGAATGTACCCACAGCGGTTTTTACGAACCTAAGTAAATGGCATGTTCAAAAAATGTATTCAGTTCATGTTGGGGGTTTTGGGAGGCATTACGGGACTTTTTGGTCAGGATGCATCCCTGCAACAGATCAAAGGTCTGCCAACGGAAGAAGTATATGATCTGCTGGCTGATTCCAGGGGATTTGTTTGGGCCGGACACTCCCTGGGGGTAAGCAGATTCAATGGGTTGAGTTTTGAAAATTATAGCAGTCCGGAGGAAACCAGTTCCGGCATGACCGATTTGCGGGAAGACCTGCAGGGCAGGATATGGTGTCACAATTTCAACGGTCAAATTTTTTACGTGGAAAATGAACGGATGCATTTTCTGCCTGATTATAAGTATCTGGAGGAGTCCACTTTTCCCCGTATGGTACTGGTGGGCGGGGAAATGATTGCCAGTTCTGAGCGGGGATTGTTCATTTGTAATACGGCTACCCTCAGGTGCCGCTACCTTTTTCACCATCATGCTTTGACAAGACCCCTGACCCTGGCCGTGGTCCAAAGCCAGGTCATTGGTTATGACGGACAGGGTTGGATAGCATATTCGTATCAAAACGGAATGCGGGAATTGCCTTTTTTAAACCGAACCAGGGAAGATTTCTCCGGAATAGTTCCGGCCCTGCAGCCCCTGAGTACGGCTGATACCATCTATTCCAAATATGAAAAGGGGGATATTTATAAGTTTGTCGTACGACATGATACCGTTGAACTGGTGGGTGTTTCCCACGAGCGGAATTTTATCAATACCATCAGCCTGTGTAATAACCAGGTTTGGATTCATACCAAAAAACTAAGCCATACCGTAGATCAATCTGATTTAATAGCGGGCCATAACCTGACTGATGTCGTTGAGGACCGGGAGGGTAATACCTGGTATAGCAGCCTGGATGATGGCTTGAATGTCCGGCCAAAATTCAGTCTATGGGAGGTGATGGATTACCATGGCCTGAAAAAGGGGGATTTTATCCGCTCTTCCATCCGCAGGGGAGGCTATGATTTGGCGGGAACGGAGAACGGCCAAATTATTTTGACCGACCGGACTGACCGGGGAAGGGTGCATTTATTTACCCTGCCCGCCACAGCCGGTTCGGCCGAAAACCTGTTTGCACTGAGTGACAGTGAATTTTTAGTGGCTTCCTCTGTTAACCTCTACCTGATAAATGCCCGGCTCAGGAAGATGTATGAATTGGCCCGTGGGGTCACCGTCAAATATGCCTGCCGGGTACACGATACCCTTTGGATCGCCCGCGTCAATGCTTTTTCACGGGTAAGCATTCCGGAACAAGCCAAGCCGGGGCCTCTACATTATGAAACTGACTTTATCAGGTCACTTAAGGTAAACCTGTCCCGGGAAACGGTGTTGCGGAAAAAAAGATGCTTTGTGGTTTGTAATGATAGCAACGGCCACCGGATATTGGTCGCCTTTAAAGATGGCTTATATCAATTCAGTCAGCGAGGATTCAGCCCGCTCAGGGCAGGCGGGGAGCAGATTGCGGCGTCCTGCCTCCTTGAAGCCGGTGGCAGGGTCTATGCGGGCACCTTTAACAAGGGCATATATGTACTGGAGGGCGCGCATCTTGACAGCATCAACACCCAATCAGGGTTGATTTCTAACAAGATCCTTAAAATGAAATTATGGGAGAACCGGATATATATCATGGAAACCAATAATATTCAAGTAATGGATGTTGGCGCTGCCAGGATCGGGCAGACCATCACCATGCCCTCAAACAGGGCCGGTTCCGTCTATGATCTGTGGAAAGGGGACCATGCCTTTTTTCTGGCAGCCAATCGTGCACTCTATGGGCTAAAGCCCGGTTTGCTGAATGCTTCCTTCATACCGGTAAATTACCTGATCTCCGCCAGGGTCAATAACAGGGAATGGGATCCTGTCCGGCAGGGTATACTTCCAAATGAGATGAATAATATTGTGTTCAGGCTTTCCTCCCCTTCCCTGATCTATCCGGAGGCCACCAGTTTTCGTTACCGGCTGTTGGGCAATAAGGACACCGGATGGATGAGTGAACCGGGCAATGAACGAATGATTGGTTTTACCGGGCTCAAACCCGGTAAATACCGGTTCCAGGCCACCGCCATCAATTTCCAGAACCAACGGGCCCTCCCCATTACGGTAGATTTTGAAATCAGCCGTCCGGTATGGCAGCGATGGTGGTTTGTGGCCAGTATGGTGTTTTGCCTGGGACTGCTGGTGTATTATCTGGTTACCTTGCGGATAAAAGACCTCAACCAGCGCAACCGGCAGGTAGTGCAGGAACTCAGTCTGAAAAATGAACTCAGAAAAAGCCTGCTTGCAACCATAATTGCCCAGATGAATCCCCATTTCATATTTAACAGCCTAAATACCATCCAGAGTTTTGTGTATATGGATGACAAACGAAGCGCCGCAAAATATATGGGTAAATTCAGCGGCCTGGTCAGAAGGATACTGGAGAACAGCAACAGGCAGTCCATCAGCCTTCAGGAAGAAATAGACCTGCTTAAATTATATGTCGATTTAGAGAAAATGCGATTCGGCAATGAACTGGATATTCGGTTTAATATCTCCGGGGAAATTGACCTGGATTCTTTCAGCATTCCGCCCATGCTGGTGCAGCCTTATGTGGAAAATGCCATAGTACACGGACTATTTCACAAAGTCGGCAATAAGGAACTCACTATTTCGGTTCAACCCGCGAGCATAGAGGCGTATATCACTATAGGGATCGAGGACAACGGTATAGGCAGACAGGCCAGCGGCCGCCTCAACGCCCGAAGGCAGAACCATACCAGTTTTGCCAATTCGGCCAATGAAAAAAGGATGGATTTGATTAACCAGACCATGGAGTTTAAAATTTTTGTTCAAATAACAGACAGGCAGGATCCATATGGCCAGCCTGCTGGTACCAGCGTTTTGCTGTTCATTCCCCGCTCGGCAGGCAGGGAATGAGCGGCAGGAAGGGGATGTAAAAAGGGGTGAGAGGCAAAAAGCTGGCCCCGGTGAACCGTTTTCAGGCGGGCACCCCTGCTATTTAGGGTGTTTTAACCAGCCGATTACATGCTATTATATAATATTTTATCCTAATAATTTCAGTTGTATAAAACCCTAATTTATGTTGAAGGCAATTATCATCGAAGATGAACGCAATGCCGCTGCCCTGTTGGAAAGAATGATTGCCGAAGTATCTCCTTCGGTTGACATTGTGGCTACCTGCAGGGAATTACAGGAAGGAGTCCGGAAAATTAAAACCCATTTACCCGATATCGTTTTTCTGGATATCGAACTTCCGGTGCACAGCGGCATGGAATTACTGGATCATTTAAAGCCGGAAGAAATTAGTTTCCAGATCATTTTCACCACCGCCTACAATGAATACGCCATAAGGGCCTTTGAGATGAGCGCCGCGGCATATCTGCTTAAGCCCATTGAAGAGGACAAACTCAGGCTTGCCCTGGATAAAGTAATGGTATATTCCAAATTACAAGTACCCAATACCCTTCCTGTCCTCAAACAGAACCTGGAAAATAAGGCATCCCGAAAGATCGTCATTTCTGTCGCCAACGGCTTTGAAGTGATTAACCTGGCGGATATCAGCTACCTGAAGGCAGAAGGCAGCTATACCCAGATTTGCTTAAATGACCAATCGGTGATTACGGCCAGCAAAAACCTCAAGCATTTTGAATACATGCTCTCGGAGGCCAGGCATTTTATCCGCGTACACCGCAGTTATATCGTCAATGCCTCTTTTGTAAAAAGAATTTTACGTAAGGATGGCATAATGCTGGTGATGGATAACAAATCAGAGGTCCCTGTTTCAGAAGAAAAAGTGGAACAGGTGCTTGAATTACTGCAGGCCCTTTAATTTCCTCCCGAGCCCTTTCCAGCAAGGATTGAAATTGTTTTTTAAAAGTATTCCTTTACGATGGGTGACCTAGAAGATAATAGGTGTTTAAAAATGGTACTAATTGGAAAGCCTGCTAATTTGTGCAGAAAAAAAATCAATATTTTAAGCTCCTGGCCTCCAGCCATTCTTTACCCCATGGGTTTCATTAGGAAAAAAGGATAAAACACCCTCGGCGGATCGCTGATCCCTGTTAAGGAATCGCAGGCCTTGCCTTGGGTTTGCAACAGTTGCTTCCACCCGGTTCCTGATCTGGTAATAAAAACCGAATAATTGCCTGATAATATTGGTTGTTGACCGACGGACCCGTTTTTAAAGCCCGAACCGCCAAATCATCTCCCCTTTTCTCACCATCCAACATGCTATTGAACAGTTCGGCAGGCAAATTGTCAACGGGGGAATCGGAGATGACCGGGGGGTAAAAGCCGATATTGGCAGTTGGCTGCTCCAGCGGAATGGAGGGTCGCAGGCATTAAAAGGCCGCAGGCTTTTGATTTCTTTGATTTTATACAAGGCTACTAAAAACTTCGTGGATATTGCTTTTTTTTGTTATTGTTTTGCAACTATTGGCAAATGGAGCCGGGCAGATGGGTTTTTTCTGCAACTTTGGATGGGTAAAATTGTTACCCTAATTAAAATTTGCCCGGCTTTTAAGCTGCTGGCACTGCGGCGGGTCGGTTCAGCTGGTTTTACCAGTAGATTTTAGCAAAAAAAGGAATATTACCGGTATCACAGGCTGTGGGTGGGACAGAACCCGTCATATGGATGGGGGGAAACCATAATTCTATACCTTTAAGGGCGCTGGAAAGTTCCCGGGCTTTTGGTAAAATGGGTTTACAAAATATCTAAATATAGCATGAATATGAAAAACGGAATTTTGGGTTTGTTGCTTTTAATTTCGGCCGCAACAGTTGCCCAGCAAACTGTCACGGAAAAATTTCAGAAGATCAATACGGTGGAAGAAGCACAGCAGTTCATCGATGCCAATCCTGCGCTAAAGCCCGCCTTATTGCACCTTTCCTATGCCAAGGACACAACCGCATTTGAAAAAAGGCTGCTGCGGCAAAATAAAGGAGATGTGTTTTCGGTAGGATATGTCACCTATAAAGTCCTGGAAGCCAAGGAAACCGTTACTTACCGCGCCAGTTATATTTTTCTGGATGGAGGATCCTTATCCCCTACCCAGATTGACAGTCTTCGAAAACTGATTATACAAAAAATAGCCTCAGGCGCTAATTTTGAGCAACTCTCTGATCAGTATACCATGGACGGAAATACCACGCACGGCGATACCGGTTGGTTTTTCGGGGAAGAGATGATGCCCAAAGAAGTGCAGGATGCGGTCAAGAATCATAAATTGGGTGATGTATTCTCTGTGGACGTGTCCGACAGGCAATGGCATTATATCATCAAAAAGACTTTTGATGATAATGATAAAAAAGAGGTTACTGTCCTGCGTGCAAACGGAAGGTAACCCATCTGGCTTAAAATGGGCTAGGAAGACCCGCCTGAGATCACTCAAAATGCAGGGGTCAGACTGGTTTTTTACTGACCGCTGGGCCTAAAACAACAGTTGCTATTTGTTTGGAATACAACATCCATACTGGTGGATTCATTCGGCCGGTAAAATCCGAATGAAAATATAAGGCCATTGGCCCTCAAAAGGACTGCACGCATGTTTAATGATTGAATGATGAACCTTTTTTGTCAACGATCAGGTCGGTATCCTTAAAAATAGCCTACAGACAATTAGAGTTAATTTAAAATATTTATCCCAC
This sequence comes from uncultured Bacteroidota bacterium, assembly GCA_903906365.1. GTDB lineage: Bacteria > Bacteroidota > Bacteroidia > Chitinophagales > Chitinophagaceae > Puia. The sequence goes on along the minus strand of CAIVKC010000037.1, from coordinate 11,356 downwards.
CTAATTAATGATTTAATGCCAGCCATGTAATATATTTTTTTACTTGCATAAGTATTAAGTGTCTATTTTCCTTCCTAATTTATACTTTCAATTCTTCGTCTATGGAAACTGAACTGATGACCGATGTTAGCCTGATATGTGGACATACTTTTCACATTCATCAAAAATGGATAGACTACGATTCCCTGGCTGAAATGACCGAGGCCCGCATGTTGATCGACGAGGAGCTTCCCGTGGATGACCTGTATCCTTTTTTTATGAACCACGATGAACTGGCCGATAAGATTGAAAAAGTATTTCCTGACATTCAATGGAAGGTATATGGTGAATTTGGAAGGATCTTGACCGAATGGGCACTGGTCGAGATCATGATTATTCCGGTGGAAGGAAAAAATGAAGTGCGGCAAAATATAACCGTATGTCTATCCTTTACGGACAGGCCATTTGAAGATGTGAAAAGACTTTGCCGTGCCTACGGCTGGTATCTATGGCATCTGAATTCCAATAGCTATCTCAATATTTATGACAACAGGGAAACTGAGCCGGATTATTTCAACCGGCCGGAGAGATCGGAAGACCTGTAATGGAAGGCCCTGTCCTGGGTGCACCCGGCAAATGTTTTTTTATGACCGTACCTGACCCAAGTGGTCTGCATTACTGGGCGTTCACTTGCTCAAAGGCGCCCAGGGCCTCTGTTGAAAGTGGTTTTATTCAAATTCCCCATGGTTAATTAAATGATCTGACCCGGTGGGTTGCAGGAGATATCCCGGGGACTACATTCCATTTTCTGTCACCGGATACAGGAACAACGGTTCATCCGGCATCATCGGTTCGGGGATTTGCCATCCTGTCCATTGCGGAGCCTGACTGACAGACAGGAGCTCTTTTTGATGGATACACCGGAAGGGTCGAATATATTTTATCCTTTCTTGGAAAAAACGGCCCCTGTAAGGTGATAAAATGCTTATCGTGGAATTGCCCGGGTGATCCTATCCTGCAACGGGGCATTTCTATAGCCTTACTCAGGGCTGCAGGCCCTTAGAAGGGGCAGGAATTACCCTGGATGCCTGGCTGAAAAAAGCTGGCCGGAATTAGACTTGCCTGTTGCTTATTTTCTCCCTTAGTTAAGCGTCGGAGGATTTGCAGGCTGAAACATATTTTATATTCACTGATATTTTCGCGGGCTAATTTTTACCCATTTGCTGGAGCAGTCTTTTTATCTGGCTGTCTGCTTTTCCTGAATCATATCGTTCATCCAGATACACATCGCTTCCTGCCTTTGGAAATGAGATGTCTTTTTGATTGATAGTAAAAGGGCCTGCTGCCACGAGTCGGTGCTCCTGGATTTCCTTAAAATACACATCGTAGAAAAAGAAACGGCTGGTTTTGCCCTTGTAGGGCATTTCCCGCACTTTTAAAAAGGTGATTTCGAAATCCTGGTCACCGAATTGTCCGGCAGCCTCCGTGGCGAGGCTTTCGGCAAAAGAAGACTGGTTCAGGTATTTAACCGGGAACAGGGCCGCCTTTTTATAGGTGGTCAAATTACGGTACAAATCCAGCCGGGTATTTTCATCAGCGGCCAGCTCCAGTAAAACCGCCGGTTTAACGGGTTGTTTATTTTTTAGAAGGCTCAGGACGATTTCCTGTTTGTAATATTCATTGCCTTCCACCTTCAGCCACCTGGCAAGCATGGCATTGCTGGAATCGGTGTTTAAGCGCTGTAAAATATCGATGACCGCGTAATCTGATGCGATATAGTAGAGCGTATCGGAGAGCGTTCGGTGGTGACGCAGGCCGGCATGGTGCAGCACAGCCTGCTGCAAGGGCCGAATAACTGATATGTGTAACAGGCTGTCTTTCAGGAGCGCCGAAGCAAGGTCCAGGATTTCGGGGGCCAGCAAAGAGTCCCCGATCAGGGGCAGCACCGTTGGAAAGAGTCCTTTGGCTACCGCAAGGCTGTCCTTCCATTTGCTGGTGACCCAGTCCGGCAACGCGTATTTGGGCGGCCTGCGGACTAGCAGCCACCCCAGGCTGTCATAATTGGACCTGGTGTGCCTGGCGCTCAGCAGGCCCAGTAATGCGCTGCTGACCGGTGCCCCGGAGGCTTGCAGGAATTGCTCTTTGGCAAAAGCAACGGAGGAGGAATCATCCAGGGCAATGATTGTCTCGGCGATCTGCTGGTTGGTAGGCACAGAAAGGCTGGTATCAGGCGGATAGTTCTTCAAAAGGGCCTGCTCCAGCAAGGGGATTTCCTGGGCCGTAAAGGGCGCGTTTGCTAGGGCCTTGTTTGCCTTTCGGGCAGCCAGGGTGTCAAAGGAGCTCAGGTCTCCCAAAAGACGGGCTGCTTGGGAATGGAGGGCCGCTGAGGCTTGCGGAGCCTGCTTAAAACGGAACTCATCAAAGAGTTTGTTGACGTTGTCGCTAACGATCGTTTCCGGTTCCTGCACCGTCTCCAGACGGTAAATCCTGTTTCCCTGAAGCCACATATGCATGCGCGTGGTATTTTCCCCTCCATGGGGCTTTTTCACCAGTTCATATTGGTAAAGACTGTCCTTCATGAACATCTTTTCCGACAAAATAGTATCTTTTTTATCCAGCAGCCTGTTTTTTTGATAAGTCCAGAGATCTGAAATACTGTTTTTCCAGAAATAGGTGTCCAGGGTATCTGCGGTAACCACATAACTGTGGACCCTGCTGGAATCGAAGCTCAGATAGTGGGTCATGGTTATTCCATCGAGGCTGTCACGGCCGTTGGAGAACAGAAAGCCGCTGGGTGCCCAGGCAGTAAACAGGGAATCCGGCGGACTTTCCCGGTGCCACCGGGCGGGCGGATAATTGATCAGGGAAAAGGAAGCCATTTTTTTAGCCAGCCCCTCGTCCCATTTGCCGGGCGGGAACATAACCAACAGGGTATAATACCGGTTTCCCCTGACCGTTATAATGGTTTTGGCCTCCATCCCCCCTTTTTGCATGGTTCCGTTGATTTCCAATATTCGTCTGCTATGGCTGGCATAGAAGGTATCCAGGGTGATGACCTTGAATTTGTCCAACAGGCTTTCATGGACCAGCTTGTAAACCAGGTTGTCATTTCGGAACACATAGCCTCTATTGCATTCATAGGAGCCGCAAAAAAAATAGGCGCCTGACTGGGGATCAATAGAGAACATCATCGAGGATTTGATGGACGTGCCGGTGGAGGGTAAGTTGTCGATGGGATTGGGCTGGGTAGGCAGCAGGACCTGGTATAATGAGGCGGAATCGACGAAGGGATATTCACTAGTGCTCAGCACAGGGTGGTCGGTCAAGGGCTCGTAGGATTCAAAAAAGCGGTTGATCGCCTGCAGACTGGCCTCCTTGTCCGAGGAGGAATACGCCATGGCCAGGTATAGGGTATGGTCTTTCTGCAGGAGGTATAATTTCCTAAAGCCGGCGGCTTTTTTTTGAATGATGGATCTTCCTGCAACCCCATGCAAAACCAGGTTCTTTTCAAGTTTGTAATCTGGTCCGCCAAAGACCTGCTTCAACATAGCGTTCTCCGCACTATCCAGGTCCTTGGCTGAATAAGGCAATGGTATGCTGTAGGTCATATAGGCCGTACCATCGAATATATTATAATACATTTCCATGGTAAATAGGCCTAACATCCTTACTACCCCCGGCGTACCCGGCATTTTCACCCTGTAATGACCGTTGGGATCCATTACTTCCACCCAGGGTCTGGATACTTCATGCACGGCATATTGATCCGGTTCTATTTTTTTTGAACTGAATACCGGCTCCACACGAAAACCGCGTGATTGCAGTAATTGTAATAGTCCTTCCTGGCCAGGAAGATGGGCGGCACCCACTGCGAATACTATGGAGCGGGTGCGGGCCAGGCTGTCCATCCTGAATGCCATCTTGTGGTTTCTTCGGATCAGCAGCTGGTCCCTGTAATTGCTGTCCATGCCATTCATCCAATGCAGGAAGCCATCGAGGTCGTTATTGAGATACAAGGTGGTCATATTGTCTAATTGCGTATGGGTGGCCCTTCCATCGGTGAGCGCCAGTTGCTTGATATCGGACTCATCCACCATCGAATTCAGGAGCCCGATCTGGTCAGAGAAATCCTCAATGCCGCCGATCCATTTTCCCTGCTGGTATGCCAGTCCCGTCAGGTAGGCATCCAAAAAGGTCTGCATCTTGACTCCATTCAGGCCCTCGTCTAACCAACTGTTCTTTTCTTTCAGGATGTCCATCGATGTGATCTCCTGCGCCGGTTTTTTGAATTTCTTTGCCAGTGCAGGGCCATATTCCTCAAAGGTCTTTTTTGAAACCATCTCTTTGAGCAAGGGGGCTTTGGAGATTTCCCGGGTTATCATCTCGGTAATCATGGGGTTTACCTGGTTCAGATCCACTTCATTGGCAAAACCCTCACTGCTGCTGATGGCGGCCAGCAGGGAATCTCCCAATATGAACATCCTGGGATCACTGAGGTGGATGGTGCCAAAGATATAAGAAGGCCTGGTTAGGCCATTGCCACTAAGTTTCCACAGCATGGTCCTGGGCAGTGGTTGGCAAAATAGACAGGATCTGGAATATAACAGGGCCAGGCAGCTGAGGAGGAGCGCTTTTCTCATCGGTTGGGTTTAATGATAATTCTAAATATATCCATTTTTTAAGAAGATAAAAAAGGGAGCAGGTCGTTTGGGTCCGGCTTTTCCCATGATGGCGGGAATGCTTGCATGCAGGGGTTCTTTTCCCGGGATCTCCTGATGAAGCAGAAACTCTGCCAGGAAATGGGGTTCCCCTGCTCCCGAACGGCTAAGGATATGGAACGGATGCGATAGGGTGTCCGCAGCCGATGCCCAACGGCAGATGGGATATGAGGTTAAAAAAAGCGCCATCCCCGGATGGCGCTTTTAGGTTATTTACAAAAGGAATTTAAATGACCGGCGTATCCAACTCTCCGATGGAAGCGTCGATTTGATCCTGGGATACTTCGAAGTCTACCAGTTTTCCGCTCAGGTATTGATCATAAGCCCCCAGATCAAAATTTCCATGGCCACACAGGTTGAACAAAATGGTTTTGGAGATCCCTTCGGTTTGTGCCTGTTTTACCTGGCGAATGACTTCGGCGATGGCATGGTTGGCTTCCGGGGCTGGAATGACCCCTTCGGTCCGGGAAAATAGGATGCCCGCCTCAAAGCATTCAATCTGGTTGATGGCATCGGCTTCCATCAAACGGTCTTTCAATAGCTGGCTGATGATGGCCCCCGCGCCATGATAGCGTAATCCACCGGCGTGAATGGGGGAGGGTATAAAATTATGACCCAGGGTATACATGGGAATCAGTGGTGTCATGCCGATGGTATCGCCAAAGTCATAACGAAAGACACCGCGAGTCAGTTTGGGGCAGGAGGTGGGTTCCACCGCGATGGCCCTGGTCTGTCTGCCTCCAAGGAGGTTGTTTTGCAAAAAGGGAAAGGCAATGCCCGCGAAATTGGAGCCACCGCCAAAGGGAGCGATAACGATATCGGGGTAATCACCGGCTTTTTCGAGTTGTTTCATGGCTTCCAGGCCAATTACGGTCTGATGCATCAGGACATGATTTAATACGCTTCCCAGGGCATACTTGGTATCCTCATGGGTGGCAGCCACTTCTACGGCTTCTGATATGGCGATGCCCAGACTGCCCGGGCTGTTGGGGTCCTTTTGCAGGATCGATCTTCCCGCCTGGGTGAGGTTGGAGGGAGAAGAATGTACAGTCGCCCCCCAGGTATTCATCATGATCTTACGATAGGGTTTGCCTTCATAGCTTACTTTGACCATAAATACCTCACATGCTATATCAAATAATTTGCAGGCGAAACTCAGCGCGCTGCCCCATTGGCCGGCACCGGTTTCCGTGGCAATTTTTTTGATCCCCTCCCTGGCATTGTAATAGCCCTGGGGGATGGCCGTATTGGGTTTGTGCGATCCGGCCGTGACCCCTTCATACTTATAGTAAATCCTGGATTTTGTACCCAGGGCTTTTTCCAGCCCATAGGCCCTGAACATTGGTGTCGGGCGCCAAAGTGAGTAAATATTTCTGACCTCTTCGGGAATTTCGATCCATCTTTCCTGGGACACTTCCTGTTTAATCAGTTCCATGGGAAACAGCGGCGCCAGAGCCTGGGCATCAATAGGCTGTTTTGTACCCGGATGCAGGGGTGGCAGTGGCTTGTTGGGCATATCGGCCACAATATTGTACCAATGGGTGGGCATCTCTGACTCAGACAAAATGATTTTGCGTTGCTGGGACATTGGGTTAAATTTTAGGGATTTAAATATATGATAATTTGTAAATAATTGCAGGGTTCCAGCTTAAAGAACTTGCCTGTTCAGGGAACTTTTCTAATTTAGTCCGGCCTCTGGTGGCCGGCAATGGCAATGAATACAATCTGCAGTGGTGCTTTATCATTATTTTTCCTGTTGGTCTGTTCAGGCTTTACCGGGGGGAAGCCCCCGGGCCCTCACCCCAAGCCCCGGTCCTCTTCCCAACCGGTTTACCGGGACATTCCTTACCGGCAGGATTACTCGGTCAGGTATTATCTGCCCGAAAATTCGCAGTCCATTGGACTCCATGCCCTTTCGGTAAATCGGGATGCTCAGATCCGGATACTCTCGGACAGTGGACTGTGGGTACCCGGCAACGGATCCTTTCTTTATCCGGGGCAGCTGACCCGGGATGTTTCCTACCGGGCCGTCTTTCCCAAAAAAGTGTCCGGACTGGTCACCTACCTGGAGCAGACCGTTTACCTGGATGACCGCCAGATATTCAGCAATGCCTGGGCCGGTAAGATCCAGATCGACCATGGACTGCCCGGCGCTCGGCTTATGGCTGGAGGTAAAGACTTTCATTTTCTGGTTTCTGACGGAGACAGCCTGGTTTATTTGGACCAGGAGGGCCATGGCCTTTGGTCAGGCTCCTTCAAGGGACTTTTACAGCTAAGTTACCGGAGGGCAAATAATAGCTTTCTGCTGGTTTCAGCAGAGGCTGTGGCTGAATTGGTGCCAGGCCGCCCCATCCGTGAATTATTCCGCGGATCGGCCATTACCTGTGCGGCCTATTTTGACCGGGGGAGGCAGCTGGCCATCGGGACCGTCCATGGGTATTATCTGCTTGCTCACAATGTACTGCGTGATCATCTGCCCTGTACGGATATCCGTTGCATCCGGGAAATCGACGGGCGTCTCTGGATGGGCACTTCCCGGGGAGCCTTCTACCTGGATACCGGCGGAAAATACCGTTATTATGCCGGGGAGCGCTGGCTTCCGGACAACCAGGTACTTGCCATGGAAAAAGGCCCCCAAAATAGTGTATTGATCCTGACAAAAAAGGGTCTTGGCCAAATTTTCTTTACAGAGATGACCCTGGAAGACAAGGCGATGTTTTTTGAAAGACAGGTAAGGGAAAAAAATATACGATATGGTATGAACTGCAGTGCTGTACGGCTCACTGATAGCTATGCCTCTGCCGAAACCGTAAACCAACCCAGTGACAATCTTTGGACCGGCATGTACCTGGCCGGCCAGCTTTTCCGTTACCGGGCCACCGGCTCCCTGCAGGCCAGGCAGAACGCCCTGGAATCCTTTGAAGCCCTTGAGCGGCTGCATACGGTCACTGGAATCAGGGGGCTTTTTGCCAGGAGTTTTGAGCGGGATTATAAGCGCGAGAATGCGTTGGATTCCGGATGGCAGATAAGGGAACTGCAAACCGGCAGCCCGGCCAACCTGTGGCTTTCTGCGGCCGACCACCACAACTGGACCTGGCGTTCAACGGCCAGCAGCGACCAGGCCGTGGGGCAGATTTTTGGCCTGACAGCCGTCCTGGAGCTTTCTGGTGACAAGGCCTGGAAGGCGCGCGCCCTCAAATGCCTGGACGACCTGGTCGGTTATATCGTTGACCATAATCTTTACCTGATCGACGTGGACGGTCAGCCCACACTCTGGGGTAAATGGAATCCGGACTATGTCAATCATTTTGCGGAAAATATAGGGGACCGGAAAATCAATTCCTCCAATATCATTGCCTTCCTCCAGACCGCCTACCATTTTACCGGAAAACAAAAATACCGGACCAAGGCCTTTGAGCTGATGGATCAATACGGCTACCTGCATAACCTGATGCGCCCGATGGCTTCCATTGGCTCCGGTGACCAGGATACTTTGAGTAAAATACTGTCTGAAGGCTGGAACCACTCCGATGATGAAATGTACTTTCTGGCCTACTGGGGTCTTTATCCCTATGCCTTTACTCCGGTTTTACAAAAGAAATTCAGGGCCGCTATCCGCGATCACTGGAGTATGGAGCGGCCCGAAGAGGATGCCTTATGGAACTTTACCTACGCTATGACAGGCGCCCAGGATTTCGATCTCCCGGCCTCCGTCCGTTTTTTAAGAAACTATCCGCTGGACCTGCGAAATTGGGCCATGAGAAATTCCGGGAGACAGGACATCAACCTGCTGCCCGCCAATTTCAGGGGTCAGACCACCAGTGAACTACTGCCCCTGGGAGAGCTGCCCCTGTTCCGACATAACGGGCAGGTCTTTACCCTGGATACCGAAGGCGACGGAAAGACACTGATCAGCGCCGGGGACACCTGGCTGCTGCCCTATTGGATGGGGCGTTATCTGGGGGTGATTTCCGCCCCTGTACACAGAAAAGCCAGGTGCCGGTCAGCACCCTGAAAATGCCGGAAATAGCTTGGAATATATAATAATTACATAGATTCGGAAGTGTTTAATAATACATACAACATGAAAAGATTAATGGTAATGGCGATGGCAGCCTTCCTGATCCAGGGACGGGTATTTTCCCAGGTCAAACTGGCTTCTACCGCAGAGATACCCATCCTTGCCTGGTATAGCATTCCTGCCTCGGAAACCACCCTGGCCCGTTATCAGGAGATGAATCAAGCCGGTATCACCTACCAGTTCAATGGCTATTCCAATATAGACGATTTGCTCAAAGCAATGGACATCGCCGAAAAAATCGGCATCCGGATCGTGGCTTCCTGTCCGGAGTTAAAGTCAGATCCGGAAGGTACGGTACGCCGGCTGATGAATCATCCGGCCCTAGCCGGCTACCACCTCATGGATGAACCCGGTATTGCCGCCTTTGGTGAACTGGGTAACTGGGCCAGAAAGATCCAGGCAATAGACAACCGGCATTTCTGCTACGTCAACCTCTTTCCGAATTTTGCAGATTCCGCCCAGTTAGGCACCAAGGACTACCTGGATTATCTGCGTGCCGCTGTGCAACAGATCCCCGTACAATTCATATCATTTGACTATTACCCCGTACTCAAGGACCGGCTTTCCAGGACCTGGTATGAGAACCTCGAACAGATTTCCACCGAAGCCCGCCGGGCGGGCAAACCCTTCTGGGCCTTTGCGCTGACCACCAATTATGATGAAGACCACCTGACGCCCCAGACCCTGGCTGCCATCCGGCTGCAGGTATACAGCGACCTGGCCTATGGGGCGCAGGGCATTCAGTATTTTACCTATTGGTCAGCCACCTCGGTCAATGCCCCTTCTTCAGAGGACCAGCGCGGCGCTCCCATCAGTGCGGCAGGAAAAAGGACCGTGGTCTATGACCGGATAAAAACGATGAGCGGGGAGATAAAAAGCCTTTCAGGCGTATTTCTCGGATCCAAAGTGGTATGGGTGCGACATATGGGCCAGGGCAGGATTCCTGAAGGAACGGTCCGGCTTACCTCCTTGCCGCATGCCATAAAGCTCCTGGAAACCCATGGCGCCCCGGCCCTGGTTTCGCTGCTGGAAAAAGGCGACAACTATTTCCTGGTGGTCGTTAATAAAGACTTCCAAAAAGCCATAGATCTGACCATTTACGGGGACGATTCGGTGAAAAAAATACTCAAAGACGGAACCCTTGTTGACGCCTCGGCTTATGAGCCCTCCCTGGAACTCGATCCCGGGGACGCTGCCATTTATATGTTCCCCAAAACAAAAAGATAACCGCCATCACAAAACCTTTTGTTTGAAGGGCCCCCATTGGGTTTTTTCTAAGATATGCCGGCCAGCCTGACACGAAACAGCTTTTTTGGAGGCCCTTCCTGCTGACCAGTCCTCTATTTTTCCAGGAAGGCATTATTCCCCGGGATAGTCTTTGCCTATAGAGTCCATTAACGGGTCGCTGGTGTTTTTATATTTTTTCGTGCCGGGGATCCCCAGTGTTGTTCCCTGCGGTTAGATGGCAAAAAATGGATAACCCAAGCATTAATTCAATTTTGCAGTACGGTTATCGGGCATTTTTGCCGCCGGTTTGTGCGATGGGTAATTCATCCCGGATTGGAGCTGATAGAATCACCCCCAGAACCGGATTGATTAAATTCAAGTTATCCGGCAGTTTCTTGAAGAAATTGGTCTTTTGTTTTGTTATTCCGCCGGACAGGGTTGCTGCAAACCCATTTGAAGGGCAGCGTATTAACGGTTAACAGGATTAAGATTTTTCATAGTGAAGTGCAATTACGCCAGCTCCAAACGTTTTAGACTCTACAAGTTTCAACTTGGTTCTCCCTGTTATGTCTTTAAATAGCGGCATGCCCTGTCCTAAAATAATTGGATTGACAAAGAGCCAGAACTCGTCAATGAGTCCATGGTTTAACAAGGATTGTGAAGCACGGGGACTTCCAAATATTAAGATATTTTTTCCGCCCTGCTGCTTTAATTCATGAATGTTCTCCGAAAGATGGTCACTAATGACTTTGGTTTTGTGTAGCCCCGCTTCTTGAAGGGTTGTAGATAATACCACTTTTGAAACTTGGTTGTACCAGTTGGAATGCTCTTTGTCATGTTTTGTCGCCTTTGGTTTATCACCCGCCTTTGGCCAATAGTTTTCCATCAATTCGTAGGTTACCCGGCCATAGAGTGCTGTATCAGCTTGGTCTGTCATGGTTCCAATAAAGTCAAACATTGCCTCATCCAATTGTATCCAATCCATTTCTCCATTAGGTCCGGCCACAAAACCATCCAGTGAAGTGTGCATTAAAAATATTAAATGTCTCATCTTTATAGCTTTATTAATTAGGAATGTTTTGTCCGATTTGCTTTTTTAAGGTTCAATCCAGAGCGATGGTAACCCTTAAATTTATGATACTTATTTCAAAATCGGAGGATTCATACAGCACGGAGTAATATTAAAAAAATATATGTAGTGTACTTTGGAAGGCTGCGAGGATATAATATGCCTCCCCCTAAAAAAGTATATTAAATTTCCGGTTAAGTTGCCAATTTCTTGATTATAGTGGATTCTATAGATGGATGATGGTTAGTTGGTCAATCCGAATTTGGCAAATATTATGGTTCT